>CAVOIV010000016.1:0-93656 GCA_963695995.1 uncultured Methylomirabilota bacterium
ATGTGAGGTATCCCCACTTGACGGCCGCGGCGAACATCGTCTTGAGCGTGATGAGGTGATTCTTGACCGACTTCGGCTTGGCGCCGCTCCTCAGCGCGCTCGCCAGGTAGCCTTGCACTGTGTCCTCGCGAATGGTTTGCAGCGCGAGTGGGCCGGAGGCCACCTTGAGGTGCGCCCGGACGTTGGAGTCATAACCCTGGCAGGTCGAGGGCTTCACTGGGAGGGTGCCGCCTGCCCGGGGAGGTCAGGGGGGATTCCCTTCGCGCTTGGCGATTGTCTTCGCGCGGCGCTCCGCGCCCGCGATGGTCGTCTGGATGATGCTCAGGAGCGCCTCCAGCCGGAAGGGCTTCAGGATGCACGCCATCGCACCCGCCTCGTAGGCCAGGCGGCTGAGCGGGTCATCCAGGACGGCGGTCATGACGATCACCGGGATGGGCTTGGTCGCCGGGTTCGCCTTCAGCCGCCGACACACCTCGTAGCCGTCGAGGCCCGGCATCCGGATGTCCAGCAGGATGGCGTGGGGGTGCCAGCTCTCGGCTTGGGCGAGGCCGGCGAGGCCATCGGCGGCCTCGGCGGGCAGGTAGCCGGACCGGTCGAGGAACTCCCGGAGGCGCGGCGCGCATGTTGGCTTCGTCCTCTACGATGAGCACCCGTTTCGTCACCATACGCCCCCCGCGCGCGTTACGCCCCGGCCTGCGTGCCCCGGAGCGCCCGCACCCGCAACAGCGTCCGCGTGAGGTTCTCCTCAATCAACGTCAACTCCACGTCCCGGCTCGCTTGCCAGGCGGCCGCCCGACACTTCGCCGAGCAGAATTTCCCCGCAGTCCGTTTCGGCGTAAATTCGGCGTCACAGTAGGTGCAATGCATCGTAGAGCCATTCCTAGCGTTTCAACGCATTGTAGGCCACAAAATGGCCCGGTGGGGTACGTTCCCAGGAGCGTCCGTGCGCCGATCCGGCCCTGTCACAGGAGGCGCCCAGTGTCGCCGGATACTACCACAGGCGCCGGGTCGGAGGTAGCCTCCCGCCGCTCCATCGCCGCCCGCCGCCGCCACCACTTCCCGCGGCGTACTCCGGCGGTAAACTCGGCGGCCGTCAGGAGCAGGGTCGCGCCTTTCATCGGGACCGGGATCAGGCCCGGCGGCGGGTCAGTCGGCGTGTTCATGTCTGCCGCGGAGGCAAGGACCATCTTGGCCGTGAGAGCGCCAATGCGTGTCATTAAGAGGAAAATAATTGTCAGGTTTGCATACGACTGGAAGCCCTGCTCCCAGCCACGGGGCGAGTTCTCTCTCGGCATCGCCCAATACTAATCCGATGATTTCAGGACGCCGAGTGCTCTCCCTGCACGGGCCGGGTTGCCGCTGCCGCAGTGGCATCGCATTCTGCATGGTGGGAAACCATGAGAGAGCTTCCACCAGACCGGAGGGAGCGGCTATGGAACACCTGGTGCTCTTCTGCTTTGCCTTGATCATTGGCTTGTCGTTGTTTTTCCTTGTCTTCGTTCCTCTTTGGACACGCGAGGAGGAAGCGACACATCACGCAGCACCTGCTCCCGCTTCTGAGGCGCATTTGGTTCGGCCGTGACCGCAGCCTCCTGAGCCAGGGACCGACGATGGACCAGCTCGCGTTGTTTCTCATCTTTACATTCGGCCTCCTTCTGGGCTTCCTCCTCGTGCCTATGTTCGACCTCCTCGGCCTCTTCATGGTTGTCGGGTTGTGCAGCCTCCTCCTCATCTCGTGGGTTTGCTGGAGACCTCGCTAGACATTCTCGCCCTGTTCGATCGCTCTCCCGATAGCCGCACCTCTCGCACGAGGATCGCGCCCGGCGGCGGGTCAGTCGGCGGGCGCATACCGCCGGGAATTTTTGGGTTGACATCGGCGCTCTCCGTTCGGCAAACTTAGTTGTCAACGCCGCAGGCGCCGGACGGCGTCGCATGGGAGGGGACGCACATGAGATATCTCCTTCTCGTCTGCTTAATTGTCCTCGGTTTGAGCTTGATTACCTTTGGTCTCGTCACCCCTGGCGACCGCGACGCGTACTTGGAACCACAACCCCCGCCGGCCGCGCTCCTCCTCGACATTGAAAGCAACCTTCGCACATTCGGGTCCGCTGCACGCGAGCTGGTGCGGGGTCTTGTGGAAGAGTTCACCAACCCGTACCGCGAGCGATTCCAGCACAGGACCGCGGGCCAGTCCCCGCTCCCATAGCCGCAGCGGGTCAATCGGCCGCCGCACGTCCGGCGCATCCGTTGCCGCACGAGTTGCCGAGTGATAGCCTCTCCTCCGACAACGGACCCAGCATCCAAGAGGACGGTGGCATGACGGTGGCGTGGCGCACTGGTCTCACCCGACTCTACCTCGTCCTTTGGGGATGTGGATTCTGTTCGTCCTCGTTGGCATGCCCATCTGGACCGTTCACGACGCACGTGAAGAAGCCAAATTTGCGGAGGCAGAATCCCGAACCTACGCCAATGTGGGCAAACAGGAGGAGGCAGGCCGCGCATTGGCGCGTGCACAGCAATACAAACGAATGACGCTCGCCCGTGCCTACCAAGAGCTATATGCCGAGTGGCCCGCAGTCCTTGCCTTCCTGATTGTTCCGCCGGTGGTACTGTATGGTCTCCTGTACGGAAGCGTTCTGTTGTTTGCCTGGGTACGCCGCGGTTTCAGGCCGGACACACCTCACACCCCAACATAGCACCCCAGACCATAGCCGCTCGCCCGGTCAGGAACCACTAGCCATTCCACGCCGCATCACCCACAGGCCGGTCAGCCCCGGCACCGCACCCACCCGTACCCAGCCGGAAGACTCCAGCACAGCCACGGACCGGACAGCGCCGTATCCGGCCGCATGGCCGAACGCGAACGGATACGGGCTAGGCGTCCACCCCGCCGCGGGCGGACCATGGCGCGGGCGTCGCGCCGGGTGCGAGGGTGCCAGCGCTGGCGGGACATCTCAGCGCCCTCCTGCGTACATGATACCCATGCCCGCTGCACGCGATATGGTCAGGGGGTTTGGTAAACGTGCGGAAGCGGGTCACAACGTCCGGGCTGGCGTCGTCAACGTCGCACCACATCCCGGGGACAGCCACCACGCCGGAGGCGCGCCGGTCCTTGGGCGCATCGCTCCGCCGGGGGCACACGCCGAAGTAGACGCACCGGACCTTGTTCCACTCCATCAACACCTTGACGGCGGTGTCCAGGTCGTCGAGGCGTACCCGCTCAGTCCATGGCGTGTCGGCCCGGTTCGGCGTGAGAGCTCGGAGGTCGAGCTACCGCACCGGCTCGCACTTCGCTAACCACCAGTCGAGCCACGCCCGCGTCCCGAGGCGCTGCTCGTGTTCGTCCGGGGTCACGCTCAGCACAGGGCCGTCGAATATCCGGCAGGCGTCCGCCACGAGGTCGTCACCTCCTCTCCTCTCGTGATGGCGGCCGGTCCTCAGTCCGCCGCGCCGTTGTGCTCCATCACCGTCAACGCCTGCTCCAGGATCTCCGCAATGAGCGTGCCGAGCGATGCGCGCCCGCTAACGCGCCGCAAGCCTTTCCATGTGGTCTTAGGGGGTGGAACAGAAATCCGAACCATGATGTCCCCCTTCTGGGCAAGTGAGTACGCGCGCAGAATAGCTGAACACCTTTGAATTTCTAGGCAACAGAAGCAGCGGGATTTGTTACTGATCTGCGAGAGAAAAAAGTGGACGTGCGGAGGAAAGGTCCTACTTCAGTTTAGGTCCGGCGCGTTCAAACTGGACGCGCAAGCTCTCCCTATCCTCACGAGGGAGAATGTCGGTAAGTATCTGGAGGGCGGCAGTACGGGCGGCCCTGACGGTCTTTAGGTTCTCTTTGAGCATCGCCTTGATGTCCTTCGGGATCACACCTTGTTTCTCCAAGATCCGCCAATATTTTTGCGTGAAGCTCCCCCACCTCGTGCAGTCTATCCGAAGGAGTTGCTCCCGGATTCTCCGGTATTGGTCGTGCGGATACTCTAAATGACAACGTTCAGGACATCGTTCACTAAATTCGCGTTCAGGACATCGTTCACACGGGCTCCTTGACGATCGAGTAGCCACAGCCAGCTTTTTCATGGACACCGAATCCTTTCAGGAGGTGTTCATGAAAAAAGATTCTGAAGCAACGGGCATCAGCAGTGGAGCGGTATTTCTCCGGAGAAGATCCAGAGAGCATCTGTGCCTCGCTGGGGAAAACGACTCGGTGGCTGTACAAATGGGTAGCGCGGCATACCCCGGATGATCCGGCAGGGTTTATAGATCGGTCGTGTCAGCCACTCCGCAGTCCTTACCACACGCTTGGAGAGACCCAAATGATTGTGGTGATGGTCCGGTTGAGCCTGTCAAAACGATGACCGGTGCCTAGATCACGGCATCGCAATATCCGACAGTTTCAGAGTTGCGAGTGAACGATGTCGTGACCAATTTTTCTATGAACGATGTCCTGAACGTTGTCATCTAAAGAATCCTGGTACTCACGCTTCCTGCTCAGGTTTCTGGTAAGCTGCTCGCTGAGTATCGCCTCAAAATTGGCGTCAACGTCCGCCTCGGTCATTACCTTACCATGTGCGGGTCGGCCGAGAAACGAAGAGCCCTAGACACCCTGACGGACCGGAGGAACTCCTTGGCGAGGGCTTCCGCGAAGGCCTTATCGCGTCGCGCTATACGCTTGATGGCCACAACATAGAGAGCCTTCCAGTGTTTGGCGGGCAAATCGTCGGCGGTAAGAATCTCTTCGAGTTGTGGAGGTTGCGGATCGCGCTTTGTCCCCGTCTGCGGTCGCATCGCTCCCCCTGTGGAGCCCCCTGGAGAGGATCGCGGGCCGGGCGCCCAGGGTGGCGCTTTTCGGGCTGCAGACCCTAGGCCCGCGAACGAATCTCAGCGCTCACAATTCCGTAGACAATGGCTTGGCAAAACGCTGAACCTTCACTCTTATCGTCTTTCTCATCTCACCCTCGATCGGGGTTCCCATCGGACACGGCGTCCAGTACTCCCGGTTTTTGACGAGGAGAAAGACCTTGCCATTCTCAGTCAGCCCGTACAGTTCAACCTCCTTGCCGCGCGTAGCCGTAGCAATCTGTTTGAACGTCAACTCCATCAACTGTTGCGTCTTCTGTTGCTTCTTCGCCGGCATGATTGCCTCCTCCCCCCTTCGCCCATTCGGGGTGTTGACCAGGCGCTGACCAAAGCCTCTGGGGATGGCTGACCCTAGGCCCGCGAATAAAGTTTAGGGTCCCGCTTCCTTTCTGTCACGTGCATTCCCCGCTTGGTTGCGCATCTTCCGGCTATCCTCGGTCGCCGTCCATTAGCACCGCATTAGCACAAAGCAAAAAGGGCTCAGGAAGTTTCTCCTAAGCCCTTGTTTTTCTTGGTTGCGGGGGCTGGATTTGAACCAGCGACCTTTGGGTTATGAGCCCAACGAGCTACCGGACTGCTCCACCCCGCGGAGGCATAGTACGAAAAGTGACCGAAGGTGTCAAGGAATACTTCGGGGACCGCAATGGCCACCGCCAAGGCGCCAAGGGCGCCAAGATCCTGCTTTCCAGAAGCACGCGGGGATCTTCAACCGACAGTGTCGGGTCCCTGGAAGATCATACGGGGCCACCACGAGAGGACTATCCGCTGGATCCCCTGTTTTGAGACAGCGACATTCAAGTTGACCAGAAGCCCCAGGTGATGACCTGTGGCTTTGAGGTACGAGATGACTTGCGGCTTGTCGATCACGCCATAGAGCCTTGGCGTCCTTGGCGGTTTGGCGGTTCACCATCGGGTCCGCGGCGGTCCTTTTCGGTCCGCAGCATCCCGCAGGCGGCGGAAATGTCCCGGCCGCGGCTCTCGCGGATGGTCGCCGTCAGGCGCGCATCGTACAGGATCTGCTGGAACAGCTCGATCCGTTCCCGCGGCGAGGGGCGATCCGGCAGGTCGGGCGTCGCGTTGAAGGGGATGAGGTTAATCTTGCAGCGGATGCCGCGGAGCAGCCGGACGAGCCGTTTCGCATCGTCCAGGGCGTCGTTCACGCCGTCCAGCAGGACGTACTCGAAGGTGAGGCGGCGCCGATCGGGCAAGGGGTAGGCCCGGCAGGCCTCCAGCAGGACGGCGATCGGCCAGCGTTTGTTGATGGGCATGAGCTGGTCGCGCACCGCATCGGTGGTGGCGCTCAGCGACACCGCGAGGTTCACACCGAGGTCCGATTCCGCCAGCTTCTTGATGCCGGGAACGTGCCCCGCCGTCGAGAGCGTGATCCGTCGCGGCGAGAAATTGGCGCCGTGCGGATCGCAGAGGATCCGCAGCGCCCGCTCGACCTGGGGGAAGTTCAGCAACGGCTCCCCCATCCCCATCAGGACGAGATTCGAGATCCGCTCGGCCGCCTCGAGCTGGTCCTGCAGGAGGAGCACCTCCCCCACGATCTCGGACGCCGTCAGGTTGCGCCGCATCCCCATCAGCCCTGTCAGGCAGAACCGGCAGGCCAGCGGACACCCCACCTGGGTCGAGATGCACGCGGTCAACCGGTCCTCGTCCGGGATCAGGACGCTCTCGATCTCCTCCCCATCGTGCAGGCCGAACAGGAACTTCCGCGTCCCATCGGTCGCCCGCTGCACCCGCGCGACCGCGGGCCGGCTCACGGCGACGCGGCTCGCCAGCTCGGCGCGCAGCCTCCGCGAGAGACTGGTCATGGTCTCAAGGCTGGTCGCGCGCCGCGCCTGCACCCACTGGAAGAGCTGTCGCCCCCGGTACCCTGGCTGACCGAGCTCGACCATCAAGGCCTCCACCTCGGCCTGCAAGAGACCCGTGAGGTCCCACGCTGTCCCGCTCACGTCTGCCGCTCCCACCAGGCCCGGAGCGCGCCGATCTCGTCCAGCGCCGCGCCGGGCAGCTTGCATCCGAGAATCCCGTCGGTCAACGTCAGCCCGTCGTCGTAATACGGGATCGCCCACACGACCGCCTGGTCAATCGCGCAGCTCAGCTCCACCCCGGTGACGTCCACCCGCCGGTCCAGCAGGCTCAGGAGGTGCGGCTCGACGAAGACCTTCGCCTCCTCCAGGCTGCGCGTGCCGCCGAGGAGCGGGGCCGGATCTCCCGGCGACAGCTCCACCCGCTTCTGCGTGAGGATCAGGCCGGGGTCGCCGAAGTAGAAGCCGTTCGACAGGGCGAAGGCGGTCACGTAGACCCAGTCCGGCACGGTCCAGCCTGCGCTGCCCCCCCGGACTTCTCCGGACCACTCCCAGGCCGCCCGGACGCGAAGCCCCCACACCGGCAGGTGGCAGAGCCGTCCTGGACCCGGCCGCGCGGGTCTGGCCGTTTGCGTGGGTCGGGAGACGAGTCCACCCGCCACCACCTCTCGCGCGCCCCGGCAGTCCTCGCACCAGAAGAGGACGCTCTGCGGCGTGCCGTGAAGCGAGCCGCCGCATCCGGGGCAGCGCAAGGGAAGGATCACCGGCGTCAGCATACTCTCTTCACCGGGTTACGTGCGAAGTGACAGCTGGCAGTGGGCAGCTGGCAGCAAGAGCAGAATAGAGAACACGGCTTTGCTTCCAAGAGGGCCACGGCGGGGAAGCCCTTTCCGTGTTCCGGCTGCCTGCTGCCACGCTGCGCCGGTGAGGCCCCCGGACTCAACAACTCAATAACTTCAATAACTCAATAACTTTATCACTCTATCGCGGACTGTCACGGGGACGCCAGCTCGATCTCTCCCCCCGACTCGGCCCAGCGCCGGGAGATCCAGACCAGCAGCCCGCCGACGAGGGCGGCGAGCAGGAACGCCGGTCCGACGCCGTCGGCCCCCGCCACCCAGCGCAGCCAACGACCCAGGCCCAGCGCCCCCAGGCCCAGGCCCGCGGCGGCGGCTGCGGCCGCGGCGGCCACATTCCGGGGGGCCGTGCCGCGGAGGAGCGTCCCCTGCACCCCGTCCACCGCCAGCTCGTACACCCGCCCCCGATGGCGGTAGAGGATCCGCCATACCGGGTAGTACAGCAGCTTGAGGCGCGTGTCCACGTATCGGGTGTCGTCGTTGGCCGATGGCACCCGCCAGGTGGTTTCTGCGAGAAAGCGCTCGGCGGATGTCGTCGGCGCGAAGACGACCGCCCGGCTCTGCAGGGCCACGCCGTCGAACGAGGAGAGCGGCACGGGCGATCCGGCGCGCCGGAGGTCCGCCAGCCGGATCCTTGCCACCCCTAACTCCGGCAGCTCGCAGGCTGGGGCGATTCGGAGGACGTCCTGCTCGACGACTTTGGTGTCCTCGCTCTCTTTCCCCGGATCCTCCAGCCACCGGTCCAGCGCCTGCCCCCCCTGCTCGCCATCGCCCAGCGGGGCGGGCGGCTTCACGCGCTCGCGCACGAAGACCGTCCCCAGGCGGACGGCGGTGGCTTCGAAGAACGGAACGTAGCAAAGGCCGGCGGCTTCGACGCCGGTCCGACCCCGCACCGCCGCAGGCACGTCCGGCCGCTGCAGACTCTCCAGCGCAATCCGAACCGCCGCGTCCCGGCCGACGGACGCCTCGACCGTATAGCGCGGGACGGCATCCGGGACCAGGACCAGGCAGCGGCCTCCACAATAGCGGCAGACGATGATCCGCTCCCCTTCCGCCAGACAGAGCGCACCCCCGCAGCCCGGGCAGCCGAGATGAAGCAGCGCCATCTCAGGCCCCTCCGCCGCGACCGGCGCCGCGGAGCCCCAGATACACCATCAGGCTCAACGCGGCGACGGCGGCCAGGGCGATCCAGAGGGGTGCGATGGAGACGGCGGCCGCGAGCATCGCCGACCCGCCGCCGACCATCCAGGCCGTGCGCCCGCTGGTGGCCCCATCGGCGGGTGTGGGCAAGGCGTCCTCCGGCGCGAGGACCGTCCCGGAGCAGGCCTCGACCCGAAGCGACACCGGCGTCCCGGCCAGCCGGACCGTGGCCTCGTACACCGGCAGGTGCACCAGGTCCCCGGCTTCGGTGGCCCCGTCGCCCAGCGCGCGCGCCCGGGCCGCCGCCTCGGGGACGGTCGGATCGATCACCTCTCCGCCCTCGGCCTGCGCGGCATCAAAGAACAGTTGCTCGGCATCGGGCAGTGAGAAGCGGTCCCACGCGGGATCCAGCGCGGACCAGGCGGGAACGAGCCGCCGCGGCCCGTCCTTGACGTACCGCCAGAAGGGGTAGTACACGAGGCGCGGGTTGGCGGGCCCGGCGAGCGCCCCCGCTCGCTTCCGGTCGGCCCAGCGTCGGAGCAACGGCAGCACCTGGTCCGGCGCGATCCGCGGCCGGTACAGGAAATGGGTCCGGATGCCGGACAGGTCCAGCACCAGGCCCGCGCCGCAGAACGGACAGGCGGGAAATCCGCCCGCCTCGCGGAGGGGTACCTCGCCGCCGCACTGTGGGCAGGGAATCCTCACGGCGTCGGGGGCGTCACCGCCTCGCCACAGCCCGTGCAGAACTTGGTGCGCGGCGGCAAGACGGCCTGACAGTGGTTGCAGGTGAGCCGGGCCTGCACGTCCGCCCCGCAGGCCGGGCAGAACTTGGCCTGCGCGGTCACGTTCTTCCCGCACCGGGGGCACTTGTTCGCGACGACCATCTGGTTGCCGCACGACGGGCAAAAGCGGGCCGTGATCGGCACGTCGCCGTGGCAGTCGGGACAGTGCACCGTTCCACGCTCGCGGATCCGCTCGGGGTCGGCGTCGTCCGGTTGGAGATTCCGATAGATCATGCCGGGCAGCATGAAGCCCAGGCCGGCCCCCATCCCCATGCCCAGCCCGGCGCCCGCCTGCCCCCCGGAAGCCCCGACACCGGCCGCGGCATCGCCCAGCGCCTTGGCCGCCTTGAACTTCATGAAGTCGTCCAGGTTCCCCACGGCGCCCATCCCGGACCGCTCGTCGATCATCTTCTGGACGTCCGGGGGTGGCGTGATGGCGTTGACGAAGAAGTCGATGAGCTCCAGGCCGTAGCGCCGGAAATCGTCCCGGAGGCGCGTCTTGACCGCCACGCCGATCTCGTCGTACTGCCGCGGGAGCTGATAGATCGTCTCCACGTGCTCCCCCAGGAAGTCGTTCAGCCGGGACACGATGACCTCGCGGAGGTACGCCTCCACCTGGTCGGACCCGTAGGCGCCCTGGGTCCCCACCAGCGTGTTCACGAACAGGAGCGGCTGCGTGACGCGCGCGCTGAAGATGCCAAACGCGCGCAGGCGCACCACCCCGAGCTCCTTGTCCTTGAAGGCCACCGGCTCCTTGGTCCCCCACTTGAGATCCGGGAAGACCTTGGCGTTGACGAAGCACCACCTCGGCCCGGAAGGGGCTGGTGAACCCCCACGGCAGGCTGAGGAGCTTGGTCAGAATCGGGAGGTTGAGCGTCGAGAGGGTGTGTCGCCCCGGCCCGAAGACGTCGAGCCCCTTCCCGTCCCGGAAGAAGACCGCCGCCTGGCTCTCCCGCACGATGAGCTGCGCTCCCATCTTGATGTCGGTGGAGCCGCGTTCGGGGATCCGGTGCACGACCTCGCGGCCGTCCGGGTCGAACCACTCGATGACTTCCAGCGCGATACCCATGTCGCCTCCTGGTTAGCAGGCTGCTGAACAAGGCCCATCGACAGCGTTGGCGCGCTCGCGCGGCGCTGCGGCGTACGCGCTAAGTACGCCTCGCACCACGTATCGCGCGCCGCCTTGTATCTAGGCCTTTTTGAGCAGCCTGGGTAAAAACGAGTCTTTCAGTATCCTGGTTAGAGCCCGCGCGCCAGCCGATCGCGCTCGTCCACCGTCCGCTCGAACTCCCGCACCGCCGCCTCGGTGGCCTGCAGGGCCTCGGAGAATCCCTGGTCCTGGCCGGCCGTGTCCGTCACGATCCGCACCTGCGACTGCAGCCGGGGGATCTGCTCGAGCAGCCGGAGGTCGAACCCGTGCAGCCCGGCCAGCTCCCGCTCGCGGATGGCGGGCTGGTCGAACACGCCGGTGAAGCCGTAGCTCGCGAACCGAATCCGGTCCGCCAGGGTGGCCACCTGGCGCCCGATCCGGTCCAGTGGCGCGAGCCGGTCCAGCCGGGCGGCCTCCGCGAGCCGCCGCTCGGCGGCCTCGATCTCGCGCCCGAGGTCGGCGAGCAGCTCCGCCAGATACGTCCGGACGCGCTTGTCGGTTTCCCGCAAGCCCTCGCGGTCCTGGTACCGCCCGAGACCGGGGATGCGGCGGACCAGCCGGTCCAACCGCTCGGCCCAGCCCCCGCCGTCATCCCGTGTCGGCGCGACCATCAATGAACCCTCCTTCGTCCTCACGTTATTTGAGCCCCTGCAGCCGGCGTCGCGCCTCGGCCGCCTCCGGCCCGGCCGGATTGAGATCCACCGCACGCTGCAGATGCTCGCGCGCCTGCGTCACGTCGCCCAGTCGCGTCAGCGCCGCGCCCATCTCCAGATGGAAGATGGCCACGGTGCCATCGATCGTGATGGCCTTCGCCAGCTGTTCCTTGGCCTCGGCGGCCTTCCCCTGTGCCAGGAGCGCCCGCCCGAGCAGGAAATAGCCGTCGGGGGACTGTGGCACCACGTCCGCCAAACGGCGGAACTCCTCTGCCGCCATCTGGTACTGGCCCTGGGCCAGGTAGGCGTTGCCCAGGTTCATGTAGGCGCGCTCCGGACTCAGGTACCGGGGGTTCGCCAGCGCCTTGCGGAAGGCGTCGATCGCCGGATCCCACTGCTGAAGACTCAGGTAGGCCGCCCCGAGGTCGTTATACGCGTCGGAGAAACGCGGGTCCAGCTCCACCGCCCGCCGGAACGCGGTGATCGCCTTGTCCGCATCCGGCACACGCAGATACGCATTCCCCAGCGCATGATGGTAGCGGGCGTTCTGCGGCTCCTTCTCCACCGCCTTCTGCAGCTCCCTGATCGCCTTGGCCATGTTCCCCTCGGCGAGCGCGCCCAGCCCGATGTCGTACGCGACCTGCGCGGCCTCTTGCTTCTCCACCTCGGCCTCGGGGCCGGCACATGCCGCGGCGAGCGCGAGGGCCAACCCGAGAATCAGGATGCTGAACTGTCGTGTCATGCAGTCCTCCGGTTCGTTAGGAGCCGTTACGAAATACCTTGTCCATTTTTTATAATTTCGTTACGGCTCCTTATGCCGTCCCCGTCATTTCTCCGGTCAAGTTATTCTTTGACAACGGCTTAGGACTCCTCCACCCGCGCCGCCCGATCGTCGGCGGCCCCGTCCTGCGCCGCCGGGGTTGGCAATGCCTTGGTCGGCGGCACCCGGCCCGAGCCCTGATACAAGCGCACAGCCTGGTGATGCTGGTCGAGGGTGCGGGAAAAGAAATGCGAGCCGTCGTTCTTGGCCACGAAGTACAGGAAATTCACGGAGGCGGGTTCCAGCGCCGCCCGCAGCGACGCGAGGCCCGGGTTGGCGATGGGCCCCGGCGGGAGGCCCTGCACCAGATAGGTGTTGTAGGGGCTCTTGCGCTGCAGGTCGCTGGCGGTGATCCGCCCCTGGCCGCGGGGCACCATGTACACGGCCGTGGGGTCCGACTGCAACGGCATCCGCTGGCGGAGCCGATTGTGGAAGACGGCCGAGACCAGGGGGCGCTCGGCGTCCAGTCGCGCCTCCTTCTCGATCAGCGAGGCCAGTGTGACGATCTCGTGTGGGTTCATCCCCAACCGCGCGGCACGCTCCCGGAAATCCGGCGGGACCGCCTGGCGAAACCGCCCGACCATGACGCGGATGATCTCTTCCTCGCCCATGCCGCGGGTGAGGCGATACGTGTCGGGAAACAGATAGCCTTCCAGCCGCGCCGCCGGCACCTCGAGACGGGCGGCCACCATCGGGTCCTGCACCATCGCCAGGAAGCGATCCTGATCGGCCAGGCGCTCCCCGGCCAGCAGCTTGGCGATGTCCTCCACCGTGAACCCCTCGGGGATCGTCACCTGGTGCGTGACGACGCGCCCGGATTCCAGTTTCTGGAGGATCTCGAAGAGGCTCATGCCCGGGTGGAATTCGTATTCGCCGGATTGCAGCCGCTTGAGAGACCCCTGGAGATAGGCAAGCGCGAGAAAGGTCCAGGTGCTGCGGATGACCCCGGCGTCCTGCAGGAGCAGCGCGATGTCCTGGACGCCGGTCTTGGGCTTGATATAGACCACGGTGGGCGCCGCGGGCACCAGACCGGAGGTGGGTGGCGTCGACTGGAGATACGTACGGATCCCCACCGCCGTCAAGACGAAGGCGAGCAAAAACGGGATGATCCCTCGGAGACCTCGGAGACGTTGTGCCAGGGCCATCGTCATCCGTCAGGGGATCTCCCGACGCGACGCCGCCTGCCGTCGGTCGAGAAAGCCCTGCAAGATCAGCGTCGCCGCCACCTGATCCACCAGCCCCCGCCGCGTGCGACGACGCACGCCCGCCGCCACCAGCGTCCGCTCCGCTGCCAGCGTGGTCAGCCGCTCGTCCCAGAGATGGACGGGCAGCCGGACACGCGCCTCCAGTGCGCGGGCAAACGTCCGCGCGGCGTCTGCCGAGGGGCCGTCGCTCCCGTCCATGTTCCTGGGGAGTCCCACCACGATCGCCTGGACCTGCAGCGCGGCGACGTGGGCCGCGATCTCCTCCAGCGCCTGCCCCTCGCTGCGCCGGGGGACCGTGCGCAACCCCTGCGCCGTCAACCCGAGGTCGTCGCTCACGGCCAGCCCGAGCTTCGCCCACCCCCAATCCACCGCCAGGATCTTCGTCATCAACCCAGTCGCTCCGTCGCCGGCCGTCCGGGGTGGCGCCCTGGGTCCGGACGCGTTCCCGGGCGACCTTTTCTGCTCGCCCGCCATCCCCGCGCTCAGTCTGCCCGACGCCTTCAGGATGTCAAGATCTATAGTCGGGCGGCGTCACGCCCGGCGGGGAGTATACCATAAAGGCCTCGGGGCTTCGACGCTTCCTCGGCGTTCCCGCATCCCGTTCCGACACGGCGCGGCCGAGTCCGCCCGAAAAACCGCGGCCGGGAACCGATCGGCCCCGGCCGCGTCGCCACAGGACGCCTGGTGACAGGACCAGGTCGCGCCAGAGCCCGTGTCGTCATGGCTTCTGGCGCGACCAGAGCATGTTGTACCCTTCCACGAAGGCATTCACCGAGGCCACGATCACGTCCGGCGAGGTCCCGCTCGCCACCACGCGGTTGTTCTTCGTATCCTTCATGGTGATGGTGGTTTCCACCGAGGCGTCCGTTCCGGGGGAGTTGATCTCGACCTGAAAGTCCACCAGGTCGAAAAAGAGCTTCCCCCGGCTCTCGGCGGCGCTCTTCAGGGCGTTCACCACCGCATCCACCGGGCCGACGCCGGTCGCGTCGGACTGCACACGCTCGCCGTCGAAGGTGATCCAGACCTTGGCAGACGCCTTCCGCTTGAGCGAGGTGGTGATCTGGAAATCCTCCACCTCGAGGATGGGCGCCGGCTCGGACAGCGCCTTGAGCACATTCTCCACGATATACTGGAGATCCGACTTGGTGATCTGTTTCCCCTTCTCGACGAAATCGGTCACCAGGGCGGTCACGCGTTTGGCGTACGCCGCCGTGAGCTTCACCCCCAGCTCCGTCCGCACGGTTTCCACCACCTGCGACTGCGATGGCGGACGCGGAAACATCCCGCGATCCCCTTCCCGGGCCCCGGCCGCGCGGATCTCGTAGAGCCGCAAGCGCAAGAACTTGTCCACCTCGGCCATGTTCGGCTCGATGGTGGCCGGCGACGGCAGCACCTTGAGGGCCGCCTTGGGGTCCTTCAGGCCGTTCCCGGTGGCGAGGCACACCACGACCTCGTCGGGCCGAATCCGCCCCGTGGTCAACAGGGACGACAGGGCGGCGACGGGAATGGCGCCCGACGGCTCGACGAAGATGCTTTCCTGATGCGCGAGCTGCTGCTGCGCGTCCAGGATCTCCGCGTCGCTCAGGATGACACCGCAGCCCCCGGATTCCCGCATGGCCGCCAGCGCCTTGAGGCCATCCAGCGGATCCCCTGCCGCCACCGCCGTGCAGACCGTGAACGGCTTCTCGACCGGCGTCGGCGTTTCCACCCCTTGCTGAAAGGCCGTCAAGATCGGCGCACATCCCTCGGCCTGAACCCCGACCATCCGCGGCAGTCGGTCCACCAGGCCAAGCTCGTAGAATTCCTTGAAGCCTTTCCAGACCGCTGCCATGTTCGTCCCGCAGCCCATCGGGACGATGACGACGGCCGGCGGCCGCCAGTCGAGTTGCTCGATGATCTCGAACGATTGGGATTTCTGTCCCTCCACCCGGAACGCGTAGTCGCCGGCCAGGTAGAAGCCGTGGCGTTCGCTCATCTCCTCGGTCAGGCGCGCGGCGTCAGTGTACGTGCCGCGGACCTGCAGCAGGCGGGCCCCGTACGAGAGCGCCTGCGCCAGCTTGCCGATGGCGGTCCCTTCCGGAACCAGCACGTAGCACGTCAGCCCGGCGACCGAGGCGTAGGCCGCCACCGAGGCCGCCATGTTCCCGGTAGAGGCCACGCAGACCGCCTTGGCCCCCAACTCCTTGGCCTTGGTCAGCTCGACCAGGCTGCCGCGATCTTTGAAAACGCCGGTCGGGTTCGCGCCCTCGTTCTTGATGTACAGATCGCGGATCCCGGTCCGTTCGGCCAGGCGGGTACACCGGTACAGGGGGGTGCCCCCCTCGTTCATCGAGACCACGAGATCGAGATCGAGCAGCGGATAGAAGTCGAGGTACTTGAGGGCCTTGACCGGCGAGTTCCGAAGGGAATAGCGGTTCAGCCTGGACCGGATGTAGGCGTAATCGTATCGGACATCCAGAGGATGCCGGCAGCTAGGACAGCGGGTGCTCGATTCCTTTTCCCGCACCAACTGATTGCACGAGATGCAGCGGAGCTCGTAGAAACTGGTCCCGTTCTTCCGGCCTTTCCGGCCCATGGGTCCCCCTACCCGGTGAGAATTCGTGGGAGTGTATAGACAGTGCACGACCGTGTCAAGGAATTCACCGGAGATCCGAGAATCCGCCTGTCGCCACGATCGCCCAACACCAACGTTGGGCAGCCGCAGCGCCAAGGGGCGGAAACAGGGCCATTTGGCGACTGGGCGATTGGGAAGCTGGGCAGCTCGAAATGTAGGGGCGGTTCCTGGCTGTACCAAGTTGCCACATCGCCAACTTGCCGAATTACCGCCCTCTGACGTCCTTGGCGTCTTTGCGAGAGATATTTTTCGTCTGTGTTTTATTAACTATATCAATAGGTTATACTCGTTTAATAATGTATTGCTTAAGAGTATCCAAAGGTCGAAGAGCGCGGCGAAACGGCCATCCGATACCCTGAGAAATGCCAACGGTCACACGCGCCCATGTCGTCGCCATCCCCACGGGACGGACCACCGCTTGAAGAGACCGACCAGAAACATGCCGGCCGCAAAACCTCCGATGTGCGCAAACCAGGCGACGCCTCCCCCCTCGTGGTTGAAGGTCAAGAGCCCATTCAGGACCTGGATCACGATCCAAAACCCCAGCACGAACACGGCCCGAATCTCGACCAGCGGGAAAAGGAGCCCCAGCGGAATCAGTGTCAGGATCCGCGCGTGCGGAAACAGTAACAGGTAGGCCCCGAGCACGCCGGAGATCGCCCCGCTGGCCCCGACCATGGGGATCCTCGAGGTCGGGTCGAGGAGGATCTGCGCATACGCCGCGGCCAGCCCGCACGCCAGATAGAAGATGGGGAACCGCACCTTGCCCATGGCGTCTTCGACGTTATTGCCGAAGATCCACAGGTACAGCATGTTCCCGGCGAAATGAAAGAACCCGGCATGGACAAACATCGAGCTGATCAGCGTCGCTTCCGGGGAAAACGCCCGGCCGAGCACTTGGCAGCTTCCGGTGAGGCTGCAGGGAATGAGCCCGTAATACAGCAGGTAGCGCTGACCGGCGTACGCGCCCAGCAGGAACACCTTCAGGAACGCGTAGGTATTCAGGCCGATGAGGAGCAGCGTCACCACCGGCGGGTACCGGGTCGGCAGGTTGTCCTTGAGGGGAATCATGAGCTGATCGGCGCCCCCTTACTGACCGTCGGCCGGGACGTCCGCCTCGCCCGCAACCTCACCCGCGGGCGACGCGAAGTACAAGTAACGGTCCAGCGCCTTGTTGAACTGGGTCCAACCGGGGTGCTGCGGATCGGGATATCGCTTGGAAAAGCTCAGGAACGAGTTGATCTTCCCGTCCAGGTTCTCCGCGTAGTGGAGCACGATCGCCTCGAGCGTCTTGGGGCGCTTCGGCGACCCCCACTCCAGCTCGCCGTGATGGCTGAGGATGCAGTGCAACAGGCTGTTTGCCAGGTCCGCGGGAAAATCGGGAATGGCGCGAATCCGCTCCTCCACCAACAGGACGCCCAGCGTGATGTGCCCCAGCAGGCGTCCGACGTCGGTGTACTCGAATACCCGGTCCCAGCAGAGTTCCCGGATCTTTCCCAGGTCATGGAGGATCGCGCCGGCGACGAGCAGATCCCGGTTGACCGGCGGGTAATAGTCGGCCAGCAACCGGCAGAGCCCCACCACGGACACGGTATGCTCCAGGAGCCCTCCCAACACCGCATGGTGGATCGCCTTGGCCGCCGGCGCGCTCGTCAGCGCCGTCCGCGTCACCGGATCGGTCAGCAGGTCCTGCAGCAGACGTCGGAGGTGGGGCTGCCGGATGCCCTCCACCGCCGCCTCCAGCTCGGCCACCAGGGCGGCGGGATCCCGATCGCTCCGGGGAAGATAGTCCTCCGGGGCGATCTCATCCGCCGTCGCCTTCCGAAGACGGCTCACGGTGAGCTGGGGTGCCCCGTTGTACGCCCCGAGGACCGCCTGCGCTTTCACGATGTCGCCGTCGGTCAGCGCCTTGACCGCGTCATCCACCCCGTCCCACATCACGGCGGGGAGTTCGCCGGTCCGATCGGTCAGCATCAGCGTGAGGAAGGGTTCCCCGCTCCGCCGCTGGCGGATCTGGATCTGTCGCGCGAGAAAAAACGAGGTCATCGGTTGGCCGTCGAGCAGCTCGGTGATGAAGGTCTTCGCCATGCGCACCCCTTTGAGGCCGGCCGGCTGACGGCGGCATCTCCGTACTGGCCCCGCCGGACGGCGCAGGTCACCGTCGCGGTTCCACCAGGGGAACGAACCGCACCGGAAGGACCACGCGCGTGACGAGGCGGCCTCCGATCTTGCGCCCCTGGATCAACTCCTGCGCGCCCGATGAGGCGCCCACGGGGATGACCAGCCGGCCGCCCTCCGCCAGTTGGGCCACCAGCGGCTCGGGGACGTGCGTTGCGCCCGCGGTCACGACGATGGCGTCAAAAGGCGCCGCGTCTGGCCATCCGAGATATCCGTCCCCCGCGCGGACCGCCACCCGCGCGTATCCGAGCGCCCGCAGCCGGGCGCCGGCACTGGCAGCGAGCCCGGGGAGGATCTCGATGGTGTACACCTGCCGCACGATCTCGGCCAGCACGGCCGCCTGGTATCCGGACCCCGTGCCCACCTCGAGCACGCGCTCCGGCCCGGCGAGCTCCGAGAGCGCGGTCATCAGCGCCACGATGTACGGCTGCGAGATCGTCTGACCTTCTTCGATGGGGAGGGCCCGGTCGCTGTAGGCGTCCGCGGCGAAGGCGGACCGCACGAACCGATGGCGTGGGACGGTACCCATGGCCCGCAGGACGGCAGGGTCGGTGATGTCCCGACCCTTCAGTTGCCGCTCGACCATCTGCTGGCGCGCCCGGGCAAATGCGGCCTCGTCGTCGAGGGCGGCAGAGAAACAGGGCAGGACCAGCGCGCTCGCCCCCATCAGGGCTCGCGCGATCCACCCGCAGGCGCGGCGCGGCCCTGTGCGGAAACCCGCGGGCGCCCGGACACCCGTTACGCCGTGGACCGGATCTCGCTCTTCAGGATCTTGCCCGTCACCGTCCTGGGAAGGTCCGGGACCACGACGATGCTGCGCGGGACCTTGTAGTTGGCCAGACGCTGCCGACACCATTGGAGGAGCTCCTGCACTCCGGCCGGTTGTCCGTCCCGAAGAATCACGAACGCCTTGGGCGCTTCGCCGCGGACCGGGTCGGGTATACCGACCACCGCCGCCTCCGACACCGCGGGATGCGCACACAGCACCAGCTCGACCTCACGCGGGTACACGTTGAGGCCGCCGACCAGAATCAGGTCCTTCTTGCGGTCCACGATGTAATAGTAGCCATCCGCGTCCGCCCGGCCCAGATCGCCGGTGTGGTACCAGCCGTCGCGCAGCGCCTCCGCGGTCTCCACCGGCCGATTCAGGTACCCCCGCATCACATTGGGTCCGCGCGCCACGATCTCGCCCACCTCGCCGGCCGGGACCGTCGTCCCCCGGTCGTCCACGACGCGCAGCTCCACCTGTGGGATGGGGGGCCCCACCGACCCGATCTTCCGCGTCCCGAAGGGCGGATTCACCGTCAGGACAGGCGCGCATTCGGTCGGGCCGTACCCTTCGTAGATCGGGATCCCGTACTGCGTCTCGAACGCCTCGACGACCGCAGGCGGCAGCGGCGCTCCGCCCGAGATGCACAGCCGCCAGGCCGAGAAGTCGCCGGGCGGTCGCGGGGTCGCCGCCAGCACCGCATACATGCTCGGCACGCCGGCGAAGAGGCTCACCCGGTGCTGCGCGATGGCGCGCAACACCGCCTCCGGGACAAAGCGGGGCTCCACCACGATCGTGGCCCCCAAGGAGAGGGGTTCGAGGAACAGGACGGTGGCCCCATAGGCGTGAAAGAGCGGCAGCACCGCCAGGAACACATCCTCCTCGGTGACGCGCAGGACCGCCCGGAAACTCTCCAGGTTGGCGATCAGATTGCGGTGCGAAAGCAGCGCGCCCTTGGGTCGCCCGGTGGTCCCCGAGGTGTAGAGACAGACCGCCACATCCTCCGGCCCGAGCGCGGACACGTCAGGGGACTGCGATTCCGCCGGCGCCCCCAGCAGGGAGCGATCGCCGGGCTCGCCGTCGGCCGGGGCATCGAGCAGCACGATGGGCACCCGCTCCGGCAGGCCGCGCCGCGCCGCGCGGAGGACCGGAAGACTCGCCTGCAGGCAGACCAAGGCGGCCGCGCCGGAATCCTCCAGAACGTAGCGGACCTCGTCCTCTTTGAGGAGCGGATTCAAGGGCACCACGGCGGCCCCGGCCATGAGCACCCCGAGATACCCGATCCCGAACTCCGGCAGGTTGGGGCAGACCAGGACGGCGCGGTCCCCCGCCCGGAGGCCGGCGCGCCGGAGCACGCCACTCAGGGTGTGCGCTTGCCGCTCGAGCTCTCGATACGTGAGGCGTCGCTCGCGAAAGACGATGGCCGGATGGTCGGGGACGCGGCCGGCGCTCGCCGCGAACAGATCGAGCAGTGTCATGGGTGCCTCACTGGCGGCGCCTGGCACCGGGCCCGTGGCTGCCATCGCCCGTCAGACCTCGGGATGCGTATCCAGCGCCCCAATGAATGCCTGGGCCAGCGATTGGTCGAATTGCGTGCCGCTGTGTTCCTGCAACTCGCGAATCGCCGCCTCGCGCCCGAGGCTTCGCCGGTAGCTCCGATCGGCCACCATGGCTTCGAACGAATCCGCAATCAATATGATCCGGGACGCCAGCGGGATCGCCGCGCCCCGCAACCCGTCCGGGTACCCGCGGCCGTCTATCCGCTCGTGGTGATGCCGGATCACGTCCGCCACCCGGCCGAGCTCCTCGATCTCGCCCACGATCTCGCCGCCCTTGGCCGAGTGCTCCTTCATGACGGCAAACTCTTCGTGGGTGAGCGGCGCGGGCTTGGTCAGGATGGAATCCGGCACGCCGATCTTGCCGACGTCGTGCATCCAGGCGGACAGCTCCAGCAGGTAGCGCTCTTCGCTGGGCAGCTGGATGGCGTCCGCCAAGAGCAACGACAGGCGCGTCACCCGGCGCGAGTGGCGCGCCGTGTAGGGGTCCTTGGCGTCCACCGCAGAGGCCAGGGCCTTGATCGCCTCGAACAGGACCTGCGCCCCCCGCTCTCGAATGCGCGCCACCTCCAGCCGGCGTCGCGTCAGGTTCCGCTCGATCAGGATCGGCAGCTCCCGGATGTTCACCGGTTTGGTGACGAAGTCGCTGGCGCCCCGCTGGAGCGAGTCCTTGGCGAGTTCCACATCCGTATGGCCGGTCAGGACGACGATGGGCATGTCGGGATGCATCCGGGACACGGCGTCGGTCAGCTCCAGTCCGGACAGTCCGGGCATGGTCTGGTCAGTCAGCAGCAGATCGAAACGTTGCGTCCGCAGCAGCTCCAAGGCTTCCCCGCCCGAGGAGGCGGCCATCACCTCGTACCCACTCATATGCAAGCACTTGACCAGGGCCAGCCGCATGGCCTCCATGTCGTCCACTACCAAGACACGCGACACCTGGTCTTCAGACGGTTGATTCATCGCCGATCCCGATCCTCTCCCGCCACGCGTTCAGTTCAGAAATTCCTTCAGGTGTCGGGTGCGCGCCAACTGAGACAGTTTCTGCTTGGCCCGCGCCTCGATCTGGCGCACCCGCTCGCGGGACAGCTTCAGCCGCCGCCCCACTTCCTCCAGCGTCTGCGGCTCCTCCCGCCCCAGGCCGAACCGCAACTCGATCACGTCCCGCTCGCGGGGCTTCAGGTGGCCGAGCAGGCGTTCCACTTCCTCCCGGAAGGCGCGGCGGATGAGTTCTTGGTCCGCCGACGGGATCGCGCTGGTCTGCGCCAGCTCCAACCCCAGCGGGTCGCCCCCCTCGCCGTCCGTGGCCGAGGCCTGCGCCCCCGCGCCGCGGAGGATCTCCTCCATCTCGCCCGGGTCCAGGTCCAGCGCTTCCTCCACCGCCTCGTTGCTCGGCTCCGCCTGCTGGGCCTGCGCCAGGTCCGCCCGCACCTCGCGGATCTTGGAGGCCAGGCGCGCCTTCCGAATCGGCAGACTGACGGCGCCCCCGCCGGACGCCAGCGCCTGCATGATGGCCTGGCGAATCCACCAGACCGCATAGGTGATGAACTTCACCCCGCGGTCGGGGCTGTAGCGGCGGGCCGCCTCCAGCAGACCCAGGTTGCCTTCGTTGATCAGGTCCAGCAGCGAGAGGCCGCACCCCTGGTAGCGCATGGCGACCTTCACCACGAAGCGCAGGTTCGCCTCGACCAGCTTGCGGAACGCCCGGTCGTCGCCCTGGTGGATCTGCGCTCCCAGCGCCTGCTCGTCTTCCCGGCTGAGCAGCGGGATGCGCACGATGCGGCGGAGATAGGCGGCCAGGGTATCGTCCCGGATCTCTTCGTAGAACGAGCCGCTACGGCGCGGCATGACGCCTCCTCGCGGGGCGAACCGGTACGCGCTACGGCTGCTTCGGGGTCAGCACGACGAACCGCGAATTGCCCTCCCGCTGCACCAGCAGCAGCAGATTGCTGCCGCGCCGCACCTGGCTCAGCAGCCGGGTGAAGTCCTGGACGCTGCGCACGCGCTCGCGGTTCGCTTCCGCGACGATGTCCCCGGGACGCAGGCCCGCGCGCGCGGCAGGGCTCCCCTCCTCCACGCCCGATACCACCACCCCGCTGCCCGCGGGAACCTTCAGCTGCTCGCGCAGTTCGGGCGTCAGGTCCTGCACGCTGAAGCCGAACCGGTCGGCGTTCTCGGCCGGCGCGCTCCCCGCTGCGACGGCGGGCTCGGAGGGCTGTTCGCCCAGGACCACCGTCAGCGTCAGCGGCTGCTTCTCGCGCAGGACCTTGAGCGTGGCGGGGGCGTTGATGGGACTCTGCGCCACCTCGCGCTGCAACTGGCGCACGTTGGCGATCTTGGCGGCGTTGAACTGCAGGATGATGTCGCCGGTCTTGAGGCCCCCCTTCTCCGCGGGGCTGTCCTTCATGACGTTACCGACCAGGACCCCGTCGTCCGGCTTTACCCCGAACTGCGCCGCAAGCTCCTCGGTCAGTTCCTGAATGCCGATCCCCAGCCAGCCGCGGACGACTCTCCCCTGCGCGATGAGGCGGTCCGTGATCTCCCGGGCCATGCTGATGGGGATGGCAAAGCCGATTCCCTTCCCCGAGGCCACGATAGCGGTGTTGATCCCGATCACTTCTCCCGCCATATTGACGAGCGGTCCGCCGGAATTCCCCGGGTTGATGGAGGCGTCGGTCTGGATGAAATCCTCGTAGGTGGTGATCCCGACCTCCGAGCGTCCGACTGCGCTCACCACGCCGACGGTCACGGTCTGGTCCAGGCCGAACGGGTTGCCGATGGCCATCACCCACTCGGCGATCCGCACCTTCCCCGAGTCGCCCAGCTTCGCCACGGGCAAGTCGCCCGTCGCATCCACCTTGATGACGGCCAGATCGGTCTTGGGATCCTTCCCCACCACCGTCGCCTTGAACTTGCGCTTGTCCGATAACTGGACCTCGATTTCGTCGGCCTGTTCGACCACGTGATTGTTGGTGAGGATGAAGCCTCGCTTGTCCACGATCACACCCGACCCTAGGCTGTGTCGCTCGCGCTGTGGCTGCTCGCCGAAGAAGCGCTCGAGGAACTCCTCACCAAAAAACTCACGAAATGGCCCCCGAAACTGCGGCGGTACCTGCCCGCGGCGGCCTTCCGCCGCCCGCGGTTTCTGCGTCGTCGCGATATTCACGACCGACGGCTTGGCCGCCTGCGCCACCTGCACAAAGGCGTCTTGCAGGCTCTGGAGGGCGCTCCGCGCCTCCTGGGCGGCGACGGGTGCGGCGGG
Organism: uncultured Methylomirabilota bacterium; assembly: GCA_963695995.1. Lineage (GTDB taxonomy): Bacteria > Methylomirabilota > Methylomirabilia > Methylomirabilales > 2-02-FULL-66-22 > 2-02-FULL-66-22. The sequence goes on from CAVOIV010000016.1 coordinate 23,658, forward strand.
AACCAGCAGACAGCACAGGAGCAGGCCGGCCAGAACTGCCCAGGCAGCCGGTGTGGCGCGATGCGTACGCTGTTTCACGGTTGGTCCTCCTTGAACCCCGGCGGTGTGCGCCGCCAGAAGAATTCCTTGTAACACATGCCCTCCCGAGTGTCAAACCCGCGTCACTGCGCCTCCACCTGTCCCAGCACTCACGCCAACGTGGTACGTTCCAGGGTTACGGGATCCCCGGGGCCGACCCGCCACTCGCGGGCGAAATGCCCCTGGTTGCAGAACAGTTCGACGTAGGCGGCGCTGCCAACGAACGCGCCGGCCTCCCCGGCGGAGACATCCGCGAAGGTCCGGACGAACCGGCCGATTTCGCGCCCTCCGACCCATACCACGACCTGCCCGGCCCGCTCCGGCCGTGGACCAGCCACCAGGTGGCCGGGGATGTTCGTGAGGCAGTTCCCGAACCGATCCACGCGCATCACCTGCCCCTGAACCCGACCCGTGGCATCCGCCTGCGGTCGCGGGGTCTCCAGGCGGACGGGATCGGCAATGACGGGTCCGAAGCGTTCCGGATCCACGCCGGCCGCCAGATGGCCGGCGACGGGCGCGAAGACGTCGCGCCCGTGAAACGATGCGCTGACCGGATGCCGCCAGAACCGTTCGACCGACAGCCGCCTGACCTCGTATCGCTCCGCGGATGCAAACGGGTAACTCAGCACACCGTTATCCGGACCGACGAAAAACTGCCCATCGATGTCGGCCAGGATCGGCCGGCGCGCTCCGCCGACCCCCGGATCCACCACGGCCACATGGATGGTACCGGCAGGGAAGGCGCCCACCGCCATGTCCAGGAGGAAACTGCCGTGCAAGATGTTGTGGGCCGGAATCTCATGACACAGATCCACCAAGGAGGCGTCGGGGCAGATCCCCAGCACCACGCCCTTCATGATGCCCACGAAGGGGTCCTGCGCACCGAAATCGGTCAGGAACGTCACGACCGGTCGCGCCCGCACGGTATCCTGTCGAAGCGGCCACCTGGACACGGCAGCGTCATCGGGCCCGCCGGCGGCCGCTCGTGCTCGTCCCGATACGCTTTTCGATTGACTATTCCTGCCGGAGCGATTATAAAAACGCCATTGCCGAAGTGGCGGAACTGGTAGACGCGCTACGTTCAGGGCGTAGTGGGGGTATCCTCGTGGGGGTTCAAGTCCCCCCTTCGGCACCATCCACTCTGCGCCACGCACGATATCCCATGCTCAGCCATTCCTCGACGAGTCACCCCGGGCCGCGGCCCGTTGCCGGACCAGCCTCGCGTCACCGCAGCCGATCTTCAAAGAGCTCCGTGGTCGCGCCCTTCTCGAACTCCAGCATCGTCATCATTAAGCCGTCCCGCTGCTTCTGCTTGGCCAGCATCTCGCGCAGCTTCTCCTTCACCTCATCGTAGGGTTGCACGATGGCGCCGTGGGGTCCGCCCTTGATGATGTGAAACCCGTACTGCGTCTTCACCACGCCACTGATCTCGCCGTCTTTGAGGGCGAAGGCCGCCGTTTCGAATTCCGCTTCCGTTTGTCCCCGGCTCAGGATGCCCAGTTCGCCACCCTTCTCCGCGCTCCCGGTATCCTGCGACTTCTCCTTGGCCAGTTCTGCGAACGGTTTCCCGGCTGTGAGTTCCGCCCGGATGGCCTCCGCCTCGGCCGCGGTCTTCACCATGATGTGGCTGGCGCCAACCGTTTCGGTGGTGAGGAGCGGCTTGTTCTCTTCATAGGCCTTCTTGATATCCTCGTCGGTCACCTGGCTCAGCGTCTCCATCTTCCGCCGCAGGAGTTCCTCGATGACGACCTGCCGCCGGGCCACTTCCATGCGCTGCCTGACGCGGGCCTCTTGGTCCACCTGCTGGGCTGCTGCCGCCTGGAACAGGATCTCCTCCCGCACCAGCGCCCGCAGGATCTCCCCGTACCGGTCCGGGAGGGATCGGACCCCGCTCTTGCTCCAGCATCCCCAGCCGCACCTTGAAATCGTCGAACGTCAGCTCCACCTGATTCACCCGTGCGACGACGCGGCGGCCGTCCGCTGGTCCATCGGGTACCGCCGCATGTGCCGCCGTCGCCCACACGGCTATCGCCAGCAGGCCCATCCCGATCCGCATCCCGCCTCGCATGACCGCCTCGCTTTCTCGCCTGCGCCCGGGCCGACCCTGTCTCGGCCCGGTATTTCCAAGAGCCTGCACCTGGTGTCGTGGCCTCCCCGAGGCATCGGCCCGGAGGGAGGTTCGCACCGCTCTCAGGCGTGCAAACCCACCCCCTCGCCGCGCCGTGGTGTCGGGGCGGCCCGTCTCGGGCACGCACCCTTTGATGGAGCCTACAATACGAGGAAAGGTGCGTCAATCGCGCAGGCGAACCATCTTCACGCCCGGGCCGGACCGCAAGGAACGCACGCGGTGTGGCACGAAGAGGTCTGCTCAGGTCTGTCGCGCCTCGGAGGACCCCAGAGCGGCGCGGAGCCGGTCAGCGGCCCATTCCGGCGAGACCGGGTTGATGAAAATACCGGTGGCCCATTCGGGGCCCAGCAGGTGGGGTGGGTGCGGGACCACTTCGAGGTGCCAATGATACTCCTCCCGGGCGAACTCGGCCAGGGGAGACGAGTGCAGCACCAGCGTGAAGGGTGGATCCTGCAACACCTGGCGGAGTCCCCCCAGCACGCGCGGGAGGAGGTGCGCCAGGTCGCGACGCACCCCGGGGGCGGCGGTGCCGAAGTCGTGGGCGTGGTCGATGGGAACGATCCAGCACTCGAAAGGGAAACGCGAGGCAAAGGGCAAGAAGGCCAGGACCCCCTTCTCTCGGAAGAGAATGCGCCGCCCGTCCCGCTGCTCCTGTTTAACCATGTCGCACAGCACGCAGCGCTCTTTCCATCGCGCGTAGTCACCGAACCCTTTCAACTCCTCCTCGATCACCCGCGGCACGAAGGGGCTGGCCATGATGTGCGAGTGTGGGTGCTGGAACACGCTCGCCGGCAAGCCATGGTTCTTGACCCACATGACCTGGCGGAACCGGAGGTCGTTGCGGAGGTCGAGAGACCGTTGCTGGCAGACGCGGAGGACGCGATCGAGTTGGAGCGCCTCCAGCTCCGCCCAGTGGCGCGCGTGGTCCGCCGTTTCGATCAGGATCTCATGAGCACCCACGGCATTCATGCTGTCGTACATCCCCTCGGCGTGCCGCTCCAGGCCTCCTTCGATGCGAAAGATCGGATAGCGATCCGCCACCACGCGCACCGACCAGCCGGGCCGGTTGGCCGGCGTGCCCGCCTCCCGCTCCACGTAGATCTCGGCCCCGGTCTGGCTCTCGTTCCCCGGACAGAAGGGGCACGCCTCGGACGGGAGCTCCGTCGATCGCGAGGGCGGTCCCGGCGCGGGCAGATCCACCCGCTCGGGCGAGATCACGACCCACCGCTGCGTCACCGGATCCTTGCGCAATCGCGTCGGGATCACGCGCGCTTCCCGCGGCCCCCGGCCCCCGAGGGACCGTTCGCCGCCGCCGACTCCACCACGACGTTGGTGGTGGTCTTCAGGACCCCCGGGAGGCGGTGAATGCGCTGACTGATCAGCTCCCCCATCTCGCTCAGGCTCGCCGCCTCCACCAACGCGATCACGTCGTAGGCGCCGGTGACGGCATGCGCCATCTCCACGCCCGCCAGCTTCGCCAGCGCCTCGGCGACCTGCGTCGCCCTGCCGAGGGTCGATTCGACAAACACGTAAGCGCGGATCGCCATCGTCCGTCCCTCCCTGTCCTCCCAGCACACCGCCTACTCGGAGGTCCGTCGCCAGGTGGGCGGGAGACCCGCCCGCCCCGGCTCCGCGCGACGCGCCGGCTGCTCGATTCCGGCCAGCACCAGGACCTCCGCGGCCACCTCCTCGACCGACTTGTCGGTCACATCCACCAGCGGCCACCCCGCGCGGCCGCACAGGTCGCGCGCATACTCCAATTCCGTCCAGATCTGCCGCACGTCGGCGTAGGGGAACTTCGGCGGGGTCTCCATCTGCTGGAGACGCGAGCGCCGCAACTCGAGCAAACGCTCCGGCTTGATCGTCAGCCCGATCACCTTGCAGACCGGGACGCGCGTCAACTCCTCGGGAAGGGGCAAGCTGTGGACGATGGGGACGTTGGCCACCCGCAGGCCCCGCCAAGCCAGAAACATGCTCAGCGGGGTCTTGGAGGTGCGCGACACCCCGACCAGGACCAAGTCCGCCTGCAGCAGGCCCTCCGCCCCTTGGCCGTCGTCGTGACGGACGGTGAAATCCATCACCTCGAAGCGGCGGCGATACTCGGCGTCCATGTCCCGGAAGAGGCCCGGCTTGGCCAGCGGCTGGAGCGCCAGAAGATCCTCAAGCCGCAGGAGGAGCGGCCCCAGCAAATCGATGGTCGGCACGCGCTGCGCCCGAGCCTCCGTGAGCATGGCGCTGCGCATCTCCGCAGAGACCAGCGTGTGCACGATGAGGCCGCCGACCTGGTGCGCGTCGCGCACGCACCGCCGCACGTCCCCGAGGGTGCGGAGTTGGGACCGGACGTGGACCTGCACCTTCGCCCCGCGAAACTGCACCAGCGCGGCCCGGACCACCACCTCGGCGGTGTGGCCGGTGGCGTCGGAAGCCACCATGACCTGGTGGACCGGTGGGGCGCCCCTCCGGACCGCCGGCGCCCCACCCCCGCCGGATGCCGGGCGCGCCATCAGGCGGTCTCCAGGATGGGATACGCCACGGCGGTGATGTGGGAATTGATCCGCTTCAGATTGGTCAGGATGTCGAGATGGATCTCGCTGGTGTCGATGGACTCGCGGAACCCGGCGTGCAGCCGCTCGATGTGGGCCTGGCGAAAGCGGCGCTCGGTCTGGCTCAGCTCCAGCTTCCGCTCCAGCACCTGCTGTGCGAGGACCGGATCGCCGCCGGCGAAGGCGGCGATGGCCAGTTCCAGATTCTGCTGGACCTTCTTGTGGAGCAGCGCGATCTCCTGCGCCCCGGCGTCGGAAAACCGCGCCCCCTTGCTGAGTTTCTTCCTCGCCAAATCCATCAGGTTCTTGTCGACGATGTCCCCGATGTTCTCCAGGTTATTGACGAAGGAGAGGATCCCGATCTCGCGCTTGCTCTGCTCGCCGGTCAGGCTCTGCTGGGAGAGCTTGGTGAGGTAGTGCTTGATGTCCCGATCCAGGGTGTCCACCTGGTTGTCCTTCTCCTCGATCCGGTCGATCAGCTCGGGATCCTCGCGGGTGAAGGTCTCGATGGTCTTGGTGAACATCTCGGAGACGATGTCCGCCATGCGCAGCGCCTCGCGATGCGCCTGGCCCAGGGCCAGGGCCGGCGTGTCCAGCACCCGCTCGTCCAGGTACTTGGATTTGAACACTCCCTCCCCTTCCGTGCTCTCGGGCACGAGCACCGAGATGACCCGCGCCAGGGCGGCGGAGAAGGGCAGGAAGAGGATGGTGATGCCGACATTGAACAGCGTGTGCGCGTTCGCGATCTGGCGCGGGACGTCGCCGGCGGTCATCTCGGCCAGTCGGGCGAAGGGGGTGATGAAAGGGAAGAACACCAGGACCCCGACCACCTTGAAGAAGACGTGGGCGATCGCCACCCGCTTGGCTTCCGTGTGCGTCCCGATGGAGCTGGCAAACGCCGTCACGCAGGTCCCGATGTTGGCCCCATAGATCATCGGAATGGCGGCCGTCAGCGGGATGAGGCCCTGCAGGGACAGGGTGATCGCCAGACCGATGGTCGCGGCGGAGCTGTGCACCAGCGCGGAGAAGGTGGCGGCCACGATCAAGCCCAGGAGCGGCTGGTCGCTTAACGAGACCAGGAGGAGCCGGAAGACCTCGCTGTCGCGCAGGGGTACCATCGCGTCGGACATCACCTTCATCGCAAAGAAGATGAAGCCGAATCCGAGGACCGCCTGCCCGACGAATTTCAGGACTTTCCGGCGAGAGACGAAGATCAGCGTGAAGCCGACGCCCACCAGGAGCAGGGCATAGTCGAAGATCTTGAACGCGATGAGCTGGACGGTGATGGTCGTCCCAATGTCGGCCCCCAGGATGACGCTGACCGATTGGGTCAACGTCATCAACCCCGAGCTGGCGAAGCCCACCAGCATCACGGTCGTCGCACTGGACGACTGGATGACGGCGGTGATGAAGGCGCCCGCCAGCATCCCCTTGAGGCGGCTGTTGGTGATCCCGCTGAGGATCTGCCGCATCCGGCCACCGGCCGCCTGCTGGAGCCCCTCCCCCACCAGTTGCATCCCGTACAGGAGCAGGGCCATTCCCCCGAACAGGGCGATGAGCATCGCGTTGGTCACGGCGGGATGGTTCCCCTCGCGAACGACAGCCACCGGATCGCCGTCGCGCTCGCATTCGGCGACACCATGGGGCACACCGATGAAACCCGACCCTGTGTAGCATACGGTCAGGAGCGTGTCAAGAAAGCCCCCGCTCCTAAAACCCTGCGCACGCTGGACGGATCGCAGCTCACGGCGCCGTCTCGCGGAGCGGCAGGTTCAACGGATTGGCGAGATACCGATCCCGACATCCCGGACATACGAGATGCCGTTCGCTGTGATAGACGTCGCGCGCCAGTTCATCCGGATCCCGTTGCGCCGTGGCCGCCGCAACCTTGCGCATCTCCGCCTCCAGATCGGCACCCGCCTCGGGTGCCGGCAGCACACCGTCAAAGTCCGCATACACCTGGATGCGCACCTCGTACGCCAAGCTGCCGCCCGCCATCTCGCATCCGCATTTCTCGCACCGTTTGGTCATGAGCGGGCCGTTCGCCATCCCCGGTCTGTGCCCCGCGCTGCCGGACTCACGTTTCGCGCGCCGGCGGCCCGGCGTCGCGGATCAGCGCGACCTCGTCGCAGCACGTGAAGTTCGCACATCGAATGCAATCCTTCCAGATTTTCTGCGGCAGCTCCCGCTTATCCAGCGTCCGGAAGCCGAGCGGCTCGAAGAACCCGGGGCGATAGGTCAACGCGAACACGCGCCGGATTCCCAGCTGCGCCGCCTCCTCCACGCAGGCCATGACCAGTGCCTTCCCGAACCCGCGACCTCCATAATCCTCCAGCACGGCCAGCGAGCGGACTTCGGCGAGGTCCTCCCAGTACAGCCAAAGGGCGCACACGCCCACCACCTGCCCCTCCATCTCACAGACGAAGAAGTCTCGCAGGTGTTGATATATCTCGTTGAGCGTGCGATGGAGCAGCTCGCCCCGCGCCGCAAAGTGCGCCAGGAGCTTCTGGATGGCGGGGCCGTCCGCCGCCCGGGCCTTTCGCACCCGCGCCGGAACCGCGGCGCGCCGGCTCTCGCCGCTCGACTGCCCGCCCACGTCCCCGCCCTCGGTCTCGGCTCTCGGCTCTCGGCTCTCCATCCCCACCCCCTCGATCGTCACGGAACCCGGCCCGCCCACCTCCCCGCGCACCTGCACCGGGCACCCCAAGACCTGCTGCACCAGCGCGAGGGCCGTGACCAGGTGGGGCGTCAGGCGCCCGGTGGTGAAGCGGGACGTCCCGGCCGCCAGCGCCATCGGCACCACCAGTTGATCTGCCAGGTGCGGGTCGCATCCGACATCCGTGCCGGCGAACTCCAGCAGCGCCTCGACCGCTTCGTCGGCCACCGTCTCAGCGCGCTTCCCACGCGCTCCCAGCGCCGAGAATCCCCCGCAACTCCCCGTGGCGTGCGCCGCCAGGAACAGGGCGCTCCCGGGGTCCGATGCCACGACCTCGCCGACCTCGATGACCGCACCCTGTCCGGCCGCCTCGAGTCGCTCTAGCGCGTGCGCCCGCTGACGATCGGCGATGCCGCGCGGAAGACCCGCCACCGTCGAGACCCCGCGAACGGACAAGGGGCCGTCCCGATGCACGAGCGCCAGCGGCCGGAGAACCGCGCGTCCCCCCGTGTCCAGGACGAGCTGCCCCCCGCCTTTCGGGTAGAACCCCCACCGGGGAATCGCTAGGCTGGCGTGGACACCCATGCGCACCAGGCACGGCAGGAATACCGCCTGCACATACTCCGCGGGCGGGCTCCCCGGAACATGCGTTCCCCCGAGGAGTGTGATGCGCGACGCCCCCCCCGCAAGCGCCAACGGCAGGAGAACCGCCTGAAGCACCAGCACCGTCGACCCTGCCGTGCCGACGTCGAAACGGTACTCGCCAAGACGGACGGGGCCCGGCACGAACCTCAGCGCCTGGGAGCCGAGGCTCGCCCCCTGCACCTCGGCCCCGCAAATCGCGGCCAGTGCCTTCACGGCCGTGAGATGCTGGGCTTGCAGGCCTGGAGTCCGTCGGCCCGCCCGGATGGCCCGGACCTGGATCGGCGCCCCACAGACGGCAGCCAGTGTCAAGGCCATCCGAAGGATCTGCCCACCCCCTTCTCCTTGCCCGCCGTCAATCTGGATCACGCTGTTCCACCCGTCCGTTCCCGTCTGCCGCCGATGGGAGGATCATTGCGAACCGCTGCGCGCCGACCCTGGAATTCTCAAATCCCCCGCGATCGGGACCGATCCCGGGGGTATCGTTCCACTCCCCGCACAACCTCGAGGTGTGAGATTTCTCGCCAAGTTACGCCCCTTCTTATCACTGCGATTTGGCGGGTGTCAAGGCCGACCCCATGAGGATGGCGATGCGCGGAGGTTCTCCGGCCGACCCGGCCGGCACCACGCGCCGGCGCGCGCCGGGGACGACCAACCGCAGGCAAGCGCGAAAACGCCCGGATTCGGGGTCGCTCGGCGCCATCAGAAAACCTCCAAACCCTAGAAAACACTTGACATTCGAGCTTCGCATCAATACATTGGCGCTCGTTCTCGGACCCGTCGTCTGGCCGACGTTCCCCGAAAGGAGGCCCCTGTGAGACCGAAGGTCCTGGTATCCCGCAAGGTCTTCGACGAAGCCTTGGCGCTGCTCAGCAGGCAGTTTCGAGGTCGAGTCGAACCAGCGTGACGTTCCCTTCACGCCGATCCAATTGGTCAAGAAGCTGCAGGGAAAGTCCGGGGCGATCGTTCTTTTGACCGACACGATCGACGATCGATTGCTGGCCCAGTGCCCCGACCTCAAAGTCCTCTGCAACGTGGCCGTGGGGTACAACAACATCGACGTCAAGGCGGCCACCCGCCGCGGCGTCATGATCTGCAACACCCCGGGCGTGCTGGACGATACCACGGCCGATTTCGCCTGGACGTTGCTCCTGGCGACCGCGCGCCGCGTGGTGGAATCGGACAAGTTCTTCCGGTCGGGGAAATGGACGGGGTGGGGCCTGATGCAGTTCACCGGCTACGACGTGCACCACAAGACCTTGGGCGTCGTAGGGTTCGGCCGCATCGGCAAGGGCGTCGCCCGGCGCGCCAAGGGATTCGACATGCGCGTGATCTACACCGACGTCCAGCGCGTGGACGAAGCGACCGAGCGCGAGTACGGGGTCATGTACGTGGACAAGCGGACCCTATTGCGCGAGTCCGACTTCGTCTCCCTGCACATCCCTCTCTTTCCGGAGACCCGGCATTACTTGTCCGATCCCGAGTTCGCGCTCATGAAGAAGACGGCCATCCTGGTCAATGCCGCGCGCGGCCCGATCGTGGACGAGAAGGCCCTGGCCAAAGCCCTCCGGGAGGGTAAGATCGCCGGCGCCGGCCTGGACGTGTACGAGCGGGAGCCGAAGTGCGAGCGCGCCTTGATCTCGATGAAGCAGGTCGTCCTCGCCCCGCATACCGCCAGCGCCTCGATCGAGACCCGCACCAAAATGGCGATGATGGCCGCCCAGAATTGCATCGCGGGCGTCAATGGGCAGCGACCGCCGAACATCGTGAATCCGGAAGTCCTCGCGCGCTGATCGCGCGGCACCTGTGTATCGGCCCGGGCGGACCCTCTGGTCCGCCCGGGCCGTTTTTCCTCCCCGAGCGGTCCGGCTGCCCCACCCGCCCACGCCGGCGCCCCGCACAAAAAAACCCGGCGACCGATCGGTCGCCGGGTTTCGAGAGGGGCGTCGTCGCCTCACATCCGATACTTGCCGAAGTCCTCGGGCTTCAAGTTCTCCAGCCATTCCTTCCACTTGTCCGTCTCTTCCTTCTCTTCGGAGATCTCGACGCTCTTCGCCTGGGATACGACGTTCTCGGTCACGAAGATGGGCGCGTTCACCCGCAGCGCCAGAGCGATGGCGTCGCTCGGGCGGGAATCGATGTTGATGACCGTCCCGTTGTGATTGAGCTCGATCACGGCGAAGAAGGTGTTGTCCTTCAGGTCGTTGACGATCACCTGGCGCACGGTGACCCCCAGCCCATCCAGCACGCTCTTGAGCAGGTCGTGGGTCATCGGCCGGGGCGTCGTGACCTTCTCGAGTTCCAGGGCGATGGCATTCGCCTCGAAGATCCCGACCCAGATCGGCAGCGCCTTCCGCTCGTCGACGTCCTTCAGGATGATGATCGGCATATTGGTGATGGGATCCAACGCGATCCCGCGCACCGTCATTTGGACCAGCATGGCCCCCTCCTACCCTCGCTCTCCCCGGAAAAAGGGGACCAGCTTCTCGTAGGTCGATTCCAGGTAGTCTGGCATGACCTTCGTGTCGGCCAGCACCGGCATGAAATTGGTGTCGCCCACCCAGCGGGGCACCACGTGCATGTGCACATGATCCGCGACTCCGGCCCCCGCCGCCTTTCCCAGATTGATCCCCACGTTGAACCCCTCTGCACCGAAACGCCCGTGCAGGATCCGGGTGGTGCGCTGGGATTCTTGCATGATCTCCAGCGAATCCTCGGGGGACAACTGGTCCAGATCGGCGCAGTGCCGGTAGGGAACGATCATGAGGTGCCCGTTGTTGTACGGGTATCGATTCATCACCACGTACGTCCGCGGGCCTCGGTGGAGGATGAGATTCCGGCGATCATCAACCTCGCGCGGCAAATCGCACAGCAGGCACCCATCGGGGCGCGGCCCGTCGATGTACGCCATCCGCCACGGCGCCCAGAGCGTCGATGTCATCCGCGCTCCTGCGGCAACGCGACGACCATTCCCGGCGCGGCCGGTTCGGTCCCGAGCCGGTAGATCGCAATCGAACGGCCGACACCTTTAAATTTAACATCGCCCACATACTCTAGCAAGACATTTTTTCCCAGCACCTCGTCGAAAAAGCGGTACCCGTGCACCCCACCGCGCGCCCAGGGCTCGGCCACCCCCAGCCGCACCACTTCTTCCACCGTATCCTGGCTGACCACGATACCGGTGTTGTAGAGGGTGCCGGACCTCGTCCACCCACACCTCCCGCCGGGCGCCGGACGGGTCGATCGGAATCCGGGGCTGATCTTCGCCCGGGGTGTCGTCCGCCATCCCGCCCTGCATCTTTCCCGAATTGGAGAGTCGGCCGGCGATGTTCACGTTTCGGCCGATGACCGTCCGGTCCATGCTCCGATCATTCAGCACGAAATGCGCCACCTGGGCCCGCCCCGTGTGGACGCTGATTCCGATAGTGAAATCGGTCCGGCCGTCGGCGCGGAGGCCGGTCATCAACTCCTGGATGGCCAACGCGGTGCGCAGCGCGTTGATCTCGTCCTGGGGCGTGACCCGCGAGAAGCCGAAGGTGATCATGGCCCCGTCGCCGGTGAACTTGTCGATCCGGCCCCGGTATCGTTCCACCAGCGCCGCAAAGGGATCGAACACCTCGTAGAGGTGGTGCGCCAACTCCCGCTCCGACACGCCGCCCTCCGACGTAGCGGTGAACCCGCGCACATCGGCAAACACCACCGTGATCTTCCGGGCCAGCTTCCAAATCTCGCCGTCGGGATGGAATCGAAAGAGGCGCCCCTCGTCGTATCGGGTCCGGAGCTCGACCTCCGATTGGGCGTAGCCGACCACGCCCACCGCTTGGCGCGCCAGATCCACCACCTCGCTGCGCTTCACCGCCTGCAAGAGATCAAGGTAGTCCAGCACCAGCTCGCCCCAGGTGCGGTGGGTGGCGCGCTCCAGCCGCCCGACCGGCGAATTGAACCCGACCGCCCAGGCCCCGGCGAACTCCGCCAGCAGATAGGTCACCACATGATTGTTGAAGAGCAGCCGGCTGACGGACCGCTCCTCGTCGTACGCATCCGGCCGCACGCCGGGCAGCCAGCGACGGAACAACTCCATCATCCGCGGGTCCTTGCGCCGCAGAACATCCCGCAGTCGCTCCCGGAACGCGGCGTGCATCTCCCGGAACTCCCGGAAGTTCAACCGAAATCGCTTGTTGTTCTCCACCAGCAGCTGGGGAAACGTCAGGCGCGCGAGACTGGTTTCCGTGAAGGAAATCTGGTCGTCGATGATGCAGTCGATCAGCGCGGTGTTGAATTCGGCCCCCAGATTCTGCCGCAACGGGTTCCCGTCCCGATGCTTGAAACGCGCCCACACGCGCTCGAGGGCGTTGCGGTGCACCCCCTGCAGAAAGGGATGCATCTGGTACTTGAGATCCAGCTTGATCCGCGGTTGCGAGAAGAAATCCTGGAGCACCTCCGCCACCGCCTTGGAGTGCGCCAGCCAAAACAGGTTCATCAGTCCCAGGCGGCGCTCCTGCTCGATGACGCTGGCCAGGACGGTCTCCAGGACCTGCTCGAACTGATCCAAGGGGGCCGCGCTGCCCCCGTGCGCGAATGCGGCGTGTTCCCCACCGCCCCCCGCCGCGGTCATCCCGCCATAGAGATACTCCACCAGATCCCGCAGGCTCTTTCGCAAAGGCGGAAAGATGTCCACCAGGAAGACATCCCCCGCCGACGGATCCAGGGGTCCGTCCGGCAGTTCGGGCACACGCCCCCCGAACAGCTCTTCGATTTCTTCCAGGGTCCCCGCGATGAAGCGCAGATCCGGACTCGACTGCCCCCCGAAAATCCTCCGCATGGCTACCTCGACGCAGGCCGACGACTCCACCGCCGCCGGAATGAAAAAGCAGGGCGGGTCGCCCTGCTTTCCACGGCGGGAATCGATCCCGGAGTTTATGAGTCCACGAGCGCCTTCAACTCCTTGCCCGGCTTGAAATACGGCACACGCTTGGCTGGAACCTGGACCGGCTTGCCCGTCTGGGGATTCCGCCCCTGGCGCGCGCGGCGGCGGCGCACGCGGAAGCTGCCGAACCCACGCAGCTCGACCTTGGCGTCGTTCGTCAACGCCAGCGCCTGAGAAATGCTGTCAAAGATGGTATCGATGACGACTTCGGTGTCCTTTTTGGTCAGGTTGACTTGCGTTGCGACCTTCTCTACCAGATCGGCCTTCGTCATGGAATCCACCTCCTTGCCTAGCAAGATTCCCTGCGAACCCCCGGCGTGTCCCGCATCGGCGGCGGCGAGTGCTCGCTCCGGGTCTCCCCGTTGTGGTTACAGACGCCCCGCCGATCCCGTGGGTGATCCCGAGCCGACCGGAAGGCGTCTGCACCCTGCCGTAGTCTGTGACTTTGCCGGCCCCTACTCCTCTTCGTCCTCGTGCCGTCGTCGCTTCCGGCCTTGTCCGCCGTCCTCCTCGGAGACCAGCCCGTCCCGCAGCGAGTCGGCGATCGCGCGGAGACTGAGACCGATCTTGCGCTCCTCCGGATCCAGCTTGATCACCTTGAGGATGAGCTCTTGTCCCACCTGGACGATGTCTTCCGGCTTGTTGACCCGCTCGTGCGACAGCTCGGACACGTGGAGGAGGCCCTCCACGCCGTCCTCCAGCTCCACGAAGGCACCGAAGTCGGTGGTCCGGATGACCTTGCCCTGCACGTCCATCCCCACCCGGTATTTCTCGGGGACGGCCGACTGCCACGGATCCTGCTGCACCTGCTTGAGGCCCAGCGAGATCCGGTGATTGGCCTTGTCCACGTGCAGGACGAGGGCGTCGACCTTCTCTCCCTTCTTGAGGATTTCCGAGGGGTGCCGGATGCGCTTGGTCCAGGACATGTCGGAGATGTGAATCAGGCCGTCGATGCCCTCCTCCAGCTCGACGAAGGCGCCGAAATCCGCCAGGTTGCGGACCCGCCCCTCGACCCGCGTCCCGACCGGATAGCGCTCCTCGATGAAGTTCCACGGATTGGGCTCGGCCTGGCGCATCCCGAGCGAGATCCGCTTGTTGGCGCGGTCCACATCGAGGACGACCACTTCCACCATGTCGCCGATGGCCACCACCTTCGAGGGGTGCTTCACCCGCTGGGTCCAGGACATCTCCGAAATGTGCACCAACCCCTCGACGCCCTCCTCCAGCTCGACGAAGGCGCCGTAGTCGGTCATGCTGACCACCTTCCCCTTGAGCTTGGCGCCGACCGGGTACCGCTGCTCCACCGCCTCCCAGGGATCGGGCAGCCGCTGCTTGTACCCCAGCGACACGCGCTCGTTGGTCCGGTCGAACTTGAGCACGACCACCTCGATCTCGTCCCCGACCTGGAAAATCTCCGAGGGATGCCCGATCCGGCCCCACGACATGTCGGTGATGTGGAGCAAGCCGTCGAGCCCGCCCAGATCCACGAAGGCGCCGTACTCGGTGATATTCTTGATCTTCCCCTTGACGCGCTTACCCTCGGCCAGCGTCGCCAGGGTCTCTTCCTTCAGGTGCTTCCGCTCTTCCTCGAGCAGCTCGCGGCGGGAGAGCACGATGTTGCCACGCTTCTGGTTCAGCTTGATGATCTTCATCGGGAAGGCCTTCCCGATGAGCTTGTCCAGGTCCCGGACCGGTCGCAGATCCACCTGTGAGCCGGGCAGGAACGCCCGCACGCCGATGTCGACGATCAGACCGCCCTTGGTCCGACCCAGGATCATGCCGGAGATGGGCCCGCCCTTCTCGTACACCTGGGAGAGCTCGTCCCAGATCTTGATCTTCTCCGCCTTTTCCCGCGACAGGACGATCAGGCCGTCGCTGTCCTCGCGCTGCTCGAGGTAGACGTCCACCGTGTCGCCGACCTTGGCCGTGATTTCTCCGGAAGGTGTGCGGAATTCCCGCAGGGGGATCAACCCTTCGGACTTGTACCCGATGTCGACCAAGACCACATCGTCCCGCATCTCCAGGATGGTCCCCTTGACGATGTCGCCCTCGATAACGTCCCGCAGGCTCTCCTCGTAGATCTCACGCATCTCGGGTGAGGGGCCCGTCGCGTCCGTCTCCAACTCGTCGGGGTCGGTAAAATCTCTGGAATCCACATCGGTTGACTGTAATGTCATGAAACCCTACTCCTCTTGCTCACGGCCGTGAATTCTGGTCGTCGCCGCGCCCCCGCCAGGCGGGGACAACGGCTGACTTGCACGAGGCGGCCAAGCCGCCGCATGGGCGCTGAAATCCAGAACTGTCACCGGGGCTCGCGACACGGCGTGACCGAGCGCGCGGACATGACCGGCGGTGCGTTCCGGGGCTTGCGAGAGGTCGGATGATACACGTCCTCTCCGGCCGAGGCAAGAAAAATAATCCCTATCCGCCCACAAATTCAGGACTTATCCCGTTCGCGGAGGGCCGCCACCTCGTCCAACATCCGGCGCACGACCCCTTCCGCATCCAACGCCGTCGAGTCGATCCGAATCGCGTCGGCGGCCGGGCGAAGCGGCGCAATCTCGCGCTCCGCTGTCGCGGGCGTCGCGCCGCGCGACCTCCTCGCGGACGGCGCCCGGGTCGGCGGCTGCCCCCGCGCGCCGCAGGTCCTGGAGCCGACGATTCGCCCGCACGCCGAGATCCGCATCCAGGAAGAACTTGAGGTCGCGCATCGGGAAAGACCACGGTCCCGATGTCTCGACCGTCCATCACCACACCGCCCGCGCACGCCATGGCGCGCTGCAGCGCGACCATCCGTTCTCGTACCGCCGGACAGGTCGACACCAGCGAGGCCGCCTCGTCCATCGCGGGCGTTCGGAGCAGACCTGTGACGTCGGTCCCGTCCACCAGGACGCGGGGGCCTGTCCGCCGTCGGCACGATCCGGACGTCCGTGCGCGCCGCCAGCGCCCCCAACCCGGCGTGATCGGTGCAGGTCCACGCCCATCCGGACCGCCTTCCACCCCAACGCGCGATACATGGCCCCGCTGTCGATGTAGCACGCACCCGAGCGCCTCCGCCAGCGCGCCGGGCCACCGTGCTCTTGCCGGCGCCGACCGGTCCGTCGATCGCGATCACCAAGCCCTGTCGACCCGAGCGCGCCCCCGTGCCGTCTCCCTCAGACATCGTCCGTCACCTCCACCAGGCCACAGGCCGGCGCCACCTCCGCCAGCAATCGCGCAAACCCGGGAAAGGAGGTGTCCACGCACGCCACATCCCGGATGGTGGTTTCCCCGTCGGCGAACAGCGCCGCGATGGCCAGGCTCATCGCCATCCGGTGGTCGCCCCGGCTGGAGACCACCGCACCCCGCAGCCGCGCCCCGCCCGCGAACGCGCAAGCTGTCGGCGGTCACCGCGACCGCGGCCCCCAGCCGCTCGAGCTCCTCCGCCGACCGCCGACAGCCGATCCACCTCCTTCACGCGGAGCTCACCCGCGCCCGTGATGTTCGTCTCGCCGTCGGCCAGGGCCGCGATCACGGCCAGGACCGGAACCTCGTCCACCAGCCGCGGGATCAGATCGGCGCCGATCTCGCACCCCGCGCAGCCGCGCGCCCGGAGACGGTGAGGTCCGCCACCGGCTCCCCGGCCTCGACCCGCGCCCGCGTCTCGCCCGACCCTGGCCCCCATCGCCTCCAGCACCTCCAGGATGCCGGTCCGCGTGGGGTTCACGCCCACCTCGCGCACGCACACCCCGCCGCCACCGGGCACGCGGCCGCGGCCGCCGCGAAGAATGCCGCCGACGACAGATCCCCGGGGATGCTGAGCGCGGCCGCGGAGAGCCGCGCCCCACCCGCAATCGTCACCGTGGTGCCCTCGCGTCGCGGCGTCACGCCGAAGGCCGTCAACATCCGCTCGGTGTGATCGCGCGAGAGAAACGGCTCGGTCGACGCTCGTCTCCCCCTCGGCCTGAAGCCCGGCCAGCAGGATGGCGGACTTCACCTGGGCGCTGGCGACGGGCGAACGCCAGGCGATCCCGCGGAGGTCGCCCCCGCGCACCGCCAGCGGCGGGAATCCGCCGTCCGCTCGCCCCAGCAGCGTGGCCCCCATGGCCCGCAGCGGATCCACGATCCGGCGCATGGGCCGGCGGCGGAGCGAGCCATCGCCGGTGAGCAGACTGCAGAACGGGCGGCCCGCCAGGGCGCCCGCCAGCATCCGGAGGGTGGTCCCCGAGTTCCCCGCGTCCAGGACTGTCTCCGGCTCGCGCCAGGCGTCCGGGCCGGCGCCCTGCACCCGGACCAGCCCGTCGGCGGATTCGGAGATCTCGACTCCGAGTTGCCGGAGGGCATCCCGCGTCGCCCGGCAATCGTCGCTTGGCAGCAGCCCTCGGATCGTCGTTGTCCCGTGGGCCATGGCGCCCAGCACGAGCGCCCGGTGGGACAGCGACTTGTCCCCCGGCACCCGGAATGTTCCCGCCAGCGGCGCCGGGCCGCGCAGCCGCCACGACCGGATCGGCCGCTGCGCGGCCAGCGTCTCGCTCATGCTCCGTCCCTCGCCGTCGCCGCCGGCCCATCGCCGCTCGACCGTTGGGGCCCCGCCGCGGCGCCCGCCAGCCGCGCCACGATGGTCGCCGCCAGCGGATCGACCCAGTCGTCACCCCGCACGGTGACCCATTCGGCCGTCGGCTCGCGCCGGAACCAGGTCACCTGCCGCTTGGCGTAGTTCCGGGTGGCCCGCTGCATCTCGGCCAGGGCCTCCGCCTCCGTCGGCCTGCCCGGCCACGACCGCCGCGGCCTGCCGATAGCCCAGGGCCTGAAGCGGCCGGAGTGTCGGCGCGTATCCGGCGCGCACCAGCCCCCGTACCTCGGCGACCAGCCCGTCCTCCCACATCCGCCTGGCCCGCGCGTCGATCGCCCGGTACAGCTCCTCCCGCTCCCGCATCAGGACCAGGAAGGCGGACACCGTCACCTGCGGGGGGTCCCACAGGGCGGGCCGCATCGCGGAGGGGCGCATCCCGGTGAGCTCCCAGAGTTCCAGCGCGCGGACCAGCCGGAACACGATCCCCCGGGCGGATCGCCGTCGGCCGAGGCAGGATCCACCTGCCGCAGCCGATCGTGAAGGAGCGCGCCGCTCGCCCCCTTCGCCTCGGCCCGCAGCCGAGCCCGGATGGCGGGGTCCCCCGCCTCGCCGGCCAGCTGCCCCTTCAGGAAGGCGCGGAGGTAGAGGCCGGTACCGCCCACCAGGATCGGCAGCCGGCCGCGTGCGTGGATCTCGGCCACCAGCCGGCGCGCCCGACGGGCGAACTCGAAGGCGGAGAAGCTGTCCGTCGGATCGCAGACATCCAGCAGATGGTGCGGCACGGCGCGTCGCTCCGCCGGGGACGGCTTGCCGGTCCCGACGTCGAGCCCGCGGTACACCTGCATGGAGTCGGCCACGATGATCTCGCCCGGCGCGCGCGCCGCGACGGCGAGTCCGAGCTGCGACTTCCCTACCCCGGTGGGACCGGCGATGATCAGGATGGATGGCGCCAAGAATGGCGGACGGCTCCTGTCTCAGGGCGTCACGGCGCGAGCGCCCATTTTTCGACCCGGAACCGCAGGGTGCGGCGGTACAGGACCAGATCCAGGGGAACCTCCCACGCCACGCGGACCACGACCTGGTTCCCGTCCTGGCCGAACTCGACGGCGTCCTCCGCGAGGTCCACGCCCATGCTCTTGGCGCGCGCGATGAGCTCCACGCGCACCTGCGGCTTCCCTGCCCGGGCGCGCGGCGGCCATGGCGGCCTCCTTGACCGGGTCCTGCATGGCCAGGTAGTTCCAGTAGATGGGGACGACCTTGCTCCCGACGAACCCGATGCCCGCCAGGACCAACAGCGTCACCAGGAACCCCAGGCGGGTGACGCCCGGGGCTCCTGTCGTCCGCGTTCCGGTGCACCGCATGGCAGCGTGTCCTCGCAGGATCGTCTCGGCCGCGCGTCGGTCTACCGGCGGGCCTTCAGCCAGCTCATCATCCCGCGCAGTTCCTTGCCGACCATCTCGACCTGATGCTCGGCCTCCTGTCCGGCGCATGGCCAGGAAGCCGGGCCGGCCCGCCTGATTCTCCAGGATCCACTCGCGGGCGAACTGGCCGCTCTGGATCTCGCCCAGGATCTTCTTCATCTCGGCCTTGACCGAGTCGTTGATGATCCGCGGGCCGCGGCTGTAGTCGCCGTACTCGGCCGTGTCGCTCACCGAGTAGCGCATGTACGCCGAGACCGCCCTGGTAGATCAGGTCCACGATCAGCTTCATCTCGTGCATGCACTCGAAGTAGGCGGACTCGGGCTGGTAGCCCGCCTCCACCAGCGTCTCGAATCCGGCCTTCATGAGCGCCGCGATCCCGCCGCAGAGCACGGTCTGCTCGCCGAAGAGGTCGGTCTCGGTCTCTTCCTTGAACGTGGTTTCCAGCACGCCCGGCCCGCGTGCTAGCCGACCCCCTTGGCATAGGCCAGGGCCATCTCCTTCGCCTTGCCCGACGGGTTCTGGTGCACCGCCACCAGCGCCGGCACGCCGGAGCCCTCGGTGTACACCTGGCGCATCGTGTGGCCCGGGCGCCTTGGGGGCGATCATGGAGACGTCCACATCCGGCGGGCGGCACGATCTGGTTGAAGTGGATGTTGAAGCCGTGGGCGAACATCAGGGTCTTGCCCGGGCGCAGCGCCGGTCGGATGGACTCCTCGTACACCTGCTTGTGGGTCTGATCGGGCAGCAGGATCATGATCACCTGGGACGCCTCGGCGGTCTCCGCCACCGTCCCCACCTTCAGCCCGTCGCCCTTGGCCTTGTCCCAGGACTTGCTGCCCTTGTACAGCCCCACCATGACGTCCAGCCCGCTGTCCCGGTGGTTCAGGGCGTGGGCGTGGCCCTGGCTCCCGTACCCGATGATCCCGATGGTCTTCCCCTTCAACAGCCCGAGGTCCGCGTCCTTGTCGTAGTAGAGTGTCGCCATGGGTCTCCTCGTTTCAGTCCGCTGCATCGCCTGTTTCCGGCCGACCACCCGCACCCGGCTCTCCTCGCGCTTCGGGAGGCTCTTGCTGCCCCGGGCGATGGCCAGCGTCCCACTGCGCACGATCTCCTGAATGCCGAAGGGCTGCAGCAGCTCCAGCACGGCTGCGATCTTCTTCTCCTCCCCGGTGACCTCCAGCGTGTAGCTCGTGGGGGTCACGTCCACGATCCGCCCGCGGAAGATCTCGTTGATCCGCAGGATCTCGGCCCGGTTGGCGCGGCTCGGCGTTGACCCGGACGAACACCATCTCGCGTCCGATGTGCTCCTCGTCCGTCAGGTCGATGACCTTGATGACGTCGATCAGCCGGTGGAACTGCTTGACCGCTTGCTCGATCACCCACTCGTCCCCGTGGACCGACATGCGTCATCCGGGACACCGTCGGGTCCAGCGTCTCCGCCACCGACAGACTGTCGATGTTGTATCCCTTGGCCGCGATCAGCGAGGCGATCTTGGCCAGGACGCCCTGATGGTTCTCCACCAGGACGGACAGGGTGTGTTTCCGGTAATGCTTGGGATCCGTCATGGAGTTCCAGTCCTGTGCGCCACCCCCGGCCGGCTGCCGAGACGCAGACGGCGGTTAGCGCCAGCCCTGGAAGAGCTTCTCGGGGATCGGCTCGCCCTCGTCGATGATCTCCTTGAGGGCGCACGCCGGCCGGGATGATCGGGAAGCAGTTCTCTTCGCGAGCGCGTCACGATGTCCACCACCACCGGGCCCGGCGTGCTGATCGGCCTTCTCGATGACGGGCTGCACCTCGCTCGGGCCGCTCGCGCCCGCAGGCCGGTGGCCCCGAAGGCCTCCGCCAGCTTCACGAAGTCCGGCTGGACCTCCAGGTCCACCTGCGAGTACTTGCCGCCGTAGAACATGCTCCTGCCACTGCCGGACCATCCCCAGGTACCGGTTGTTGATGATGAAGATCTTCACCGGCAGGTTGTACTGGACGCAGGTGATGAGGTCCTGCATGGTCATCTGGAAGCTGCCGTCCCCGTCGATGTCGATGACCAGTCGGTCCGGGAAACGCCGCCTGCGCCCCCAGCGCCGCCGGAAACCCGAAGCCCATGGTTCCCAGGCCGCCCGAGGTCATCCAGCGCCGGGGGTTGCGCGCCCGGTAGTACTGCGCCGCCCACATCTGGTGCTGCCCCACGCCCGTGGACGACGACGGGGTCGTGCGCTTCGGTCGCCTTGTAGATCTCGTCGATGGCGAACTGCGGCTTGATCGCCCCGTCGGCCTCCTGCTGGTACCGGAGCGGGTGGCGCGCGCTGCCACTCCGCGATCTGCGCCGTACCATTCCGCCAGGTCCGCCGCGCCAGTCGCGCGTGCCCTTGGCCAGCTCCGCGTTCAGCTGGGTCAGCACGCGCTTCACGTCCCCCACGATGGGCACGTCCACGTGGACGTTCTTCCGGATCGAGGTCGGGTCGATGTCGATGTGGATGATCTTGCAGTTCTTGGCGAACTCGGAGAGCTTGCCGGTCACCCGGTCGTCGAAGCGGGCGCCGATGGCGATCATGAGGTCCGCGTGGACCATGACCATGTTGGCGGCGTAGGTGCCGTGCATCCCCAGCATGCCCAGCCACAGGGGATGCGCGGTGTCCAGCGCCCCCAACCCCATCAGGGTCAGCGTGGTGGGGATCTGCGTCTGGTTGACCAGCTGGGTGAGCTCCGCCGAGGCGTCGGCGTGGATGATCCCGCCGCCCCCGTAGATGACCGGCCGCTTGGCGGCGGCGATCAGCTCCGCGGCCTTCCGGATCTGTCCGGGGTGGCCGTTGATCGACGGGTTATAGCTCCGGATCGAGACCTCCGACGGGTAGCCCTTGAACTCCGCGCGGCCCATGATCACGTCCTTGGGCAGGTCCACCAGGACCGGTCCCGGCCGGCCGCTGCGGGCGATGTAGTACGCCTCCTTGATGATCCGCGGCAACTCCTCGGTCTTGGTGGCCAGGAAGTTGTGCTTGGTGCAGGTGCGCGTCGTCCCGACGACGTCCGCCTCCTGGAAGGCATCGCAGCCCATCACCGCGGTCGGCACCTGGCCGGTGAAGACCACGATGCCCATGGAGTCCATCAGGGCGTCGGTGAGGCCGGTGATGGTATTGGTGGCCCCCGGGCCCGAGGTGACGATGGCGGTGCCCGTCTGTCCGCTGGCCTTGTAGTACCCCTCGACGGCGTGGACCGCCGTCTGTTCGTGCCGGCACAGAATGTGGTGGATCGGGTAGTCCAGAAGCATGTGGTAGGCGTGCAGGATCACGCCGCCCGGATGGCCGAAGACGGTGTGCGTCCCCTCGGCCTGCAGGCTGCGCAGGAAGATCTCCGAACCGGTCAGCCGCATGGTCCTATCCCCCTCCCGCGGGAGGATCGCTCCCGCCGGGTGTCTGCCGTGTCCTCATCCGCCCGGCCGTCCAAGGCGCGGACCTAGGGGTCGGATGTAAGTTTTGATTTTTAACATGCGAAACGGTAAGGCGTCAATCACGAACTGGCCGCGCCACGGATCGCCGCATCCGGCGCCGGAGGAGGTCTTGGGCCCAGGCGAGCTCGTCGCAGCGGAGCAACGCCGCGGCGGCGAGGAAGAGGCCGACCGCCACACCCATCTCGCCGGCCAGCAGCGGCGACCCGCCCGATGAGCGAGGGGATCCCCATCGGGCTCCACCAGAGGTGCGTCGCCGCGCCCCAGAGCGCCATGGGCAGGCATGCCACCGCCACTCGACCCGCCGCCCGCAGGATCACCCGCCCCTCCAGGGGGCCGATGCGTCGCCGCAGGCGGAGGACGAGCTGAAGACAGTTGCTGGCCGAGGCGATCGCGGTGGCGAGGGCGAGCCCCACCGCGCCCAAGGGGCCCATGAGGAGCACGCTGGCCCCGATGTTCACCCCCACCGCCACCATTCCGGTCGAGACCGGCGTCCAGGTGTCCCGCATGGCGTAGAAGGCGGGTGCCAGGATGCGGTTGCCGATGTAGAACGCCAACCCGACTGCGTAGGCGCAGAGGATCGCGGCGGTGAGGAGCGTCACCGACCGCGTGAAGGCGCCCCGTTCGAACAGGACCGCCACCACGGGGACCGCGAAGCTGATCAAACCCACCATGGCCGGCACGGCGAGAAAGATCGCCAGGCGCAGGCTGTCTCGAAGCGCCCGCTTCATCTCACCCATCGCATCCCGGGCGACCGCCGTCGCCATGACCGGCAGCGCGCCGGTGGCGATCGCCACCCCGACCACCCCGATGGGGAACTGCACCAGCCGGAACGCGTACGTCATGGCGGCCACGCTCCCCTCCGCCAACCAGGAGGCCAGGAGCGTTCCGACGAAGACGTTGATCTGGGTGACGGCGAGCCCGGCCACTCCGGGGAGCATCAGCCGGCCGATCTCCCGGACCGCGGGGTCTCGCGGCGCGACCCGCATCGCCGGGCGCCAGCCGCAGGCCACGGCCGCCGGGACCTGGATGGCGAGCTGGCCGATCCCCCCGACCACCACCGCGACGGCGATCGGAATCACCGGCTGGCTCACGACCGGCGCCACCAGGAGGGCCGACGCGATCATCACCAGGTTCAGCACCGTGGGGGACAGCGCCGGCGCCAGGAAGTGACCCAGCGAGTTGAGGATCGCCATGAACAGCGCCGCCAGTCCCACCAGGAAGATGTAGGGGAACATGATCCGGAGCAGCGCGGCGGTCAGTGCCAGCTTTCCGGGGACCGCGGCGAAACCGGGCGCCAGGATCTGGACCACCCAGGGGGCCAGCAGGACCCCCGCCAGCGACACCACCGCCAGCACGACGGCGAGCGTGCCAAGGACTTTCGAGGCCAGCGCCCACGCCGCGCCTTGCCCGTCCCGGGCGGTCGTTCGCGCAAAGGCGGGAATGAACGCCGCCGAGAGCGCCCCTTCTCCCAGGAGTTCACGCAGCGTGCTGGGAATCCGGAAGGCCACGAAGAACGCATCGGCCACCATGCCCGCCCCGAAGAGCCAGGCGATGGCCATGTCGCGCACGAACCCGAGGGCGCGGCTGAGGAGGGTCGCCAGGCCGACGACCCCCGCCGCCGACGCGATCTTCCGAACGGAGGCGGATCCGGCGGAGGCCCCTGGTTCAGTCATGCGTCACCAGCCGTTCGCGTCGGACCAGAAATCCCTTGACTTCCCGCCACGACTCCTCTAAAAGAATAGGGTTTCTGGGCTGTCCCAGAACGCTGCGGGATGGGTTCATCGAAAGGAGTCGTGTAGATGCCGATCATCAAGTCGTCCGTCAAGGATCTGCGCCGAACCGAGCGGCGGACTGCCCGGAACCGGGCCGCCCAGGGGAAGTTGCGGTCCAGCTTGAAGCGCGCCAGGACCGCCGTGGCCGCCGGCCAGGCCGAGGTCGCACAGCGGGCCGTGGCGGAAGCCGTGCCCGTGATCGACCGCGCCATCGGCAAAGGCATCTTGCACAAGAACGCCGCCGCCCGGCACAAGTCTCGCCTGATGCGTCGGGTCGCCAAGCTGGGCACCCCCGCCGCGTCCTAAGCCGATTCCGCGCGGGAGGTCCCCAGGGCCTCCCGCGCGCTCACGCTGCGCTTCCCGTCTCCGAGAGCCCCATCGCCCTGTCGGACCACACGCGGACCGACGCGTGGTGGACGATCTCCCGTCACCACTCTTCCATGAGCCGCGCCACCAATTTCGACGCCACGTCCTGCGCCGCCCTCTGGAGCGCGTCGTCTTCCGCGATTCTCGCGCCGACGGCGCCGGTCCCGGCCGTGTAGAACGCTTCGCCGACGACCGGCTCCCGCAGGCGGACCTTACCGTCGGTGCGCCCGACGAGGGTCGCCGATACCGTGACCCGCACGCGAAATCGCTGACCGATGTCCTGCGCGTCGAAGGCGATCGGTTCGTTCTGGTAGGCCGTGACGCTCCCCGAGAGGATCAGGTCGGGGGGGCCCGCCTCCGGCGAGCGCAGGATGCCCCACAGCCGAAGCTGGCGCAGGAGCGCCCCAGCGACCGCCCCCTGGATGCCGGGGCGAAAGGTCTCGTTGGTGATCGGCTCGACGGCCACCCGGAGCCCGCCCCGGGTCGGGTCGCTCGCCCCGAGGGGCTGGTATCCGCACCCGACCGCGAGGGTCGCCGCTGCCGCCCCCAGCAGCAGGCCTCGCATCACGCGCCACCGCGTGCCCATTGGCCGCCCCTCAGCCCGCCACCACGATATTGACCAGCCTGTCCGGAATCACGACCACCTTGCGCACCGGCCGTCCCTCGATCCACGGCTGGACGCGCGGCTCGGCCAGCGCCAGGGCCTTGAGCGGCTCCTCGGCGTGACCGCGTGCCACCTGCAGCCGCGCGCGGACCTTGCCGTTCACCTGCACGACGATCTCCACGCGCTCCTCCAGGGCCAGCGCCGGGTCGGCGGTCGGCCACGGCTCGCGGAAGATGCTGGCGCGCTGGCCCAGCATCTCCCAGAGCTCTTCCGCCATGTGCGGCGCAAAGGGGGCCAGCAAGGTCAGGAGCACCCGCACCCCCTCGGCGAAGGCCAGCAGCCGGGGATCGCTCCCGGGGGCTTGCCGGCACCCGCTCCTGGAACCGGGTGAGCGCATTCTGCAGCTCCATCAGCGCCGCCAGGGCGGTGTTGAAGTGGAACGAGTCCTCCAGGTCGCGCGTCACCCGGGCGATGGTCTGGTGCGTCGCGCGGCGCAGGGCGCGGACCTCGTCGCCCAGGTCGCCGGCCGGCCAGGGCACGCCCTGTACCGCTCGCAGGAGCGGCGCCCGTTCCTCCACCAGTCGCCACACGCGCTGCAGGAAACGGAAGGACCCCTGGACGCCGTCGTCCGACCACTCCAGGTCTTTCTCCGGGGGCGCCGCAAACAGCGAGAAGAGCCGGATCGTGTCCGCCCCGTAATCCGCCAGCAGGTCGTCCGGGTCCACCACGTTCTTCTTCGACTTCGACATCTTCTCGGTCCGGCCGACCTCCACCGGCGCCTGGCACTCGCGGCACCGACCGGCCTTGTCCACCTCGCCGGGCAACCGGTACCCGTGGGTCGGACACCGGTAGGACTCCTTGCAGACCATCCCCTGCGTCAGCAGGTTGGTGAACGGTTCGCCCGACCGGGCTGAGACCCAGGTCGCGGCAGACCTTGGTGAAGAAGCGCGCGTAGAGGAGGTGCAGCACCGCGTGCTCGATCCCGCCGATGTACTGGTCCACCGGCATCCAGTGGCGGACCGCGGTCGGGTCCAGCGGCCGGGCGCTGGCGTGCGGGCTGGTGAAGCGCAGGAAGTACCAGGAGGAATCCACGAAGGTGTCCATGGTGTCCGTCTCGCGCCGGCCCGGCCGGCCGCAGGCGGGACAGGCGGCCTTCGCGAAGGCCTCCACTCGCGCCAGGGGCGACCCACCGCTCATGGTGATGGCCACGTCCTGGGGCAGGATCACGGGCAGGTCACGCTCCGGGACCGGCACCACCCCGCACGCGTCGCAGTAGATCACCGGGATGGGCGTCCCCCAGTAGCGCTGGCGCGAGATCGAGCCAGTCGCGGATCCGGTAGTTCACCGCGCGCGTGCCGATCCCCTGCTCCTCCAGGTGGTCGCAGACGGCCAGGATCCCCTCCTGGTTCGGCATGCCCGTGAAGCGGCCCGAGTTGACCATCCGGCCGTCGCCGTCGTACGCCGCCTCCAGGGAGGCGCCGTCGCGGAGCGGCTCGCCGGCCGGCTGGATCACGACCCGGATGGGCAGCTGGTACTTCCGGGCCATGTCGAAGTCCCGCTGGTCGTGGGCCGGCACCGCCATGATGGCCCCGGTCCCGTACTCCATCAGGATGAAGTTCGCCACCCAGATGGGGATCCGCTCGCGGGTCAGCGGGTTGACGGCGTAGGCGCCGGTGAACACGCCTTCCTTCTCGGTCGTCGCCTCCGTCCGGGCGCTCCGGTCGGCGCGCCGCATGCGCTCGACGAACGCCGCCACCGCTGCCGCCTGCGGGGTCCCGGCGGCGAGCTCGAGGGTCAGCGGATGCTCCGGCGCCAGCACCATGAACGTCGCGCCGAAGAGCGTGTCCGGCCGCGTGGTGAAGATGCGGATGCTGCCGCCCCGCTCCAGCGCGAAGTCCACCTCCGCCCCGACGCTCTTCCCGATCCAGTTCCGCTGCATGGTGCGGACGCGCTCCGGCCATCCCGACAGGGTCTCGAGGTCCTGCAGCAACTCCTCCACGTAGGCGGTGATCCGGAGGAACCATTGCTTCAGCTCGCGCTGGACCACCGGCGTGTCGCCGTGCCGCCAGCAGACGCCCCCCTCCGCCTGCTCGTTGCTCAGCACCGACTGGCAGCGCTCGCACCAGTTCACCGGCGCCGTCTTCTGGTAGGCCAGGCCGCGCTCCAGCATCTGCAGGAAGAACCACTGGTTCCAGCGGTAGTATGCGGGCTCGCAGCAGGTGACCTCGCGGTCCCAGTCGTAGGAGAAGCCCATCCGCCGCAGCTGCGACTTCATGTAGGCGATGTTGTCGCGGGTCCACTTGGCCGGGTGGATGCCGTGCTCGAAGGCGGCGTTCTCGGCGGGAAACCCGAAGGCGTCCCACCCCATCGGATGGAGCACGTTGTAGCCGCGCATGGCGAGGTAGCGCGCCACCACGTCCCCGATGGAGTAGTTTCGCACGTGCCCCATGTGGATCTTGCCCGAGGGGTAGGGGTACATCTCCAGACAATAGTACTTCGGCCGGGTCGGGTCCTCGGTCACGGCGAACGTGCGGCGCTCGTCCCAGATCCCCTGCCATTTCTTTTCAATGGCACCAAAATCATAGCCGCGTGGCATGGACATCCTCCGGTTCTCGGTCCGCTCTATGTAACATGAGTCCCGCACGTTGACAAGTCGCCGCCCCGCCCGGCGGCGGCTCAGTACTCGACCGACACGAGGCACAACCCGTGCGGGAGCGCCGTCTTCCCCGCGGCACGGCGGTCCCGGGACGCCAGGATCTCCGCCAGATCGGCGGCCCCCCGCTTCCCCCGCCCGATCTCGAGCAGCGTCCCCACGATGATCCGCACCATGTGCTGGAGGAAGGCGTTGCCGTCGATCTCGAAGTGCCACCGGTCGCCGTCCGCCCGCCAGGCGGCTCGCGTCACGGTACGGATGGGCGTGGCCGCGGCGCAGGTCCCGGCGCGAAACGCGGAGAAGTCGTGGGTGCCGACCAGGCACTGCGCCGCCTCCGCCATGGCGCCCCTGTCCAGCGGATACGGCACGTACAGGCTGTATCGGCCATCCAACGCCGACGGATACTCGCGCCGGAGGAGCGTGTAGCGGTACGTCTTGGATCGGGCGGAGCGTCGCGCGTCGAAGTCCGGCGACACCGTCTCGGCGCGGCAGACCACGATGTCGTGCGGCAGGAGCGCGTTCAGGGCCCGCCGCAGCGCCGCGTCGTCGAGGCGCAGCGTCGCGGTACAGCTGGCCACCTGGCCGAGGGCATGCACCCCCGCGTCCGTCCGCCCCGCGCCCATCACCTGGACGGGCGCCCCCGCCACCCGAGAAAGCGCCGCTTCCAGCCGACCCTGGATGGTGTCCAGGCCCGGTTGCACCTGCCATCCGTGATACGCCGTACCGTCATACTCCAGGACCAGCTTGAGACGCCGCATCCGGACGCTCCTCACCCTCCGCAGGCGCCGCGGTGGGTCCCCCTGCACACAAAGGGGCTCCGGCGGCGCACCGCGCCGCCGGAGCCCCCGTCATGCGCCCCACGCTCAGAGGTACGTCTCGATCAGGCGCTCCGCGATCTGCACCGCGTTCAGCGCCGCCCCCTTGCGCAGCTGGTCCCCCACCACCCAGAAGTTCAGGCCGTTCGGGACCGCAAGGTCCTCGCGGATGCGGCCGACGTAGCAGTCGTCCGTCCCGGCGGCGAAGAGCGGCATCGGATAGCGCTTGTTCGCGGGATCGTCCTGGACCTGGAGGCCCGGGAAGGCGGCGAACAGCTCCCGTGCCTTGGCCGGGGAGATCTTGGTCTCCGTCTCCACGTGGACCGACACCGAATGGGCGGTGAACACCGGCACCCGTACCGTGGTGGGCGAGATCAGGATCCGGTCGTCCTCCAGGATCTTCCGGCTCTCGTGCACCAGCTTCATCTCTTCCTTGGTGTACCCGTTCTCCTGAAACACATCGATGTGGGGCAGGACGTTGAAGGCGATCTGGTAGGGGAAGATCGTCACCGGAATGGGCTCGTCCTTCGCCCAGGCGCGCACCTGCGCCTTGAACTCCTCCAGCGCCATCGCCCCCGCCCCGGAGACCGCCTGATAGCTGGACGCCACCACGCGGCGGATCCGGCTGTAGCGGTGCAGGGGGGCCAGCGCCATCAGCGTCACGATGGTCGTGCAGTTCGGGTTCGCGATGATCCCCCGTTTGGTGTAGCCCGCGATCGCGTGCGGGATTGATCTCGGGCACCACCAGGGGAACATCCGGCTCCATCCGGAAGGCGGAGCTGTTGTCCACCACCACCGCCCCCGACTTCCACGCGGCCGGCGCGAACTCCTTGCTGCGGCCGGCCCCGGCGGAGAAGAGGGCGACGTCCACCCCCTCGAATGCCCCCGTCGTCAACTGCTCCACCCGGACCGCCTCGCCC
Source organism: uncultured Methylomirabilota bacterium (assembly GCA_963695995.1). Classification (GTDB taxonomy): domain Bacteria; phylum Methylomirabilota; class Methylomirabilia; order Methylomirabilales; family 2-02-FULL-66-22; genus 2-02-FULL-66-22. The sequence goes on from CAVOIV010000016.1 coordinate 53,179, forward strand.
TGGAACGTGAGCGTCTTGCCCACCGAACGCTCCGAGGCCAGCAGCCGGACGCGGCGGACCGGGAACTTCCGCTCCTCCAGGACCCGGAGCATGACCTCGCCGACTGCCCCCGTCGCCCCCGCGACGGCCACCACGTATCCGTCTTTACGCATGATCTCCCGACCCTCCTCGTCCCGTGACAGGTGAACATTCGCGCGGCTGGCCTATTTCCCAGTGCTGCCGGCCTGCCGCGTCACGACCTTGTTGATGGCATTCAGATAGGCCCGGACGCTCGCCTCGATGACGTCGGTGGAGCTGCCCCGGCCGACGATCCGCTGGCCGTCGATCTCCACCGCCGCCGTCACCTCGCCCAGGGCGTCCTTGCCCGCCGTGATGGCGCGGATCTGGTACTCCAGGAGCTTCCCGGGCACCTTGGTGATCAGATCGATGGCCTTGTAGGCCGCATCCACCGGGCCGTCGCCCCACCCCGACTCCTGAAACGTCTCGTCCTGCATCCGCAGGCGCACGGTGGCCGTGGGCACGATGTTGGTCCCGCTGGTGAACTGCAGGTGCTCCAGGCTGTAGCCGTGGTCCGAGGTCAAGAGCTCGTCCTCCACCAGGGCCAGGAGGTCCTCGTCGAACACCTCCTTCTTCCGGTCGCAGAGGTCCTTGAACCGGCCGAACGCCTTGTTCAGATCCTCCTCGCCGAGGTCCACCCCGAGCTCCTCGAGGCGCTTCTTGAAGGCGTGCCGACCCGAATGCTTCCCCAGCACCAGCTGGCTCTTGGGGACCCCCACCGATTCGGGGGTCATGATCTCGTAGGTGAGCGGCGTCTGCAGGACGCCGTGCTGATGGATGCCCGCCTCGTGCGCGAAGGCGTTGGCCCCCACGATGGCCTTGTTGGGCTGGACGTTCACGCCGGTGATGGACTGCAGCAGCTTGGAGGTGCGGTAGATCTCCTCCGTCCGGATCGCCGTGTCGAAGTGCGAAGAAGTCCTTGCGCGTGCGGAGCGCCATCACCAGCTCTTCCAGCGAGGCGTTGCCCGCGCGCTCGCCGATGCCGTTGACGGTGCATTCCACCTGCCGCGCCCCGGCCCGGATCGCCTCCAGGGAGTTGGCCACGGCCAGGCCGAGGTCGTTGTGGCAGTGCGCGCTGACCACCACGCGCTCGATCCCCGGCACCCGGTGTCATGAGGTTGCGGATCCGCTCGCCGAACTCCCACGGCAGGCCGTACCCCACCGTGTCGGGGATGTTGATCGTGGTGGCCCCGGCCTTGATCGCCGCCTCGACGACCCGGCACAGGTAGTCCTGGTCGGTCCGGTGCGCATCCTCGGCCGAGAACTCCACGTCGTCCGTGTACCCCTTGGCCCGCTTCACGGCGGCCACGGTCGCCTCCAGCACCTCCGCCTGCGTGGACTTCAGCTTGTACTTGATGTGAATCTCGGAGGTCGCGATGAAGGTGTGGATCCGCGGACGCTCCGCGACCTTCACCGCCTCCCAGCAGCGGTCGATGTCCACGTCCTTGGCCCGCGCCAAGTCCGGCGACGATGGGGCCGCCCTTCAACGCCCTGGCCACCGCCCGGACGGCCTCGAAATCGTCCTGCGAGGCGATGGGAAACCCGGCCTCCATCACGTCCACGCCGAGCCGGGCCAGTTGCTTGGCCAGTTCGACCTTTTCCCGGGTGTTCATGCTGCACCCGGGCGATTGCTCGCCGTCGCGCAGCGTCGTGTCGAAGATCAGGATGCGCTCTGCCATGGGTCTACCCCTCCGGAGCCGCGCCCTAGTGCTTGCCCGGGGCGGGCTGCTCGATCGTTTCCGCGGGATGCCGCCGCTTCCAGAAGGGCAGCATCCGGACGACGCCCGACAGGGCGTACGCGGTGAAGAAGACGAACAGGAACAGACTGGGGTGCGAGGCCACGATGACCAAGACCAGGAGCAGCGTGGTCAGGATCGTGAACGGCCGCCGCCGCCGCATCTCCAGCCCCTTCAGGCTCCGATGGCGAAACCGGCTCACCATCAGGAACCCGAGCGCGTACATCCCAAGCAAGACTCCGGCAGCGGTCGCGTTGGGCGACGCCAGCTCTCGCCCATAGACGACCACTGCCGAGGACTCCTTCATGAACAGCACGAACGTGGCCACCACCGCGGCCGCTGCCGGAATCGGCAGGCCGACGAAGTACCGCTTGTCGAGGACGTGGGTCTGCACGTTGAAGCGGGCCAACCGAAACGCTCCGCAGGCCGCGAAGGCAAAGGCCGCGAGGCCGCCGATCCAGCCGAACGGTCGCAGCGCGAAGACGTAGGCCAAGAGCGCGGGCGCGACGCCGAAGGAGACCAGGTCGGCCAGGGAATCCAGCTGGATCCCCAGGTCGCTGGTGGTTCCCGTCATGCGCGCGACGCCGCCGTCCAGGACGTCGAAGACCTCCGCCAGCAGGATGGCCACGGCCGCCGCCAGGTACTCGTCGTTGTACACCGCGATCAGCGCGTAGAACCCGCAGAACAGGTTGCCCAGCGTGAGCACGCTCGGGAGCAGATACACGCCGCGCCGCATCCGTCGTCGCATGCCCGCTCGGCGTTCCTTCATGGGCCCTTCCTTCCACCGCTCGCGCGCTTGCACCCATCGCGCACGCGGGCCGGCCGCCCGATCACGGGACTCCCCCGATGACCGGGACCCCATCGCTCGTGGTCCGTTCGGCATCGTCGTACCCCCCCTCACGGAATCACGCCCAGGATCGTACTGCCTCCCTTGACGGTCTGCCCGCGGCGCACCCGCAGGACCACGGCCTCGGGCAGGATGCAGTCTGCGCGCGACCCGAACCGGATCAGCCCGATCCGGTCGCCGGCGGCGACTTTCTCCCCCGGCCGCACCCGGCACACGATGCGCCGGGCGATCAACCCGGCGATCAGCTTCACCCACACATCGCCGTCGGGCGTGGCGAAACGGATCAGCGTCTGCTCGTTTTCCTGCGAGGCCTCTTCGTCCCACGCCGCCATGAACCGACCGGGGCGGTGCGTCACCTCTTGGACGAGCGCGGCGATCGGCGCCCGGTTCACGTGCACATCGAAGACCGACAGGAAAATGCTGATCCGCACCAGCGGTTCACCGAACGGCCCTTTCCAGTCGGGAAAGGGCTTGATGGCCACGATCTTCCCGTCCGCCGGCGCCAGGATGATCCGCTCGCCGGTCGGGATCTCCCGCTCCGGATCCCGGAAGAAGTACACCATGAACGCCGCGAGCAGGAGGACGACCGTCGCGCTTCCCGGAAAACGGAACAGGAACAGGAGACCGCTGACGGCCACCGTCGGCACGATGAAGACCAGGCCGTCTTTCTCGATCGGGAAGCTTCTCATATCCATTGTACTAGATAATTCAAATCATTACTCACAATACTTCATACGAATAGCTGAGCCATTCACTCGCCTCGCAAGACTCGGCCTGACCGGCTCCGCTCTCAGACCGTCAACTGCCCGCGGACGAGCTCGGCCAGCTTGGCCAACGCGTCCGGAATCCTGGCAGGATCCTTGCCGCCGGCTTCCGCCATGTCGGGTCGTCCGCCGCCGCCCCCGCCCGTGAGCTTGGCCAGGTCGCGCGCGAGGTGGCCGGCGTGCAGCCGTCCGGTCAGATCCTTGGTCACCATGGTGACCCAGGTCACCTTGCCGTCCGCCTGCATGGCGAGGGCCACCACGCCGCTCTGCAACCGATCCCGCAACCGATCGCCAAGCTCCCGCATTCCCTTGGCGTCCGCCGCCTCGACCAGCGCCCCCACCACGCGGACGCCGTTCACGTCGGCGGCACCGGCGAGCAATCGCTCCAGCGTCCCGCCCAGCAGTCGCGCCTGCAGGCGCTGGACCTCCCGCTCCAGGTCCCGGCTCGTCTCCGCCAGCTTCTCGACCTTCTCGACCAGCTCCAGCGGGCGCGCCTTGAGCCGCGCCGCCGTCTCCGTCAGCACCTGCGCTTCCCGCTTGATGTGCTGGTAGGCCCCGGGTCCCGTGACCGCCTCGATCCGGCGGACGCCCGGCCGCCACCCCGCCCTGCGCCACGATCTTGAAGAGGCCGATCTCGCCCGTGGCCCCCACGTGCGTGCCGCCGCACAGCTCGGTGCTGAACTCGGGGACGCTCACCACCCGGACCTGCTCGCCGTACTTCTCGCCGAAGAGCGCCATGGCGCCCGAGGCCAGCGCCTCGTCCAGGCTCATCACCTGCGTGGTGACGCCGCGGTTCTCCCACACCTGTGCGTTGACCGCCTCCTCGATCCGGTCGACTTCGTGCGGGCTGAGCGGGCTGAAGTGCGTGAAGTCGAAGCGGAGCCGGTCCGGCGCGACCAGCGAGCCGGCCTGCTTGACATGATCCCCCAGCGTCTGGCGCAGCGCCGCGTGGAGCAGGTGGGTGGCCGTGTGATTCTTGGCCGTCATCCGGCGGCGCGGCTCGTCCACCGCGGCCCGGACCGTCTGGCCCCGCCGCAACGTCCCGCGCTTCACCCGCACGCGATGCAGCACCAGCCCCGGCACCGGCCGCCGGGCATCCTCCACCTCGGCCGTCAGCCCGTCCGCGGCCAGCGATCCCGTGTCGCCGACCTGGCCGCCCGCCTCGGGATAGAACGGGGTTCGGTCGAGCAGCACCTCGCCCGAGGCGCCCTGCCTCCAGCGCGTCGGCGGGCTGCTGGGCATCCCCGATCAGGATGGCGACGACCCGCGCCTCGGCGGTCCGCGTGGCGTACCACAACCCCTCGACCCGCAGCGTGCCGATCAGCTCCTTCAGACCGGTCGGGATCTCGACCTCGCCGGAGCCGACCCAGGACTCGCGCGCGCGCGTCCGCTGCTCGGCCATGGCGCTCTCGAACCCGGGCTCGTCCAGCGCCAGTCCGTGGTCCGATGCGATGTCCCGCAGCAGATCCACCGGAAACCCGTAGGTATCGTAGAGCCGGAAGATCTCCGCCCCCGGGATGGCGGCGGCCCCCTGGGCTTTCTGCTCCTCCACCATGGCCTCCACCAGGCGGAGTCCGACCCGCAGCGTGTGGCCGAACCGCTCCTCCTCGGCCAGCGTCACCCGGGCCACATGCTCCCGCGCCTCGGCGAGGTCCGGGTAGGCTCCCTGCATCAGGTCCACCACCCGACCGGTCACCTTGGCCATGAACGGCTCGTCCAGGCCGAGCAACCGACCGTGGCGGAGGCCGCGCCGCAGGATGCGGCGCAGGACATAGCCGCGGCCCTCGTTGCTGGGCAGGACGCCGTCGGCCACCAGAAACGTCGTGGACCGGGCATGATCCGCGATGACCCGCAGGGAGACGTCCGTCTGGGGGCCGGCGCCGTAGCGGACGCCGGACAGGTCCTCCATGATGCCGATGATCGGCCGGAGCAGGTCGGTGTCGAAGTTGCTCGCCACCCCCTGCAGGACGGCCGCCAGCCGCTCCAGCCCGGCGCCGGTGTCGATGCTGGGCCGGGGCAGGGGGGTCAGCACCCCGTCGCCGCTCCGCTCGAACTGCATGAACACCAGGTTCCAGAGCTCCAGGTACCGATCGCAGTCACACCCCACGGCGCAGGTCGGCCGTCCGCATCCCATCCCCGGACCCTGGTCGTAGATGATCTCGGAGCACGGGCCGCAGGGTCCCGTATCGCCCATCGACCAGAAGTTGTCCTTGGTGGAGCAGGCCACGATCCGGGCATCCGGCACGTATCGGCGCCAGAGCGCTCGCGCCTCCTCGTCCGGCCCGAGCTTCATCCCCGCATCGCCCTCGTGAATGGTAGCCCACAGCCGCTCGGGCGGCAGGCCGAGGCTCGTCGTCAGGAATTCCCACGCAAAGCCGACCGCCTCCTCCTTGAAGTAGTCGCCGAACGAGAAGTTCCCGAGCATCTCGAAGAAGGTGTGGTGCCGCGCCGTCCGCCCCACGTTCTCCAGGTCGTTGTGCTTACCCCCGGCGCGGACGCATTTCTGCGCGGTGACGGCCCGTCGGTAGGGGCGCTGCTCGCCGCCCGTGAACACGTCCTTGAACTGCACCATCCCGGCGTTGGTGAAGAGCAGCGTGGGATCGGCCTTCGGGACCAGCGAGGAGCTGGGGACGTGCGTGTGGCCCTGGCGGCCGAAGAAATCGACGAAGGCGCTCCGGATGTCGTTCCCTGATTGGGGGCTCCGCGGCATGGCGATCTTCCTGTGCTGGTGGTCTGAGGTCTTACTCCATGTCCGCGGGCGTGCCGATGTGCCTGCGGCACATCGCGATGATGATCTCCGGCGAGAACCCGCGTCGTTCCAGGTAGCCGGCCAGACGGCGCCGCGCCACGGCCGGCGGCAACCCCGCCAAGGCCTTCAACTTCCGGCGCACCGCCTCGCCGGCCGCTTCGGCCGGCGTCCACTCCTCGGCAAGGGTACGCAACGCCGCCGCGATCTGCCCGTCCGGGATCCCTTTGGCCCGAAGCTCCCGGGCCAGACGGGCCGGGCCGACCGCCACCCGATGGGCACGAGCGGTCACCCAGGCCCTGGCGAACTCCGCGTCGTCCAGATAGCGGCACGCCGTGAGGCGCGCGATGACCGCCGCCACCTCGTCCGGCGGATAACCTCGGCGGTCGAGCGCTTGTCGCACCTCGTGGCTGCTCCGCGACCGGACGGCGAGCAGCTTCAGTGCAACCCCCCACGCGCCGGGCCGCTCGACCGCGGCCAGCGCCGGACTCCCCTCCCCGCGCCGGCCACGGGCCGGTGGGCCTGCCATCAGAACCGCGTCATCCCCGGCATGGACTTCGGCGGCTCGTCCTGCTGCTGCGTAGGGCCCCGCCACGTCGAGTCCGCGGTGGACTCGATGCCACGCACGCGCAGGGCGAAGTCGTCCGGGTTGCTGCACCACCGCAGCGCCTCCTCGTAGGTGATGAGGCCGCGCGTGTACAGCGTCATCAGCGACTGGTCGAAGGTCTGCATCCCGTACTGGCTGACGCCCGCGGCGATGACGTCGGGCAGCTTCCGGGTCTTGTCCGGATCCACCACCGCCTCGCGCACCGTGGCGGTGGCGACGCAGACCTCGACGGCCGGCACACGCCCTTTCCCGTCGGCCCGGGGAATCAAGCGCTGCGACACGATGCCGCGCAGCACCGAGGCCAGCTGGAGCCGCACCTGCTTCTGCTGATAGGGCGGAAACACCGAGATCACGCGGTTCACCGTCTCGGTGGTATCCAGGGTGTGCAGCGTGCTCATCACCAGGTGGCCGGTTTCCGCCGCCAGCAGCGCGGTGGAGATGGTCTCGAAGTCCCGCATCTCGCCCACCAGGATGGAGTCGGGATCCTGTCGCAGCGCGCTCCGCAGCGCTTCGCTGAAGCTCGGGGCGTCCACCCCGATCTCGCGCTGGTTGACCAGGCACTTCTTGTCCCGGTGCAGGAACTCGATCGGGTCCTCGATCGTCAGGATATGGCCCGTCGTATTGGAGTTGATGTGATCGATCATCGCCGCCAGCGTCGAGGACTTGCCCGACCCGGTCGTCCCCGTCACCAGAATCAGACCGCGCGGCTCGAGGGACAACGCCTCGAGGACCGGTGGCAGGTTCAGCTCTCGCACGGTTTGGATCTTCAACGGGATGAGCCGGAGCACGATGCCCACCATTCCACGCTGCTGGAACACGTTCACCCGGAACCGCCCCAGGCCGGGCACCCCGTAGGCCAGGTCGGCCTCGTTCCGCTCCTTGAACCGTTCCCGCTGCTTGGCGTTCATCACGCCCGCGGCCATGGACACCACGGCGTCCTGTCCCAGCCGGGGCAACTCCATCAGGGGAACCAGCTTGTGGTCGATGCGGAGCACGGGGGGCATCCCCACCTTGATGTGCAGATCCGAGGCCTTGCGCTCCACCGCGATCTTCAGGAGATCGACGAGTTCCATTTACGCCTCCGCCTCCACCGGCGCCGTCAACCCCAGGGCCACCCGCAATTTGGTTTCGATCTCGTCCGCCATGGCTGCGTTGTCCTGCAGGAACCGCTTGGCGTTCTCGCGCCCTTGCCCGATCCGCTCGGTGCCGTACGCGTACCACGCCCCGCTCTTCTCGACCACCTTGTGGGCGACTCCCAGGTCGATGAGGCTCCCCAGCCGGGAGATCCCCTCGCCGTACACGATGTCGAACTCGGCCTCGCGGAAGGGGGGTGCCACCTTGTTCTTCACCACCTTGACCTTGACGCGGCTACCCACGACTTCCTCGCCGTCCTTGATGGCCGAGATCCGCCGGATATCAAGGCGGACCGAGGCGTAGAACTTCAACGCGCGACCGCCCGTCGTGGTTTCCGGGTTGCCGAACATGATGCCGATCTTCTCCCGCAACTGGTTGATGAACACCACCGAGGTGCGCGACTTGCTGATGGCGGCGGTGAGCTTCCGCAACGCCTGCGACATGAGACGCGCCTGCAGGCCGGGCAGCGAGTCGCCCATCTCGCCGTCGATCTCGGCCCGGGGGACCAGCGCCGCCACCGAGTCGATGACCACCACGTCCACCGCGCCGCTGCGCACCAGGACCTCCGTGATCTCCAGCCCCTGCTCGCCGGTGTCGGGCTGGGAGATCAGCAGATCGTCGATGTTCACACCCAGCGTCTTGGCGTAATTGGCGTCCAGGGCGTGCTCGGCGTCCACGAAGGCCGCCGCGCCCCCCCGCTTCTGCGCCTCGGCGATGATGTGCAGGGCCAGCGTGGTCTTGCCGCTCGATTCCGGCCCGAAGATCTCGACCACGCGCCCCCGCGGGATGCCGCCCACGCCCAGCGCGTAGTCCAACTCCAGGGCGCCGGTGGGAATCGTGGCGATCGGCAAGAGGGCACCCGAGATCCCCATGCGCATGATGGCGCCCTTGCCGTACTGCTTTTCGATCTGGGAGACGGCCAACTCCAGCGCTTTATCCCGCTCTTTCCGTTCTTCTTTGACCGGTGCTTTCCGGTTCGGTGTCTCCACCATAATGAGTCCCCCGGCCCTTTGGGCGTGTGGAGTTAGAGATCATGACAGGATGGGTCAGCCTACGTGATTTCTCCGGTGAAGTCAACACATTAGCCAGCACGGTTCAGCGCACACCGCCATCGCCGGAGGCACCGCCGAGCGCCTCGGTCTGACCGCCCCGAACGATCCCGGAGGTCTGGCCTTGACAGGTCCCCCGGTGTCTGGGCTAGAATCCCGTCACCATCCATACCCAATACCCATCCGCTCGGCCCTCTGGGAGGCGCACGATGCCCTGGTATCGAATCCCACGAGCGAGCCTTCGCGCCCTGCTTGGTCCTTCGGACCGACGAGGGCGTTTGTGTTTTTGCGGTTCCTTTCTGCGATAGCGCTCCACACCAGTCGACGTGTTCTCCACAAGGAGGGACGTGCCATGCCGGTACGGGTGACGTGCGCTCTGGGAATCGGCGGCCGCCTGGCCGGTCCGCCCGAGGCAAACGACGCGATCCTCGCACAGCTTCAGATTCTGCTGCCGAAAGACGCACCCGCCGGCGTCAGTGGGGGGTGGCCCGGCGGCCTCGCCACCCACGGCTGGCGGATCACCTCCTGGAACTCCGCAGCCGAGGTCGGAGGCGAAGGCGATCGGGAGACGCGGCTCACGTTCCGCTGCGAGCTCAGCACGCTCCTGGACGGCACCATCTATGACTGTCGGGACGAACTGACCTACACCCTCTTCCACGGCTTCGCGCATTATCGCGACGCCGTGTGGCACAAGGACCTCAAGGTTCGATTGGAGGAGCTGAACCATGGGATCGTCAACGGTACGGGGCCGAGAAGCTCATCGAAAAGATCTGGTTCAGGCACTGGGAGTTCTCTTGCGGCAACGGCGGCGACCACTAGACGCGTAGGGTGGCGTGCCCTCCGGCGGGTGATCCTCGTCGCCATTGCGCTGGGCACGCTCGTGCCTGTCGCCGTTGCCGGTGGCGGCGAGAAGATACTGGTCCATCACCTCGAGGCGCAGCCGGAGTCCCTGGACACGGCCAAGTCCGGCTCGGAGCGAGCCAACCGGGTTCTTTGGCTGCTCGGGGATGCCCTGCTGAACGTCTCCAAGGACGGGAAGAGCCTAGAGCCCGGCCTCGCCCGGTCTTGGAAGCTGTACGAGAATGGCCTCCAGGCGGTCTTCAGCCTCCGCTCCGGCGTCACGTTTCACGATGGAACGCCACTCACCGCCCGGGCGGTGAAGGAGAATTTCGAACGGCAGTTCCGCCCCGGTCATCCCCTGTACTCGACGGACCCGAAGAACAGCAAGGAGCAGCTCCTGACGCAGCTCATCGACGGCATCGAGGTCCACGACGACTTGACGATCGCGTTCAAGTTGAAATATCCCAGCTTGCACTACCTGAGCCAGGTCGAGATCGCCAGTCCCACCGCCCTGGCCAGGTTGGGCAAGGATTTCGCCCGAACGCCCACCTACACCGGGCCGTTCCGGTTCGACCGGTGGGAGAAGGATCGGTTGGTCCTGGTGGCCAATGATCGGTACTGGGCCGGGCGACCGAAAGTGGACCAAGTCGTCTTCCAGTTCCTTCCCGGCGGGGAGGCTCTCGTCGAGGCCATGGTGAAAGGCGGCGTGGACTTCTCCCCCGTCCTTCCCGAACCCACGCTCTTCGAGCGCCTGCGAGACGAGCCCCGGATCACGCTGGCGCAGGTCCCGAGCCTGAACGTGTTCTACCTCGGCTTCTATACCGAGCGCGCGCCCCTCAACAATCCGCACCTGCGCCGCGCGGTGGCCCATGCCGTGAACGTGGAGCGGTCCGCCCAGGCCCTGGGCCGCGGCGTTGCCCTACCGGCGAAAGGACCGCTCTCCCCCACCATGCTGGGATACGATCCTTCCGTGACCCAGGCCGCATACGACCCTCGATTGGCGAGAGAATCGGTCGCACGGGCCGGCGAAAACCCCAACCTCACGCTCCGGCTGGTGCACAACAATACCACCCCCTTCGACGTCGACTTGGCGTCGTCCATCCGGGTGGACCTCAGACAGATCGGGATCACCGTCCATCTGCTGGGCAAGCCGGGATTCATCGAGATGCTCAAGGCGGTGCGGGCCCGCGAGGGAGACATGTTCATGTATAGCTGGCATGTCCGCTCGCCCCATCCGGAACGCCTGCTCCACCCCCTCTTCCACTCCAAGTTGGCGGACACGTCGAATCTCACCCGCTACAGCAACCCGAAGCTGGACCGACTCCTGGACGATGTGCTCATGGTTCCCGAGGGACCGGCGCAGGCCAAGCTCTATTCTCAGATTCAGAGGACGATCGTGGACGACGCGCCGATGGTCTTCCTCTACCACTCCACGCGGATGGCGGCTTATGCCGATCGGGTCAAGGGCCTCGAGTTGAACCTCGGCGCCCTACCCCACGATAAGCTGGTCAAAGTGGATCTCGCGCCGTGACACTGCCACGAATGAGATTCGAGACTGCAATGAACGACGCTCTCGGCGCGTGACGCTGGAGGATACCGCCATGCCGAAGACCTTCATCCAGGCCCTCGAAGGTCCACCAGACGATCTCATCGCTTTCACCGGAAAGAGCGAGCGGGACATCCGAGCCAGGTGGTTGATCTGGGACGATGTCGCCAGCGCACCAGGTCCCTGGAAAAGGTGCATTTCGACGCAGAGGATTTTGAACAGGATCGTGCTGGTGCCCTCGGGCGGGGGGAGCACGCCAATCTACCTTCAGGAAGCGCATCTGGTCTTCGTTCCGGATGGAGGAGATCTGGCCAGCAGGCTACAGTTACCAACCGGCGACCCGGATCGGGTGGATTTCGCCCCGACCCTGACCAACCCCGCCACGTTCGCAGCGCTCATCGCCAATCCGGACATCAACGTCGTGTCCACCGGAGGAATGAGTACGTTCTATCTCGCCTTCCGCACAAAAACCGTCGACCAGAACCTCCGGCGCGCCGTCGCACACGCCATCGATGTCCACGCCCTGGCGCCGATCGGACAGGGGGCCGCATCGCCCGCTTTCGGTCCGGTTCCCCCGGACATGTCGGGCCATGACCCGCATGACCCGTTGTTGCGGCAACCCCCCTGCGACGTCACCCGGGCGCAGAGGCTCCTCGGCGCGTCCAGGCGTGCCCCGGCTCGGACGTTCGGGGTCCTGTGCCCCATGAACACCACGTACGCCGGCATGCTCGGCGATGCGGTGGCGGCCCAGCTATCCGCCACGCTCCCCCTGAAGGTTGTCGCCGTTCACAGGCCGACGTGGGGGGACGCCCTGAGCGCCTGGAAGTCCGGGGAGGGTGACATGCTGATCGCGAGCTGGCACCAGCGCCACGCCCGCACCGGCGATCCGTATTCGTTTCTCCAGGCACTGTTCCATTCGCAGAGCACAAGCAACCTGACCGGGTACAAAGCCGCCGACGCCCTGCTGCGCGGGAGTGGTCGAGACCACAAGAAGGCCCAGGCGGCCATCATCACACACACTCCCGTGGTGTTCCTGTCGCACTGGCGCCGGCTCTCGGCGTATCACGCACGGGTCAAAAATCTGCGACTGATCCCCGGTGCATTGCCGGACGACAGGCTGATCGGAGTGGACGTGTGACACACCCCAAGGTCTTTGTATATTGCCCTGGAGGGCGAGCCGGAAACGCTGGACCCTGCAGCCAAGCGGTACTCGGAGCGGGCCATCCGCGTCAAGTGGCTCCTCTTCGATTCCCTGGTCAACATCGGCGCTGACGGCCGCCGGCCCGAGCCGGGCCTGGCAGAGTCCTGGGCCACCTCGGACGGCGGCCGGCGCGTGGATCTGACAATCCGGAAGGGTGTCCGCTTCCACGACGGAACCCCCCTCGACGTCGAGGCTGTCAAGCATCTGCTTCGACCGCCAGTTTGCCAAGGATCTCCATGACCCTCAGAAACAGGTGCTCGGCGCCATGGTGGCCGACATCCAGGTTCGCGATTCGCATACGCTTGGCGTTCGGCTCAGATACGACGCGTTCGACTACCTGTCCCGGAGATACCTTTACAAGCTGGGCGTCTTGAGCCCGACGGCACTCGCGCGTGGCGCCGAGGACGCCGCGCGTCACCCGATCGGCACCGGCCCCTTCATGAACCCGCAGTGGCTGCCGGACCGTATCGTCCTCTCCAGGAACCCTGGCTACTGGGCCGGGTACGCCGGCGATCGACGAGGTGCATTTCCGCTACATTCCCGACGGGAAAGAGGCCCTGGATCGACTCCGCGCCGGCGAGGTCCACTTCATTCCCAGCCTATCGGACCCCGACGCGATCCAGTGCGCGCTGCACGACCCGCGCCTCACGGTCACGGTGGTCCCCGGTTTCAACGTGTTCTATCTCGGCCTCCAATGCCGGAAGGCCCCGTTTGACCAGCCGCTCATGCGCCAGGCGGTCGCCCGGGGAATCGACGTCCACCGCGCGGCGCTCGCCGGCAAGGGAGCCGCCACGCCGGCCTGTGGCCCCCTGCCCGTGCACATGGAGGGTTTCGACCCCGCCGTCCGCCAGGCACCCGTACGATCCCGAAGCGGCGGCCGCGGCTCCTCCGGCGAGGCGGGGTACGACGGTCGGCCGATCAGCTTGATCCACTACGGGCCACCCTCCTTCGTCCGGGACCTCGCGCTGGCGGTGGAGCGGGATCTCCGCGGGATCGGCCTCAACCTGTCCCGCCGGGAGATGCCGACCTGGTCCGACCTGGTCAAGGCCGCGTCGGAGGGAGAAGGACATCTCTTTTTGTATAGCTGGCACATGCGGACGGACGACGCCCAGGGCTTCTTGCGGGCCCTGTTCCATTCCAGCAACATCGGCGTTTCGAACTTTACCGGGTACGCGAATCCGGAGGTTGACCGCCTTCTCGATCTCACCCCGCCCCGAGAGTACTCGGCGATCCAGGCGACGATTCTGGCCGATGCTCCGATGGTCTTCCTGGCGCACTGGACCCGGGTGGCGGCGCAGGCGGCGAGCGTGAGGCATCTCCGGTTGAACCTCGGCGTCTTGCCCGAGGACAAACTGGTCGGCGTGGACCTCGCCCGCTGACCCGCGCACGGGTGGATACGGTGACCCGGACTTCGGCCGCGCAGTGTATCATTCGTCGCTACCGGGATTTGAGCCTCCGGGCCAAGTTCGCCATCTACATCGTGCTCTCCATCGGACTCCTCTTCGCGGTCCTCCTGCCGAGCGTGCTCCACCTCGAGCGGCGCGCCGTGCTGGCCGAGGCGGAGGAGCGCGGACTGCAGCTCACCAAGATCTTCGCCCACGCCAGCGTCCAAGCCCTGATCACCGACGACTTCCTCCTCATGCGGCCCCTGGTCCACAGTGTCGCCAGCGAGCGCGCCGTCCTCTTCGTCATGATCCTCGACCGCGCCGGTCGTGTCGTCACCCACAGCGACATCAACAAGGTCGACCACACCTACACCGACGCGGTGACCGCCCGCGCCCTTCGGGCCACGCGGCCCGTCGTCCAGGAGATCACTCACAACGGGATTCCCGCCTACGACGTGGCCGCCCCGATCTTCGTCCTGAACGAACGCCGGGCGGTGGCCCGCGTGGGGATCTCCCTGACTCGGGAGCTGGCCGCCATCCGGCAGACGCGGAATCTCATTCTCGGCGTGGGCGTGATCGCCCTGAGCGCCGGTTTGCTGTCGGCCATGTGGATGGCCCGCGGCATCACCGAGCCGATCCGCCGCCTCGTGCAAGGCTCCCGGGAAATCGCGGCGGGCCGGCTGGAGTACCGCATGTCGGCGACCTCCGGGGGCGAGATCGGCCACCTCGCGGACGCATTCAACGGGATGGCCGAATCGCTCCAGGTCCGCTTCCAGCTCGACCGTGAGCTGTCCTCGACGCTGAACCTCCAGACGGTCCTCGACACCCTGGTGTATCATGCACGGCGGCTCGTCCGCGGGGATCTTGCCTTCCTGGCCTGCTGCTACGAGCGCGACAAGCCCGGCGCCGTCGTCGCGCTCGTGGGCGTCTCGGGAGACGCGATCCGGACCTGGGCGATCCAGCCGGGAATCGGATGGACCGGGACGGTTCTCGCGGAGAGCCGCCCGGCGATCTTGTGTCCGGCCACGCCCAAGGACGACCCGGTCGAAGCCCAGGTCGTCTCCGAGGAGCGCATCCAGGCCCTGGTCCTGATCCCGGTGCGCGTCCGAGGCCGCTGCCTTGGCGTCCTGGCGGTCGGCCGATGGCGGCATGATCCGTTTTCCCCGGAAACACAGGAGGTCCTGGAGCGGCTGGCCGACGAGGCCGCCGTGGCCCTGGCCAACGCCCTGGCCTACCGGGAGATCGAGGCACTCACCCAGAGCCTGGAGGTCAAGGTCGCTCAGCGGACCCTGCAACTCTCGGACGCGAACGCCGCCCTGGAGACCGCCAATGCCAAGCTCCAGGAACTGGATCGCTTGAAGTCGGAGTTCGTGTCGAACGTGTCTCATGAGCTTCGCACCCCCCTCACCGCCATCCGGATGTCCGTTGACAACGTCATGGACGGCATCGCCGGGGAGATCGGCGAGTTCCTCCGAAACTATCTGGAGCGCATCCGAAACAACACCGAGCGACTCGCGCGCCTCATCGCGGACCTCCTCGACCTGTCCCGGATCGAGGCCGGCCGGATCGAATTCCGACCCGAGGCGGTGAGCGTAACCGACCTCGTCCGAGACGTCCTCGACGGTCTGCAACCGGTCGCCGCGGAGAAGCGATTGGAACTCGCGGCGGCGACCCCGGATCGCTCCCTGCGCGTCCTCGCCGATCGCGACCGGACCCACCAGATCCTGACGAACCTGGTGGGAAACGCCCTGAAGTTCACCCCAGCGGGCGGCTCCGTGCGCGTCGCCGCCCGCCGCGTCGAACAGTCAACTGGTCAAGATGTCGATCCGTCTGAACCAATCGACCGATTAACGAGTCGACAAGTTGACCCGCCCACAGGGTGGGCCGAGATCGTCGTCGAGGATACCGGCGAGGGCATTCCTTCCGACCAACTGCGGGCCGTCTTCGAGAAATTCCATCAGGTCCGGCGGGGCGGAAAGAGCAAGGCGCCTGGCACCGGACTCGGCCTCGCCATCGCCAAGAGTCTCGTCGAACTTCAGGGAGGGCGAATCCGGGTCGAGAGCGAGGTCGGCCGGGGAAGCCGGTTCGCGTTCACGCTCCCTGCCGCGGACGTGTCGGTTCCTGCGGCAACCCGTGCCGCCCAGGGGTACTGACCATGTCCAACCTTCGACAACGCCGCGTCCTGGTGGTGGACGACGATCCCGATCTCCTGGATCTGCTTGCGGACCGCCTCCGTCTCATGCGGTTCGAGGTGGAGTGTGCCGACGACGGCGAGGAAGCCCTCCGGATGCTTCGCCAGGAACCGGCGCCCATCACGCTGCTCGACCTCCAGCTTCCGGGCATGAGCGGTTTGGAGGTTCTGGAGCGTATCCGGCGCGAAGGGATCGACACCACGGTGATCGTCATCACCGCCTGGGGAACCGCCCAGCGCGCCGTCGAAGCCATGCGGGCGGGAGCCTACGACTTCATCCCCAAGCCGCTGGATCCCGCGCATCTCGAGGTGGTGATCAACAAGGCGCTGGAGCGCCACACCCTCCGCGAGGAGAACACGCGCCTCCAGACGGAGCTCAACAGCCTGGAGCGGCCCCTCATCGGCCAGAGCCCCGCCATTCTGGAGGTCATCCGGATCGCCCAGCAGGCCGCGGCCAGCAACGCCACCATCCTGATCCGCGGGGAAAGCGGCACCGGCAAGGAGATCCTCGCGCGGGCCATTCACCGGTGGAGCGAGCGGCGCCTTCGCCCCCTGGTGACCGTCAATTGCGTGGCGCTTTCCGAAGAGCTCCTGGAGAGCGAGCTTTTCGGCCACGAGAAGGGGGCCTTCACGGGCGCCCACCAGCTCAAGCGGGGCAAGGTGGAGGTGGCGGACGGCGGCACGCTCTTTCTCGACGAGATCGGGGACATCCGACCTGCCCTCCAGGCCAAGCTGCTTCGCCTCCTGCAGGAACAGGAGTTCGAGCGAGTGGGCGGGATCCGGCCCATGCGGGCGGACGTGCGCTTCATCGCGGCGACCAACACCGACCTGGAAGGCCTCCTGAGGCGGGGGGCGTTCCGGCAGGACCTGTACTACCGCCTCAAAGTCGTCACCGTCATCCTCCCCCCGCTCCGCGCCCGGAAGGACGACCTGGAGATTCTCACCCGCCATTTCATCGAGAAATACAGCGCCGAGCTGAAGCGCCCGCCGAAACCGGTGTCGCCCGAGGCTGCGGCGCTCCTCGCCCATTACGACTGGCCGGGCAACGTCCGCGAGCTGGAGAACGCCATCGAGCGCGCGGTCACGCTGTCCACCGATTCCGAGATCGGACCGCACGACCTCCCCATCCTCGAGCCCACGGAGGATCGCGCCACGGATCGCACCGGCGACGGGACGTACCACGACGCCGTGTCGCAGTTCAAGCGCCAGCTCCTCCGGGACACCCTGGCCAAGGCCAACGGGAATCAGACGCGCGCTGCCGAGGCGCTCGGCCTGCAGCGCACCTACCTGGCGCGGTTGCTCAAGGAGTACGGCATCCGCAGCCAGTGAGTCCGCGCGCACCCCGTCGGTCACTTCCGCCACAGAGTCCAGCCACCATCCCCCTACCCGGCGCTATACACAGGCAGATACAGGCGTATCTCTTTCCATACACCTCCCACGCGTGACGGTGGGGTACCCGATTCAACGTACCCGCGACATTCCCGATAGTTATCGGACCCATCGACCGCGCCGACGATCGGCACGCGTCGTGCTCTCCCCTCATCGGCAAGCGATCCTGCGAACGCCGCACCCGGCGGGAAGATCCGGGAAGAGGAGACAGCCATGAAGCTCACAACTGTCGGCCTGACCACCGTGCTGGCGCTCATCGGTCTCGTTCTCGTTCTGACGGCACTCGGTCCAGCGCAACCGGTTCCCTCCCCCGGTACCCGCGTCAGCCCGCCGGCCACCAACGTCCCGTCCGAGGTGGCGAGCCTCGCCGGCGTCTGGGAAGGCGCCCGAGGTCAGGTCTTCCCGAGTCGTCTCGTGGTGGAGAAGGTCCACCCGGAGTGGGCCAACATCCTCTATGCGTGGGAGGACGATCCGAACGGACGGTTCCAGGCGGGATGGGTCCGGACGCGCGCCAAGATCCTCCCAGGCGGCAGCGCTGCACTGGCGGCATCCGGGCGATTTCACATTCCAACTGTCCGACGACTACACCGCACTCGTGGGCAAGAAGGACCAAGCAGGCCGGACCATCACGATCCTGCTGCGGCGCAGCGGACCGCTCGTCGCCTCGGTCAGCACGGACCGCCTGCCCCTGCCCGGCTCGCCGGAGTGAGCTACCCTTCTAGATCCGGGCCGTGGCCGGCCGGTCCCACGGCCCGGATCTCTGCTTGTCGCCATTCCGCCCCTGGTCGTGACACCCGCACATTTGGAACCGCACACAATCGCCGTCCCGGCACTTGACATCGCGCGCGGTCCGCATATCGTAGCAGGGCGCCCTCCGGCGGGCGACGACCCTCCGAGGACGCAAAGCGATCCTCCCCGACACCACGCACCCCACGGAAAGGAACCGTCATGACCAGGCTCGAGGAGATCCGAGAAAAGGAAGCGCGCCTTCGGGGACTGATGAAGACCAAAGGGTTGGCCGCCGTTCTGCTCAAGCGCCAGGCCAACTTCTCCTGGTTGACCGCCGGCGGGATCAACCTCATCGGCATCGCCACCGAGATGGGCGGAACCTCCATCCTCGTCACCGTGGACGCCAAGTACGTCCTCACCACCAACGTCGAGGCCCCGCGCATGATCGAGGAGGAAGGGGTCGAGACGCTCGGGTTCCAGGTCAAGACCTTCGACTGGTGGGACGATCAAGAGGCGGCCATCGTCAAGGATCTCGCCGGCGGCGGGCCGGTCGGTTGCGATGTCCCGTTCCCCAACAGCGTTGGCGTGAACGAGGATGTGGTCCGCCTTCGCTACTCGCTCACTCCCAGCGAGATCGAGCGCTACCGCTGGCTGGGCGAGAAGACCTCCCGCGCCGCCGAGCAGATCCTGATGGAGACCCGGCAGGGGGAGAAGGAGTGCGCGGTCATCGGCCGACTCTCGGCCGAACTCTGGAAGGACCGGATCGACCCGATCGGGGTCATGGGCGCGGCCGACGACCGCATCCGTCGCTTCCGCCACAGCATCCCGATGGAACAACCCATTGACCGCATCTTCATGCTCTCGGTGAACGCCCGCAAGGGCGGTTTGGTCGTGTGTCTCACCCGCTTCGTCCACTTCGGGAAGCTCTCGGATACCCTGCGCAGACAGTACGAGGCCACCGTGTACGTGGACTGCACGCTGATGGCCAGCACGCGCCCGGGGACGCCGGCCAAGGAGGTATTCCAGAAGGCTATCGCGGCCTACGCCGAGAAGGGCTACCCCGACGAATGGAAGCTCCACCATCAGGGCGGCCCCATCGGGTATCAACCGCGCGACTATCGGGCCCATTTCACGACGCCTGACGTCGTCGCCCCGAATCAGCCGTTCTGCTGGAACCCGTCCATCACCGGGACCAAGTCCGAGGACACGATGCTGGCCACGGTGGATGGCCCCGAGCCGATCACGCGGCCCATCCTCTTCCCCACGCTGACCATGGAGGTGGGCGGGATTCGGTTCACGCGGCCGGCGATTCTGGAGAAGGGGTAGGCGAGCAGGCAGCGGGCAGTAACCAGCGGTCAGCGGGCAGCTGCGGAGGACCGAACGAGGCGCCTACAATCCAAGTTTCCGCAGCACCTCTTCCACCGCGGTATAGGGGTCGGTTTCCCGCGCGGCGATCCGGTCGACCAGGGGGTCCAGTCCGCCGCCGCGCGACATGCGGTCCAAGGCGCGTGCCGTCAACCGCTCTTGGAGGAGCCCTCGAAATACCCATCGCGTCCGCTCGCGGCCCTTGCGGCGATGCCCCTCCTCCTCGAAGAGAAACTCGCGATGCCCCAGGATGCCTTGCGTCAGGGCGTCGATCCCCTCCCCCCGGGCCGCCACGGTTTTGAAGATCTTGGGACGCCAGCCGTCGTCCGACTCCCCGTGCTCCAGCATCATCTCGATTTCGAGGACGGTGCGGTCGGCCCCGTCCCGATCGGCCTTGTTCACCACGAACAGATCCCCGATCTCCATGATCCCGGCCTTGATCGCCTGGATCTCGTCCCCCAGGCCCGGCACCGCCACGACGATGGTCGTGTGGGCCGTCCGGACGATCTCGATCTCGGCTTGCCCCACGCCCACCGTCTCGACGAGGATATATTCCTTCCCCATCGCGTCCAGCACGTCCACCACGTCGTTCGTCGAGCGGGACAGGCCGCCCAGGTGCCCCCGCGTCGCCATGCTGCGGATGAAGACCCCCTCGTCCAGGCTATGCCGCTGCATCCGGATGCGGTCGCCCAGGATCGCCCCGCCGGTGAACGGGCTGGTCGGGTCCACCGCGATGATTCCCACCGTCTTGCCCAATTGGCGGAACTCGGCGGTGATCCGATCCGTGAGCGTGCTCTTCCCCGAGCCGGGCGGACCCGTGATGCCGATCACGTAGCCGCGGCCCGTGTGCGGATAGAGCGCCTTGAGTGCCGCCACCGCCTCCGCGGTCCCGTTCTCGACCATGGTGATCAGGCGGGCGGCCGCGCGCGGATCGCCGTGCAGGATGCGTTCGATCAGTTCCATCAACTCGACTCGCTCGCCGGGGTGCCGGATGAATGCGTCAAGCTACCACGGACGAAAACGACCCGTCCACGACAAACCGACCTGTTCTCCTGTCCGATCGCGCAGCGGTGCGACCGTCCGCCTCCAAAAAAGAACCGGGAGGCGATACCTCCCGCCCCCCGGTCGCGTCGCCGCCGCAATCGAAACGCGTCAGATGAACTTCGGCATGATCAGCTTCGGGATGAACAGCACCGTCTGCGGGAAGAGAATCACCAGGAGCAACGCAATCAGCATCGGGATCAGGATGATCAAGACGTCCTTGAGGACATGCGCGACCGTCGTCCGGGCGATGGCCACGTCGATCAGGAGGCATAGCCCGTACGGAGGCGTGACCAGGCCGAAGGCCAGCGAGATGACCCCGATGATCCCGAAGTGGACCGGATGCATGCCCACGCTCTGTGCCAGCGGCGCCAGGAGCGGCGCGATGATGATGATCGCGGGGACCGCGTCGATGAAGCAGCCGATGAAGAGGAACGCCGCCGCCACGATCAGGCCCACGCTGGTGATCCCCACCCCGTACTGAGAGAGGGTCGCCACCACCAGCTTGGGGAGCTGGTAGTACGCCATCACCCACCCGAACGCCGACGCCGTCCCGATGCAGAACAGGGAGATCGACGCCAGGCGCGTGGTGTTGTACAGGACGTCCTTGATCTCCCTGATCCCCATCGAGCGGTGAATGGCCAGGCCGACGCCGAACGAATAGAGCACCGCGACCACGGCCGCCTCGGTCGGCGTGACGAACCCGCCGACGACCCCGCCGATGATGATGATCGGGGTCATCAGGGCCGCCAAGGGCCGCCCCCAGGGATTGACCGAACTCTTTCAGCGTCGCCCGGGCATAGACGGGGTAGTTGCGCCGCTTGGCGTAGAAGTAGACCGCGGCCATCTGGGAGAGGCCGACCATGACGCCGGGGATGAATCCGCCCAGGAACATTCCCCCGACCGAGGTGTTCAGGACGCCGCCCCAGACGATCATCAGGATGCTCGGCGGGATGATGACGCCGATGACCGACGAGCAGGCGGTGATCGCCACGGTGAAGGAGGTGTCGTAGCCCTGCTTCTTCATCGCCGGGATGATGATGGAGCCTTCGCCGGCGGCATCGGCGGTGGAGGAACCGGAGATCCCGGCAAAGATCATGCTGACCACGACGTTGATGTAGGCCAGGCCCCCACGGAATTGCCCCACGATGCACTTGGTGACGTCCACCAAGCGATCGGTGATCCCCGCCGAGTTCATGATGTTGGCGGACAGCAGGAAGAACGGCACCGCCAGCAGGATGAAGGCGTTGTACGCCTTGGTCATCTCCCCCATCATGAGGACGGGGGTGAGCCGCGGGTTGAACGCCATGATGGGGAGGCAGGCCAGCCCCAGGGCAAAGGCCACCGGGACCCGGAGAATAATCAGGACCCCGAACGTGCCGAAGAGGATGAGCGCGACGTCACCGGGCGACATTGTAATCCCCCCGCAGGTAGGCGAGGGCATTCTGGTCGCCCCGCCACACCCGAATGGCGTACCAGATCCGTTCGCCGATGAATAAGGTCCAGATCACCCCCACCACGAAATAGACCCCGTGGATGAAGACCATGTTGATGCCGGTCAGTTCCGAGGTCTGGATCCAGCCGAAGGCGGCGTACTGCCACCCGTAGATCACGAATATCCAGGTGAAGATCAGCATGAAGCCGCTCACCCAGAGGCGCATGATGGCTTCCATCTTGGGGTTCTTCGGCGTCGGCAGGACGTCCACCTCGAAGTGCGTCCCGTCCCGCACCGCGATGGTGGCCCCCACCATGATGATCCAGATGAAGCAGAAACGGGCCGCCTCCTCCGTCCAGATCCACCGCGGGATCAGGCCGGTGTACCGGGAGAGGATCTGGAGCGTCACCGGAACGATCAAGAGCCCCATGAGGACCCAGGCAAGCAGCTGAAACCCCCGGTAGATGACGTCGAGGATACGCGAAATTGCCGGTCGGTCGTGCATGCATGCTCCCACTTCGCCGCCCCGCCGAACGGGCGTCCGGCGGCGCGGCGCGAATCCAGAACGAACCGGCTCCCCAAGACCCGGGGAGCCGGTTCGTCACACGATTGGTCCGAACCAGAGCCGACTACTTCACCGCGTTGATGTTGGCCAGCACCTTCTCGGCGCCGACTTCCTTGGCGAATGCCTCTTTCACCGGAGCGGCCAACTCCAGGAGCTTGGCGCGATCCTTGAACTCGACGATGGTGATCTTCTTCTCGGCCGCCATCTGGTTCAGGATCTTGTCGTCGGCCTCCCGCTCCCACTTGCGGCCGTGGGCGGCGCCGGCGGCGCCCGCCTTCACGACGCAGGCCTGGAGGTCGGCCGGCAGCTTCTTGAAAGTCTTGCCGCTGAATCCGAGCGGCCGGATGGTGATGGCGTGCATGGTCTTGGAGATGTACGGCGCCACCTCGTGCCACTTCATCTGGGACCAGCCCGGAGCCTCGTTCTCGCCCGCCATGATGACGCCGGTCTGGACGGCGTTGTACACCTCGTCGTAGGCGATGACGGTCGGAGCCGCGGTGATGGCCTGGAACATCTTGGTCTGGATCGGGGCGCCCATGACGCGAATCGAGAAATTCTTCAGCTCCGCCATGTTGCTCACCGGCTTCTTCCCCACGATGTTCCGGACGCCGCCGCCGGCGTAGCCGATCATCATGATGTCGGCCGTCTTCATGAGGTCGTCATAGACGGGCTTGAGCGCCTCACCCGTGGAGAGGACCTTGTTCCAGTGGTCGATGTCCCGGAAGAGGAACGGCATGTCCATGATGGTGGTCATCTTGGAGAAGGTGGCGGCATGCGACGGGGCGAACACGGCGTAGTCCACCGACAGGCCCTGGGTCATGTAGTTGACGTAGTCCTTCTCCAGGCCCAGCTCCCGGTTCCGGTGCAGCGTGAACTTGATCGGCTTCGCGTAGCACTTCTTGACCTCTTCCTCGAACTTCAGCATGGTCTGGTTATACGAGTGGGTGTCATCGAACTGGCTGGCACCCTTCAGCTCGATGGTCTGCGCCAGCGCAGGCATCGCGGGAACGGCGAGCGCCACACCCAGCGCCACAGCAAGGACGAACCGCACAGTCTTCCGAGTCATGTCCTCTTCCTCCTGTCAACGGGTTTCGGCGGGACCCTCACGAGCACGACCGGTGCCGCACCCGGGCGTCCCCTCGTCTCACCACCACACGGCCACTCGCGCGGCGCACCCCGCTACGGCGAGGCGTTGCCGTCAGTCAGTTCGAAAGTTGTGGAGAACCAGACGGTCACGAACGGTAGGCCCGACACGTTCACGACGCCGAGGGAGTCTTCGAATCCGTTCAGCGCCGTTGGTCCGTATTTTTCCCACAGCCCCGCACCACCGTCAAGAGGAATTCCCGTCTCGGGACGCCGGGCGCACAACTCGAACCGCCCACGGCCGCAGCCGCCGATCAGTTCCGCATCAGGTGCCCGCGCACGAACGTGACGGCGTCCTGGGTCTTGGCCCCGGGGGTGAACACCTCCGCGATGCCGCACTGCTTGAGTTTCGGGATGTCCTCGTCCGGGATCGTCCCGCCGCCAAAGACGACGATGTCGTCGACGCCGCGCGCCTTGAGCAACTCCATCACCTTCGGGAAGAGGTGCATGTGCGCGCCGGACAGGCAGCTCATGCCGATGGCATCCACGTCTTCCTGGATCGCGGCGCTGACGATCATCTCGGGCGTCTGTCGCAGGCCGGTGTAGATCACCTCCATGCCGGCGTCGCGGAAGGCGCGGGCCACCACCTTGGCCCCCCGATCGTGTCCGTCCAGACCAGGTTTTGCGATTAAGACGCGAATCTTCCGTGCCTCATTCATGACGTTCGTCTCTCCCGTCGCAGCCGCGCCGGCCGCGGGCTGCAGCCGACCCCGGCACGCGCCTCATTGTCCCCACTGTCACAGGGATCTGGCCACCAGCTCCGCCAGATCCATGGCGTGCAGCTGTTCCGTGGCGTCCTTGGCGCGAATCCCGTCCTCGAACATGCTGAGGCAGAACGGACAGCCCGTCGCCACCACGTCCGGACGAAGGCGCAGGGCCTCTTCCGTCCGCTCGATGTTCACCCGCTTGCCGATCCGCTCCTCCGCCCACATCATCCCGCCGCCGGCGCCGCAGCAAAACCCCTGCTCGCCATGCCGCGGAAACTCCACCGCGCGCACCCCCGGGATCGCCGCCAGGACGTCCCGCGGCGGCTCGTAGATCCCGTTGTGCCGCCCAAGATAGCACGAATCGTGATACGCCACACGCGTTTCCAGCGGCTTGGCCGGCTGGAGGCGCCCCTGCCCGAACAACTCTCGGATGAACTGGCTGTGGTGGACGACCTCGTAGCTGCCCCCCGAAGGCCGGATACTCGTGCCGGAGGGTGTTGAAGCAGTGCGGACAGGCGGTGAGGATCTTCCGCACGCCGTACCGCCCCAGCGTCTCGATGTTCGCCTGCGCCTGCATCTGGAAGAGGAACTCGTGGCCGATGCGCCGCGCCACGTCCCCCGTGCACCGCTCCTCGTCGCCCAGGATGGCGAAGTCCACCCCCGCCGCCTTCAGGATCGTGGCGAAGGCGCGCGCCACCTTCTGGGTCCGCTCGTCGAAGGCGGCGGCACAGCCCACCCAGTACAGGTACTCGGCCTGTCCCTTGTCGGCCAGGATCGGGCACCTCCAGTCCCTTGGCCCACTCGGTCCGGCCGGGCACCGCGCCTTGATACGGGTGCCCGCGGTTCTCCAGGCCGCGGAGGGCGGCCTGCATCGTCTCCGGGAACCGGGCCTCCTCCATCACCAGGTAGCGCCGCATGTCGACGATCTTGGGGATCGGCTCGATGAAGACCGGGCAGGCCTGGTGGCATCCCCCGCAGGTCGTGCAGGCCCAGAGCACGTCCTCGGCGATCACGCCCCCCACCATCGCCTTGCCCCCGGATCGGCCCCGCACCTCGGCCACAGGTGATCCCGGAGATCCAGGATGACCCCCTTGGGCGTGAGCGGCTTCCCCGTGGCCCAGGCGGGGCACGCGTCCTGGCACCGTCCGCACTCCGTGCAGGCCACCAGGTCCAGGAGATCCTTCCGCGCGAACCCCCGGATCGCGGAGATCCCGAAGTGCTCCGCCGTCGTCCAGGGCGACCGGCTGGATCACGCCCGAGGGGGTCGTGCGACGGAGCGCGATGTTGGTTGGTGCGGCCAGGATGTGGCGGATCAGCGTGAAGGGCAGCGCCGCGATGAATCCGAAGGCCAGGATGGCATGCCCCCACCAGAGCACCCGGTGCAAGCCGGCCTGCTGAATCCCGTAGAGTCCGGCGAACGGCCGCGCGGCCAGCCAGCCACCCGGCGACCAGAGTCCCCACGGGTCCCGGGTATGCAGGATGCGTAACCCCTCGACCAGGAATCCGCTGACCAAGACGGCCAGGAGGAGCCAGAGAAACAGCGCGTACCCTTCCGTGTCGCGCGGCTTCCACAGACGCGCCGGGCGGGCGAGATAGCGCCGGACCAGCGCCGCGATCACCGCCGCGGTGGCTGCCACGCCGAACAGGTCCACCATCAGCGACATGAAGACCAGGTAGAACCAGCCCTGGAGGACGGGAACGCCCAGGTAGTCCTGCAGCGCCACCAGGCAGGTCGCCACGAACAGGACGCCGAAGCCCCAGGAGATCGCGACATGCAGGCTTCCGGCGACCGGCTGTGCAAGCAGTCGCCGCTGGAGCACCGCCTGATCGAGGAGCGCGCGCAGCTGCGCGCGGAGCGACGGGATGCCGCCGTCCGCCTGACCCGTCCGCACCAGCCGGATCACCCGGTAACAGCCGTAGACAAGGATGGCCGCACACGGGAGAAACAGCGGATAGATCAGCCAGTGCGATGGGATATTCCAGTACAGTTCTCGGAACGGCACCATCCGGTCCACTCCACAGAGGCCGAGATCCGGCGGCGGCTCAGTTTCAGGATGCGGCCAGCGCCTTGATCGCCGCCATGAACGGGGGGAGCACCGCCTTGAAGTCCCCCACCACGCCGAGGTGCGCCACCTTGAAGATGGGCGCGTCGGGATCGGTGTTGATCGCCACGATCGTCTTGGAACCGCTCATCCCCGCCAGGTGCTGGATGGCGCCGGAGACGCCCACCGCGATGTACAGTTCGGGACTCACCGTCTTGCCCGTCTGGCCGACTTGCCAGGACAGGGGCACCCAGCCCGCGTCCGTCGCCGCGCGCGTCGCGCCCACCGCGCCCTTCAGGACCTGGGCAAGGTCCTCCAGTTGGCGGAACGGTTCCGGCCCCTTCAGGCCGCGCCCGCCGCTCACCACCACCCGGGCGTTCTCCAATCGGACGCCGCGCACCTCCTCGGCGACCCGTTCCAGCACCCGGGTGCGGACGGTCGAGGCCGCCAGCGTCACCGGCATCCGCGTCTCGACCCCGCGGTGCCCGGCGCGTTCCGCTGCCGGCTCGATACTCCGAGGCTTGACGGTGCCGATGACCGGAAAGCGGCTCGCCCCGATCTCCACCACGCACCGCCCTCCATACACCTGGCGCCGAAACAGGACCGTCTCCCCGTCGACGCCGACCCCGGTCGCTTCCGTCACTAGCCCCGCCTGAAGCCGGTGCGCCAGCCGCGGCGCCACTTCGCGTCCGCGAAAGTCGTCAGCCATCAGGACCACCTGCGCGCCGACCTGCGGCACGACCTGCACCAGGGCCGCGACCATCGCCTCGGGCTCTGGGTCGGCCAGCATCGGATGCTCCACCCACAGCACCGTGTCCGCCCCGCCCGCGAAGAGGCGCGGCGCCAACCCGTCCACGACGCCGCCCAGCACCGCCGCCGTCACCGCGCCCTGCGTTCCCTCCGCGAGCGCGCGGGCGGCCCCGAGCACCTCCAGCGTATTGCGCGAGGGAGCGCCTCCCTGCGCCTCTGCCACGACGAGCACGTCCACCATGAACACGCCTCCCACGAAGCCACTGGCCGTAACCGCTCGCTGTTGGACAGTGGACGGAGCTGTCAAATCACCTTCAGTTCGCGGAGGCGACGCGCCAACCGCTCCGCCTGCTCGGCCGGCGTCTCTCCGCCCACCAACTCACAGCGCGACTCGCGGTGCGGAACGCTCACGTCCCGAAGGGCCAGCCGCCGGCCGGCCGCTCCGACCTTCGCCGCCTCCACGCCCAGATCGGCGGCTTTCCACACCGGCACGGTCTTCCGCGCCGCCGCCATGATGTCCTTGAGTTTGGAATAGCGCGGCACGTTGCTGTCATCGCTAAGAATGCTCGCCACCAGCGGCAGCGGCCCCTCGACCCGCTCGTAGCCGTCCTCCACGATGCGACGCGCCACCACCGTCCCGTCCCGAGCCTCGATCCGGCTCACGAAGGAGAGGCAGGGCCATCCCAGCTCCTCCGCCAGGAGCGGCCCGACCATCTTATTGCCCGTGTCCCCCGACACGCAGCCCGTCAGGACCAGGTCCGGATTCCCGATCTTCTGGATGGCCTGGGCCAGGATATGCGCCACGCCGAAGGAGTCCGACCCTGCGAAGGCCGGATCCGTCACCAGCACCCCCGCATCCGCCCCCATCCCCATGGCGCTCTTGATGGCGCCCTGGGCTTCCGGTTCTCCCAGGCTGAGCACCGTGATCGTCCCACCAGCCTTCTCGCGCAGTTGGAGCGCGACCTCCACCGCGTTCTGGTCGTACGCACTGATCACCAAGGAAAGCCCGCCCCGCACCTGACGCTTGCTGACCGGATCGAGCTTGAACTGCTCCGTTGGGATCTCCGGATCGATGATCTGCTTGACACACACCACGATCTTCATTCACGGCCTCCGCCTGCCGTTCGGACCATGCCCAAGATCACATCGCGCGCCCCCGTCGGCACCGGGCCGCGCCACTCCAAGACGGCGCAGGATACCACACCCGCCTCCCGACCGGGAGACCCCAACCGCCGGTCCCGGCCGGATGGCGCCATAGGTGCGAGATGTCTGACAACCGCGGTACGCTGAAGGAGGTCACGCATGCTTGTAGAACCCGCGGCCGGTTTTACGGCCCAGGTGGCCGGCGTCCACCATCCGGACAAGCAGGGGTGCCGGTCGGTACTTCGGATCGCCGGTCCCCTCCGCCATCGTCCGCAGGACGGCCAAACACACGTCCAGTCCGATCAGATCCGCCAGCGCCAGCGGACCCATCGGGTGTTTCATACCCAGGTGCATGATGTTATCGATGGCATCCACGGTCCCCACGCCCTCCATGAGCGCAAAGACGGCTTCGTTGATCATCGGCATCAGGATCCGGTTGATGAGAAACCCGGGCGCGTCCTTGGCATCCACCGTCGTCTTGCCGAGCCGCTTGGCCAGGTCGTGGGTCAGCGCCGCCGTCTCGTTCGAGGTCTCCATGCCCCGGATGACCTCCACCACCGGGAGGACGGGGACGGGGTTCAGGAACTGCATGCCGATGACTTTGTCCGGACGCCGGGTGGCCGCCCCGATCCGGGTAATGGAGATGGACGAGGTGCTGGTGGCGAGCACGACCGAGGGGCGGCAGATGTTGTCCAACTCCTGGAACACGGCCTTCTTGGTGGGGAAGTCCTCGGGCACGGCCTCGACGACAAAGTCGCACCCTTTCAGGTCGGCCAGGTGGGTCGTCGTGGCGAGCCGCCGGAGCATCTCCGGCTTCTGGTCCGCGGCGATCTTCCCCGTCTCCACGAGCCGGTCCAGCCCGCTGTCGATCCGTGCGCGCGCCTGCAGCAGGATCCGGTCCTCTAGATCGCGGACGACGATCCGCAACCCACCTTGCAACCCGACCTGCGCGACCCCGTGCCCCACCGTCCCGGCTCCCACCACGCCCACCGTCTTGATCTCCATGGCCCTTCTCCTGCGCGGTCCGGGCCGCGTCCGGGTTCACGCCCGCGCCGCCGCCGCACACCTCGTCGAGCCCACCCCACATGATGCGGGCGGAAAAATCGTAGAGAGGGCTCGCCCTCTCTGTCAAGCGATTTCCCGGCACGGACGGACACCCCGGATGGGCCCGCTCCAGCCGACTCGCCTAGCGGGACGGGACCGACGGCCGTACGGGAGAACCCGACGAGGGATCGAGGGGAGCGCGATGGAGCAGCGGTGAAACAGATGGCAACACGTCGTTCAGGATACAGACCTCCACGTGTCCTCGGTGAATCCTCAGGTCGGTTATGACACATCAACGCCCGGCGCGTAGCCAAGCCGCCCCGAGAGTTCCTCCGCGGCCGCCCGGACGGCGGGTGCCAGCGCCTTCAGCCGGGCATCCGTCAGCCGATGGAATCGCCATGCCCCCGTGCAGGCCGGCGCCCGCGCACCTACGCTTGGCGGGGCCTACGGGGCGCGCTTCAGCCGGAACGTCTCGTCGTAGGCTTCCAGCGGGGGAAAGGCGATGGGCGCGTCCTCGAACGCCGTTCGCAGCCGTTCGCCCCAGGCGTCGAGGTAGGCGCGCCGCTCCAGGTCGGTCGCGCGTGCCACGCTCCACGCGATGAACGGCGGCAGGACGCTGAACCCCGTGAAGAACAGCATCCCGTGCTGGATCGGGAAGAGAATCTGGTGGATGTCCCCATTCAGGCCGTCCGGTCCGTAGATCGCGGCCGGCCCGCCGGTGGTCACGCACAGCAGTGCACGCTTTCCGGCAAACGGCCCTTTCGTATACCAGCGCCCGCCGCCGTATGCAAACCCCATGGCGAAGACCCGGTCAACCCATCCCTTCAAGATCGCCGGAAGCCCGAACCACCACAGGGGGAAGTGCAGGACCAGCAGGTCGCACCAGCGCAGATGCTCCATTTCCGCCGCGACATCCGGAGCAAAGCCCGCCGTCTCGACGGCATGCAGCTCCTCGATCTGCTGCTTGAAGTGCGCCGAGTCCTTCCGACCCGTGAAG
Organism: uncultured Methylomirabilota bacterium; assembly: GCA_963695995.1. Classification (GTDB taxonomy): domain Bacteria; phylum Methylomirabilota; class Methylomirabilia; order Methylomirabilales; family 2-02-FULL-66-22; genus 2-02-FULL-66-22. Next base: position 83,632 of record CAVOIV010000016.1, read on the forward strand.
TTCCGGCGGTCCGATACCGGGTCGAACCGCATGGCGTACAGGTCCGACACGCGCACCTCGTGGCCGAAGGCGTGCAGCGTCTCGACGCTCCGGCGGAGGAGCGCCCCGTTGAAGCTCTGTGATTCGGGATGCGCGTGGACAATGAAAACGTGCATCGGGCACCTCCCGGTGGGGCCGACGCGGCCGGGGCGTTTCAGGGGAGACGCTGTCGCACCTTGGCCCACGACGGCGTCGTCAGGAAACTCTCCGGCATGTCGTCCACCATCTGCCGGAACTTCGCGATGGGAATGGCGAAGGAGAGGACGTCCCGCGGAACGAAGGGCCGCGCCGAAACGTCGAACATCCCCAGCACCGCCCGCGGACGCTCCCGCTCGCCCTCGAGATAGGGGTGCTGGACGATCGACCCGCAACCGGCGGAAAACGGCGCAATCACCCCGTGCAGATCCGCTTCGCCGAAATTCGTCAGCGTAAACAACCCCGAGAGCACCTCCGCCCGCGCGAAGAAGATCACCACCTCGGGGGTATCCGCCGCCTCCAGCCGATCCCACCGCTTGAAGACGAGGAACCGCGCCGGGGCCGTGAAGCGCGGCGAGCCTTCCACGAACGCCCGGGCCAGTTCCGGCGACCTCTTATAGCGCTCCCCTTCCACCGTGCCGGGGATGCCGCAGGACAGGAAATAGTCAAACGTCGGGGAGATCGCCTGGGTGAACCCGAAGTACCGCTTACCGCCCCAGCACCCGACCGACTCTGCGTCGAACCGCCGGGAGGCTCCGCGGCGCACCTCCGCCAGCGCCCCGATGACGCAGCAATGCCCCGTCGGGGTGTCGGCCGGCGGGGCGGCGTCTTCTTGGTCGGTGTAGTAGCAGGCAATCGGCAGCTCCGCCTCGCCGAAATACTGCCGCCATCGCGCCACGAAACGTTCCTGCAGCTCACCGTCCATGGGCCGCCCCCTTCCTGTCACTTGTACTGCGAGCACGCCAGCTCCTTGCATGTCAGGAATTCCAGCAACACCGGAATTCCTTCCCGCGTCTTCTGGATCCCGCGGCGGATCGCCGGGACAATCTCTCCCGGCTGCGTCACCCGCTCCCCGTACCCTCCGAACGCCAGGGCCATGTCGGCGTAGTGCCCCGAGATGTCGGTGCTGCGATACTTCTCCGTCGCCACCTTCATGACCGGCAGCTCCATGGCCATCGAGAAGTTGTTGAGCAGGATGGACAGGATGGGAATCCGCTCGCGGACCGCCGTCTCGAAGTCCATGCCGGTCATCCCGATGGCCGCGTCACCCCACACGTTGATGCACAGCTTGTCCGGGTGGGCGAGCTTGGCGCCCATGGCCAGGCCCAAGCCGTAGCCGAGCTGCGTGCTCTTGCCCCACCCGATATAAGAGAGCGGGGTGACCGCCTTCCAAAACGGCGAGAGCTGGTCGCGGGGACTCCCGGCGTCGTGGGTGATGATGGTGTTGGCGACGTCGACGGTGTGGAGCAGATCCCAGATCACCCGGTACGGGGAGAGGGGTGCATCCCCGGAGGTGAGCTTTGGCGTCCATTCCGCCAGCCACTCCCCCTGGATGGTGCGGATCTCCTCCGCCACGCCCGCCGCCCGGCCACGGGGCATCCCGCGCAGCCGGTCCTTCACCTCGGCCACCAGGAGATCCAGCGTGAGTCCCGCATCGCCGATCAGGGCATGCTGCGCGATCACATTCTTGTTGAGATCGGTCGGGTCCAGGGTCGCATGGATGATGGTCTTTCCCTTGGGCATGGGGGTGGCGAAATTGCTGGTCGTGAAGCTGCAGCCGATCCCAAAGATCAGATCGGCGTTTTGCAGGAAGTGAAACACGGTCTTCGGAATGGAGCGCCCGCCGGAACCCGCCGAGAGCGGGTGCGTCTCGGGGAACGCACTCTTCCCCGACAGGCTCGTGACGACGGGGCCTCCAGCAGTTCCGCCAGCACGCGCAACTGGTCCCAGGCCTGGGCGTAGTGCACCCCCTGCCCCGCGTAGATGACCGGCCGCGTCGCATCCACCAGGGCTTGCGCCACACCTCCAACCGCCGCCGGATCCGGAGCCGAGCGCGTGTGGAAGGTCGGGTGGTAGCTCAGCGGCTCGGCGACCTCCTCGGGAAAGACGTCCACCGGTATCTCGACGACGGCGGGTCGGGGCCGGCCGGTCCGGACCTGGCTGAAGGCCCGCCGCATGACATCCGCCGTAGCATCCGGGCACGTCAACTGCTCGATCCACTTCGTGATGTGCTGGTAGTTGAGGAACGCGTTGAAGAACGGGTCGTAGTTGTTCAGCCGTCGCCCGTATCCCGCCGCCAGGACGATGATGGGCACCGACTCGCTGTAGGCCTGGGCGATCCCGCCGAAGGCGTTCTCGGCCCCCGGCCCGTGCTGCAGGGCGAACACGCCGATCTTCTTCCCCGAGGACAACCGGCTCACCGCGTCGGCCATGTGCAACCCCACCCGCTCTTGCCGCACGATGATGGTGCGCACGTCGGCGGCGGCAGCCGCCTCGATGACCGGGTTGACCGGATACCCGATCAGGAACTCGACGCCTTCACGTTTCAGGATCTCGGCGATGGCGGCGGAAACCTTCATGGAAATCCTCCTTGGGCTGGAACGTGAGCAGGATGGAACGTACACGAACGAGCGCGAACCGGATGAAACGCTAACGAAAAGCAGTGTGCGCTGTCAAGGCACCCCGGGGAGTTGTCTGGAAGCCGGTGGGAACGACGCGAAGGCGGAGAAGCACAGGGCTCCCGAGGTGGCGGCGGAACGCCGTCCGCTGAACTGAGCGAGGACGTCAAGGGTCTCGTAACCGCCTCAGATCCCCAGGTAGCGTTGTTTGACCTCCGCATTCCGGGCCAATTCTTCGGCGGGCCCAACATACACGACGTGGCCGTTCTCCAGGATATAGGCTCGTTGGGACACGCTCAGGGCCAGCGTCGAATTCTGTTCCACCAAGAGAATCGTCTCGCCCTTCTCCTTGAGTTCCTTGATGATCTTCATCACCTCCATCACCATGATGGGCGCCAGTCCCTCGGTCGGCTCGTCCAGGAGGATAAGATCCGGGCTTCCCATCAACGTGCGGGCGATGGTCAGCATCTGCTGCTCGCCGCCGCTGAGCACCTCGCCCTTACGCCCCTCGATCTCTCGAAGCTTCGGGAAGTGCTGGTAGATTTGATCCAGCGTCCAATCGTCAGCCCCTCTCCTGCCACCCTTCCGCGCGATCTCAAGGTTCTGCTTCACCGTCAAGGTGGGAAAGATCCGCCGGTTGTCGGGCACGAATCCCACACCGCGGTTGGCGATGGTGTACGGGGGAAGACCGGCGATGTTCTCCTCTTTGAACATCACCCGGCCCGCACGGGGAGGAGTCAACCCCATGATGGATCGGATGGTCGTGGTCTTGCCCGCCCCATTGCGTCCCAGGAGCGCCACGACTTCCCCCTCGCGGATTTCCAGGGAGACGTCGAAGAGCACCTGGGCGTCTCCGTAGAACGAATTGATCTTCTCCACTGCGAGCATCGAGTGTGCCCTCCGCGGCATCCAGAAACGCTGGAGCCGGTGCGCGGTCACGTCTATGCAAAGGCCTGCTGTCCGCCCAGATACGCCTCTTGCACCTGGACGTTCGCCCGAATCTCCTCGGGCGTTCCCTGAGCCAGCAGACGTCCCTGGTGCATCACCACGATGTGGTCCGAGATGGACAGCACCACGTCCATGGCGTGCTCCACCACCAGGAGGGTGAGCCGGCTCGCGAGCTGCTTTATGAAGGCGGCGATCCGCTTGCGGTCCTCGGACATCAATCCGCTCATGGGCTCGTCGAGGAGCAGGAGCGACGGCTTGGCCGTCAAGGCCACCGTGATCTCCAGGATCCGTCGGTCGCCGTACGAGAGCCCCTTGACCGGCGTGTTCTCTTTGCCGGCGAGGCCGATTTCTCCGATGATCCGGTCCGTTTCCTCTTTCACCGCAGACAGGGCGAGCGCATCGGTGAGCACCTCGGGGCCGTGTCCCTGCTGCGCTTGGACCCCCAGCCAGACGTTTTCGTACAGCGGCAACTCGTTGAACAAATTGATGATCTGGAACGAGCGGGAGATGCCGCGTCGGACGATCTGATACACCGGGAGGTGGGTGATCTCCTCGCCGCGGAACATCACCCTTCCGGCGTCGGGTCGAATCATGCCCGTGATCAGGTTGAAAAGCGTTGTCTTCCCCGCGCCGTTCGGGCCGATGACCGAGGTGAGTTTGCCCTCCTCGATCGCCAGGTTGAGCGAATCCGTGGCCCTGAGCCCCCCGAAGTTCTTCGTCAGTCCCTCTGTCGCCAGGATGACCATGAGCCGTTCCTCTCCCTATCGCAGGATCGTCTGTTTCCTGCCGCCGATCAGCCCCAGAATCCCGCTGGGGATGAAGAGGATCACCAGGACGAATATCATGCCGTAGACCAGCATCCAGGACTCCCAGTAGGCGCTCAGCAGGTCGCGTGACACGATGAAGATGGCCGCGCCCAGGATGGGGCCGAAGAAGTTCACGGTCCCGCCGCCCAGGAGTGTCATCATCACCACGTTGCCGGACTGGGTCCAGTCGAGGACGCCGGCGAAGGCCGCGTTGATCAGGAGGGTGTACAGGCCGCCCGCCAGTCCCGAAAACAGGCCGGAGATGGCGAAGGCGCCCCACTTGTAGGCCGCGGTCCGGTAGCCGAGATAGCTGGCCCGCACCTCGTTCTCGCGGATCGCCTGGAGGACCTTGCCGAATGGGGAATGAACGATCCGCCAGATCAGGAGTGTGCAGAGTGCAAAGACGACCAAGACGAAGTAGTAGTAGGCGAGGGGTCCCGCCAGCTTGATCTGAAGGAGTCCAGGGAGTCCGACATCCATCCGGTCGATCCCCGACAGGCCGGTCTCGCCGCCGGTGAACTCATCCCAACGGAAGGCGATGAAGTAGAAGACCTGACTGACGGCGATGGTGATGAGGGCGAAGTAGATTCCCCGCTTTCTCGCCACCAGAACGCCGATCAGGGCTGCGAACACTCCGGCGACGACGATGGAGAGCAGCAGAGGCCCCCAGACACCCTTGGAGATGCGGAGGAAGTAGATCCCCGCGGCGTAGGCGCCGATCCCGAAGAACGCACCGTGCCCGAACGAGGGAAGGCCGGTATATCCCAGGAGGATGTTGAACCCCAAGGCGAATAGCGACCAGATGAGCACCTCGGTTCCCAGGGACAGGTACTTCCCGATGAAGGGGATATACGGAAACAACGCGAAGAGCAGGAACACCCCCCACATCGGGCCGGTGGCCCATCTTTTCCGGTTGGTACCCGAACCCATCTCACACCTCCAAGATGCTCTTCTCGCCCATCAGTCCCCGAGGGCGGAACAGGAGGACGATAGTCAGGATGACGAAGGGGATGATGTCCGAGATCCGAGCCCAGAACATGACCGAGATGCTGGTGGACAGACCGACGATCAGGCCGGCCAGGATGCTGCCCCAGAAGCTCCCGATCCCGCCCAGCACCACGATGATCATGGCGGGCATGAGGATGGCCGTGCCCATGGTCGGCCGCACGCTCCAGATGGGCGCCGCGATCACGCCCGCCACCCCCGCCAGGATGGAGCCGATCACGAAGACGAAGCTCCGCATCCGCGGCAGGTTCTTTCCCAGGGCCATCACCATCTCTGCGTCGCTGGCCCCCGCCTTGATGATCGCCCCGTACGGCGTCTTCTCCAGGAAGAGCCAGACCAGCAGAATGATGAGGATGGCCAGGACGGCGAGGATGAGGCGATACTTGGAATAGATCATGAAGCCGAGGTCGAGGGAGCCGGCCGCGAACTTGGGGGCGGCCACGGAGTAGCCCGTCTTCCCCCAGACCATCCGGATCACCTCCTCCAGGGCGGTGGCCAGCCCGAAGGTGAGGAGCAGGCCGAAGAGGGGGTTCCCGCCGTAGGTGCGATGGATCACGAGACGCTCGAGGATCAGCCCCACCACCCCGACCAGGAGGGGGGCCAGGATGCAGGGCAAACCAGAAGCCGACGTACCGCTGCATGGAGAAGGCGAAGTACGCCCCCAGGGCGAAGAGAATGCCGTGGGTGAAGTTGATCACCTGCATCACGCCCAGGATCAGGGTGAAGCCCAGAGCCACCACGGCGAAGATGCAGCCCCAGGACCAGGCCGTTCATGGCAAAGGAGAGAAACTCCGTCATGGTACCCTCTCTTGAGGCAAGCGAGGCGTGGGCTCCCGGATCAGCCCCGCATACGCCGGGGGCGGGCAGGGGCCACGCACGGGTTCGACCGGAAGGCAAGAGGCGACGAAGAGGGGCACCCCCTCTTCGTCGCGCGGCACTTGGCTTCTAGCTGGGATAGGGTCCCAGGTTGACCGGGTTCTCTTCGCGGGTCCGGGCCGTGTCCTTGCCCGCGGCCCAGCGCAGGACCTCGACGAAGTCCGCCCGGTCCTTCATCTCGTTGGGCTTCTTGGACCGGACCACGTAGGACGCCCAGAGGAACTTGTGGTCCCAGTCCCGGATGGTGAGCGGGTCGTTCTTGAGGGAATCGGGTGAGGTGTGCCCTTCCATGGCCTTGATCACCGCCGCGACGTCGTCCTTGCCGGCGCGCTCGATGCCGCGCAGGAGCTCCCGCACGCCGATGTAGCCGTTCACCGTGTTGGCAGTCGGGACGGGGATGAGGGCAGAGGGCCAGCGCTTCTTGTAGGTGGCCACGAACTCCTTGACGCCGGGGGCGTCGATCTCGTGGTACCACTCCATCAGGTGGATGCCCTGCATCTTGTCGGGCCCGACGGCCCACAGGTCTTCCAGGTTGATGAGGGTCGAGACGACGGTGGTCTCTTTGTAGATGCCGAACTCGTACATCTGCTCCATGAGCGCGGCGAGGTCGATGCCCCCCACGGTGATCACCAGCGCGTCCGGCTTGGCCGCGCGCGCCTTCAGGAGGAAGGCGCTGAAGTCGCGGGTGTTCATCGGGATCTTGGACTCGCCCAGGTCCGTCCCGCCGAACTTCTGCAGGATGTTCCGCGCCCACTTCGTGCCGGACCAGCCCCACTCGTAGTCGTGGGTGAGGAAGTACCACTTCTTGCCGACCTTCTCGACCAGGTACGGGGCCAGGGTCCGGAGCGCCATGGCCATGTCTGGGGGCACCATGAAGACGCTGCGCCGGCCGTACTGCTCCGTCAGGGTGTCGGAGTTCTGATTGGAGCCGATGTAAAGCGCCGCCGTAGCGCTGGGCCACCTCGCCCACGGAGACGGCGACCGAGCTGGAGACGCCGCCGATCAGATACTTGACCTTGTCCACCTCGATCAGCCGGCGCGCTTTCCGGGCGCCCACCTGCGGGTCGGTCTCGTCGTCTTCCACGACCAGCTTGACGGGTCGGCCCAGGACGCCCTTCTCCTTGAACTCCTCGGCCGCCATCTGCATCCCCAGCCGCTCCATCATCCCGTGGTCCGCATAGTTGCCGCTGGCCGGGCTGACCACGCCGACATAGATCGGATCCGCGGCCGATGCCCGCCGGATGATGAAGGGCGCCCCCTGCCCGAGCAAGGCCGCCCCGGCCGCCGCGCCCTTCATGAAGGTCCGCCTCGAAATGTGCGTGCCCGATTTGCGTTTCATTGGGTGCTCCTTCCTCCGCAAAATGGTTGACGAACAATCGAGCCGAGTGCTCACCACCCCCCTGGGTCGAGAAGCAACAGGGGCCAGACCGCGCCCCGCAGAATTGACCTCCCAGGCGGGGCCATCATATTCAAATGCGCGCTCCTGTCAATATTCAATACCCGTAGACACCTGTGTTGGTACAACCAGAAGGCGAGGCGTCCGTGCTCGGCAGATACGTGAGACGCGAGGCGTCCGGCACCGTTCCGCCGACGTCGAGGGACGTCGGGCGGGAGGCTATCGAAATCGTCCAGAGATTGTCACGCGGTTGCCGGGAAGAGTGGAAAACGGCACGGTGGCGCAGACGCGACCCGCGGAGTCCGACGGCGCCGTACGGGCGGCCTCAGGCGGCCAGACCTCGCGAGGGGCACTGGGTCTCGGTTTGCGTCAGGGTATCGAAGAACCGGTCCACGGCGGCGCGCTGCTCGGCCACGGTGGGGATCTGAAAGACCCGGTGACGGAAGGCTGCAGAATCGGGAAGCCCCCGGGTGTACCAGCCGATGTGCTTTCGCGCCAGGCTCACGCCCGTCCGTTCCCCATAAAACGCATACAGGTCGTCGAGGTGGGCGAGAAGGACGCGCCGGACCTCGGCCACGTCCGGACGTGGCACGGTGTCGGCCCGTGGTCAGGAAGGACACGATCTCCCGGAAGATCCAGGGATTGCCCAGCGCCGCGCGCCCGATCATGAGCCCGTCGGCCTGGGTGGCGTCCAGCACCTCCCGCGCCTTCTCGGGCGCATCCACGTCCCCGTTCGCGATGACCGGCATCCGTACGGCGGCTTTAATTGCGGCGATCGTCCGGTACTCGGCGTCCCCGCCGAACATGCAGGCCCGCGTGCGGCCGTGAATGGCGAGGGCTTGGATACCCGCCGCCTCGGCGATCCGCGCGATCGTCGGCGCGTTGCGATGGCTCGTGTCCCAGCCCGTCCGGATCTTCAACGTCACGGGGACATCCACCGCCTGCACGACAGCCGCGAGGATCCGCGCGACCAGCGCCTCGTCCTGCAGCAGCGCGGAGCCGGCCATGACGTTGCACACCTTCTTGGCGGGGCAGCCCATGTTGATGTCAACGATCTCGGCGCCGGCATCCACGTTGTAGCGCGCCGCCTCCGCCATCAGGGCGGGGTCCGCGCCGGCGATCTGGACCGAGACCGGCGCCGGCTCCCCTGCATGGTCGGCACGCCGCCGCGTCTTCGCCGACCCGTACAGCAGCGAATTGCTGGTCACCATCTCGGAGACGGCGAGCCCCGCCCCCATCGTCCGGCAGAGCTGCCGGAACGGCCGGTCGGTGACGCCGGCCATGGGGGCCAGGATGACATTATTCGCGAGCTGGTACGGCCCGATCCGCATCACGCCTCTGTCCGAATTGCCAAATGCGGAAGGTAGAATGACGATCGGATCCCCGTATTCCGCACTCCGCATTCCCCATTCCGCATTCGCTATACGTCATTTCTCTGCCGGCCGCGGCCCGTCGCACCGGCACCCGACGAACGCGTCCACCTTGCCGCGGATGACCGCCGTGGCCCCGGGGACGTTCAGGACGTCGCACTCGCTGCCGAGGATGAACGGATGCCCGGCTTCAGTCATCCGATGCAGGAGTTCGCAGGCTTGCCGTTCCACTTGCTCCCGCGAGATCACGGCGTCCGAGTAAAAGTGCTTCGACGGAAGGTTCCCGTAGAGCACGATGTCCTTCGGGACGATCCGGGCGTCCTCCCACAGCTTCCGGGAGCTCCCCAGGCTGAGAATCACCGGCTGCAGCGCCGTGAACTGCCGCACCATGTAGTCGTTCAACTCACCGCAGCAATGGAAGATCAGATCCACGCCGTGCTGGTCCAGCAGCGCCTTCACGTGCCGGTCGGCCGCCATCGGGTAGCGCTCGAAGATGTCCGAGCCCCCCTCGATCTGCTTCGGCGACACGTACACCACGTTGGCGGCCGGCTCGGCCATGAAGATCGCCTTGGCGCCCGCCCGGATCTGCGCCGTCACCGAATGGAGGACGATCAGCAGGCTCAGCTCCAGGGCGCGCTCCGCCAGCGCGACGTCCGGATCGTCCGCCGCCGTCATCCCCGACCCCGCCATGTAGATGGGCGTGATCGGGTCCTTGAGCAGTTTGGTCATGAGCGAGAACGGCCCGATGGTCATCCCGATCGGCACGAGATCGGTGTGCCGGGCGATATAGCCTACCGACTCGATGTGCGCTTGGAGCGCCGGGTTCAGCGGCCCACGGAGCCCCTCCCGCACGCGAGCGACCACCTCGGGACCCGGGTCCCCGGTGAAATGGTACAGGGGAATGTCGGCCGCCGGGACCCCCAGGATTTCCAGCAGCACCGCCTTCTCGAGCTGCAGGTCCATGTGGGCGAACGCCAGAGGCGTCCGGTAC
>CAVOIV010000017.1:0-144399 GCA_963695995.1 uncultured Methylomirabilota bacterium
GCCGGCGGCGGCGAGCGAGCTGGTCGTGATGCTGCTGTGGCCGAGGCTGTGCGCCCTGGCCACGGCGCGCACCTGGCTCACGGCGGCCCTCGCCGCCCACGCGCTGCGCTGGGGGCTGTCCGTCGTCGCCCGCGATCCCGCCGTTCCTCCTGGCGATCCAGCTCACCCACGCCTTCACCTTCGGCGTGTTCTACCTGGCCGTCGGTCCAGACGGTGGATGCCCTGGCACCCGAGGGGCTCCGCGCCACGGCCCAAGGGGTGTTCGCCTCGATCACGTTCGGGGTGAGCGGTCTCGTCGGCAACGTCCTGGGGGGCGCTCCTCTACGAGCCGCTGGGCATGAGGGCGATTGTATGCGGTCGCCGTCGGTCCTGGCCGCGGCGGCCACGCTCCTGTACTGGGCCGGGACGCGCCTCGCGCCGGGGTGAGCGGAGACTTGCCGCCCGCCCCTCGGGAGATCACCGCTGATGCGCGATCCCGGCGAGGTCCTCGTCTTCCTCTTCGGCGTCAACCTGCTCAACTACATCGATCGGCAGATCCTGTTCGCGGTCTTCCCGCCCATTCAGGCGGAACTGTCGCTCTCGGATACCCAGCTCGGCCTGCTGGCGTCGGCGTTCATGTGGGTCTACCTGTCCACGGCCCCGATCTTCGGTCTGCTGGCGGATCGCCGGTCTCGACCGCGACTGATGGGCCTGGGCGTGGGCATCTGGAGCGTGGCCACGGCCCTCTCGGGAGTGGCCCGGAGCCATGGCGGAGCTCCTCTTCGGGCGCGCGCTGGTCGGGATCGGCGAGGCGAGCTACGGCTCGGTCGCCCCGGCCATGCTCTCGGACGCGTTTCGAGCCCGCGCAGCGCGGCAGAGCCCTGGCGTTGTTCTCCATGGCCATTCCCGTCGGCAGCGCGCTTGGCTATCTCCTCGGGGGCGTGTTCCGAGCGGGCGTTCGGCTGGCGGGCGGCCTTCTTCATCGTGGGGATGCCCGGACTGTGGCTGGCGTGGACCGTGTGGCGCCAGTCGGACGCTCGCCCGCGGGGCGGCCGACCAAGCCGCGCTGACGCCGGACCGGACGGCGGTGCCCCGGCTGGCGGACTACCTGGAGCTACTCAAGACCAAGAGCTACCTCTTGAACTGCCTGGCCATGACGGCCATGACGTTCGCCGTCGGCGGGCTGGCGGCCTGGGTGCCGACCTATCTCGTGCGGATCCGGGGGATGGGGCTGGCGCAGGCCAATCTGGTCTTCGGCCTGCTGACCCTGGTGAGCGGCCTCGGCGGGACCATGGCGGGAGGGTGGCTGGGCGACCGCCTGCTGCCGCGGCTGCCGACGGCCTACTTTCTGGTCTCCGGGGTGGGGCTGGTCCTGAGCGTGCCGTGTGCCGCGGCGGTGATCCTGCTGGATGATCGGACGTGGGTTCTGGTGGCGATCTTCCTGGCGGAGGTGTTCATCTTCCTCAACACGGGGCCGCTCAACGCCATCATCGCCAACGTCAGTCGGTCGAGGTGCGCGCCACCGCCTACGCCGTGAACATCTTCGTCATCCACGCGCTGGGGGACGCCGATCTCGCCCACCCTCGTGGGCATGGTCTCGGACCGGGTAGGCCTGGCCGCCGCCTTCTGGATCGCCCCCGGCGCCCTGGCCCTCGCGGCGCTGTTCTGCTTCTGGGGCATGCGGTATATGCCGAGGATGCGGAGCAGCGTGAAGGAGAAGGCGGAGTAGCGGGAGCTGGCAGGAGGCAGGCGGCAGCTGGCAGAAGACGACCCGAACGTCTGGCACGCTCTCCGTTCGCTGCCCGCTGCATCTGCTTCTTCCTTCACGGCACGAGCACGACCTTCCCGAACACGGCGCGCTCTTCCAAGAAGACGATGCCCTTCCGCGCAGTCCGCGAGAGGGAGGGTCCGGTCAATCACCGGGCGCAGGCTGCCCCGTGCGAGGTGGCCGACGACCGTCAACATGTCCGCCTTCGTGCCCAGGAAAGCGCCCAGGATCGAGATGGACTTCGAGAAGAGGTAGCGGATGTCCACGCTGCCCTCGTAGCCGGCGCTCGCCCCGCACGTCACGAGCCGCCCGCCCGACGCGATGTTCGGGATGAGCTTCTGCCAGGTGGCGCCGCCCACGTGCTCGAAGACCACGTCCACCCCGCGTTTGCCCGTGAGCCGGCGGATCTCCTGTCCGAGATCCTGACGCGCGTAGTTGATCCCCTCGTCCGCTCCCAAGGCCGTGGCCTTGGCCAGCTTCTCGTCCGTGCCCGCCACCGCGATCACGCGCGCACCGAACAGCTTCGCGATCTGCACCGCGGCGGTGCCGACGCCGCTCCCGGCGCCCATCACGAGGACGTCCTCGCCGGCCGCCACGCGCGCCTGACGGACGAGCATGTTCCACGCGGTCACGAACGCGACGGGGACCGCGGCCGCGCCGTGTAGTCGAGGATGTCCGGGTACAGGGGATGCAATTGACCTCCGGCACGCAGACGAAACTCGGCACAGCCGCCATCCATCACGTAGCCGCCGACGACCTTGAAGGCGCGACACAGGTTGTCGTCGCCGCGGAGGCAGGCGGCGCACTGCCCGCAGGAGATTCCGGGAGAGACGAGGATCCGCTGGCCGACGGCGATGCGGGAGCAGAGCGCCCACGGCAGCCACCTCGCCCGCGATGTCGCACCCGCCGATCTTCGGCAGGGGAATGGTCATTCCCGGCAGGCCCTTCCGCAGCCACACGTCGAGGTGGTTCAGCGCCACCGCCTTCACGCGCAGCAGCACCTCCGTCGGTCGCGGCGTGGGATCGGGCACGTCCTCGTAGCGCAGCACCTCGCGTCCCCCGTGCTCATGGAATCGAACGGCTTTCATGGAACCTCCTTATATGTGCGGTTGGTGGATTCGTGAACTGGTGGATTGGTCAAGCGGCCACCTCGGCAAATGGGAAGTTCCGACCTCGACCTATCACGTTGCCAGATTGCCCGGTAGCCCAATCGCCAACGTTGACCAATTGGCGCCTCGACGAATTGACCAACCGACGCCGTGCGTCAGCGCGGGGAATCGTAATCGCCTGGAAGGCAAGAGTCAATGGGTCGTCCATGCACGGCGCACCGTCGCTCGCAGCGGGGGCACCGCGAGCCGTTGGCCGGTTGGGGGAATGCTCTTGACTTACACCGGGTGGGAGAGGTACGAGTATCTGCCAGCATCACCATGTCCGGGCTTTGCCGCAGGGGAGAACACGCTGTGGGAGTGCCCCAAGCCGGGACGCCGACAAGTCCTCCCAGCCGAAGCGGACCTGCGCGGCCAGCGGAACCGCAGAAGCCCAAGCTCCTCGACCGCCTGCGCGAGGCCCTGCGCGCCCGCCACTACAGCCCCCGCACCGAAGCAAACTTACCGCCACTGGGTGAAGCGGTTCATCTTCTTCCACCATGTCCGCCACCCGGCCGAGATGGCCGAGCCGGAGATCAACGCCTTCCTGACGCATCTGGCCGTGAAGGAAAAGGTCAGCGCCTCGACCCAGAATCAGGCGCTCTCGGCGCTGCTGTTCCTCTATCGTCACGTGATCGGGCGCGAAGTGGGCGATCTGGGCGAGGTCATCCGCGCTCGCAAGCCTACGCGCCTGCCCGTCGTGATGACCCGCGAGGAAGTGAAAGCCGTGCTGGCGAACTTGACCGGCGACAAACGGCTCATGGCGTCGCTCATGTACGGCGCGGGGTTGCGCCTGATGGAATGCCTGCGTCTGCGGGTGCAGGACATCGATTTCTCCCGCCACGAGATTCTCGTACGCGACGGCAAGGGAGCGAAAGACCGAATCACGATGCTCCCCGAGTCGCTCAAGATCCCGCTGCAGGAGCACCTCAAGAAGGTAAAGGCGATCCACGAACGGGAGGTGGCCGAGGGCTGGGGCCGAGTGCAGATGCCGACGGCGCTGGATCGCAAGTATCCCGAACGCGCCGAAGGACTGGCGCTGGCAGTGGGTCTTTCCCCAGGACAACCGGTGGATCAATCCCACGACCAAGGAGCAAGGCCGCCATCACGTGGACGAATCCCTGGTTCAGAAAGCCGTCCGAGACGCCGTTACGCAAGGCAGGTTTGACGAAGCGGGCCACTTGCCACACCTTCCGCCATTCCTTCGCCACTCACTTGCTCGAAGGCGGCTACGATATTCGAACCGTACAAGAACTCTTGGGCCATAGCGACGTCAAGACCACGATGATCTATACCCATGTCCTCAATCGCGGACCGGCGGGTGTTCGCAGTCCGGTGGACGGGCTTTGAGCCAATCGAGGAGGTTGTATTATGCCGATCCGCATAAGATGCCGTGATAAACCGCCGGACAGGCAGCAATGCAATTGAAACCAAAGGGATTAAGACGTCTTCGCAAGCAGATCCCAGGCGTGTTATGCGGACAGAAACCCGGCCCTCCGCATCTTATGCGGATCGGTCTAATCATTGTTAGGCGTCAATCGAAAGGAAGGCATGAAAATGACACGCGTCCGAGTTGAGGGCTTTACCGTCTCGCTTGACGGATACGGAGCTGGTCCGAATCAGGACATCAGGAATCCGCTCGGCGTGGGCGGGACAGATTTGCACCAGTGGTTAGTCCCGACACGCACGTTCCAACGGACCCTATTTGGCGCCGACGGTGGCACAACGGGGATCGATGACGACTTCGCTGCGCGGGGCTTCAAGAATGTTGGCGCCTGGATTCTCGGAAGAAACATGTTCGGACCGATTCGCGGTTCCTGGCCCGACGTGAACTGGAAAGGCTGGTGGGGGGACAACCCACCCTATCACGTTCCAACTTTCATCTTGACTCATCACGCACGCCCGCCCATCCAGATGGAAGGCGGAACGACATTCTACTTCGTCACGGGCGGTATTCACGAGGCGCTTGACCGGGCGCGCGACGCAGCCAACGGAATGGATGTGCGCATTGGCGGCGGACCTAACACTATCCAGCAATATCTTCGTACGGGCCTCATCGATGAGCTGCACGTCGCTATCTCGCCGGTCCTGCTGGGCGGGGGAGAGCGACTGTTCGAGGGGATTGACGTGCGCGCTCTGGGATACGAATGCGTTCAGTTCGTTGCGTCGGAGAAAGCCACCCATGTTGTACTCCGGCGCCAAGGGCACAATGACGCCTAACAACCGGTTGCAGCGGACGGCGCTGCGCGCCGCCGCTAAGCCGGAACGTTAGGCCCTGACCGAATCTATTCACACCCGTAAGGAAATTTTCCACAATGGACATCCCACGGATATTCAACATCACTGAAAGTGCTCACCGCATCCACAACCCGATCACACCCGAAAAGCTCGCCACTCTCGGCGCGGCGCTGCGTCTGGAATCGGGGGCCCGAGTGCTCGACCTCGGCAGCGGTTCGGGGGAGATGCTGTGCACCTGGGCACGCGATCACGGCGTCATCGGCACCGGCATCGACATGAGCCAGTTGTTCACCGAGCAAGCGAAACTCCGTGCTGTAGAACTCGGCGTCGCCGATCAAGTCAAGTTCATCCATGGCGATGCTGCCGGCTATGTCTCTGACGAGAAGGTCAGTGTGGCAGCCTGTGTCGGTGCCACTTGGATCGCCGGGGGAGTCGTCGGCACTATCGAGCTTCTGGCGCGGAGCCTGCGCACCGGAGGGATCATCCTCATCGGCGAGCCCTACTGGCGGCAGTTACCGCCGACGGAAGATGTTGCCAAGGGGTGTCTTGCCAACTCAATCTCCGACTTTCTCATGCTTCCAGAACTTCTCGCGTCTTTCGGCCACCTTGGCTACGACGTCGTTGAAATGGTTCTGGCTGACCAAGACGGCTGGGACAGATACGAGGCGGCCAAATGGCTCACCATGCGCCGATGGCTTGAAGCCAATCCCGACGACGAGTTCGCGAAAGATGTTCGAGCCAAACTGACCTCGGAACCCGAGCGCTACGCCGCTTACACGCGTGAATACCTGGGCTGGGGTGTGTTCGCGCTGATGCCGCGGTGATGCGTTGGCGCATCCGGCGGATCGTCAACGGCTGTGCCGAGCTGAAAAACGTACCAGACACCATTTAGAGTGTAACGCGCGGATTTTCTTGAGGCGTAATTGAACTTCTGGGCGGTACCTGGGGTTGAGGAAGGTGTGGTGAGGCCGTATCCCCCGGTCACGGATCTCCTGGTGCCCCTCGGGCGGGTGCGCAAGCCACGGGCCCCGCGGCTCTATGTCCCCCGTGCGACAGTGCATGTGGTCGCTCGATGTAACAATCGGGAGTTCACCTTCACCGCCGAGGCAGACTTCGAGGTGCTCTTGACGCATCTCCGGGATATGAGCCGGACGTACGACGTTCCCGTGTACGCGTACACGCTGATGTCGAATCACGTGCATCTGCTCCTTCAGGCCCCCACGCGGGATGCCCTCGGCCGCCCGTTGCGCTGGTTCATGACGGAAACCGCCAAGGCGTTCCATCGCACCCGGGGGCGGCGCGGGCACTTCTGGGAGCGCCGGTACCATGCCTGCCTGGTGGAAGACGACGCTTACGCGCTCGCCGCCCTCCGGTACCTGGACCGCAACCCCGTGCGCGCCGGTCTCGCAATGGACCCGGCCGCCTACCCCTGGTCGAGTTGCGCCGCCTATGCCCTCGGAGCGCTGAATCCGGTGATTACCTTCCATCCGAGCTACCTGGCGCTGAGTCCGTACCCCAAGGTCCGGCAGCGCGCACTACCGGACCCTCGTGGCCCCGAGTGCCGATGCGGTGGCCGACGGCCGCGACCCCCGCTGGACGACGCAACGGGCGGTCGGCAGTCCGGCGTTTGTGGCGCGCTACGCCCCGCGCCGCCGGGGTCGGCCACGAAGTGAACCCATGCCCTCCTCGAATCAAGCGGTTGCGTGCTAAATGGTGTCCGGTAGCATGCCGTGGATACTCTGGAACTCGCCGGTGGAAGTCCGGCCCCGGGAGCGGGCAGCGCGCCCGGGTAGCTTGAGGGAGGTGTGAGGGGTAACCCAAAGCACCAAGTTCCCTGACGAGCGCTCCGAGGGAGCGCGCAACCGCGCAGGCCGTAGCGTGCAGCGAACCCAGGTGTAGCCTCGTGAACTACAGTGAGGGCGTCGACCCCGTTGACCGGGGGGGAAGACCGGTGCCCAGGTGACCACCACCGCTGCCAGGTCACTCGGGGCCCTCCGGGGTAGCAGGGATGGCATGCGCGGACAGCTCCAGAGGGCACCACGGGAGAGCCTGGCCAGTGGACCACAGGAGTCCAACCGCGGCGTATAAGGGCGAACGCCGAAGTCGCCGCGGGCTGCCCAGGCAGTCGGAGCGGCCCACAGTACCGCTGGCAGGCGGAGGACAACACAACCTCCGCCGAGGGAAGGGGCCGTACTTCACCACGCGTCCTACCGGGAGACGCGAGGAGGATTGCCGTGAGGCTCCAACCTCCGGAGTCGGTGCGGACTCTCCAGCGGAAGCTCTACCGCAAGGCCAAGTCGGAGCCCACCTTCCGGTTCTACCTCCTCTACGACAAGGTCCACCGGGCGGATGTCCTGCGTCACGCCTGGGCCTTGGTGCGGGCGAACGGGGGCGCCCCGGGGTCGATGGGGTGACCATCGCCGCCGTAGAGGCGGGCGGGGTCGATCCGTTCCTCGCGCGTCTGGCCGAGGAACTCCGGACCGCACACCTACCGGCCCGACCCCGTCCGGCGTGTGCTGATCCCCAAGCGGAGTGGCGGCGAGCGGCCCCTCGGCATCCCCACCGTGCGGGACCGGGTGGTCCAGGCCGCGGCCCGCCTGGTCCTGGAGCCCGTCTTCGAGGCGGACTTCCAGCCGTGCTCCTACGGCTTCCGCCCGAAGAAGGACGCCCACCAGGCCGTGGAGGAGATCCGCGCCCACCTCGCCCGGGGCTACACGCAGGTGCTCGACGCCGACCTCACGGCCTACTTCGACTCGATTCCGCATGATCGCCTCCTGGCGGCGGTGGCCCGGCGGGTCGCAGACCGGCACATCCTGCGGCTGCTGACCCAGTGGCTCCGCGCCCCGGTGGTGGTCGAGCGGGACGATGGGAAGCGGGAGACGCGAGGCGGCAAGCGGACTCGCCGCGGGACCCCGCAGGGTGGTGATGACGCCCCGAACGCAAAAGGTAATCGGGGTCAGGCGCCGCCCCGGGGAGGCCCGGCGCTGGATGGCGGCATGCCATGCGCGCCGGGATCGGCCGGGGGGATCGGAATCGAATGGCGCAATGTGATCGTGTTGGCGTCGACGAGCACCTCCTTCACGAGGAGCCGGAGGATCTGCTGTCGTTCGCGCACGTCGAGGGTCTCGGCGCGCGCTCGGAGCTTGGCGCGGAACCCACTGAGCGTCGCGGCGAGCTGGACGTAGCGCGTGTCGTCCACGGCGGCCAGCTCCAGCGCGTGGAGTTCCGCCGCGACGGACCGGGAGTGGCGCTGGAGCGCCGGCATCCGCTGGCGGAGCTGGGCCAAGGTGACCAACCCTTCCTGGTAAGCGCTGAGGAGCCGCTCGCTGTTCGTGTCCACTGCGCCTGTTCGCGCTGCAGCTCTGCGGTGCGGGTCCGCAGGGGGTCCGCGGTCTGCGCCACGGCGCGCCGGCGCGTCGATCTCGGCGTCGATCAAGGCCGGGTCCTCCAAGAGCCGCACGACCTCGGTCCACACGACCTGATCGAGCAGGTCCTGGCGGATGGGGCGGCTGTCGCAGACCGGCCCGCTCAAGTGTCGCCAGGCGTCGGAGCCAATGCAGCGATAGTAGTGGATCTTGCGGGTCGAACTGCGCGTCGATGTCCGGCACAAGGCATAGCCACATTTCTTGCAGACGACCATCCCCTGGACCAAGCTGGGTTCGATGGTACGCCGTGGCGCGAAGCGTTTGTTGTCCGCGAGCCGCTCGGCCGCCAGCGCGAAGGTGTCCTCGGACACCAGCGGAGGGATGGGGATCTCGATCCAGCTCGGCGCGGGGCCGGGCGGTCGTGGTCGTCTCGCCACGGCGTGCATGACCGGTCAGCGCGCAGCGGCCGGGTCACCCGTTGGCGCGGCGCCGTCTGCGTCTTGCCGAAGCAGGCGGTACCCTGGTAGGCGGGATTGCGCAGCAGGCCCCACACCGTCGAGCGCTCCCAACGCGGCGCCTGGCGGCGGGTTGGCACCCCCTGGGCGTTGAGCAGACGGGCGATGGCGCCGATGGACAACCCCGCCACGGTGTATTGCTCGAAGATCAGGCGCACCACCGTCGGCCTCGGCAGGGATGATCTCGAAGCGGGCCGGCGCCGTGTCGGTCTTCTTGACATAGCGGTAGCCGTAAGGCGCGGTGCCCAATACGGCCACCTCACCGGCCTTGGCACGGTGGCGCTTGCCGCGGCGGGAGCGCTCGAGGATCTGCGCCCGTTCGTACTCGGCGATCATCCCCTGGAACTGCACCAGGAGCTGGTCCTCCGGCGTGGCCGACGACGGTGCCTTGAGGAACACGGTCTCCACACCGTGGCGGGAGAATTCCTCAGTCAGCAGCACCTGATAGGCATACTTGCGGCTCAGGCGGTCGGGCGCGTGGACCAGCACCGCCTGGATGTGACCCTCGGCCGCGAGGTCGCGGATCCGTTCCAGGCCGGGGCGCACCAAGCTGGCGCCGCTGTAGCCCGCATCTTCGAAGACCCAGTCCTCGAGGTACGGCGAACCCATGGGCGGCGGCGAACTCCTCCAGTGCCGCCGTCTGGCTGGCAATCGTGTTGTTCCTGCTGTCGGTCCGAGGACACGCGCGCGTAGATCGCGGCCGGGATGTTCATCGCTCAGCTCCCTTGCCGGGCTGGCCGGGGCGGGCAGGGTGCCGCCGAGCGGCCAGCGGTGGTCGGGCACCAGCACCTCGTAAACATGCGCCAGCTTGTCGGGGAGCAACCGGTCGAACTGATACTCCAACTGCACCACGGGGGGCTGCCGACGCGGCCCCTCACCCCACGCGGGCGCCCCCGTTGGAGCAGAGCGAGGAGCGCTCGGCTGACCACCTCGCTGAGCGAGGCGCCCGTGGCGGTGGCGTACAGCCGCACGCGGCGAATCAGGCTGGGAGGGAGTTTGATCGTAAATGCCTGCTTGGCTTCGCCGACCGGGACCGGGGCGGTCAGCCGCGCCGCCTGCTGGAGGTACCGATAGGCTTGCCGGGGGGAGATGGCACAGTCCTGGGCCAAACGCTCCACGGCCGCGGGCAAGGTCGCGGCCTCCCGGAGCAGCGTGCGGGCGGCGTTCAGGCGCAGGGCTTTCTGGGCTTCGGTGGCGCGACTCATATGTCATATAAATATAACCGTGTATGTCATTTGTCAAGAGGTAAACGATCATTATCGGTACCTCAGCGCGCGGTCGAAGACGAAGTTACCTTTTGCGTTCGGGGCGTCATCTCCCCGCTGCTCGCCAACGTGTACCTGCACGCCTTCGACACGGCGTGGCGAGCGGGCGGGCTGGAGCGCCGCTGGCAGGCCCGGCTCATCCGGTACGCCGATGACTTCGTGGTGTGCTGTCGGGCCAAGGCGGCCCAGGTGCAGGCGGTCGTGGCTGACGCAGCTCCAGACCCTCGGGTTGACGCTGAACGCGGCCAAGACCCGGGTCCTGGACGCGCGCCAGCAGGCCTTCACCTTCCTGGGGTTCACGGTGCGGGTCGTGCGGAGTCGGCGGACCGGGCGGTCGTTCCCCCTGATCCGGCCCTCCGCCGCCGCCTGCCAGCGGCTCCGGGACGAGGTGAAGGCGCTCACCGGCCGCGACCACCTGGCGCTGCCGACGCGGACGGTCATCACGGCGATCAATCGGGTCGTCCGCGGCTGGGCGGGGTACTTCCACTTCCAGCACTGCACGCGCGACTTCAGCGCCCTGCGGTGGTTCATCGAGGAGCGGGTCCGGACGTACCTGCGGCGCAAGCACCGGCACCGGACGCGAGCCTACCAGGCGGTCCCGTACACTGTGCTCTACGGCCGGCTGGGGCTCTACCGGTTGCCGACGCGGGCGCCGTGGACCACTCCGACGCATGCCGGGCGGTGAAGGTGACCGGAGAGCCGGATGCGGGAAAACCGCACGTCCGGTTCGATGAGGGGGTGCTGGGGTCTCGCCACGGTCGGGCTCGTGAGGCACCGCCAGACGAAAGGGGCGGGAACAGCTAGGCCCGACCTACTCTCAGATGCCCAGGCTCTACTCTACCCTTTTTTAAAGCCTTAGGCCAGCGGTTCGATTCAACCCGTTTTACCCGGCGGGCCCGGCGCTCCGGCCGGTGGCCGTGTTTGCAGGCGGCCCGCCGCACAAGGGCTTATTCGTTATGCGCTCTACTAGCACAGCACTGCTTACTTTCTCTCGCTCGGCGTTGCCGCGTACGCCGCTATTGGGTACGGCGTCATGCCGTTGGGCTCGCTCGTGCATCCTGACATGAAGGCGGACTTCGTGGCGCATCCGCTCGGCGTCTACCTACATGTCTTCGCGGCGGCGGTCGCGTTGCTGCTCGGGCCATTTCAGTTTTCCGCTCGCCTGCGACGCGCTCGACTGCACGTCCATCGCTGGATCGGGCGCGTGTACCTGGGCGTGGGCGTTCTTGATCGGGGGTCTGTCCGGCCTCTACATATCGCAGTTCGCCTATGGCGGCGTCGTAGACAAGGCTGGCTTTGCCACGCTCGCGACCTGCTGGCTGTACACCGGACTGCGTGCGTATCCTGGCCATTCGTCGCAAGGCGATCGAAGAGCACCGGAAATGGATGGTGCGCAACTTCTCGCTTTACGTTTGCTGCCGTAATGCTGCGCCTTTACATCCCCGTATCCGTCGTCGCCGGTGACCGATTCGCCGTCGCCTACGCGGTTATTGCGTGGCTGTGTTGGGTACCCAACGTGGTGTTCGCGGAGTGGCGATACAACACCGCGCATAACAACGCGTTCAACACGGACGGCAAGCGGCGCGCCGTTGAACGAGAACGTTAGGCAGCAACATCCATGTCGAGGTAGATCATGAGCATTGAAGCAAACTACATCCTTGGTGCAATTGCCATTGGTATTGGCGCAACTCTGGTCATGGACCTTTGGAATCTGTTCCTGAAGCGTACGTTCAGCATTCCATCGCTCAACTACTGTTTGCTCGGACGCTGGCTTCGCCACATGCCGGGGGGCACTTTTAGGCATGCGAGTATCACCGCCGCGCCACAGAAACCCTTTGAGTGCACGGTTGGCTGGATTGCCCACTACACTATTGGTGTCGTGTTCGCGCTTGTGTTCGTCGTTCTTACATCAGGTGACTGGCTTGCGCGACCAACTTTGCTGCCTGCGCTGCTCTACGGCATTGGCACCGTAGTGTTCCCGTTCTTCATCATGCAGCCGTCGTTCGGCCTCGGCATTGCTGCCTCAAGAACGCCCAAACCAACGCAGGCCAGGCTGAAGAGCCTTGTGACACATACCGTATTCGGAGTCGGGCTGTATGTATGTGCACTTGGCGTGAGCTACGTGCTGCGGGTTCATGCCTAACCGCGTTGCAGGGGACGCTCCGCCTACCGGCGGCACGCCCTGAACTTGAACGGTTGGCTTGTAAGAAAGAGGAATATGAGACCATGAATCCAAAGATCGTTATCAGGAACGAGACGCATGACGATGTTTGCGCGATAACTGAGGTGACTATCGCAGCGTTCAAGACCTTGGAGATCAGCCACCACACGGAGCAGTTCATCATCGAGGCGCTACGTGCCGCCAGAGCTCTTACGGTATCGCTGGTCGCAGAAATGGATGGCCGAGTGATAGGGCATATTGCGTTCTCTCCCGTGACCATTTCCGACGGCACACCGAACTGGTACGGACTTGGACCTGTTTCGGTGCTGCCGGCGTACCAGCGGCAGGGTATCGGCAAAGCGCTGATACAGGAAGGGCTGTCACGTCTGAAAGACATGAATGCTCCAGGATGCTGTCTCGTGGGACATCCGGATTACTACAGGAAATTCGGGTTCACGAACATATCTGGACTTGTGCATGAGGGGGTGCCGCAGGAGGTCTTCTTCGCTCTGTCTTTCGACGGGCATACTCCGCAGGGCACTGTCGCTTTCCACGAAGGATTCAAAGCGGATGGCCAACAAACGGGTGCAGGCGACGCTTTACAGCGCGCCTGACCCTTAGCGTTGGCCGACACGTAGCCAAACGCGGCTATCACTGTATCCATTGTCAGGAGGGTCCGATGACTATTACGAACAGGCAGTCCCGGACAAATGTGCATGAAGTTGCCGAAGGGATCTACCGCATTAATACGCCCGTTGTGATCGAAGGCGGAGGCGGGTTCTCGTTCAACCAATACCTCATGGTGGATGATGAACCATTGCTTTTCCACACCGGGCCGCGAAAGATGTTTCCGCTGGTACGTGAAGCGGTAGCGAGCGTTTTGCCGGTCGAGAGGCTTCGCTACATTGCGTTTTCCCATGTGGAGGCCGACGAGTGCGGCTCGCTGAACGAATGGCTTGTCGCCGCTCCGCGGTCCGTACCACTGTGCGGCACGGTTGCTGCCATGGTATCGATCGGCGACCTTGCTGATCGGGCACCCCGGGCGCTCGCCGATGAAGAGCTGCTCCTTCTGGGGAAGCACTCCGTGCGTTGGTTCGACACGCCGCATCTGCCGCACGCGTGGGAATGCGGTTTTCTGATGGAAGAACGAACCTCTACGTTGCTGTGCGGCGACCTGTTCACGCAGGGCGGCGCTGATCTCCCGCCCATCACGGAGTCGGACATTCTCGGGCCGAGCGAGGCTTTCCGCCACGAGATGGATTACTTCTCGCACACGAAGAACGCGCGCGTAATGCTTGAGAAGCTTGCGTCGACAAACCCGGCAACACTCGCGTGCATGCACGGCAGCGCATGGCGTGGTGACGGGGCAAGACTGCTTCGTGCTCTGGCTGATGCGCTATCTGCATGACTTGGTGACTACCAGCGAAAGACGTCAGGCCCCTGCGATGAATGGAGAAGCGATATGATCGGCAGAATCGGGGCAGTCGTTCTGATCGTGGTGGAGCGGTATTTCTTTTGAACAATCTTGGGATGGCGCACCTGTCCATTCGCGAATTCGCAAGGACCTGGTGGCCGGCCCTCCTGGTCGTCGCTGGGCTTTCGTTGCTGATTCGACGCAGGAGATAGTTAACGGCATGTGTATTGCGCGCCAGGGAACCAATGGAACCTCCGACCGCAGGGAGAAGACCGTGCCGATCATTGAATCTGAATTCATGGAACGGACAACCCGGCTCGACGTTCAGGAGTTCTGGGCGGAGAACGCTGCCTGCGAAGCGTTCACGACCAACAAGCCGCGCTGCGCGCTGTCATTCTCGCCGGACGACCACTGGCTCTTCGAGTTCACTCACGCGCCTTCGACGCTGAGGTATTACCAGGACAAGGCGTACCGAGATCAATTGCATCGCGACGCCAATCGGGTGACATCCACATATGTGGGACGGACGTTCTTTGAGGATGACACCTGGATTCACAGCCCCAAGCGGATCGAGAACCTGTTTGGCTCCGAGTTTACCTACACCGAAGGCGGCACGCCCTGGCTGGCGCACGTCACCAATGACCCGGAGGAATTTGCACACATCCTCGACCGCGCCGAGGCAACGGATGTGAATGCGTGGGCTTTGCCGGACGAGTACCGGCGTGAGTGGGAAGCGCGTCGGGCGCGTGGGTTGGCACTGCCGCTGCTGGGTACGGGCAGCCGGGGCCCGGCCACGATCATGACGTCGGTCTTGCAGCCCGAGATCGTTTTCTTCTGGTGCTACGATCATCCTCAGCTCATCCAGCGATTCTGCGATATTCTGGCCGCCAAGATGATCGAATTAAACCGGGTCTTGCGCGAATTTTCCGGAAACACGCAGTCGGGCTGGTGGATCACGGACGACAACTGCACGCTATTCAATCGCGCGCTCTACCGCGAATATTGCGTCCCGGTGCTCGAGAAGGTATTGGACGCAATGGCCCCGCGCGGCTCGTGGCGCTATCAACACTCGGACAGCGCGATGGGCCACCTGCTCGAGTATCAGCGCGAACTGGGCATCACGAGTGTGAACTATGGGCCGGAAGTGGACGCGGCCCTCATCCGCGAGAATATGCCCGAGGCCGTCATCAATGGTCATACGCCGCCGTTTCTGCTGCGCAACGGCTCGCCTGACGAGATCAAGGCGCGCGTGATGTCCGATTTCCAAAAGGCCGGCGCGACCGGCGGGCTGATCGTCACGACAGCCGGGTCGCTAGCGGCGGGCACCGGCGTGGGCCGAATGCGCTGGTACATGCAGTTGGTGCAAGAGCATTGCCGGTACGATCAGATGTGAGCCACCGGATGCTGTTCTCCAAATCGGGGTGGGTGAAAACATGGTGGCTCGGCCCACAACCGCTTGCGCCCAAAAGAAAAGGTCCGGCACGCCTTTCGGCCGTGTGAGCGAGTGTGCATGCCGCGCCGGCCGGCCGCGGCTGTAGCCGGCGCTCCTCCCTGTGTTCGGGGAAACCAAGTACCAGTGCGAGGCACAGAGGACCCACTGCGCTGTCAGAGATCGGCTGAGACAAAAGGTGTTACCGGCGAAAGAAATCAGGACCCCGCGGTGAATGGAGAGGCGATATGATTGGCAGAATCGGGGCAATCGTTCTCATCGTGGTGGGAGCGGTATTTCTGTTGAACAATCTTGGGATAGCGCACCTATCGACTACGTGAAGTCGCAGGGACATGGTGGCCGGTGCTCCTGGTCGTCGCCGGGCTTTCGTTGCTCATTCGGCGCAGGTAATAGATGGCGGGCTGCGGGTGGGTTTCTGGGCGATCGAGGCGATTGAAGCTCGCGCGTTCGTTAACCGTCGGGGAAGAAACTGGTGCTACCACCACATGCAGCGCTCCTGATCGTCGACGTTCAAGGGGCGATTGATAGAAAAAGTACCAGACACCTTTCGAGCCGTAACCGCCTGATTTCCTTGGACCTGTGCAACTGGATTAGGCAAGATCAGCGGCGAGTACTTCAGTCTCTCGGCGGGCGTCGATACCACCCCGCTGTTCCAGGGACTGGAAGGCGATTTGTGCCAGTGCCCCCACTGGGGCTTCGTCCTGCGCGGCCAACTCACCACGACCGACGCGGGCGGCGCGCAGGAGACGGTCAACGCGAATGATCTGTTTTACTGGCCACCCGGGCACAACGTAAAGGTCGACGCAGACGCGGAGATCGTCATGTTCAGCCCTCAGCGCGAACACAGCCTTGTCATCAACCACATGATCGAGAAGGTGAAAAGATAAGCCCGGTGCCGGGAGTTGGGCGCGGCGTTCTCACCCATCGAGTAACATCGCCAACGCGATGCCGAATAGCGCCGCCCAACCAGGCGTTCCAGCCGATCGCTCAACCGCTACGCGGTTTCGCGTCGGCCGAGCTTGGTCGTTAGGCGGACGCAACGCTCCATGCCGGTGATCCGTGCCGGTATCGTCCAGAAGGAGATTGGTGTGGAAGCATTGCTGAGAGATGCCGCGAATAGAGCTGCCAGGTACCTGCAGGCCCTGCCCGAGAGACGAGTCTCGCCTGTTCCGTCCGCGCTTGAGGGTCTTGGCAGGTTCTCCACGCCACTTCAAGATCACCCCGTGGCCGCAGCAGAGGTCCTTGAGGAGCTCGATACGATCGGCTCGCCGGCCACGGTCGCTAGCGCTGGAGGAAGGTTCTTCGGGTTCGTCATCGGGGGCTCCCTCCCGGCCGCGCTCGCCGCCAACATCCTTGCCGCGGCATGGGATCAGAATGCAGTCTTGGAGATTGCTTCCCCGGTCGGTGCTGCCCTCGAAAAGGTCTGCCGGACCTGGATCACCGACGTGCTCGGTCTGCCGACTGAGGCGGAAGTGGGATTCGTCACCAGTGCCACGATGGCGAACTTCACCGGCCTGGCCGCCGCACGCCACGCGCTCCTGCAACGGCAAGGGTGGGACGTCGAGGCCAGAGGCCTGTTTGGCGCCCCTCCCATCACCGTGATTGTAGGCGCCGAGGTGCACGTCAGCCTGTTGAAAGCCCTCAGCATGCTTGGCCTGGGGCGAGAGAGAGTCGTACGGGTGCCGGTTGACGGACAAGGGAGGATGATCCCCGCACAGATCCCGCCAATCGAGAGCCCAACTATCGTGTGCCTCCAAGCTGGAAATGTGAACACCGGCGCGTTTGATGCCGCAGACGAGATCGCCGCACAGCTCCAGGGCACCGGCGCGTGGATTCATGTCGATGGGGCCTTCGGTCTGTGGGCGGCGGCTTCCCCTGCAAGGCGCCACTTGGCCAGCGGGGTCGAGAGGGCCGATTCCTGGGCGACGGATGCGCACAAGTGGCTCAACGTGCCCTATGATAACGGCCTCGTCATGGTTCGGGATAAACGTCATCTGAACGCCGCGATGTCCTCAAGCGCTGCATATCTGATCGAAGGCGAGACACGGGACCCCCACCTCTTCGTCCCAGAGATGTCTCGCCGAGCTCGTGCCATCGAGATCTGGGCGGCCCTTCGTTCCTTGGGCCGAGTCGGCCTGGCGGATTTGATCGATCACTCTTGCGACCATGCCAGACACTTCGCCGATGCGTTAGAGAAGGCTGGCTACCAAGTGCTGAACGAGGTGGTGCTCAACCAAGTGCTCGTATCGTTCGGGACCGCTGAGGTCACTCGCCGGGTCATCGCCCGTGTCCAGGAAGATGGCACCTGCTGGTGCGGCGGGACGGTATGGCAAGGCAAGACTGCCATGAGGATCAGTGTGTCCTCATGGGCGACCACTGATCATGACGTCGCTCGAAGCCTCGACGCCATACTGCGGATCGCGGCAGAAGCCCAATCACTCGCTTAACGTGTTCCAGCGAGAGAAAAGGTACCGGAGCCCTTTCGAGCCGTAACTGCCTAATTTCCTTGGACCTGGATGCGCCCCTCACGTACACCGGGCCGGGTAGCGCGGACGGGCCATCCGGGGGCAGTGGGAGGGATTGCTCCCGGCCGTCGAAGCGGAGAAGAACATTCGGAAGCCACGTTCCGTATGACGCGGATGCGCATGCGGCGATCGTCGAGCGGCTGACAATGGCCGACGGGGGAAGCGGGATGCAGAGACCTTCCAGACACGACACCAGATTTCTGCCGCGAGGGTTGGAGATCCTTCACGAAGACCGGGATATTCTCGTGGTGGATAAGCCGTCCGGTCTCTTGACGGTGGGGACGGAGCGGGAGACATCGCGCACCGCGTACTTTGCCCTCACCGATTACGTCCGCAAGGGGGTCACCAAATCCAGGAACCGCATCTTCGTCGTCCACCGCCTGGACAAGGAGACCTCGGGGATCCTCGTCTTCGCGAAGACCGCCGAGGCCAAGGTCTGCCTGCAGGGGCGATGGGACGAAACGAAGAAGAGGTATCTGGCCGTCGTGCACGGCAGGTGCGAGAAGCGCTCGGAGACGATTTCGACTTATCTAGCGGAGAACAGCGCGCACGGCGTCTACTCCACGCCCGACCCCAGGCAGGGAAGACTGTCGCATACGGCGTATACCGTGCTCAAGGAGGCAAAGGGCTTGACCTTGCTGGACGTAGAACTGGTGACGGGCCGGAAGCACCAGATCCGCGTTCACTTGGCTGACAGCGGACATCCGGTTGTGGGCGATACGAGGTACGGAGACGCGAAGAGGGCGCACAGGCGTCTGGCGCTGCATGCCAGATGCATCTCCTTCAGGCATCCCTCCAGCGGGGAGGAGCTCACTTTCGAGGCGAAGGCGCCCGGATATTTCAAAGAACTGGTCGGCAATTTCGATCACCTGCTTGCCCGGCAGGCCCAGGCGCCGGAGACGAAAGCGCGTCGCTGATCCGTGAGGTAGGACCGGGCAGGTCCGGACACAGGAAGGGAGAATGGGGACCCGGCCGTTTCTTCGGTGTCAAGGTATATTCCTCCCTAAGCACCAGAGCGCCTGATTCCTTTCAGGGCATGACGGGCTGAGGCTGCGATTTCGATTCGGTTTAAACAAGCGTCCATCCGCTACCCCCGGCCCGCCCCGAGTTCACGTTTACGCCCGCGGGCTTTCGGTCTGCGCGATTTCGTCACGGACCCAACCTCACCTCCGTCGCCAGTGCCTGTGACTTGCATGGCATGGGGCCGACCGGTATACTGCGCGAACGGAGGCAAGGTCATGCTCGTTCTCGGGATAGAGAGTTCCACCACGCAGGGCGGGGTCGCCATCATTGGTGAGGATCGGGTGCTGTGCGAGGCCATCCTGAACGTGGAGGTCACGCACTCGGAGCGACTACTGCCGGCGGTGGACCGCGCGCTCGGCGAGGCGCGGATCTCGCTCGAGGCCCTGGGCGGCATCGCGGTGAGTATCGGTCCAGGGTCGTTCACCGGGCTGCGTATCGGTCTCAGCACCGCCAAGGGGTTGGCGTATGCCACGGGACTCCCGCTTGTCGGCGTGCCGACGCTAGAGGCGATGGCCTGGACGCTCCCCGCGGCCCGGTGGCAGATCTGCCCGGTGCTGGACGCTCGCAAACAGGAAGTGTACGCGGCGCTCTTCCGGCACGAGACCGAAGGGCTGAGACGAATCACGGAAGACTCGGCGCTGGCGCCGGAGGACCTCTGCCGGTTGATCCGGAACCCTACGCTGTTTCTCGGTGATGGCCTCGCAACCTACGGCGCGCTGTTCCGGGAACGGCTGGGCGACAGGATGCTCCTTCCGCCCCTGGCCAGCCGCGGGGCGCGGCCGGCGTGCGTGGCGGAGCTTGGACGCCGCCGCCTGCTGCGGGGCGAGCGGGATCTGCCCGAGGCCCTGGTTCCCTGCTACCTACGCGCCTCGGAGGCTGAACTGCGCCGGCGCCAGGGAGTGACCCGGTGATCGCGAGGGGACATCGTCGCACTTGGATTGCGAGCCGCGTCGTATGAACGACTCTCAGCCCAGCCAAACCGTACCCGACCTCCTCATCGAGCCGATGCGGAAAGCGGACCTGGCGGAGGTCCTGGGCATCGAGGTCGCCTCGTTCTCGCTCCCCTGGACCGAGGAGATGTTCGATACCGAGCTGTCCCAGGGCGCGCTGGCCGCCGTGCTGGTGGCCCGCCTTCCCGCCGCGGGTGCCCCGCCGCCCGTGGCCGGGTACATCTGCGTCTGGGTGGTCACCGACGAGTTGCACATCAACAATCTGGCGGTTCATCCCCGTTGGCGGCAGCGGGGGATCGCACGGGAGCTTCTCCGCGCGGCGCTGCAGTATGGGCGGGCGCGGGGTGCGCGTGTGGCGTACTTGGAGGTGCGCGCGTCCAACCAGGCTGCCCAGGCCCTCTACCGGCAGGCCCGCTTCGAGACGGTCGGCGTGCGCGCGCGGTATTACACGCATCCCCTGGAGGACGCGGTCGTCATGCGACGGACGGGTCTCTGACGAGGTCCGGTCCGGCGCGCCTTGACAAGCGTTTGACGGCGCTGGTAGTGTCGGCCCGAGGCGCGGGACGGATCGAGCCGCGCTGACCACGCCTGGGTACGATGAGGAGGAATCAGGATGATCGACAAAGAATTGCTGGAGATCCTGGCCTGTCCAAAATGCAAGACCGAGGTGCGTCTGGACGACGCCGCGCAGCGCATCGTCTGCACCTCTCCGACTTGCGGGCTCCGGTATCCGATCCGGGACGGCATTCCGGTCATGCTGATCGACGAGGCGGAGAAGCCGGCGGCTGCCTGACAAGCCGACGGTGACTCCAGAGGAAACCACTGGGAGGATTTATGCGCGCCTTGATCACCGCCGGAGGCCGTGGCACTCGACTGCGGCCGTTGACGCACACCAACAATAAGCACCTGATCCCCATCGCCAACAAGCCCATGATCCATTACGCGCTGGAAGCGGTGGCGGCGGCGGGCATTCAGGAGGTGGGAATCGCCATCAACCCCGACACCGGCGACGATATCCGGAAAGGGCTGGGGGACGGCAGCCAGTTCGGTCTCGCGGTGACCTACGTCGTGCAGGAGGCGCCCCTCGGCCTGGCCCACGTGATCCAGGCGGCGGAGGCGTTCCTTCGGCACGAGCCGTTCGTGTTTTTCCTCGGCGATAACGTGGTGGTCGGCGGCATCCGGCAGTTCGTGGAGCGGTTCCAGGCCCGGAAGGACCACTGCCACTTGGTCCTGGCGCGCGTTCGGGACCCCCAGCGGTTCGGCGTGGCGGAGGTCCGCGGGGACCGCATCGTCCGCGTGGTGGAGAAACCGGCGCAGCCGCCAAGCGACTATGCCGTCACCGGGATCTACGTCTACGATACCCCGATCTTCGAGGCAGTGCACGCCATCCGTCCCAGCGCCCGCGGCGAACTGGAGATCTCGGACGCCCATCAATACCTCCTGGAGCACGGCTACCAGGTGGGGTTCTCGGAGATCACGGGCTGGTGGAAGGACACCGGGAAGCCCGAGGACCTGCTGGAGGCAAACCGGTTCGCCCTGGACCATCTGCTGGATGGGGTGGGACCCGTGGTGCGAGGCTTCGTGGACGCGGAAAGCGACGTGCAGGGCAAGGTGGTGGTGGAGGCCGGGGCGCGCGTGATCGCCAGTCACATCCGGGGTC
Organism: uncultured Methylomirabilota bacterium; assembly: GCA_963695995.1. GTDB lineage: Bacteria > Methylomirabilota > Methylomirabilia > Methylomirabilales > 2-02-FULL-66-22 > 2-02-FULL-66-22. Next base: position 21,459 of record CAVOIV010000017.1, read on the forward strand.
CGGCCATCATCGGTGCGGATTGCGTCGTGGAGCGAAGCTACATCGGCCCCTTCACGGCGTTGGGGCCGCGCTGCGTCATCCGGGATTCGGAGCTGGAGTACAGCATTCTCTTCGGGGATACCCAGATCCTGGACGCCGACGTGCGGATCGAGCGGAGCCTGCTCGGGCGCGAGGTGCTCATCCGCCGTGCGGCGGGGCGGCCCAAGACCCAGCGGTTTGTCCTGGCCGATCAGAGCATCATCGAATTGTGCTAAGCGCCACCGAGGAAAGGGCCGTTTCATCATGCGCATTGTGATCACGGGAGTCAATGGACAGCTCGGCGTGGCGCTGTCGCAGCTCCTGGCGGGCCGCGCCGAGGTGATCGGGCGTGATCTGCCCGCCTTCGATATCACCGCCGCGGATTGCGCCGCGCAGGTGGCGGCGCTCGCGCCAGATTGGGTCGTCCACGCCGCTGCCGCCACCGATGTGGACGGGTGCGAGCGCAATCCGGCCATGGCCGCGGCAGTGAATGCCGACGGCACACGCCGGATCGCGGAGGGATGCCGGAAGGCGGGGGCGGGCCTGGTGTACATCTCCACGGATTTCGTGTTTGACGGCGGACAGGCGACGCCCTATGTCGAGAGGGCCACGCCCGGACCGCTCTCCGTGTACGGTCGCTCCAAGCTGGCTGGAGAGCAAGCGGTCCGCGAAGTGGCCCCCCGGTGGGCGATTGCGCGGACGGCCTGGCTCTACGGGGTGCACGGGCGAAATTTCGTCAAGACGATCGTGACCAAGGCGGCGGCGGGGGAGGCGCTCCGTGTGGTGGACGATCAGGTCGGGTCGCCGACGTACGCAGGGGATCTGGCAGGGGCGTTGGCGCAGTTGATGGCGGAAGGGCTGACGGGGGTGTTCCACTTGACCAATGCCGGATCGTGCTCCTGGTACGAGTTCACGCGGGAAATCCTGCGCCAGGCCGGGTTCGGCGCGACGCCCGTGGCACCCATCACGTCCCAGGAGTTGAATCGCCCCGCCCGACGCCCCGCCTATTCCGTCCTTGCGAATACGGCCTGGCAAGCGGCCGGCCATCCGCCCCTGCGGCCCTGGTCGGACGCCCTGGCGGCGATGCTGGAGGCCTGGCAAGCGGCCGGGCCGTCCGCCGAACCGCGCTTCCCGCAGTCCCCCCAATGATGCGCGTTCGCGTCGCGGGCCGAAGCTGGGCGTCCCGTGATTCGGCGGATTCCGGATGACCCCATGACACTGACCGCCGATCTGCCACCGGCCGGCGGCGCCGCGCGTCGCGACGCCCCGTATCTGTCCGTGGTCGTTCCCGTGTACAACGAGGAGGCCACGCTGGAGGCGCTGTACGCGCGATTGGCCCCCGTCCTGGAGGGGATCGGTCGATCGTACGAAGTGATCTTCGTGAACGACGGCAGCCGGGATGCGTCGCTTGAGATTCTCCGCCGGCTGCACGAGCGGTCCCCGGCCGTTCGGGTGATCGCGCTGAATCGCAACTACGGCCAGCACGCGGCGGTGTTTGCTGGGCTGGAGCATGCCCGGGGTGACGTCATCGTCACACTGGACGCCGATCTGCAGAATCCGCCCGAGGAGATTCCCCGCCTGATCGCGGCAGTCGATGCGGGACACGACGTGGTGGGGGGCTGGCGCCACGACCGGCGGGATCCACTGCTGCGCCGCCTGCTCTCCCGCGGCATGAATCGACTGACCTCCCACATGGTCGGGGTCCGCATGCAAGACTACGGGTGCATGCTGCGCGCCTATCGCCGCGAGGTGGTGGAGGTCCTGCGCGGGTGCCGCGAGATCTCCAGCTTCGTGCCCGCCCTGGCCATCAGCTTCGCACGCTCGCCGGTCGAGATCCCCGTCGAGCACGCGGGCCGTGCCGATGGCCGATCGCGCTATCACGTCTTTCGGCTCATCCGCCTGGCGTTCGACCTGATGACGGGGTTCTCGCTGCTCCCGGTCCAGGTGGTCAGCCTGGCCGGGATCGGGATCGCGCTGCTGGGGCTGGGTTTCGGCGGGTTCCTCCTCGTCCGCCGGCTCTTGGTCGGCCCCGAGGTGGAAGGCGTGTTCACTTTGTTCGCCATTCTTTTCGTCTTCATCGGGGTGCAGATCCTAGCCCTCGGACTCATCGGCGAGTACATCGGCCGCATCTACCTGGAGGTCCGCCGTCGGCCGCGCTACGTGATCCAGGACGTCTACGACCACGCCCCTGCGGCGGTGTCCGGGCAGCCGGCCGAGCGCGCCGATCCGCGCGGCGCATGACAGAGGTCGAGGCGTGATTCTGGGTTTGCGCATTGACGTGTGCACCTACGAAGGATTGCGGACCGGCGTGCCGGCTCTGCTTTCCCTGCTGGCGCGATTCGAGCAGCGGGCGAGTTTCTTCCTGGCGCTGGGGCCGGATCGAAGTGGCCGCGCGCTGTTCCAGCTCTTTCGACCAGGCTTCGCCGCCAAGATGCGTCGTACGCGGGCCATTCGTGCCTACGGATGGCGTACGGTCCTGTCCGGGACGCTCCTGCCCGCCCGGCAGGCGGGCGACCTGGAGGAGGTCGTGCGCGCCATTCCGGCGGCGGGGCACGAGGTGGCGGTGCACGGCTACGACCACCGGCGCTGGCAGGACCGTCTGTTTCGGATGGCCGAGTCGGAGGTCCGCCGCGAGATGGCCCAGGCCGTGGCGGTGTACGAACGGGTGATCGGGCGCCGACCGCGAGGGCTTCGGCGCCCCCGGCTGGCAGTGCAGTCCGGCCAGCCTCCGTGCGTTGGACGACATGGGATTCGCCTACGCCAGCGACACGCGGGGGAGGCAGCCGTTCTATCCGTCTCTGAACGGACGGAAACTCCGGACGCTGCAGATTCCGACAACACTCCCCACGCTGGACGAGGTTCTTGGCCTGGATGAGACGGACGGCGAAGGATTTGTCCGCCTGGTCAATCAACGACGTCAGGCAGGACCCCTGGCCGGTTCTCACGCTGCACGCCGAGATGGAAGGGCGGCGATTTCTGGGCGTGGCGGAGGCACTGTTCACGCGCTGGAGGGGGCAAGGGGTGCGCTGTCTCCCGCTGATCGAGATCGCGACGGCGATCCGCGCCGCCGGCGAGGACCGGATCCCGGTCGCGGATATCGTGCCGCGTCCCATCCGGGGTCGGGCGGGATCTGTGGCCACCCCGCAGGGATTGGAGGCGACGAGCGATCTCGTGACGCGGACGACACCGCGGGCACGCCTCCGTTGAATTGTCCCCAAAGGTTGGCCGCCGTGATGACGCCGAGCGCTCCGGTAACGTGCGCCATGTGGCGCGGCGTCGGGATCACACCAGGTCGCGGAGGGCCTGCGTGTATTCGTCGATCGGCGGTGCCGATGGCGAGTGGCAGCGGGAGGCCGTCCTGATACGCCGCACGGGCCCCCGCGACGTCTCCGATCCGCTCCAGGGACTGCGCCAAGAGTCGGTAGACCGCGCCTTCGTCCTGGGCAAGCTGGAGATACCGGCGGAGGGTGCACCGCCTCCGGGTACTTTGCGCCTTGAAGTATTCATAGCCGAGCATATAATGACTCGTTCCGTCGCTCGGATCCTGAGCTACCAGCGCGAGCAAGCGCCTCTATTCGGGATGCCGTCATGGCCGGAAAGCCTCCTGGGGGACCCGTGGTCCCTCTACCGAATCATAAGGGTCGACGGGCCGCAGATCAAGACCTCGTGTCGGTCGTGCCCGCGGTGGCGGGGCGCAGGGACAGGCGGCGTGTCAACGCGTCCGCGCGCACTGGCGAACGCCGGGGTCACACCAAGGCGGAATTGGCGGCGGCGCTGGAGGCGTTGCGGGCGTACCACGAGGACCTGCTCTCCAGCCTGCAGGATGGGGTGATCATTCTCGATCGGGACAGTCGCATCGTCTCGGTGAACCAGGCCGCCGAGGAATTGACCGGGATTCTCGCGCTCGCAGATCAGCGGGCCGACCGATCGGCGACGTGTTCGCCCCGCCGGCGCCCCTGTCCGCGCTGGCGGCCAAGACGGTTGCCAAGGGTCGCAGCCACACCGACTTCGACGCCCACGTGGTTCGGGCCGACGGGAGCGCGCTCACGCTCAGCACGGTGGCCTCGCTGATGAGCGATCCGACCGGGGAGCACCGCGGGGTGGTGCTGGTCCTCCGCGACCTGTCCCGGGTCCGCGACATGGAGGAGCAGCTCCGGCGGTCTGAGCGCCTGGCGGCGCTGGGGGTGCTGGCCGCCGGGGTGGCGCACGAGGTGCGGAATCCGCTGGTGGGCATCCGGGCGGCGGCGCAACTCCTGGAGGGCGAGCCGAGTTTCGCGCCGTCCCTGCGGGAATTCACCGGGATCATCATCCGTCAGGTGGATCGGCTCAACCGGATCGTGGAGGACTTGCTGGTCTTTGCCGGCCAACGTCCGCTGCAGCGCCGGTCCTGCAACGTGAACCAGATCCTGGAGGAGGCCTTGCGGCTGGAGGAGCCGGCGCTGCAGAGCGGTCGCGTGACGGTTCTCCGGCGGTATGACCCCGAGGTGCCCGCCGTGGCCGGTGATCCGGACCGGTTGCTGCAGGTTTTTCTCAATCTGGTTCGTAACGGCGTCGAGGCGATGGCGGCCGGCGGAGGAGAATTGGCGGTCCGGACCCGGTTCGAGCGGGTGGCACCGCAATGCGGCGGGCGGTCGGCCGCGGTAGCGGAGATCTCCGATCGCGGGCCGGGGATTCCGCCGGAGGTCGAGCGGCAGCTCTTCAATCCCTTCTTCACCACCAAGGACACGGGGACCGGTCTCGGTCTCCCGATCTCGGTTCGGATCGTGGAGGAACACGGGGGCACGGTCGAGGTGCAGAGCCGTGTGGGGGAAGGGACGACGTTCCGCGTTCTCTTGCCGCTGGCGGGGGACGACGAGGGGGCTCGCACATGACGGGAAAGCGCGATTCTGGTCGTGGACGACGAGGAAAGCGTTCGCTGGGCGCTCACCAAGGCCCTGGAGCGCGCGGGGTACGCCGTCGATCTGGCCGCCGACGGCCCGAGCGGAATCGGCGGCGGCGGAGAACCCGGCCGTCGACCTCGTGCTGCTGGATGTCCGACTCCCCGGGCGGGACGGCCTGGCAGTGTTGCGCGATCTGCGAAAGCGCCGGCCGGACCTTCCGGTCATCATGATGACCGCCTACGGGACGCTGCAGGTGGCGGTGGAAGCCATGAAGCAAGGGGCCTACGACTACATCGGGAAGCCGTTCGACGTGGACGAGGTGCTCCTGGTGGTGGAGAAGGCCCTGGAGGCGCAAGCGCTGGCGCGAGAGGTATCCGCAGCTTCGGCAGAAGGCCGAGGAACGGTTCGACCTCGGCGGCATCGTCGGGGGAAGCCCGGCCATGCAGCAGATCTTCAAGGCCGTGGGCAAGGTGGCGGGGACCGATCTGCACCGTCCTGCTCCGCGGGGAGAGCGGCACCGGGAAGGAGCTGATCGCCCGGGCCGTCCACGAGAACAGCCGGCGCAAGGGCCGGCCCTTCGTGCCGGTCAACTGCGCCGCCATCCCACGGGAGCTCCTGGAGAGCGAGCTCTTCGGTCACGAGAAGGGCGCCTTCACCGGCGCCGTGGCGGCGCGGCGCGGCCGGTTCGAACAGGCGGACGGCGGGACGGTGTTTCTGGACGAGGTCGGGCGACATGGACCTCAGCCTCCAGACCAAGCTGCTGCGGGTCCTGCAGGAGCGGCGGATCGAGCGCCTGGGGGGGGAGGGGTCCATCCCCGTGGACGTCCGGATCGTGGCGGCGACCAACCAGGACCTGGAAGCGGCCGTGGCCGTGCGCGCCTTTCGCGAGGACCTCTTCTACCGGCTCAACGTGATGTCGATCCACCTGCCGCCCCTGCGCGACCGGCGGGAAGATATTCCCGCCCTGGTGCACCACTTTCTGGCCGCATTCGGACGCGAACAGCAGGCCGCCGCCCAAGCTGTGTGCGGCGGAGGCGCTGGAATTGCTGTCGCTCTATGCGTGGCCCGGCAACGTCCGCGAGCTGGAGAACGTGGTGAAGCGCGCGGCGGCGCTGACTCCCACGGCGCTCATCCTGCCGGATCAGTTGCCCGACGCGGTCCGAAAAGGGGCGACCGCCGAGGCGGAGACGGCCGGTCCCGTGGACTTCCCGGTGGAGTGGATGCGCGGCGAGATGACCCGGCTCAAGGACACGGCGGACGGACGGCTCCATGCCCACTTTGTGGCCTGCGTGGAGCGGCCACTCCTGGCGTTGATGCTGCGCCGCACGGGCGGGAACCAGGTGAAGGCGGCCGAGATCCTGGGAATCAACCGCAATACGCTGCGAAAGCGGATCAAGGATCTCGCCGTGCCCCTGCCGGGGAAGGGCGCTGACGGGGCGACGGACGACGGAGCGCAGAAATGAGCAAGCGGCAGGTCGGGCGCTCGGCCTGCGCCCGACCTGATCGGGTAGGGGGAAAGAGAGTGGCCGATTTCGATGGGTGGGGCGGGTAACGCCTAGTACTCGACCTTGACGCCGGCCACAGCCCAGACCTCGAAGCCCTTTCCGCCGGTGACATTCAGACCATTGAGAGCGTTGGCATTCGGCGGACCGGCCAGCAGCTTGTTATTGTCTCCCAGCCAGAGCAGGTGCGGACCGCCGGAGAAGGTCCACTTCCCGTACCGCGCGGGAACGAACCTCAAGGGAACGTCCACTACGAACCCGAGATCGGCAAAGCCGAACGTCTTGTCCGTCAGTCCCGTTGCCGAGGCGACCTCGTAGTAGCTATCGAGACTGAGACCCAAGGCGAAGGGGAGATGGAATCGGGCCGACCAGTTCTTGCTGAAGTCGACTGCGTACCCCGGGTCGATCCCGAACTCGAGGTAGATCCCGCGCTTGCCGCCGTACGCGCCCGCTCCGTCCGCGCCCCCGGAGGTCTCGCCGGCGATGAGCATATAGGGAGACAGGGCGAAATCCTGATCACCCGGCAGCTTGAACGGCCAGACCCCGCTATCATCGAAGCCTACCTTCCCGAAGACCTCCTGCACCTGTGGGGCCGAACCGATGCCGGGATAGGCATAGAGGTTCCAGCCGCCCTCCAGTGTCAATCGTTTGAAGAAGACCAGACCGCCGGTCAGGTAGACATCCTGCTCGTAGTAATTGGTGCCGATGGGTGCCGCGACGGATTGGAAATGAGAGAAGCTAGCTGCCTTCAGGTATCCTCCCGTGAGCACCTCTTTCTCGCCACCCTCGTAGAGGTTGACCTTGAGTTCGAGATACGGCTGAAATTGGAACCCCGCATTGCTCTGCGCGATACCGCGGAAGTAATACGAAGTCGGGATGTTGAGGGTGGCCGTGAACGAGAGTGCCCCGGTGTTCGGCGGCGGCGGTTCGTCTGCCGGCCACGCGGGAGCGACCATCAGCGCACAGAGCACGACGATGAGAGCTACGGTGCAGCGCGACCACGGGGATGTCATGTCTCCTCCTTCTGTGTGAGGCGGCCGGGAAAAAGAACGCGCCTGCGGGTCGAAAATCCGCAGGCGTCGTTGCCTTCGTGGCGACCAACAATGGTCGCCCGGATGTACGTGACCAGAACGCGCGATTGCGCGCGGGTGCCTCCGGTCAGTGGGTCTTTGTGCTCATTTCCACGGACAGGATGATGGCCTGCGCGATCTCGGTCATGGGGCGTTGGGTGTCCATGCTCTTCCGACGGATGCGAGCATAGGCTTCCCGTTCCGAGAGTCGGCCAACCTCCATCAAGAGCCCCTTCGCCCGCTCGATCACCTTTCGGGCCTCGACGCTCTGTCGCAGAACCTCCGATTCCTGTCGGAGAGCCCGAAACTCCCGGAATCGACACACCGCAACCTCGAGCGTGCTGCGAAGCGTGGCTGCGCGCGATCGGGTCTACCAGAAACCCCATGACGCCGGCCTGAGCGGCCAGGCCGAGCGGGAGCGGTTCCACGCCACCCGCAGCGACGAGGACGACGGGCACCCCGTGTTCGCCGGAGAGTCGATCAGTCAGGTGTTGGCCCGTTCCGTTGCCGAGGGTTGCCACGACCAGGGCCACATCAGGCGCCACGTTGGCGGCGATGCGCATCGCCTCATCGGGTCCGGCGGCAAGCCCGGCGATCCGGCAGTCCGTCCCCTCCAGGCCTCGGATCATCCGCGTTCGCCGGCCGGCGTCCGGGTCCACCAGCAGAATCGAGAGTGTCATTGCCGGTCTCTCTCTGCGAGGCTCGCGTGGCCGCCCGATCGCGGGGCAGGTGGGATGCGCGCATCGAACAGACACCTGCCCCGGCGATCAACCGGCGCGGACGGCCTACGCGGTCTGTGGCTTCTTGCTTGCGGAAAACGCTGGCTCCATCCTCGCCGAAGGCATCTGTGAGGACAGGGCGCCGCCCGAATGGCTCGGGACCAGGCTGAAATCCGGATACGCGAGCGTGCCCATCTCGGGAATGTCCAGCCCTTCGATCTCGACTTCCGGGGCTACCCGCAGGCCCATGACCATGTCACAGACCTTGAAGAAGGCATAGGACGCTACGAAGACAAAGACCAGGTTGGTCAACGTCCCGACGACCTGGGCGACGAACTGGGTCGCGTCGCCATAGAACAGGCCTCGGACGGTTCCGGCCACGCCGTTGAACCCATCGCCGTAGGTGCCATCCGCGAATAGGCCGAGGCTCAGCACGCCCCAAGCGCCACAGGCCCCGTGGACGGAGACGGCACCCACCGGATCGTCTACCTTCAGCGTCCGCTCTACGAAGAAGACGCTCAGGCATACCAATACCCCCGCCACCGCGCCGATGAGAAACGCGGCGACACTGTTCACGAAGGCACAGGGGGCCGTGATCGCTACCATTCCCGCGAGCATTCCGTTCATCGCCATGCTGGGATCAGGCTTTCCATACCTCGTCCACATGTAGAGCATCGCGGCGATAGCACCTGAGGCAGCAGCCAGCATGGTGTTCACGGCAACCACGCCGATCCGGAGGTCAGTGCCGGCCAGGGTGCTGCCTGCGTTGAACCCAAACCAACCAAACGCCAGAATGAAGGCGCCGGTGAGCGCCATTGGGATGTCGTGGGCTGGAATCGCGTTTGGGGTGCCGTCCTTGTTGAATTTCCCGAGCCGCGGCCCGAGAACCCATGCGCCGGCCAGAGCCGTGACGCCTCCAACCATGTGCACAACGGAAGACCCCGCAAAGTCGACGTGACCATGCCCGAGGCCGAAATTCTTCCCGAGTGCGCTCAGCCAGCCGCCTCCCCACACCCAGTTGGCGTAGAGGGGATAGGTGATCATGGAGATGAATAGCGCGAAGACGATGAACGAGGAGAATTTCCACCGCTCCGCCATGGCGCCCGTGGGGATCGTCGCCGCCGTGTCCATGAAGACCATCTGGAAGAGAAACAGCGTGAAGATCGCCGCGTCGTACGAGACCCCGCTGAGGAAGAATCCGGTAGTTCCGAAGAGGCCGAACTCCTTCCCGAACAGGGTGATGCTGAACTCGTTCGCCAGGTTGGCGGTGCCACCCGACAACGCGCTCACCGCGCCGACGCCGCCCATCTGAAGGGCATAGCCCATGATCCAGTAGCCGGTCATACCGAGGGCATACACCATGAAGTTCATCATCATGGTGTGGGCCGCGTTCTTGGCCCGGGTCAGACCCGTCTCTGCCAGGGCGAACCCCGCCTGCATGAACATCACCAGGAAGCCGGCGAACAGCGTCCACATCATGTTGATCGAGATCTTGTTATGACCGACCGTCTCCGCCACTTCCTCCAGCGTGGGCTTGCCCGGAACCTTTGCGGTGATGTCCCCAATGCCGCCGGTGGCGGCTCCGCTCGGGTCGGGTTTCGGGGGCGGCGGCGTGGCGGAAGTCTGAGCCGGTGCTGGTGACTCGACCGCGCCTGGTGTCGCGATGTCCTTGGGGGGATCATCGGCGCTCGCGACCAAAGCCCCGCCCCAGGCGAACAGTGCAAGGATGGTGGTGACGCTTGCCAGCCTCAAGACTTTCTTGCAGCGTGTCATGACCGATCTCCTCTTCCGTCTTCGGGTTGTCAGATGGCAGCGTCGCCAGTCTCGCCGGTGCGGATGCGCATGACATTCACGATGTCGGTCACCATGATCTTCCCGTCTCCGATCTTCCCCGTGCGCGCGGCCTCGCTGGCGACCTTCATCACCTGCTCGAGCTTCGCGTCGCCGACCAGAATCTCCAGACCGCACCTTGGGAAGAAACGTGACCGTGTACTCGCTCCCTCGGTAGGTCTCCGTCTTGCCCTTCTGGCGACCGAAGCCCTTGACTTCCGTCACCGTCATCCCCTGAACGCCGATGTCCGTGAGCGCGTCCCGAACTTCGTCGAGCTTGTGGGGCCGGATAATGAGATCAAGTTTCTTCATGGCCACTCCTTGCGCGAACGCCGCGCTGTGATCGCCCGCAGACAATGGAGGGCAAGAGCCGTGCCGCGACGAGCCGAGCGACCCGTGAATCGCGCGTAACTCACGACAATCAAGGGTGTCCCGCCTTCCCGGATCCCGGTTGACGCTCTGCCGTGTCGGATCGTCGGTTTCGACCCAATGGTCGGAAACGACAAAATCGTCATTTCACAACCGGAGTGCGCTGGCGCGCCACCGCGCACTGACGCAATGAAGTGACGGTCGGCTCATCGCGGAAGATCCGGACGTGTCGCGTGTATCGGAGGGGCGACTAGGCGGGCTGAAACGATCTGACGATCTGGTGCTTGCGCAGCCGGTACGCGAGCTGACGGGGCGTGATGCCTAGCAAGGCAGCCGCCTTGACCTGGACGCCGTCCGCCCGGGTGAGGGCCTGCAGGATCTGCTGGCGCTCCGTGTCGCGCAGGAGCGAGAGGGGGAGGGCGGGGGCCGCCGCGGCGTTCTTCGTGCGGCGGGCGCGCCGGACCGGCCACTTCGTGCGGCGCGGTCGCTTTCGGCCTCGACCGGCAGGAGCAGGTCCTCCGGCAAGGATGAGCCGTCGGCGCGACATGATGACCAACCGCTCGATGCTGTTCTCCAGTTCCCGCACGTTCCCCGGCCAATCGTAGTCGAGCATCTGCTGCAGGGCGCGGCCGGTGATGCGGACCTTCCGGTTGTTCTCCCGGTTGTACTTGGCGAGGAAGTGCTCGGTGAGCAGCGGGATGTCCTCACGGCGCTCGCGCAGCGGTGGGAGGAGCGACGGGGACGACATTCAGGCGGTAGTAGAGATCCTCACGGAACTTGCCGGCGGCGATGGCGGCCTCGAGGTCCTGGTGGGTGGCCGCGATGATCCGGACGTCCACGGCGACGGTCTGGGTTCCGCCCACGCGCTCGAAGGATCGCTCCTGGAGCACGCGCAGGAGCTTGGCCTGGAGGTCCAAGGGGAGATCCCCGATCTCGTCCAGGAACAGGCTGCCGCCGTCGGCGAGCTCGAAACGTCCCTTCTTGGTCGCGGTGGCCCCGGTGAAGGCTCCCTTCTCGTGGCCGAAGAGCTCGCTTTCCAGGAGCGTCTGGGGAAGGGCGGCGCAATTGACCTTGATGAACGGCCCGGCAGCGCGCGGCGAGTTGTAGTGGATGGCACGTGCCAGCAGCTCCTTTCCGGTTCCGCTCTCGCCGCGAAGCAGCACGGTGGCGCGGCTCTGGGAGACTTGCTGGATCGCCTCGTAGATCTCCCGCATCCGCTTGCTCTGCCCGACGACGCTCTCCAGGCGGTAGCGGCCGCGCAGTGCCTGTTGCAGGCTCCGCGTCTGCTCCAGCAGCCCCTCACGCTCGTGCACGACGTGCTGCTGCAGATTGACCGCCTGTCCGATCAGCGAGGCCACGATGCTCAGCACGCGAACGTCTTCCTCGAACGAGACCCGCTCGACGAAGAGGCGGTCCACGCTCAGGACCCCGATGGTCTCCCCCCCGACCTTGATGGGCACGGCGATGAAGCCGATCGTCTGCGCAAGGAGGTCGCCGCGCGAGCGCGTCCGATCCAGGAACTCGGGCTCGGCGCCGATGTCGGGGATGACCATGGGGAGTCCGTGCAGCATGACCTTGCCCAGGATCCCTTCGCCCTTGTGGTACTTGCCGCGGGCGATCTCTTCCGGCGTCATCCCGACCGCGACGCGGATGGACAGTTCGTCCTGCAGCGGATCGTACAGGAGGATTGTTCCCTTTCGCATCCCCATGAAGGAATTGAGAATCCGAAGGATTGCGGCGAGGTTCTGCTCGAGGTCCAGGGACGATCCCAGGATCTTGCTGATCTCGTACAGCGTGCGTGAGTTCGAGGACTCGTCGGTCGAGTTGGTCGCGTTCGCGTTGGACGTGTCGCCGTTACATGGCATCAGCTGGCCTCGAATAGGTGAGAGGACGATCCTGCAAATACGTCAGAAGGCAGCTTCCATGCCAGGACACGCCGTCCAGTCGAGAGTGGGAATTCGCGTGCGAATTCAAGTGGTTATGGATGGGGGTGGACACACGGGACGGTTGATGAAGACGGGCGGTGCCCGCCGGTTCGGCGAGGTGCCGGCGCGCTGCCTCGTTTTTGGTCACAGGCGCTTTTGCGGCGAGGCGACGCAACGACGCGGCGGCTAGGGCTTGACAGTGGAAGGCACGTGGGGATAGAGTGCCCTTGTGTTCGATCTCGTGACACAGGATTTCGCCGGGAAGTCATCGCGTTGTCACGCGGAGGTGCCAGACTTCGACGGTTGGGACGCGTGCGTCGCGCTCGGCGGTCGCGAGCTTCCTGGACGGCGATTCTGACGAACCCGGAGGGGAGAAGGAGGTCACCCATGAAACATGTGAAGTTGGGGTTGACTGTGTTTGGGCTCGGGCTCTCGTTGCTGGCGTGGGGCCTGTCGGGGCCGGCGTTGGCGGGCGAGAAGATCGTGCTGAACGTGGTGACCGCCGGCGACACGAACATGCACGAACTGCAGAAGAGCATCTTCGGCCCGGCCTTCAGCAAGCAAGTTCCCGAACGTCGAGATCAACGCGGTCGGCAGCGGCCCGGGCGATCCGGGCAGCCGGGTGATCTTCCAGAAGCTCAAGAGCCAGAAGGACGCCAACGTCGCGAAGTACGACATCGACGTGGCGGTCGTCCACCAGAGCATCATGCCGGAGATGATCCAGAACGACCTGCTGGCCAAGTACGGCCCCGAGATCGCCACCTACAAGCTGATGACGGCGGCCAACGGGAAGAACGCCCTGGGCTTCAACGTGGAAGGCTACGTGATGCCCATGTTCCAGAGCCAGGTGGTCCTGGCCTACAACCCGGACATGGTCAAGAATCCGCCCGAACACCTTCGAGGAATTGGTGACCTGGATCAAGGCCAACCCCCGAAAGTTCGGATACAACGGGGTCAAGGGCGGCATGAGCGGCACGGCTTCGTCACCGGCTGGACCTACTGGAAGTCGCGGGAAGTATGACCAGTACGCCAAGGGGAACTACGAACAGGCGGCAGAGGCGAGCTGGCCGGCGGCCATCAAGGAGCTGAAGAGCCTCCCCGTCACGATGACCACCGGAAACAACGACACCCTCGACAAGCTGAATCGGGGCGAGATCGCCATGGGGCCGGTCTGGGTGGACATGCTGATCAACATGAAGAACGAGAACCGCATGGACCCCAAGATCAAGATGAAGCTGATCGCCCCTGGCCTGCCCGGACAGCCGATGTACCTGGTGGTGACGAAGAAGTCCGCCGAACTACGAGATGGCCAAGAAGTACGTGGAGTTCATCACCTCGCCCGAGCAGCAGGCCAAGGTCGTCGTGGAGCGACAGGGCTGGCTCCCCGGCATCGACGCCAAGCACGTGCTTCCGGTGGTCTCGCCGAAGGCGAAGGAGATGCTCTTTGCGGACGTCCCGCCCGAGACGCTGGAGAAGAACGGGTTGGTGTTCCCGCAGCAGCAGTACTTCAAGGATCTGCTGACGGCGTACGAGGAGAACTGACAACCCCTGACAACCCACGGAGACGCGGGCGAGGGGGCCATGTCCCCCTCGCCCTTTCATTATGCGACTCTCGACGCGAATCGCCTGTCTGGTCATCGCCCTGCCCCCGCTGGCCATCGTCGTCTGGCTGTTCTTCCTGCCGTTTCTGTCGTCCGCCCACCTCAGCCTGCTGCGCGAGGACCAGTGGAGCCTGCGGAACTACTACCTGGTCTGGCGGCTGTACAAGTACGACGTCCTCTACACGCTCTGGATCGCCTTCTTCAGCCTGGTCGCGGTGCTGGGGATCGCCGTGTTTCTGTGCGGCTATCTGCGCATCCACTACCAACAGGACGGTCGAGTTCCTCTTCAAGATCCCGCTCTTCATCCCCTTCGTCGTCGTCGGCCACGCCATGCGGGTGCTCCTGGCCCCCAAGGGGACGCTGAACGCGGTCCTGAGCCAGGTCGGCGCTCATCAACATGAGCGACCCGCCCTCCATCGCGTTCGGCTGGATCGGGATCGCCGTCTCGCTGATCTGGAAGAACCTGGCCCTGGCGGTGCTCTTGGTGCTGGGGGCGTACCGGTCCGTGGACGAGACGTTCCTGGAGGCGGCGCGGAACTTCGGGGCCTCCAGCTTCCGGCAGATCAAGGACATCCTGCTGCCGATGTCGAAGGCCTCGCTGGCGGTGGCAGGAGCCTTCATGTTCACCTCGATGCTGGCGTCGTTCTCCGTGCCCCTGATGATCGGCAGCGGGGAGCCGCCGCAGATGGTGATGATCGACGTCTTCTATCGGATCAACTACCAGGGGACTACGGGACCGCCAACGCCTGGGGGTGGTGTCGTACCTGCTGGCCATGGGGGTGGCGGGGTACTACCTGCGGACCATCTCGCAGAAGGGAACGTAACGGGCAGGCTATCAGCTTTCAGACCGTCAGCAGTCAGCCACAACGCCCGGCCGCCTGCTGAAAGCTGAACGCTGACCGCTGAGAGCTTCGATATGATTCAACGGACACTTCGGATGGCGGGCGTGGTGCTGGCGGCGGTGATCATCTTCGGGCCGCTCTCCAGCCTGGTCATCTGGTCTTTTGCGGAGAAGTGGTACTGGCCGCATCTGTTCCCGCAGCAGGTGGGTTTCTTCTATTGGGCCAAGGTGCTGCAGGGCGACATGCTGCGGGCGCTCACGGACGGCTTCCTGATCGCCGTCGTGGTCACGCTGCTCACCCTGCTCATCACGATCCCGCTGGCCTACGTTCTGGCGCGCCTCCCGATTCCCTTCAAGCCGCTGATCCTCATGGTCTTCCTGCTTCCGCAGGCGTTCCCGCAGCTCCCGGTGTTCGTGAACTCCACCACGCTGCTCTACCGGGTGAACCAGGGCGGGAAGTTCTGGGGTGTCGTCTTGATCCACATGGTCGGGGCGCTGGTCTTTGCCGTCTGGACCATGACCGCCGTCTTCAAGTCGGTGCCCGAGACGCTGGAGGAGGCCGCCATCAACCTGGGCGCGTCCCGGTTCAAGAGCTTTCTATTCCGTGTCGCTTCCCCTGGCCACGCCCGGGATCATCGCCAGCACGCTGCTGGTCTTTCTCTACTCGCTGGACGAGTTCACCGGGACGCTCCTGGTCGGAAGTCCGTTCGTCCTCACGCTGCCGGTGTACATGTACCGGACGTCGCGTGGGGTACGAGTTGCAGGTGGCCTCGATCAGCGCGCTTGCTCCTGATGGTGCCGGGCATCGTGCTGCTGGTCCTGCTGGAGCGCTACATGAAGTCCGAGTACCTCTCGATGTTCGGACGCATCTGATTCGAAGAGCCGAGAGTGGAGAGCCGAGAGCCGAGAAGAGATTCCGAATCCGAGACTCGGTTTCTTGCTCTATCCGCTCGGCTCTAAAGGGTTGCCATGGTTGAGGTCCGTGTCGAAAACGTCCGCAAGACGTACGGAAAGGTCGAGGCGCTGAAGGGCGCCTCGCTGACCTTCACCAGCGGGGCGATGACGGCCATCCTGGGCCCGAGCGGCTGCGGGAAGACCACGCTGTTGCGAAGCATCGCCGGCTTCATCCAGGTGGACGAGGGCCGCGTCTTCTTCGGCGGCGACGAGGTGACGCAGCTCCCGCCCCAGCGGCGGGGGACGGCCATGGTCTTCCAGAACTACGCCCTCTGGCCCCACATGACGATCTTCGGGAATGTGGCCTACGGTCTGCGCCTGCAGAAGGTGCCCGAGGCCGAGATTCGCCGACGCGTCCTCAAGGTGCTGGAGCTGGTCGAGATCGGCAACCTGGCCGACGTGGAGACGCGCAAGCCCGCCGCCCTCTCCGGTGGCCAGCAGCAACGCGTGGCGCTGGCGCGGGCCCTGGTGGTGGAGCCTAAGGTGCTCCTGATGGACGAGCCCCTGTCCAATCTGGACGCCAAGGTGCGGCAGCGCTTGCGGGCCGAGTTGCGCCGGCTTCAGAAGCAGGTCGGGATCACGGCCATCTACGTGACGCACGACCAGGAAGAGGCGCTGGCCCTGGCGGATACGGTGGTACTCATGGATCAGGGGCGAATCGTCCAGACGGGGACGCCGCAGGACATCTACCTCAAACCCGACACGGCGTTCGCCGCGGAGTTTCTGGGCGTGAGCAATCAATTGGAGGGGGAGGCCGCCGACGGGAAGCTCACGATCGCCGGCCAGACCGTGTCCATACGCCGGAGCGGTGCGGGGCAAGGCCGTCGTGATCGTCCGGGCCTCGGATATCCAGATCGAGGATCCGGCGACCGCGGCGCGCCCACGGAACGATGGCGCTGACGGGGACCCTGGAGGAGAGCCTCTTTCTGGGCGCGCATTACCGGCACTACATCCGCCTCGGCGACGTGATCGTGATGGCCGACAGCCCCGAACCACGGCCTGGCGGCGCTGTGCGGCTAGTGATGCCGTCGGACAGGGTCGCAAGGTGTATGGGAAGTAAGGAGAGTCCAGCCTGCAATCTCCTCGGGTCGACCATCACGTAATGAGGCGCCTGCTGGG
Source organism: uncultured Methylomirabilota bacterium (assembly GCA_963695995.1). Lineage (GTDB taxonomy): Bacteria > Methylomirabilota > Methylomirabilia > Methylomirabilales > 2-02-FULL-66-22 > 2-02-FULL-66-22. Next base: position 38,287 of record CAVOIV010000017.1, read on the forward strand.
CGGCTCCATGCCGGCGACGTTTCCATCGTGGTCTTCTTTGTGCTGCAGAAGTACCACGTCCAGCGCGTGACCTCGACCGGGATCAGGGGTTAGATGGGCCTCCCGCCCGGCATGGTGAGTGTCCGCTTCGCACTGCCGCTGGTTTCCGGGCATTTCATCCGACGCCTGAATAGGTTCGCGGCCCTCGTCCTGGTGCAAGGGCGGGACGAACGGGTCCACGTGCGGAACTCGGGACGCCTTCGGGAATTGCTGGTCACTGGTCGGCCGGTTCTCCTGGAGCCGGCCCACCGCGAGGGACGGCAGACGCGGTTCACGCTCGCCCTTGTCCGCCTGGCGGGTGGCTATGTCTCCGTCGATGCCCACCTGCCGAACGCACTGGTGGAGGCGGGGTTGCGGCGGGGAGGGGTGCCGGGATGTCGCGGCTTCTGCTTCCTTCGCCGGGAACCGGCGATGGGTCGGAAGCGGGCGGACTTCCTGTTGGGGCGGGGCGATACGCGTTGCCTGGTCGAGGTCAAATCGGTGACGCTGGTCGAGGGCGGGGTCGCCCTCTTTCCCGACGCCCCTACGGCCCGCGGCCGTTCGCACCTGGAGCATCTAATCGCGGCGTGCGGTCAGGGCCTGGAGGCCGTGGTCCTCTTTGTGATCCAGCGCACCGATGCAATCGCCCTGGCGCCCAACCGAAGAACCGACCCGGCATTCGCCGCCACACTCGCGCGGGCGAGGCAGGCCGGCGTGCGGATCCGGGCGATGACCTGCCGCATCACACGGGCCGGCGTGTGGCTCGCCGGGTCCGTTCCGGTGCGGCTTCGCGGCGGAGGGAGTTCGCCCGTCGGCAATCCCCGTCCGGTGCGTGAAAGAGGTTGACACTGGAGCGCTCCGCCGACTAGGGTAGGCGGGCGATGCGGGACAGCGTGGCGGGACGGAAGGCGACGACGCGAGGCGGGACGGTGGTGCGGGTCCCGCGACTCTGGCCGATGGTCGGCATCCTGGCGACTCCGGTGGTCCTCGGCTTGGGGGTCTTCCTCCGCCGGTACCGGGGAGCGGATCGTACCGCCATGGCGCTGGGAGTTCTGGTCGGTGCCGGGATTTGCCTCATCGTCGGTCTGGCTTGGTTTCAGCGGCGGTTCGGCGGAACCGAAATGGACCGCCAGACGCTGCGCTGGACCGGATTCCAGTGTGGGGCAATCGCGGGCGGTTGCGCGGGCGGCATCGGGATCGTCCTCTTGGCCGTGCGTTGGGCCATTGATCAACTGGGTGGTCCCGTCGGCGAGCAGTTCGGCCCGGCGTTTCTGCGTGCGCTGTTAGCGCTCTGGTGGAAGACCCTGGCGGGGCTGCCGGCATACCTGGCTGTCGGCATCGTACTGGGAGGGGCACTAGGGCTGGGAGTCGCCGAGGCGGTCGGAGCCTGCGCACGGCGAGTACCGAGCGAGGCGCCCAGGGAAGAGTAGCGATTCTCAGCATTCTGCATGGGTTGCCCGCGGGTCGGTGGGATGCTGGTTGCGCGCGCTCCTGCACGAGGATTACTGACGTTGTCGACCGTCCGACTCCAACGCCACGCGCCGTGTCCCTGCGGGAGTCTTCGCCCGCTTGCCGACTGCTGTCTGCCCTGGGAAGAGGCATTCCGACGCCTGATCGCACGCCTGGCCGCTTTTTCCGCCACCCCCACGGCGCGCCGGCTTGAGGGGCGGGCCGTGGGGGTGTTCTGGAACACCGAGGTGCCCCACGACCCGCCCCACGGCCGCAGCGCCGGGAGCGACGCCTGTTTCGCCGAGTGGTTCCTGCACGACTACGTTGCACCTAAGCGGACAGGCCCGCTGTTGGGGGAGTTTGCAGATATGGCGGAAGGCCAGAGCGCTCGCGAGGAGCAATTGCTCTTTGCCATGCTGCTTACGCCTATCCGGGCTTTCGAGATCGCGGAACCTCCGGGGCCGAGGGGGGTTGCGGTGAAGGATCTGCTGGCAGGATCCGAATGGGTCCTCGGACCGCTCGGCGTGCCGGAGGGGCTGATTCGGTCTGATGTGTGCATCGGCCGGCTGCTGCCGGTTGGGCGCCTCGGGCGACCCGGGATCAGTCTTCTCAGGCTTCCGCCGGGAAGCCAGGGCGAACTGCTGGCCTATCTCCGCGCCACCTACCGATTGGCGCAGGCCGGCCGGCACGTGTCGCTGGAGGACTATGCGGACGGCGCGGGACACCTGTATCATCATTTCTTTCTCGATCGCGGACGAGAGCTGGGCGGCCGCGCCCACCGCACCTGCCGATGGACCCCGTTCGTCGCCGGCCAACTCCGGTACCGCGGGGACGAGGCCGCGCGCATTCGGGCCGCGCTGAATCGCCAGCCCGAACTCGAACGGGTCGAGGACTGGGAGGACGGAGCGCGCTACCTCTGGCTGGACCGGTTGCTGGGAGTGACAGGGGGGACGGTTCAGTTTCGAGGGAACGAGATTCAGGCGTTTGCCGAGACCGAGGAGGACCTGGGGCGCCTCGGCGGGGTCCTCGAGTCGTGCTTGCGCGGACTCGTGCGGCGAGAGGCGGCGGAAGCCGCTCCATCCGCACCCGTCGCCCCGGAAAGTGCGGTGCGACACGGGGCGGGGCCGGCGGGAGCGGCATTCATCCGGGGGTTCTTGGAGCGGTGGCCGGAGATGCCGTCGTCGGCACTCTCCGACGAGACCCCGCGGGAAGCGTGCCGATCCGCGGCCGGTCGCGACGTGGTGGTCCAGCTTCTTCTTGGGCTCGAGCGGGCCATGGCACGCCAGAAGCGGCTCGACCGGGCGTGGGGAGAGATCGGGCCCCTCTGGGAGCGACTGAGCGTGTCGCCCCCGTCTCTGCAACACGGATCGGGGGAGGAGGAGCGCGTGCCGCCGGCCACGCCACGCCCGAGTTCGTCGACCGCGAAGCGGTGACGGCAAGACCGGCGGTGGGGCGTCGAATTGGACGCTGATTGGAGTTTGTACTCATCGGAGGAGATGTTCTATGGATCCAGTTCGAGAAGGAGTCGGGGGAGACGCGACGGCGTTCCAGCAACAGGTCGAAGCCGCCTTGGCCAAGGTCCGCCCGGCATTGCAGGCAGATGGAGGCGACATCGTCTTGGTGGCGGTGGATGGGCAGGACGCCCGGGTGCGCCTGAAGGGAGCCTGCCACGGGTGACCCGGTGCTCAGCGGACACTCCAGTTCGGAGTGCAGCGCTTTCTGCAGCATGAGGTGCCGGGCTTCGGGCGCGTGATCGACGACGCGGAGAACGACGAAGAGGACGAGTGGATCAAGCGGATGTGACGGGACCGGCGGCATCCGCCGATCCGCGAGCACTCTCCGGGGACGAAACCTCGTGGGTGTGGCTGTGAGACACGCCGGGGTGGTCGTGCTCGTGCTCGTGCCAGAGGCCTTCGTGTGCGTGGCGGTGGCGATGGATCAGGTTGGCTGCGCGCAAGATTGCGCGGTCCTGTAGGATCCGTTCGGGAGGGCCGGACGCGAGGATGCGCCGGTCCTCTCCAAAGACCACCACCCGGCCGGCGATCTCGGGGACGATGTGCAAGTCGTTGGTGGAGGTGACGACCGTCTTTCCCTGAGTCTGCGCCTCCAGGATGAGGTCGACCAAGCCCCGGCTGCTCCTGGGGTCGAGACCCGCGGTGGGCTCGTCGAGTAAGAGGACCTGCGGGTTCACCGCCAGCATCGCGGCCAAGGCGACCTTCTTCTTTTCGCCCCCCGAGAGGGCGAATGGGGGGCGCCCCGCCAGCGCACGCAAGCCAAACCGGTCCAACCCGTCCTGCACCGTCCGGCGCACCGCGTCCGGCGGATCGTTGAACTGGAGGGGCCCGAAGGCGATCTCGTCCTCAACCGTCGGGTTAAAGAGTTGTGCGTCCACGTTCTGGAACAGGACGCCGACCTCTTTCCGGAAATACATCCCGAAGGGATCGCGGGAGAGGAGGGGTTCGGTGATCTCCCGCCCGAACGCTCGATAGCTTCCCCGCTGGGCGAAGAGAAGTCCTGCCAGGAGTTTGAGCAGCGTCGTTTTTCCGCAGCCGTTCGCCCCCAGGATGGCCACCCGCTCTCCGGCCCCGACCGTCAGGGAAACGCCCGCCAGCGCCGGGATGTCCGCCGCATACGCATAGCAGGCCGACTCCACCTCCAACAGCACGGACATCGGATGTCGTCTCCCTTTAGTGGACCGGATCAGACCAGGTGCGCTCCGACGCATAAGGCAGCGACCAAAGCCACGCATACCCAGTCCGTCGGCGCCAAGGCGCGTCCGGCCGGAACGCGGAACTCGCCCGTGAAGCCGCGCGCCGTCATCGCATCGGTGACATCGGTCATCAGTTGGAGGCTCTTCTCCCAGGCGGCGGCGAGGCGCGATCCCACCCACATCTGATCCGAGGCGAGGGGCCTCCGGCAGATCGTCCGGCTCTTCTTGCCGAGATGGACCTCCTCCGACTGGCGGAGGAGCAGGTGCAGGTATCGGACGGTCATCCCGGCGGTGTGCAGGAAGACGGCCGGAAGCCGAAACCATCGGAGGGAGGCGAGCAGGACGGTCCAGCGCGTGGACAGGGTTAGGCACAGGACGGCGGTCACCGAGGCCAGTGTGCGGAGGAGGAAGGTCGTCGCCGTGAGAAGCCCCTCGACGCTGACGCCGATCGACGCCGGGATGGCGTAGGGACCTACCTGCCGGGCCGCGTCGAAACGGAGGATGGGCAGGATGATGTGACCGCCGCTCGTCAGGTTGAGCGTGGCGGGGAGCGCCATCAAGGTCGAGAAGAGGAGGGCGATCAGAAGACCCGCCCCCAGGATCTCGCGGGGGCGGATTCGCGAGGTGACGACCGCGGCGACGGCGAGCACGGCGTGTGCGGCCAGGGCGGGGAGGGACGTCGCGAGGCTCGTGCTGACCAGGAAGAGCAGAGTGGCCAGCAGGCGGGCCCGTGGGTCCATCCTGCTGCGCCACACCGGGGCGCCGGGCGATCTCCTCGCGGAGGTGCGCCTCGGCGAACACGCTGGCCAGTCGGCGCAGCGTCCGATCGAGGTAGCCGGGTGCGCGGTGGGCGCAGCCGTCTGGCCTGCAGGGTCTCGAAGAACTGGCGCTCGCGTGCCGGGATCAGGCCGGGGTTCGTCAACGGTTGCCCTTTGTCAGCCAGCGCGTCAGGAGGTAGGTACTCCCGCCACAGAGGCCGACGCCGACGAAAGCGGACAGGAGATAGGACAGGCTGCGATGGGACAAGCGGCGCCCCCTCTTGGCCCGGAAGGGCGTAGTCCGGGATGGGAGCCTTCCAGAGGTCGCTCAGCTTCGCCATGCCTGCGGGCGAATACCCGACCATCTGCGCGATCTCGTCGAGGCCCCATTCGCCCCACGCGGCACCGGCGCGTAACCACTCCGGCATGTACAGGCCGAGCGGGGACAGCAACGCCATCGCAAGCAGCGCGAACCAGAGCGGGCGGTACTCTTTCATCGGGAGACCTCCCTGACCGGCTCAAAGACCCAGGCCGACCGGGAGCCGGAGAGGTGGTACACGACGAGGCCGGTGAGCAGGGCTTCGACCACGCCGAAGAGCAGGAGATGCTCCAGGACCATCGCCGGGACCGTGACGGACAGGGGATACGGAGCATAGAGGGCCCGACCGTCGCTGGCCGTGTGGAGCAGCGGTTGAATGCCGAACATCAGCGCGGTGGTGAAGGCAGCCACGGTGAGTCCCGCCCACCCCGCGATCCCCGCGGCCACGGCTTGCCCCTTCCGTGACGGCAGCATCCGAGAGAGCCACCGGTACACCGCATAGCCGGTGAAGGGCATGACGAAGGCGATGTTCAGGCAGTTTGCCCCGATGGCGGTGATGCCCCCATCGCCGAACAGGAGGGCCTGGATCACCAGGGCGATGCTGATGGACAGACTGGCGCCCCACGGGCCGACGGCGATGGCGATCAGGACACCCCCCGACCGCGTGGCCGGTGGTCGCACCGGGCAACGGGATGTTGAACATCATGACCACGAACGTGAACGCCGCTGAGACGGCGAGCAGGGGTGTTCGCCGGGCCGCCAGGGCCGTCTTGACCTTGCGGGCGGCCAAACCCCACAGGGGGAGGCAGGCCGCGTAAGACGCGAGGTAGGTCGGGGGACCGAGGTACCCATCCGGGATGTGCATTGGGACTCCCTGAGGTGCGGCAGTATGGCACCCCTGTGCGGATCGTGCCACGTCCGCACAAAAAAAACTACCCGAGCGCGTGGCCTTCCGCGGTGGCCGAAAAGGTGCCGTGCTTGACCCCCCGCGTACCGATGAGGCGATCGGCGATCATCTTCAATTCGTTGGCCTTGCCCCGTAACACCAGTACCTCCAGGCAATGGTGGGGATCGAGGTGTACGTGCAGCGTGGAGACGATGGTTCGGTAGTGTTCATGCTGGAGGTCGGTGAGTTTATCCGCCAGCTCGCGCACCTCGTGGTTGTACACCAACGTCAACGTCCCGACCGTCTCGGCGGTCCCGAGGTCCCATTGTTCCCGGACGAGACTCTCCCGGATCAGATCCCGGAGGGCCTCCGACCGGTTGCTGTATCCCTTCCGGTGGATCAACCGGTCGAACTGCTGCAGGAGTGGCTCTTCGAGCGACACGCCGAATCGGGTGACACCGGACATACGACCTCCACAAACCACATATTGCCAATTTCCCGGGCCGGAAGCAAGGACGATGTGGGTGTTGTCCCTGGATACGGCCCAGGCGCGTGGATCTGACGCGGTGCGGTACCTTTGTCGGGTCCCACGACAGGGGATCGCGGCCATGGACGATACACTTGACTAGAGCAATAAGATAGTTGATTATGTTAAGTATATTATCCTTATGCGCGAAATGAGAAAAGGAGGACTCTCTATGGCTACCAGCGACATCGATGCGCGCGTTGACGCCGTGCGGGGTTTCAACCGGTTCTATACCAAGCAAATCGGCGTCTTGCACGAGGGGCTGTTGGGGAGCCAATATTCCCTCACCGAGGTGCGCGTGCTCTACGAGCTCGCACACCGGGAACAACCGACGGCAGCCGATCTGATTCGGGAATTGGGCTTGGACGCGGGCTACCTGAGCCGCATCCTGCGGGGTTTCGCGAAACGCGGCCTGATCACCAAGACGCCCTCCACCGCCGACCGCCGGCAAACGCTCTTGTCACTGACCGCCCGCGGGCGGAGAGCCTTCGCCCCGCTCAACGCCCGTTCGCATGACGAAGTGGCCGCCGTGTTGACCGGCCTCTCCGCCGCGCGGCAGGCCCGCTTGATCGAGGCGATGGGCACGATCCAGACGGTGCTCGGCGCCCATCCAGAACTGAAGGTCCCGTATGTGCTGCGGCCCCATCAGCCGGGGGATATGGGGTGGATCATCCATCGCCATGGGGTACTGTATGCGCGGGAGTACGGATGGGACGAGACGTTCGAGGCATTGGTGGCGGAGATCGCGGCGAAGTTCATTCGGCATTTCGACCTCAAACGGGAGCGTTGCTGGATCGCGGAGCGGGAGGGGGGTATCGTCGGCTCGGTGTTCCTGGTCAGGAAATCCGAAACGGTGGCACAGTTGCGCCTGATGTACGTGGAGCCTGACGCGCGCGGGTTGGGCATCGGCAGCCGTCTGGCCGAAGAATGCATCCGATTCGGCCGACAAGTGGGGTACCGAAAAATCGTGCTCTGGACCAATAGCGTCCTGGGAGCGGCCCGGCACATCTATCAGAAGGCGGGCTTTCGCCTGGTCCATTCAGAGCCGCATCATAGCTTCGGTCATGATCTGATCGGGGAGACCTGGGAGTTGCCGTTGTAAGCGGCTGCGGAGCCGGGAAGCGGTTGCCGCGGAGGACGGCCGTGTCTTGGCGTCGTGGTGTGAAGTTTTCCGGCGCTCTGGCTGGGGCAAGCGTGAAAGCGCCCCCCGATGCGCGCAGACTCTTGCCCGTTGCTGCGGCTGCCGCCACTGGAATACTGGTCGGCGCGGCGATGGTGGCGACGCGGTTTGTCATCGCTCAGACGGCTCCCGCGTCGCTCGCGTTTCTGCGCTACCTCATCGGGTGCTGCTGCCTGCTCCCACCGCTCCTGCTCTCCGACGGTATGCATTTCCAGCGGCGTGACCTGGTTCCCATCGGACTGCTCGGCATCACCCAGTTCGGCATCCTGATTGCCTTGTTGAATTTCGCGCTGCAATACATTCCGTCGGGTCGCGCAGCGCTGATATTCGCCACCGTGCCCTTGCTGACGATGCTGCTTGCCACGTTCCTCAGACAAGAGCGACTCACGGTTGCGAAGACGCTGGGCGTGCTTATCACGATCGCGGGAGTGGCCTTCACGCTCGAGCGAGAAGGTGGTGGAACGAGGTGGCGCGGCCCACCAGTGGGTCGGAGAACTTGCCGTGCTGGCGAGCGCGCTCTGCGGCGCCGTCTGTAGCGTCCTTTACCGACCGTACCTTCGAAAGTACCCCCCGGTGGCCGTCAGCGCGCTGGCCATGTTGTCTTCGGTCGGATTCCTGGCGCTGCTCGCCGCTGCGGAAGGATTCTTTGACGCATGGCCCGGCTTCACCACCGGCGGGTGGCTCGCCATCATCTTTATCGGCGCCAGCAGCGGTATCGGTTACTACCTCTGGCTGTGGGCGCTGAATCACACGACTCCGACCAAGGTCACCGTGTTCCTGGCGCTCAGCCCCATCACAGCAACCCTGTTGGGCGCGGTGCTGCTCGGGGAGGGACTGTCGACGATGGCGCTGGCTGGGGCTGATCGGTGTCGCCCTCGGCCTGTGGCTCGCACATCGATAAGGCCTCAGGGCGGGATCCCCACCGGAAAGAGGCGGTGAAGGTGGTCGGGGACGAGTCGTCATGGATCGCGCGGCTGATACGATACCTTGCCGCGCGAACCGCTCCGTACCCGCGATCGTCGTTCAGCGGGGCACGTTCCGAGCGTCCCCACGGTGCGCCGTCGCACGTCTGTTATGTACGACGTTCAGCCCATTGCGCACTGTTCGTTGGCAAACGGCGGACCTGGTGTGCTACGATCCGACCCCGCAAGGCGATCCAGTACGGATGCGGGTGTCGGTGTTCGGAAGGGACCATGTAGGAGTGATATGCCGAGTCGGCTGATCATCGTGCTGAGCGTCCTGTACCCCGTGGTGGTGTACATTGGGGGTCGGTACTTTCCGCCGCAAGCGCTGGCGTTGGTCCTCGCGCTGGTCGTCCTGACGCGCAGGACGGGGGCCTTCGGCGTGCGGATCGGCCCCTGGTCCGTGGCGTGCGGTCTGCTTCTTGCCGTTCTGGCGTTCGGACTCAACGACGCGCTGCCGCTCAAGATGTACCCCGTGGCGGTGAACGCGTCCCTGCTGGCGATCTTCGCCTCCAGCCTGAGATACCCGCCCCCCATCGCCGAGCGCATCGCCCGCATCCGCGTTCCCGACCTTCCGCCGGAGGCGGTGGCGTACACGCGCAAGGTGACGCAGGCGTGGTGCATCTTTTTCGTGGCGAATGCGTTGGTCGCCTTGTGGACCGCCACCCGGTGGCCGGTCCAGGCGTGGTTCTATTACAACGGGATCATCGCCTATCTCCTGGTCGGGGTCATGTTCGGCGGCGAGTGGCTGGTGCGGCGACGCGTGCTGGCGGGGTACCATTGGTGAGGAGGGCGACGACGTCGTGGTTGCCGACCCAAAGGGAACACAGGGCGTGCGATGAGAGTGCTCCTGCTCCGACCGGATCCCGGTAACGAGCGCTTCGGCCTGGGGCCGTTTTTTCGGGTGGAGCCGCTCGGCCTGGAGTACATCGGGGCGGCGCTCCGCGCTTGCGGCCACGAGCCGTGGATCGCGGATCTGCGGTTCCGTCCGGGCCTGGACACCTGGATCCGGCGCACCCGGCCGCGGCTGGTCGGCATCTCCTGCCTGCATTCGCTCGAATACGACCGGGTGCGCGCGACGGCCCGAGCGGTCCGGCGGGCGGCGCCGGAGGCGTTCGTGCTGGTCGGCGGGCATGCCGCGGCGGCGTTCCCGGGCCGCTCGAATGCGACGAGGTCGATGCCATCTGCCTTGACGACGGCGAGGAGATCGTGCCGGCCCTGGTCGAGGCGATCGAGCGGGGCGCCCCCCTCGACACGCTGCCGGGGCTCCGGCTGCGGATGGGGCGCGAGTGGCTCGCCACGCCTCCCCGGACACGCGCAGACCGGTCTGGATCGTGTGCCGCTCCCGGCGCGCGACCTCGTCCAGCAGCACCGGAATGGCTATCACTGTCTGCTCTTCAAGCCGATCTGGTTGGTCGAGACGGCGCGCGGCTGCCCGTATCGGTGCAGCTTCTGCTCGGTCTGGCAACTCTACGATCGCGCCTACCGGGAACGGTCCGTGGCGGCGGTGGTGGAGGACTTCGCCTCCGCCGGGGACGCCGTCTTCGTTGCCGACGACCTGTTCTGGAACCATCCGGCGCGGAGTCGAGAGCTGGCCGAGGCGCTCCGTCAGGCGCGGCGTGTCGAAGCGCTGGATCCTGGTGCAGACTCGCACCGACATCATCTGTCGCCAGACGGAACTGCTCGCAGGCGTGGCGGCCCCTGGCGAAGGACTTCGACATCTTCTTCGGGTTCGAGGCGGCCAGCGACGCCGGGCTCGCTCAGGTGGACAAGGACGCGGGGGTCGGCGGCAAGCCTCGAGGCGGTGCGCATCGCCCGGTCGTTGGGCTACGGGGTCAACGGGAACTTCCTGATCGATCCCGACTGGACGGAGACGGACTTCGCGGAACTGTGGGATTTCGTGGCGCGCCACGATCTGCGGCGAGCCGGATTCACCATCCTGACGCCGTTGCCGGGCACCGAGTTTTTCGAGCGGCTGGCCCCTCGGCTGGCGGGGCAGCCGTGGCATGCCTACGACATGCACCATCTGCTCTGGGAGCCGCGACTCGGGGCGCGGCGCTTCTTCGAGCTGTATGCCGAAACCTGGCGGCGATCCATCCTCAACGCGTCCGGAGACAAGAAGTGGCTGGACTGGGTGCGGCAGGTCCGACCGACGATGGTACCGTATCTGCTGCGCGTGCTCTGGCGCACCCAGCGGATGATGAAACCCGAGGCCTACCTCGGGGAGTATCAGGCAACGAACCGGACGTGTCCCGGGTCTCCGACCAGTGCCGCGGCAGGATCGTAGCGAGACGGCGCGGGATGGGGCCATGACCTCGGCGGCGGGACGCAGGCACAGGACGGTGGCGGTGGAGACCATGGTGGACAACGTCCGGACAGCCGAAGCCCTTCCGGCATCTGCTGGCCGCGCCATGGTTCTACCGTCTGGGGTTCGCGGCGGCGCGCGCGGTGCCCGTACCCGTTCTGTACGGGATTGCCGATGGCCTGGGCGTGGCGACGTACCTGACCTACGACAGGCTGGTTACCGCCGTGCGGCGCGAACCTGGCGCGCGCATTCCCCCAGGCATCCGAGCGGGAGCGATCCCGGCTGACGCGACGGATCTTCCGGAACTACGCGCGATACCTGGTCGACTACGGCCGTTTTCGGTGGGCGCGGCGCGAGGGGTTCGAGGCGGCTGATCCCCGCGCTCGAGGGCGAGAGATCACCTGCAGGCGAGCGTTTGCCGTCGGCCGGGGTGTGATCCTGGTTACGGGGCATGTCGGCAACTGGGAATTGGGGGGGACGTTCTTCGGCCAATCCGGCGTCAAGGTCCATGTGGTCACCCTGCCGGACGGGCACCGGCAGATCGACGCCATTCGGGAGCGATATCGGGGGCGCCACGCGATCAGCACGATCGTCCTCGACGGGTCGCCGTTTGCCTCGCTGGAGATGATGGCGGCGCTGAAGCGCGACGAGATGGTGGCCATGCTGGTGGACCGATGGGGGCCGACGGACGGGATCGCGTCGCCCTTCTTTGGCGGGACGCACCACCTTCCCCGCGGGCCCTTTCGTGCTGAGCCGGGCGACGGGGGCGCCGATCCTGCCCGCCTTTGTGGTACGCGACGGGGCCTCCTACCGGGGAATCGTGGAGCCTCCCTTCGTCGTCGAAGAGGACGACCTGAGACCCTATGCGGCTCGCGTCAGCCGGGCCTTGGAACGCGTCATCCGACGCTACCCGGACCAGTGGTATAATTTCGTTCCCGTGTGAGCGGTGAGTCGCGAACCGAGAAGGAAGGCGGCATGCACCTGACGACGCTGGCGGGACGGAAGGTCCCCGGCATCACGCCGGTCGCTTCCCCGGACGGTCCGCTCGCTCTGCCCGGAGTGCCTCCAGACGATCCCGGCAGAGGAATTGGTCGAGGATGGGCGCGTGGTCATGCAGAAGACCTGTCCGACGCACGGGCCGTTCCAGCGACGTCGTGTTCTCGGACGCCGAGATGTTCCTCCGCATGGAGGCGTGGCATTTCGGAGACGGCCAGGGATTCGCGAACCCCCAGGGGGACGCGGAAGGGGAGTGTCCGCAGCGGTGCGGCATCTGCGGCTGGCACACCAGCCACACCTCGCTGGCCAACGTGGACCTGACGTCCCGGTGCAATCTGTCCTGCCAGGTCTGCTTTGCCGACGCCAACGGGCAGGCCTACGAACTGTCCTTTGAGCAGGCCATGGACACCCTGCGCCGGCTCCGGGCCCAGTGCCCGGCGCCGGCTTTTGCGGTGCAGTTCACCGGCGGGGAACCGACGCTGCACCCGCGCTTTCTCGACATCGTCGCCGGGGCGAAGGCCCTGGGGTTCTCCCATCTCCAGGTGGCCAGCAACGGGCTGAAGCTGGCCGATCCGGATTTCGCGTGCCGGGCCCGGGACGCGGGCCTGCAGTACGTGTACCTCCAGATGGACGGGACGACCGACGAGGTGTTCCTCGCGCTCCGCGGCGCGGCGCTCCTCGACCGAAAGCTCGCCGTGCTGGAGTCGGCCCGGAAGGCCGGCCTTCGGATCATCTTCGTTCCCACCATTGCCAAGGACGTGAACGACCACCAGATCGGCGACCTGTTCCGACTGGCGTTCGAGCACCTCGATGTGCTCTCCGGCATCGCCTTCCAGCCGATGACCTTCACCGGCCGCGTGCCGGAAGGGGACCGGCTGCGCTTGCGCTTCACGCTCTCGGACCTGGCGCGCGAGTTTGGCGTGCAAACGGGACTCACGCGGCTGGACGCGGACTGGTTCCCGCTGAGCGCCGCGGTGCCCCTCATCCGGTACGCCGGGGCCCTCACGGGCGCCGCGCTGGTCAACCACACCTGCCACCCCCATTGCGGCCTGATGACCCTGCTGTTCGTCGATCAGAACCGACGCGCGGTCCCGATCACGCGGTTCCTGGACCTCTATTCCCTCCTCACGGATCTCGACGCGCTGGCGGCAAAGACGCACCCGACGAGCATCAAGGTCCTGTCGAAGGCCCGGGCGCTCCAAGCCCTCAACCGGCACTTCCATTCCGATCGCGCCCCGGAGGGATTGACGTTCTTGCGGTTCCTCCAGACACTGGATGGGTTCGGCGACAAACGGTACTCCTGGAGTGACGCGTACCGAGGATACACGTACAAGACCTTTTACGTGCTCGGGATGCATTTCATGGACGCCTACAATTACGATCTGGAGCGCGTGTCGCGCTGCGGGGTCCATTATTCCGCCCCCGACGGGAAGATCTATCCGTTCTGCTCGTACAATTCGGGGCCGACCTTCCGGAAGCGAGTGGAAGCGGGGGTCGGATGGACGCGCTGACGCGGGGCTCGCTGTGACCGAGATGAGGCTCCGCTTCGCCGCGATCGCGGCGCTGGTGTTGTCCTGGTGGACCCCGGGGGGCCTGGCGGCGGCGCCTGCCCCTGCTCCGATTGAGGGCAAGGAGCGAATCGAGGTCATCGAGCGCCTCCAGGCGCAGCAGCGACAGATCGCGAGTCTTCGGGCCACGGTTGTGCAGAGGAAGCGGCACCCGCTCCTGGCCGCCGAGGCGGTGAGCGAGGGCACGTTTCTCTTCCAGAAACCCAACCGGGTTCGGTGGGAGGTGGACAAACCGGATCGGGCCGTCATGGTGATCGACGGGCGCTCGCTGGTGACCTATCGCCCCGACAGGCAGGAGGCCGAGCGAAGGGATTTGGGAGCCGATTTCGGCGCCCGCGCGGCAGTGGAGTTTCTCACCTCGGGAATGAGTCTCGCGGTGCCCGAGCTCGAGAAGCGGTTCCAGGTGGACATGCACCGGGAGGACGGGCTCTTGGTCCTCGTGCTGACTCCCCGGTCCCGGTGGGCGGCGAAGGCGGTCGCGTCGGTGGCGCTCTATCGGCAAGACGGAGACGCGGTGCCCACCCGGATCGTGATCTCCGGCCAGCGCGGGCGACCGGACGGAGATCACGCTGACCGATATCGTCATCAATCCTCCGGTTGCCGAGGACGCGTTCACCCTCCGTCTTGGGCCGGGGGTCCGGGTGACGGACCTCAGCAGACCGGGAGGAGAGAAGGGCAGTGACCGTTAGGCCGTCCTGCGACCTGCGGGGCGATCGAGCTTCCGGTGCGCCGACTCCACCTGGAGCTGACGAACCGGTGCAACTTCGCCTGCGAGTTCTGCCCGGACGGTCGCATGGCTCGGCCGCGCGGCACCATGCCGCTCTCCCTGGCCGAGCGTCTGTTGGCGCAAGCCGGCCGGGACCGCGTCGCCCGGGAGGTGCATTTCCACGTCATGGGGGAACCGCTGCTCTATCCTTCGCTGACCGAAGCGGTCCGCCTTGCCCGTGGTAGTGGGCTGGAGGCGTGGATGACCACGAACGGGAGCCTGTTGACCCCGGAGCTGCTGACGGACCTCCGGGACGCCGGCCTCTCCCACCTCACCATCTCACTGCAGACGCCCGATGGCCCCACCTTCGCTCTGCGCGGGTCCCGTCGTCTCTCCTTTGAGGAGTACCGGGAGCGGATTATTGGCGCGGTGCGCCGGTTTCTGGCGGACGAGTCGGGGATGCACCTTTCGATCTGCTTTCTGTCCAATCCGCTGCGCCGGTTCCATGCCCCTGGCGCCGCGCCGATGCGCGTGGCCGAGTCCGGGAAGGAGTTGCGCGCGCACATGGGGCGTTGGGTGGACGATATCTTCGGCGGCACGGCGTTCGAGCGGCAGGTGCCCGCCCTCCTCGCTCGGACCCGGAAGGCCGGGATCTTGAAGGAAGGCTGCATCCCCCTGACCGCACACCTGGACTTCCGGGTCCGCGTCCTGGGGAACTGGGCGGGCCACTTCGCAGGCCCTATCGTGCCCGCCCGGTTCGGCTACTGCCCGGGTCTGGCGGAGCAGTTCGGGGTCCTGTGGAACGGGGACTACGTGATCTGCTGCGCGGACTACGACGGACGGACGGCACTCGGCGAACGCCTCGGAGACGTCGCTGGTGGAGTATCTGTCGCTCCCCGCGGTGCAGGAGATCGCCGGGGGCTTCCGGCGGCATCGCGTCATCCACCCGCATTGCCGGCAGTGTCTCGGGGATCGGCACCCGGTGAGCGCCTTCTTGCGGCAGGCCGGATCGATCGTCTATTTCAAGGTCTACCGGAAGCTTCTGAAGGTCGGAATCGCGGGACGAGGCGTGGCATGAACCTGCTGCTCATATCGCCGCTGACATCCAAGAGCCTGCTGGGGGCCGATTTCTATTTCCGGATGCCGACGCTGGGCCTGCTGCGGGTCGCCGGCGCGACGCCGCCCGAGTGGACTGTGACCATCCTCGACGAGAAGGCGGAGCCGATCGATTTCTCGCGCCCGGCGGACCTGGTGGGGATCACGGGCATGACCCCGGCCATCAACCGCGCGTACGAGATCGCCGATAGCGTTCCGCGGCCGCGGCGTGCCCGTGGTCATGGGAGGGATCCACGTCAGCATGATGCCGGACGAGGCGCTGGCGCATTGCGACGCGGTGGTCATCGGCGAGGCGGAAGGCCTCTGGCCGCGGCTGCTGGCGGACTTCCGGGAGGGGCGGCTGCAGCGCCGCTACCGGCACGAGGCGTTTCCGCCCTTGTCGCAGCTCGGCAGCCCGCCGTGGCCCCTCTACGACGGGAAGCGGTACCTGCCGTTTCACTGCGTGGAGACCAGCCGGGGATGCCCGCACGGGTGCGACTTCTGCTCCGTGACGAATTACTTCGGAGGATGTTACCGCACGCGCCCGCCGGCCGAGGTCGAGGCGGAGATCCGCGGACTGCGTCCCTTCGCGGGGCGATTCACCCTGAAGAACGTGGTCTTCTTCGTGGACGACAACATCGCGGGGGACCGTAGCCCATGCGCGCGACCTGCTTGACCCGAATGATCCCCTATCGGCTCAAGTGGCTTGGCCAGGCGTCGACCGACATCGCCCGAGACGACGAGGTGCTGGACCTGTGCCGGAAGAGCGGCTGCATGGGCCTGCTGATCGGCTTCGAGACGCTGTCCAGGGAGCGGCTCAAGGCGGTGCGCAAGGGCTTCAACCGCCCCGACGACTACCTGGACGCGATCCGGAAGATTCACGATTACGGGATCGGCATCAGCGGCGCGTTCGTCTTCGGCCTGGATGGCGACGACGAAGGGGTGTTCGACCGGACCTACGAGTTCGTGCAGAAGGCGAAGCTGGAGAGCCCGTACTTCTCCATCCTCACCCCGTATCCCGGGACGCGCCTGTACCGGAAACTGGCGGACGAAGGGCGCATCGTCGATTCCGACTGGTCCAACTACAACACCAACAACGTGGTGTACCGGCCCCAGGGGATGACGGCAGAGCAGCTGTTCGACGGGTATTTCCAGCTGCAGAAGGCGGTCCACACGGTGCCCGCCATCGTGCAGCGGTTCTGGGGGACCACCTCGCGAGCCAACTTCTGGCTGCCCATGAATTACGGGTTCCGTCGCTCGGTCCAGAAGCTGGCGGCCCGGTCGCGGGAGTTTCGCCCGGTCGGGCCGGGCTTCACGAACCCGACGCCCGCCGCGTGACACCCATGCGATGCGCGCACGCTTCCCGGGTCCTGATCCTGGACGGCTTCTGGAACAAGGCGCTGGCAGGGGTGCGCTCCCTGGGGCGGCGCGGCTTCTTCGTCGGTGTGGGGGAGAGGAACGCGGCTCGCCCCCGCCATGTTCTCGCGCTACTGCCGGCGCCGATTTGTGCACCCCTCCGTCGTCGGGGCGGCCGGAGGGATTCCTGGCGGCGCTGGAGCGGGAGCTCGAGATCGGCGGCTACGATGTGCTTCTTGCCCATGGAGCTCTCCACGCAACTTCTGGTCACGGCGCATCGCGAGCGTCTGGCACCGTTGGTGCGGATCCCCTTCGCGGATGCCGACGGCGACCCGCCGCGTCCATGACAAGGGATCCCTCGCCGCGTTCGCGACGGAGCGCGGGATCGCCTGCCCGGCCACGTTCTTTCCCCGGGGGCCGGAGGATGCCGCCGCCATGGCGCGCGAGCTTCCCTATCCGGTCCTCGTCAAGCCGCGCCATTCCTCGGGCGGGCGGGGGATCGTGCGGGTGGAATGCGCCGCGGACTTCGCGACGGCGTACGCCCGGGTCCATGCCCGATCGCCGCGCCGATCGTGCAGGAATGCTCCCCCCGGGCGGGGAGGCCCTGGGCGTGGCCGTGCTGATGAACTTCGCCTCGGAACCGAAGGCGTCATTCACCTATCGGCGCCTCCGGGAGTATCCGATCGCCGGCGGTCCGAGCACGCTTCGAGAGAGCATCTGGAATCCGGCACTTCAGGAGCGCGCGGAGCACCTGCTCGCATCGTTGGGCTGGATCGGGGTGGCCATGGTGGAGTTCAAGGTGGATCCGCGGGACGGCGAACCGAAACTGCTGGAGGTGAATCCGCGTTTCTGGGGGTCGCTCCATCACGCGATTGTCTGCGGCGTCGATTTCCCGTTCCTCCTGTACCGGTTGGCCATGGACGGGGATGTGGATCCGGGTGATGCGATATCGGGTCGGGGTCAGGAGCCGCTCGCTGCTCCACGGCGACTTGATGCATTTTCTCGCGAACCCCAACCGGTTCCACCTGACGCCCAGGTTGCACGACTTCTCCATCGCCGATGACGTCCTCTCGGCGGACGATCCCTTGCCGACTCTCGGGCGGATCGCGTCCCTGGTGGCACTGGCGCGCGACCAGGAATTGCGGGCACTGGCGCGGGGCTGAGATGAGGCGTCGGGAACGACGAGCCTGCAGATCGGCAGCGGTCCGGCGCGCTGGACGTTCGCCGTGGTGCTGCTCTTATTGGGCGGCGTGGCATGTAGCACGACGGACAAGCGCGTCGGGCCGCAGGTGTACTCGCAGCCCCGATACGGGATCGATCGGTTCGTTGAGGCAAAGGGATACCGCCTCCATTACGTGGAGGCGGGTCGACGGACCGCCGGTGGTGCTGATTCCGGGCGCCTTTACGACCTATCGAGCGTGGGACGGTATGCTGCCCGCCCTGTCCGTCGCACCACCGGGTTCTCGCGTTCGACTACGTCGGCGTCGGGGATTCGGACCAACCGAGTGACGGGTTCGGTTATACGGTGGAGGAGCAGGCGGATGTGATGGCGGAGACGATCGTCGCTCTCGGCGTGCCCGGGAACGAGGGTTATCGGTGCCTCGTACGGGGGTGCGGTGGCGTTGAATCTTGCCGCCCGGTATCCGGAACTGGTCAGCCAGGTCGTCTGCATCGAGGGCGGGGCGCTGATCGCACCCGAGGTGCTGAACTACAGTGCGCTGGGACGCCTCATCGATTGGCCCGTGCTGGGGGACATCATCTGGGGGTTCATGAAGTCCGGCCTCTTCGACACGATCACGGCGCGATCGGTGATGGGGAACGCCTGGGCGGACTTGACGCCGGAAGCCCGCCGCGATGTCACCGGGGTCTTCTCGGCGAACATCATGACCGTGTCGCGGGCGTCGTGGATGGGCATCTACCGAGCGATCACGACTCGGATCGACTTCATGGAGGCCCTGGAACGCACCCGGACCCCGGTGCTCTACCTGTACGGGGAGGCGTCGAAGTATCGGGCCGTGGCCGAGGCGAACGCGAGGCAGTTCTCGGAACGCCATCCGACCATCGAAGTGGTGGCGTTCCGGAACGGGATCCACGACTTGCACCTGCAGTATCCCGACGAGGTGAGCAGGCTGGTCTTGGAGTTCTTCGGAGCGGCGCCGAGCGCGCATTTCGCCGCCGGGGGCGCGGTCAAAGCGGATCGCGCGGGAGTCGTGCGGCCGTGAGGTTACGAGGAAAGGGATCGACGTGACACCCTGCGATCATTCGGGACGCCATCCGTTTCGCATCCTCCTCGTTTCCCCGGTGGACAAGGCCATGCTGGGGCAGGACTTCTACTTCAAATTCCCCCATCTCAGTCTGCCCACGTTGGCCGCCTACACCCCGGCGGGGGCCTCGGTGGAGATCGTGGACGAGAAGTTTCATCCCCTGCCGGAGGGGCAGGGATACGACCTGGTCGGCATTACGGCCATGACCCCGCTGGCGCCCAAGGCGTATCGCATCGCGGACACGTACCGACGGCGAGGGATTCCCGTGGTCATGGGCGGGTATCACCCGACCGTCCTGCCGGACGAGGCGCTCGAACACGCGGACAGCGTCTGTATCGGGGAGGCGGAGACGGTCTGGCCCACCATCGTGGCCGATGCCATGGCAGGCCGACTCAAGGAGCGATACCGCTCCGACGCCTTTCCCTGCCTGGAGAATCTGCCGCCACCCCGGCGGGAGTTGCTCAGGGTTCCCCGCTCCCGGCGATTCGAGCACATCAACGTGTATTTCGTGCAGACGACCCGGGGCTGTCCCTTCCGGTGTTCGTTCTGCGCCGTGACCAGCGTGCTGGGGGGAAAGCTCCGACACCGCCCCGTGGCGGAGATCGAGGCCGAGATCGAGTCGCTGGGGATTCGCCGTCTGGACCGAGGCCAGAAGCGGGACCGGTTTCATAACATCATCTTCTTCACCGACGACAACATCGTGGGCCACCGAGGGTATTCGAGAGAACTCTTGCGCATGGTCGCGACCTTCAATCTGAAATGGGTCGGACAAGCCTCCACGAACGTGGCCGACCACGAGGAGATCCTCGGCCTGCTCCGGGATTCCGGCTGCATGGGGCTGGCCGTCGGCTTCGAGACGCTCTCACAGAAGAACATCCGGGACGTCGGCAAGGGCGTGAACCGGACGCAGGAGTATCTCGACCGGATCCGCAAGATCCATTCCTACGGGATCGGGCTCGCGGGCAATTTCATCTTCGGGTTCGATCACGACGACGCCACGACCTTCGCCGAGGTGGTCCGTTTCGTGGATGCGGCCCGGCTCGACGGATTCTACTACTCGCTCCTGACCCCGTATCCGGGGACCCCATTTTTCGACCAGATGAAGGCCGAGGGCCGCATCCTGGAGACGGACTGGTCGCTGTACGACACGGACCACGTGGTGTACCGTCCCCGGCTGATGGATGCCGAGACCCTGATGAAAGGTTATCGCTGGGCCTGGCGGCGCAGCCTTGAATACCGGAGCATTCTCACGAGGCTCCTGGGCTCGCGTAACCAGCTCATCTTTTTCGGCCCCATGAACTACGGGATGCGCCGCACGATCCTGGCGCACCGGTAAGGGGGCAGGTCGGACCTCGGACAGGAGGGAAATGTCATGCAGTGCACAGCGAGAGCGCTTTTCCTCTGCATCGTTGTTTCGCTCTGCGGTTCGCACGTCGTGGCCGCCGAAATCCTCACCAACGAGGCGGTCGTCACGATGGTCAAGGCAGGACTCGGAGACGACGTGATCGTCGGCAAGGTCCGGCTCACGCAGGGACAGTACGATCTCTCCACCAACGGCCTCCTGCGCCTCAAGGCCGACGGAGTGAGCGAGACGGTCATCAAGGCCATGATCGAGGCGTCGGCAGGAGGTGAGGCGCCCGGGCTGAAGCCGGTCCAGGCAGGCGACGGTTCCCGCGGAGGCAGCGCGTCGCGAAGAGGCGGCCATCGCCTCGTACAAACAGGGGAAGATCGCGGAGGCCGCGGCGGCGTTTGACCGGCTGATCGCCGAGAGGCCGGACGACGCCGGACTCAAGGTGTGGAAGGCCCTGACGCTGCTGGAGCAGGCGCGAGAGATCAAGGACAACAACGCGTCCGGGTACAAACCCCTGGTCATGAACGCCTATGCGATCCTGCAGCCGCTCGGCAGAGACAGGCGACCAACGCGGATTGGAATTTCGCGATGGCCAAGGCCTTCTGGCTGAACGACCGCCCGACCTGGGCGAGCGGGCCGCCGGGAAGCGCCCTCGGCCTGCGCGCGAATTATCCGGAAGCGCAGCTGCTCCTGGGCGACCTGGCCTATGACAGCGAGGTGAGCTCGCTCGACCCAGGCCCCCGGGAGCCCGGCGCGGGAGAGCGCGCATACGGTGGGCGGGCGCGGCGCCTCGGACGGAAATCGACAAGGTGCTGACCATGCCGGACCTGCCCGCACCACTCCGCGCGGAGGCGCTCTACAAGCTCGGCGTGATCTCGGCAGAGCTTGAGAGGAAGCCAGAGGCGGCGCGGGAGTACTGGGAGCGCGCGGTGGCGGCCGATCCCGCCTGCCGGTACGGCCGCATGGCCCAGCGCCGGCTCCAGGCGCACCCGCGAAGTGATGCGCGTGACGGTAGGCGAGGTCCGGACGACCGGTTCCTGCGGCCGGAGGCGGGCGATCCGGCGATCCGTCGGCGGTCCTCCCGTTCCGGTGGCCAGCGCGCGAGGTCTGAATGCCCTGACGGTTGACCTGGAAGACTGGTACCACGTGTGCGGGGTAGGGTGGGACGGCCCTGCACAGTGGGCCGCCTACGAGAGCCGTGTCGGTCCGGAGCACCGATCGCCTCCTGTCTCTCCTGCGGTCGCACGGCGTCCGGGCCACCTTTTTCGTCCTGGGATATATCGCCGAGCGGGAGCCCGGCCTCGTCCGCGCCATCGCCCGGGAAGGGCATGAGGTGGGGTTGCACGGGCACCTTCACCGCAGGATCTTCGAGATGTCCCCCGCGGAGTTCGAGGAGGATCTGATTCGTTCCCAGGCGGTCGTCTCGGCGGCCGCCGGCAGCGACGTGGTCGGCTACCGGGCACCGGAGTGGTCGATGCGTCCGCACACCCTGTGGGCGCTTTCGGTTTTGAGAAAGCGAGGAATACTTTACGATTCCAGCATGGTGCCTCTCACCCGGATGGGGGACCGATCCTTTCCCCGTGTTCCCTGTCGGTTCAGCACGCCGCATGGAGAGATCGTGGAGTTTCCGTTGACAACGGTTCGATGTTTCGGCGAAAGTATCCCGTTCTCGGGAGGGTTACCTCTGAGGTTGACCCCCTACTTCTACATCCTGTCGCAGATCCGTCGTCTGAACGCGGGCCGGGAAACCCGGCTTGGTCTATGTCCATCCGTGGGAGTTCGACCTCGAACAGCCGCGGATCACGCTGCCGTGGAGCCGCAGGTTCATGCACTATTTCAACCTTGCGGCGACCCCACGGAAGCTCGCGGGGCTTTTGACACATCTCCGGTTCGCTCCGATCCGGGAGGTGCTGGTCGCTTAATTGTGGGACCGACAGTACGTCTCATCGCTTGGGATCTTCGCCGTCGCCGCCGTCGCTCACCCTCATCGGGATCGTGTCCCTGCTGCTCTGGCTCGGCTGGGCTGGGGTTGCGGGGCTCTTGGCGATGGCCGGTGGATTCTTGGTCTGGTTCTACTGGGGCCATCGGCCGGACCTGATTCCGCGGGGCGATGGCCCCGAACGGGATGGTCCGCGGCATGACTAGGCGCGTCGCCATCACCGGGATGGGGATCGTGACGTGCTACGGCATCGGCACGGCCGTCACCTGGGGAAAGATTCTCGCCGGGGAACCCGGCATCCGTCCCATCACGCTCTTCGACACCACCGACTACCGCACGACGCGGGCGGGGGAGTTCACCGACTCTGCCGGTCGCGCCCTGGAGGCGATTTCGCGCCGCACGAATGGACCGCGCCTCGAACCTGCTGCATCACGCCCTCGCCGGCGCACTCGAGGAATCGGGCCTGTCGGCGACCGACTCGGTCGCGCGTTCCACCGATGGTGGCTCTTGGCACCACCCTCGGGGGCATGACCTCGGGGGAACGTTACCATGCGACGTACGTCCGGAAGGGGCCCTCGCGGGCGCGACCGTCTTTGGTGGTGGGACATCTCGCCCAAGCACAGGTCCTCCAACTCATGGAGGAGTTCGCGCATTCCCGGAACGCCGCGCATCTTTCTGAACGCTTGCACGTCGAGCGCCAACGCCATCGGCCATGCATTCCGCGCGATTCGCGGCGGGCGGGCCGAGGTCGCGCTGTGCGGGGGGTATGACGCGCTGTGCGCGTTCGGGTTCACGGGGTTCCACTCGCTCCAGGCGCTGACCACCGGTGTGTGTCGGCCATTCGATCGGAACCGGGACGGACTCTCGATCGGCGAAGGGGCCGGGATCCTCGTCCTCGAACCCTGGGAGCACGCCCGGGCCCGCGGGGTGCCGATCGTCGGGGAGATCGTCGGGTACGGGGAATCCACCGATGCGTTCCACATGACGCGCCCGGATCCCGAAGGGCGACCGGCGGCGCGGGCGATCCAAGCCGCGATCCGGGACGCCGGGATCGACGCCAAAGACGTGGACTACGTGAACGCGCATGGCACCGGAACGCCGTTCAACGACCGGTCGGAGACGGCCGCCCTGGTGGCCGCTTTGGGGGAGGCCGCCGATACGATTCCGGTGAGTTCTACGAAGGGGATGATCGGGCATCTACTGGGCGGGGCAGGTGCGGCGGAGGCGATTCTCACCGTGCTGGCCCTCAAGGAGGCATGGCTGCCGCCGAATGCGAACTTTCAGACGCCCGATCCCGACTGCGGCCTACGGATCGTGCGGCAGGCGGAACGGCCGACCCGCCTGCGGTATGCGCTCTCCAATTCCTTCGGTTTCGGCGGGGCCAACGCGACCCTGACATTCCGACGCGTGGAGACGAACTCCTAATGGACCGGGTCGCGGTTTCGGGCATTGGCATCGTGAGCCCCAGGGGCGTTCGGTCGGGAGGCGTTTCTCCGAACGCTCTCGTCGGACCGCGGGAAGGATCCGGCCTGGCGGGTTCCCGATTTCGCCCTCGAGCAGTACTTGGAGAACGCCCGATCGTTCCGCCGGGTCGCCGACGCGACCAAGTTCGCTCTGGCCAGCATGGCGCTTGCAATCGCCGACGCGGGGTTCCGTACCGCAGACTTCGGGGGCGAGCGAGCGGGGCTCGTCGTCGGGATCACCCACGGCGCGGTGACCTACGGGGTGGAGTTTCACCGGACCCTCTTGCTGGAAGGGCCCCTGCCGGCGTCGCCCTTGCATTTTTCCGAATCGGTTCCGAATGCACCGGCAGGAAACGGCGCCATCGCGTTCCGGATCCGCGGCCCGGTGCATACACTGATCGGGGAGGAACCGGTCGGCACTCAGGCCGTCGATCTTGCCGCCAGCTTGCTCTACGACGGGTTCGTGGATCGCTGCCTGGTGGCCGGAACCGAGGAGTGGAACGAGGTGGTGGCGCACGCGTACGCCCAGATGGACCAAGCCCGCCGGGATGGGCAGGATGCCGGAGACCCCCCCGCGTTGAGTGATGGGGCCGCGGCGTTGGTGCTCGAACTGGAGAGCGCCGTCGCCGGGCGGGGGGCGACGCCCCACGCCGTGATCGGTGGGTGGCACGTTGGGCGCTGCCTGGCGGATTCGATCGCGGATGCGACCGCCGACGCCATCCGCGCGGCGTGCGGACCGACCGGGCACCGCGCGGCGGAGGCGGATCATGTCGTATCCCCCACGGGTCGGCACCGTCGTGCCGCGTGCCGTGGCATCGTCGCGGCGCGCGGGGACGCGGCGAGGCCGCCGGACGTGGATCGATCTCCGTCCCGTCCTGGGTAATCCCATGGGGGCCTCCAACCTGTTCCAGGTCGCCGCCTCGGCGGCCCTGATCTCGGACGGGACGCTGGAAGGCCCGGGCCTGGTGGTGTCTACGGGGATCCAGCGTACCCTGGCGACGGCGGTGCTGTCTGCAGCGGAACGGGCGTGACCGGGATGAACGATCTGGGATGCGTGCTGCGCGAGATCCACGGCGGGGCGATCGCGAAGTGCCTCCTCGCAGAGATTCTGCGCTGGGCGGAGCGGGACGGGGTGTTGGAACGCATGCGCAGGCTGTCCCGCTTTACGGAGGCGGACCTCTGCGATTCCCTGCAGCGCGATCTCGGCTACGCGCTCGGCACGGGGAATCGGCAACGAATGATCTGGCTCCTGCTCCGTCTTCTCGGCGAGTGTGGATGGATGCGGGAGACGGAGGGAACCTGGGTCTGGAGTCCCGGGAACTCCGGCCGAGTCCCGGGGTGCAACGAGGGCGCGACGGCGGCACGTGAGTTCGCGGCAACGGAGGGGCAATACGGCTTTTTCCTGCGGTGCCTGGAATCAGTTCCAGCCTATCTGCGAGGAGGAGGCTCGTCCGTCCTCTTTGACCAGACCCACGCGGCGGCCTGGGACACGTTCCTGGGATGCGCGGAATTCCGGACCTGTCGCGGCGCTCCTCCTCGAGCTGATGGGAATCGCGCAGCCGCCCCTCGTGTCGGTTTCTGGATCTGTGCCACGGTCCTGGATGGGGTCTGGAGGCGGCCATCTCTCGGTTTCCGGCGATCCGGGTCACGGCGGTGGACTTCACGGATGTCTTCCGCGATACGGCCAGAGCGCGGGCGGAGAGCGCGCAGGCTTCCAACCGAGACCGAGGGCACGCGGCTATCCCCATCGCCTGGGTGGGCCCGGATCAGTGGAGCGGGTTTGGGGATCCCCTCCCGTTTCCCGACGGCGCGTTCGACGCGGTCTTCTTCACCTGCGGAGACCCGTATATTCCGCGGCACTTGCGGGGGGTGGTGTATCGCGAGCTCGGTCGGCTTCTCGCGTCGGGTGGGAGGCTGGGAGTCCTGACCCGGTCTCATCCGGATGACGGCGCCCAACACGTCCCGTCGTTCTGGCTTCGCGTCTCTGCCCTGGCGCACGATTTCGCCGAGAGCGTGTGCGTGGGGTGGGACGGTTTTTCCGAGGCCGAGGAGACGATCCAAGCCTTGGTTGGCGCCGGCTTCCAGGGGAGCGTCAACGCGTCAGGGGGTATGAGCCTGCTGGATTCCTCGCTGTGGGTCCTCAAGAAGCGGTGCTGCGATGGCTGAGACCGTGGTCGTCACGGGGCTCGGCGTGGTGTCCTCGCTCAATCCCGAGGGCGATCTGGAGCGATTCTGGGCGTCGCTGTGTGCGGGGGAGACGGGGATTGGCGAAGTCCGCTCCTTCGACACCTCGCGGTACGCCTACCACGTTGCGGCAGAGATCTGTCGGGCGCATCTGGGACTCTCGGGTGCAACGGAGGAGCCGGCGCGACGCATGGCGGAGGTGGCCTGCGCCCGGGCCCTCACGCATGCCGACCTCGCGCCGATTCACGTTCGATCCCCGGCGCGCCGGCATCGTCGTCGGGACCGTGCTCGGCGGAACCAGCGCGGGCGAACAGTACATCCGCGAGGAGCGCCGAGATCGCGAGCGCGACGCCATGGCGCTGGCGCAATATCCTCTCCGGGCCGTGGCCGCTCTCCTGGCCCGGCAGACGGGGTGTGGCGGCTGTGCGCTGACCGTGTCCACCGCCTGTGCGTCGGGGACGGATGCCATCGGACTGGCCTACCGCCGGATCGCGTCCGGTGGGGCGGATCTGATGGTGGCAGGCGGCGTGGACGCCATCTGCGAGCTGTCTTTTTCGGGTTTCGCTGCTTTGAAGGCTCTGACGGCGGACAGGGTGCGTCCCTTTTCGCGGAACCGGACGGGCTTGGCGCTCGGAGAGGGGGCGGCGTTCCTGGTCTTGGAATCGGCGCCGGCGGCGGCGCGCCGTGGGGCCTCGGCGCTTGGCGAGATCGCCGGGTACGCTTCCCGGGCCGACGCGGTCCATCTGACCGCGCCCCACCGAGAGGGGCGGGGGCTGGCGGCCGCCGCTACGGCCGCCCTCCGCGACGGCGGGTTTCACCCGGATACGATCGACTACGTAAGCGCCCACGGGACGGGGACCCCGTATAACGATGCGATGGAAACGGTCGCCCTCAAGGCCGTCCTTGGGGAGCATGCGCGCCGGGTCGCGATCAGCTCGGTCAAAGGCGCCCTCGGCCACGCGTTCGGAGCCGCCGGAGCGATCGAGGCAGCGACGTGCCTCCTAGCTATGCGCGACGGCATCATTCCTCCCACCATCAATCTGGAGGAGCCCGACCCGGCATGCGACTTGGATTTCGTTCCCAACCGGGCCCGGCAAGCGCAAGTGCGCGCGGTCCTGTCGCTCTCCGCTGGGTTCGGGGGGCAGAATTCCGCGCTGGCGATGCGGACACCAGCAGCATGAGCCCCCCCATTCGGGTTTCCAGCATCGGGATCGCCCGCACCGAGGGGGTTGGGGCGGAGGAGAACACCGGGGTTGCCAGCCGACTCTCGGCAGTCCTGGCGACGCTGTCGCGGCCCGGTGCACAGGGTCGCCTGGTGCATCCCATCGAGGAGGCGGCGCTGCTTGCGGCCCACGACGCCCTGCGGCTCGCCGGGGTGCGCACGCCGCTGGGAGGAGACGACATCGGTATCGCGCTGGGCCTGGAGGAGGGGATCGACGGCGTCAAGGCGCAATACTACCGCGGCATCCTGAAAGACGGTCCGCTGGGCGCAAGTCCCATCCTCTTTCCCTTGACGACCCCCAACACCATCGCGGCGCGGATATCCATCGCCCTCGACTTGCGCGGAGAGAACGTGACCGTGTGCGGTGGGACCGTGTCGGGGGCGCATGCCCTCGGGCTTGCGGTGGAGGCGCTGCGGGCCGGACGGACGCCGGCGGTGCTCGCCGGCGGCGTGACGTCGGTGCAGCGGGAATTCCTCGACGCGCTCTCGCTCGCCGGCGTGCCGGAAGGCGGGTCGCTTGGCTGCGGCGCCTGCCTGTTCTTGCTCCGTTTTCCGGCGTCGGCCGCGGTCAACGACGATGCGGGGCGGCTTCTCGGGTATGCCCAAGGGGTCGGCAGGAACGACGTCCGGGAGGCGGTCCAGGCGTGTCTGCAAGACGCGGAAATGACACCGGTGCAGGTGAGGTCGGTCCGCGTGGCGGCGGCGAACGAGCCGCGCTCGTTGGTCGAGTCGCTCCGCGGGGTGGGTGTCGTCGCGCCGGTGCTCCGCTCTCCGTCCGCGGGGCTGCATTCCGCGTCTTTCCCTCTGGCCGTGGCGGAGGTCGTCGGGAAGGCTGCGGATGGACCGCGCGGCCCGGCGCTGGTGGTGGGATCGGACTGCCTGGTCGGCGCCGCGGCTGCCGTCGTGCAAGGAGGAGGGTGATGCCGTTTCATCCGGATATCTATCATCTGCCGCCCTCCGACATCGCACGCATCCAGGACGCGCTCCTGCAGGAGACGATGTTGCGGGCCGCGCGCACCTCCCCCTTTTATCGCGAGCGGTTTTCCGGGGGGGCACCGGCTGCGGCGATCAGGTCGCGGGACGATTTGGCACGCCTTCCCTTCACCTCCAAAGAGGATATTCAGGCGCGCAATCGGGACTTCTGGGCGGCACCGCGCGAGGCGCTGACGGAGTTGGTGGCCACGACCGGGACGACCGGCGAGCCCATCTACGTCGCGATGACGAACCACGATTTGGACCGTCTGGGAGAGAACGAGCGGCGCGGGTTTTCTTGGCTCGGCGCGAAGCCCGGTGACCGCTTCCACGTCGCCATCACGCTCGACAATCTCTTCGTGGCCGGTTTGGCGTACCACCTCGGATTGCGCAAGGTCGGCGCCGTCGCGCTGCGCGTCGGTGCCCAGCCGGTCCGGCGCCATCTCGATCTCATGAAGCAGTTGCGGCCTGATGGGATCGTGGCCGTCCCCTCGTTGCTGCTCGCCCTGGCCAACCAGGCGCGCAGGGACGGCGACGATCTCACCGCCTTCGCCCCCAGGAAAGCGATGCTGATCGGCGACGCCATCCGCGACCTTACACCTCGGCCCGAACACGCTCGGCCGCGCCCTGGAAACAGCCTGGGGAGGAGAGACGTTCTCGACCTACGGCCTCACCGAGGCGGGGCTGGCGTTTCACGAGTGCGCGGTGCACCAGGGCCTTCATTCCCACCCGGACCTGGTGGT
This sequence comes from uncultured Methylomirabilota bacterium, assembly GCA_963695995.1. Lineage (GTDB taxonomy): Bacteria > Methylomirabilota > Methylomirabilia > Methylomirabilales > 2-02-FULL-66-22 > 2-02-FULL-66-22. The sequence goes on from CAVOIV010000017.1 coordinate 67,259, forward strand.
GGTGGAGATCGTGGACGACGCCGGCCGGCCGGTCCCGGACGGCGAGATCGGAGAACTGGTCATCACGTCCCTCCAGATGGAGGGGATGCCACTCATCCGGTATCGGACGGGGGATGTCACCTTCCAGGTTCCCGGCGCCTGCCCTTGCGGGAGGGGAGGAGACCGCATCGGCCCGATCCTGGGTCGGAAGCAGCAGCGGCTGAAGGTGAAGGGGACCACCCTGTACCCGAAGACCATCGAGGATGCGCTTGTGGCGGTGGAGGGAGTCGAGAACTTCGTCATCGAAGCGCACACGGGGGACGACGAGACGGACCGGCTTCTCGTTCGGGTGGGTACCCACCGCGACGACCCTGGCTTTCGCCGGACGATCGGTGATACGCTGTACACCAAGGCCCGGGTCACGCCGGAGATCGTGCTCGCCTCCCCTGACACGATCGAGCGTCTGCTGTTCGAGGGCGGTCGGCGGAAGCCGCGGGTGTTTGTGGACCGACGAAAGACCGCGGGCGAATCGCCATGAGCCACGAACTGGACACGGACCTGGGATTCTCACGGGAAGAGATCGCCGAGTGCGTGGCCCGGGAGGGGCTGCTCTCTCTCGAGCTGGAGTTCACCAAGAAGTGCAACCTCCGCTGCGTGTACTGCTACTCCTCTGCCGGAGAGGCCCTGGAGGGGGAACTGACGCCGGAGGAGATCGTCTCCGTCATCGAGCAGGCGCGAGGCCTGGGAGCGCGAAAGGTCGTTCTGTTGGGTGGCGGGGAACCGTTCCTTTTCCCCCACGTCGCGGAGATCGTCCGCCATATTCATTCCGCCGGTCTCTCCCAAGCCGTGTTCACGAACGGGATGCTGCTCGACGAGGCGCTCTGCCGACTGCTCTTCGATTGCGGTGTGACGGTCGCGATCAAGCACAACAGCTTCCGCCCCGAGGTTCAAGACGATCTCGCCGGGGTGCCCGGCGCCCACCGATTGATCCAGCGCGGGTTGCGCCTTCTGATGGAGGCGGGATACCCTGCAGACGGTCGCTCGCTCTGTGTGCAGTCCGTCATCTGCCCCCAGAACCGGGACGAGATCGAGGCGCTGTGGGTCTGGGCCCGGGAGCGAGGGATCACCCCGTATGTCGAAGTGCTGACCAATCAGGGGCGGGCGCGACAGCATCCGGATCTCCACCTGTCCCCCGAGGAGCTCCAATCCATCTTCCGCAGGCTCGCGGAGATCGACCGCGAACGATTCGGTGCGCGATGGGTCCCACGGCCGCCCATCGCCGGATTCACCTGCCGGCGTCATCTGTACAGCTGCCTGGTCAATTCGCAGGGCTGCGTGCAGCCGTGCATCGGCGTGGATCTGCCCGTCGGAAACATCCGCGAGAAACCGTTGGCCGATATTCTGCGAAGCAGTACCGCGATCCGCGAGCTGCGCGGGATCTATCGGCGAATCGATCCTGCCTGCCGGGTGTGCGAGTTCGCCGGGGAATGCTACGGGTGTCGGGGGAGCGCCTTCCAGGCCACCGGCGACTACCTCGCCGCGGATCCGGATTGTTGGGTCAAGCCCTGCCATGGAACGGAGACCTGTGCTTGACCTCATCGCATGAGGGGACACCGGTGCGGATCCTTCTCGTCTCGGTGAATCGAGCATCGGCGCCGTACGCCGTGGCGCCGCTGGGGATCTCGTATGTCGCCGGAGCGGCCAGGGCGAACGGGCACGACGTGGCGTTGCTCGACCTCTGCTTCTCGCAAGATGTCGCGGCAGATATCGTGCGAGCGGTTCGCCGATGCCCCCCGGAACTGATCGGCGTGTCGATCCGGAACGTGGATAATCTGACCTACCCCGCCTCGGTTTCCTATCTCGAGGAGATCCGGGCGGCCGTTGCCACCCTGCGAACGCAGTCCAGTGCCCCGATGGTCCTCGGGGGGCCCGGGTTCTCCATCTTCCCTGAACGGATGCTGTCTCTTCTCGGGGTAGAGTTTGGCGTCATCGGGGAAGGGGAAGAGACCTTGTGCCTGCTGGCGCGGCATCTTGCCGGAGGAGGGGAGGTCCCCGACCTTCCCAACCTCCTGCGGCAGGGGGGAGACGCGCGCCGGATTTCCAGAAGGCCGGCCCCCTTTGCCGGAAACGGGAGACCGGCCCGCGACCTGCTCGACAACCCGCGATATCTCGCGCTCGGCGGGATGGCGAACCTGCAAACCAAGCGCGGTTGCCCGTTCCGGTGCGTCTATTGCACCTATCCCCACATCGATGGCGCGTCCCTTCGACTGCGTCCGCCGGCGGACGTGGTGGAGGAGTTGGCGTCGATGGTCGAGGAATCCGGCCTCGACGAGGTATTCTTCGTGGACGACATCTTCACCTGGCCCCCTGACCATGCACTGGGGATCTGTGAAGAGATCGCGCGTCGGAAACTCCGGGTGGGGTGGACATGTTTCGCCACGCCCCTCGGGATGACGCCGGATCTGGCCCGGGCGATGAAGCGCGCCGGATGCCGGGGTGTGGAATTCGGCACGGATACCGCATCCCCGAGCCTGCTGCGGGCCCTCGGCAAGCCGTTTCCCCAGGACCAGATCGGGGCGGCCACCCGGGCGTGCCGGGAGGCCGACTTGCCCGATGCCCACTACCTGATCTTCGGGGGGCCCGGGGAGACCGTGGACACGATGGCGGAGACGTTTGCTTTCTTCGACCAGACTCGCGCCGCGAGCGGTCCTCGCGTTCCTCGGCATCCGAGTGTACCCACACACCCGTCTTCACGAGATGGCGGTTTCCGACGGCGTCGTCGCCGCGAGCGACGATCTGCTTGTGCCCCGGTTCTACATCTCTCCGAAGGTCGGCGCGGAGGGGGTACGGGCCGCAGTCGGTTCTCATGCCGCGGACCGCCCGAACTGGGTCGTGCCCGGGCTGGGGGTCCGGTCCGACCCGGGACTCCTCTCGGCGTTGCGGCGGATGGGGTGTCGCGGTCCGCTGTGGGATCGATTGTAACGCAAGCCGATGGGGAGGATGGCCATGCGAACAGCCGTGGGGTCCTGCGTCGCGCTGTGGGGGTTCTGGCTCCTGATTGCCGCCTCTGGAAACGCCCAGGAAGGCGTGTATTTCGCGCGGTGCAATTTGAAGGTCATCGACAACAACGAGATGACGTGGGTGAACTGGCAGGCGGCCCCCGCCTTCGTCCCCGTCGGGACGAAGTTCCTGGTGACCAGAACAGGTAGCAAGGCATCGCTGGTGCGCGTTGACACCAATGCCAGCTACACCCTGGACATCGGTGCAGATGGGGACGTCTTCCTGGAGAAATTCGTCGTAAAGGAGCCGGTGAGCATCGAGCAGTTTTCGGACGAGATTCGCGAGAACATCCGGAGCGCCGTCGCGAAGGTCGGGATGACGAAGGAGCAGGTGTACCTTGCCATGGGCCCGCCCACGAATCTTGACAAAAAGCGCACGAATACCATGACCTACGAGAACATCATGGCGTCAGACCTGTGGGTCTATGCGCGCCGGCGGTTCGGGAAGAACATCGGCGTGGCCTTCGATCCGGTCTCGGGCAAGGTCGCGAGGACCGAAGGGATCTGGGGGAAGGATTAGGCCTACCAAGGTCACTGGCTCGAAGTGCGAGCGGATGGTGCGATGGGTACAGTCGTTCTCGTCACCGGCGGAAGCCGCGGGATCGGGCGCAGCATTGCGGTGGCCTTCGCCGATCCCGGCGCGTTCGTCGGTATCAATTACCGGAGCGAGGTGGGCGCCGCCGCGGAGGTCCTGGCGGATGTCCGGCGTCGGGGGGCCGACGGGATCCTGCTGCAGGCCGACGTCACCGATCTGGCCCAGGTCCGTTCGATGGTCGAGCACCTTGGCTGCGCGCTGCGGCGAGATTGACGTCCTGGTGAACAACGCAGGGGCCACCCGGGATGGTTTTCTTGCCATGATGGATCCCCAGGATTGGGAGGCGGTCATCGATCTCAACTTGAAAGGGGTGTTCCACTGTTGCAAGGTCGCCGCCCGGCTCATGCTGACACAGCGGCGCGGCGCGATCGTGAACGTGTCTTCGTTGAGCGGGATCATGGGTTTACCGGGGCAAACCAACTACGCCGCCGCCAAGGGGGGCGTGAACGCCTTGACGCGGGCCCTGGCCCAGGAAGTCGGACGGTTCGGGATCCGCGTGAATGCCGTCGCGCCCGGTCTGGTGGAAGGCGAGATGGCGACAAGGATTCCGGCGGCTCAGCGTGCGCGGTTGATGGCCGGCATTCCGATGGGCCGAATGGCGACCCCGGAGGAGGTTGCCGGTGTGGTCAAATTCCTGGCCTCGGACGCGGCATCCTACATCACGGGCCAGAGTCCTCCAGGTGACCGGAGGCATCTAACCCGGTCGAGCACTCTTCCGCCGCGAGCGGGCGGCACACCCGCGGACGCGGTGCGACGGACGTTCCCCCGCGTCATCTTCCGCCACAAAACGACTTTGACGGTCTGCCTCGGGTCTTGATATTCTCCCGCGGCGTGCACCGCCGCTCAGGTGGGCACAGGCGAGCAGGGCGGCTCGCGAGTCCAGGCGTGCGACTACGCGTCGCCCGATCGCGCGTCAACCTACACCGCGTTGTCCCATCGGAGTGTTTTGCGTATGAATGAGATTGTGCAGCGGATCAGGACATTGCTTTCGACACGACTCAAATTGGCCACGGCGGTCGATGAGATCACCGACGACACGTCGCTTTTCGGCCCGACCGGTCTGGGACTCGATTCGATCGATGCGCTGGAGTTGGTCTTGGGCCTGGAGAAGGAATTCGGGGTCGTCGTCGAAGATCGGGCCACGGCCGTCAAGGTCCTGGCCTCGATCCGGACGATTGCCGATTACATTCAGTCGCAGGGAAAGGGCTGAGCACGTGGCCGGGGACCCCGTCTCGCATCTTCCCCATGGCATCTCGTTCCGGTTCGTGGACCGGGTCCTGGAAATCGTCCCGGGAGACCGGGTGGTCGCGTTGAAGAATGTGACGGCCAACGATCCGTACTTGCAGGATCATTTTCCGGGGAATCCCCTGATGCCCGGCGTGCTCCTCGTGGAGTCCATGGCGCAGACTGCAGGGCTGCTTCTGCCGGAAGGTTCGTCGGCCGTTCTGGCACAGATCAAAGAGGCTCGCTTCCATAGCCCAGTGATTCCTGGCGATCAGATCCGCATTGAAGCCGTTCGCCGCGGCGGACTGGGCGCGCTGCACCGCTTCGAGGTCGCGGCCTTGGTCAATGGCGTACCGGCCGCAGAGGCGGAGATCGTGCTGGCGGTTGTGACGCCGAACGCAGAGAATCAACCGTGACCGTTTCTGGGACGCCCGGGGCGTCCTTGCACTCGGACGCGAGTGACACCCCGCGGTCAGCCGACGTGGCCGCCACCCTTCCCGGCGAGACCGTGGCCTGCAATCTGTGCGGGATAGAGGACGCGGACCCTGTAACGGCGGGCGGGGCTTTCCCGATGGTCCGGTGTCGCGGATGCGGATTAGTCTATCTGAATCCGCGGCCGACAGCCCGACGCTTTGCTCTCCCTGTACGTGGACTACCACACCCGTCACGGGCAGGACGGCGCGGCCTGGGATCGGTTGATGGATCGGGTGTTTCGCGAGGGTGCGGAGCTACTCTGCAAGACGGCACATGGGGCGGGTCCGAGGCGTCTCCTGGATGTGGGGTGCGGGTTCGGCGGGTTCGTCGCCGTGATGCAGCGCCGAGGATGGGAGGTCGAGGGGCTGGATCCTTCGCCAACGGCGGTGGCGGCGGCGGAAGCGTTGGGGCGTCCGGTCCGCCTGGGAACCCTGGACGCACTTCGGGACGGGCACAGGGATTACGACGCCGTCACCATGTTCTATGTGCTCGAGCATCTTCCCGATCCCATGGGGGCGCTCAGACGGGTCTGGAGTTTGCTCGGGCCCGGCAAGACCTTGCTTCTCCGGGTTCCGCACACCACCCCCATCGTCCGCCTCCTGGCGCCACTCGGCGTGGGCGGGTCGCTCTACGATCCGCCGTTTCACCTGTACGACTTTTCTCCGGCGGTTCTCCGGGACGATGCTTCAGCGCGCGGGGTTCGACGATATCCGGACGTTTCCTGGGACAGCCCACCGTGCCCTCCGGTCCGGGTGCGCGCGTCATGTCGGTTTTTTTCGGCGCTCTGGCCACCGGGATTCACGCGCTGACCGCGGGGAGCGGTGCTCCTGCCGGGGGTGAGCAAGACCACCATCGCCCGGAAACCCTCAGACTGATGCTGGATTCCTCGCTCCGCCGGTTGGCCCGAACGATAGACGCCTACCCGCGTCGCATCGCCATCGCCTGTCTGATCGCGGCCGTGCTGGCCGCCGCCGCCGTCGCGCGGATCCCCGTCACGACCGACCTGCTGGATGTCATGCCCGACCAGGCCCCCGCGATCGTCGCGTTCACGGATTTCCTGCGGGACTTCGGGATTCTGGGCGGCCTGGTGATCGTGGTGGAAACCGGGAGCGACTCGCCCGAGTCTCTCCTGGCAGTCGTGCAGACCATCGGTGAGCAAGTTGTCCGCTTCTCCGCTCGTAGAGTCGGTGGACTACAACCTGCTTCGCTCGGGCTTCCGGTCTCGTCGCGGAGCATTTCCCGGTATATCTCGACGCCGGCGGGATTACGCGGCTCGCGGAACGCCTGACACCGGAGGGGGTGCGAAATCAGATCCGGAAGAACAAGGAAGTCCTCCTTTCGCCCTTGGCCTCGCCCTTCGACGCCGAAGGAATCCGGCGGGACCCCCTAAACATCAGAGAGTTGGCCCGAGACGCGATGATGAGTCGATTTCCCGTACAGGGCCTCGATCTCTCCACCGGGTATTACCTGGATAGATCCCACAGACTCGCCCTCCTCATGGTCCGCCCCCGCGGCTCCACGCGGGACATGTCCTTCGTGCGCGCACTGCACAGGGAGGTGAGCCGGATCGCAACGCAGGCGGTCGAACAGGAGGGAAATCCGGGGGATATGCGGATCGGTCTGGCGGGGGGATACGCCCGGGGCGCCGAAGCGGTATCCGTCATCTGGCACGACATGGTCTTCTCCTTTGCCACCTCGTTGCTTCTGATAGTGCTCCTTCTGTATTACGCGTTCCGTCCATCCATCGTGGTGCTCTGCATCTTCGTGGTCACGCTATTCGCGGCCCTGGCGTGGACCCTCCTGCTCGCCTACGTGTTGTACGGAACCCTCAACATCGTCACCAGTATCGTGGCCGCGATGCTGATCGGCCTGTTTGTGGACTACATGATCCAGGTCTACAGGCGGTTCGAGGAGTGCCACCGACTGGAAGCAAGCCCCCTGCGGGCCCTGGAGACAACCCTTGTGGGAACGGGCAAGGCGATTTGCAGCAGTGCGCTCACAACCGCGGTCTCGTTCTTTTCCGTGGTCATCACCAGCTTTCGTGGCATGCACCAATTGGGCGTCGTGGCGGGGTTCGGAATCCTTTTCTGCCTTCTTGCCACGCTTGTGCTCATGGCAGCGCTTCTCTCCTGGCTCGCCAAGCGCCGGCCGGCGCTTCTCCCGGCCGGCCGGGCCGTGGACCTCGGAGCAAGCTGGGCGGCGCGCCTCGTCGAGCGAAACAGGAGGGCACTCCTTACGTGCTTTGCCGTGCTGCTTGCCCTCGGAATGGCGGGCGCTGCGCAGGTCCGGTTCGATGCAACGCTGGACTCCCTAGGGCTCAAGGAGAGCGCCGTTCAGACGGTGGAAGAGAAGATCCAGCGGGTGCTCGGAAGGCGAGGGGAACCCCTTTTCGTGGTCGCGCGGGCTTCGGGAGAGGCGCAGCTTGCTCTGCACTTCGATGCCCTGGAGAGGCAAGGCGAGCGATGGCGAGCCAGTGGTAGCGTGGGTAGCTTCTCTTCTGCGGGGATGCTCCTCCCCCCGCCGTATCGGCAGCGGGAAAACCTGGCGCGCCTTTCTGCCGAGGGTCTCGCGGGAACAGTTCACCGGTCCAGGCCTCGCATCCCTCATCGCGAAAGAGACGAGCCGTCAGGGATTGGTCGCGGACACTTCCCTGGACGCCTATGCGGCGGGGATTGCCCGGGCCCTAGCCTCACGCGAGGTCGTCGGCCTTCGGGAGCTTTCCCGTGCGCAGGACGCACGGGGATCCTATTATTATAGTCCCGACCGGAGAGGTATCGCGGCGCACCTGACGCTCGCCGGGGCCGAGCTGGGACCGGGCCACGTTGTCGACCCTCGAGGCAGATGTTCGCCGCCTGGGAGCAGATTTCCGCCTGGTCGGGCCAGCCATCTTCCTGGACGAGATCCGGGCGACGATCCTGTGGGAGGCGGGGATTGCCGTGTTTCTCTCCTTCGCCGCGAACCTCCTCATCGTCTGGTTCCATTTTCGGAGTTGGCAGCGCGTCTGGCTGGTCATGCTTCCCGTCACCGTCGGAACCATCCTCACCGTGGGGACCATGGGGATAGTGGGGCTACGGTTCAACTTCTTTAATGTCGCGGGAATCGCTCTCATCTTCGGATTCGGTGTGGATTACGGGATCTACCTCGTGCAGGCTCACCTCGAGGAGGGGTCCCGGGCGGGCTCCAACGCCGTGCGTTCCGTTGGGGGAAGCATTGTTCTGTGTGCCGTCACGACCCTTGTGAGCTGTGGCAGCCTTATCACCACCCATTACCGCGGCCTCGCCTCCATCGGAGCTGTCCTGTGCCTCGGCGCCGTGTTCTGTCTGGCCTCCACGATCCTCCTCTTGCCGGCACTGGTGACAGCCAACTGGAAGGCGGGAAACGCGTCGTGAAATGGGACGCCGTCGTCATCGGCAGCGGAATCGGCGGCCTCGCCTGTGCCGCCATGTTGGCGGCCAAAGGCGCGAAGGTCGTTGTGCTCGAACAGGCGGCGGCTCCCGGCGGGTATTTGACCTCGTTTCGTCGGGACAACTTTACCTTCGATTCCGCGGTGGACTGCGTGGCCGGCCTCGATCCGGACGGCTTACTGACGTGGCTCCTGCGCGCTTTGGGCATGGACGGTCGGTTGACCCCGATCCGTCTGGACCCTATCCGCGTAAGTCGGTTTCCCGGGGTGACCATTCAGGTGGACGCGAGTCTGCCGGCGTACATCGATCGGTTGTCCCGCCGCTTCCCGTCCGAGCGACGCGGCATTGCCGCCTTTTTCCGACGCGCCGGGGGCATCTACGACGCGGTGGACGCCATGATGGACGAGGTCAAAACGGGGAAAGCGCACGCCGGCGCCTTTCCCGCCGCTCTGCTGCAGTGCGGTCACCTGACCTACGCCGATCTGCTTCAGCAGGATATCCGGGACGCGCAACTGTCCGCCATCCTGTCCGATCGTTGCCCCTTTCTGGGGTTGCCCCCGGCGAAGGTCTCTGCGACCCGCATGGTCGCGCTGGTGATGAGCTACTTCCGGTCCGGCGCCTACCGGCCGGCCGGCGGACATCAGCGGTTTCCCGATCTTCTGGTGGAGGGAATCCGGCGCGCGCGGGGCGAGGTGTGGCTTGGCCGGCCCGCCACGCGGATCCTCCTCGAAGGAGGGCGGTGCGCGCGAGTTCTGGCCGACGACGGCGCGGAGTTCCCAGCGCGCCATGTGGTGTCAAACGCGGATTTCCGGGAGACCTTCGGACGGTTGATCGGGGGGGACACGGGCGGGGCGGTCTTGGCGGAGGCCCGCGACCGACCACGCTCGCCGTCGTTCTTCATCGCGTATGCGGGCGTCCGTAGGGATGCGAGGCGATACGACGCATCGAGCATCGGATCCTTCGGGGGGTTCGATCTCGATAGACTGCTAGACCCGTACGTGCCTTTTTCCGAGGCGGATGCGCTCGGTGTGACGATCCCGACGGTCGAGGACCCCAGCCTGGCTCCCCCGGGTCATGATGCGCTGGTCGTGCACGAACTCGTCCCTCACGGCTACCCGTGCGATTGGGCGCGGGAGAAGGGGGCGTGTCTCGACCGCTTGCTTCGGAAAGCCGAGCGGGTCTTACCGGGGTTGCCGGGCCGGGTGGTCTTTAGCGAGGCCGCCGCGCCCCCGACGCTGGAACAGTACACCCGGAACGCAGGGGGCGCAGCGTACGGCTGGGAACAAACCCCTGACCAGCCCCGAATCCGGCACGGGATTGACAACCTGCATCTGGCGGGACACTGGGCGGAGGCCGGTGGTGGGGTGCTGGCAGCCGCCTATTCTGGCATGCGGGTCGCCGCCCGGATCCTCGAGGCCGGCGCATGATTCGACACGCGTCGGTCGCCGCGGTCATCGCTGCCTACAACGCCCGGGAGACGATTGCCGGAGTCGTCATGGGCGCGCTCCATCATGTTCCGACCGTGATCGTCGCGGACGATGGCTCGACCGACGGGACGGCGCAGGTCGCGAGGGCGGCCGGCGCCGAGGTGATCGGTCTGCCGGAGAATCGCGGGAAGGGCAACGCCCTGCGTGTCCTCTTTGCCGAGGCCCGCAGACGCGGGCTGTCTGCGGTGATCGCGCTCGACGCCGATGGGCAGCACGATCCGGATGACATCCCGGTATTTCTCGAGGTCCACCGCGATCACGCCGACGCGATCCTGACGGGTTCACGGATGGGGGCACCGGACCACATCCCGCGCCACCGACACAACTCGATGGTGGTGGCGCGCTTCTTCATCTCCCTGGCCGCCAATCAGTTCGTCGAGGATACGCAATGCGGGTTCCGCCTGTATCCGTTGACGGTAATCGAGTCCCTCTCCCTCCGTCGGGAGCGGTATGTGACCGAGACCGAGATCCTGCTCAAGGCGGGGGACTCGGGGAGGGCGATCCGATCCCTCTCCATCAAGGCGCTGTATCCGCCAGGACACCCGACCCACTTCCGGTCCGTCCCGGACGTTGCCGCCATCTCCGTCTATGTGATTTCCTATCTGATGGTGAAATGGGGGATCGAAGGGCTGCAACCCGGCGTCGTCAATACCTATCGGGGCGCGGGTACCGCACGCGATCGGTTTTCTCTCTCTCCCGGGTGGGATCGCGCCTTCGAGGTGCTGACACTCTGTACCTGCCTTCCTTTGACCATGGCGTACGGCGCGTGGTACTACCTGGCTCGCTGGTGCGGCGTTCCGGTCCTCCACAGCTTGGCGCGGAGTGAAATCCCCGTGGGGCGGCTGCTGTTTTCCGTCCTACTGCTCCCGGCACTGCTGACGGTGTCGATCGTGGATCTGATCGGTAACCGGTTGCGGATACACCCGGACCTCACGACCGGTTTCGTCCGCCGGTTCTATCCGAACCCCTGGACGTGGCGGTAGGCGTTTCGGCGTGGTGTGCGGTCCGGCTCCCGACGCGCCCTGGCACTGCAGGTGTTCGGGATGCGGTCCACGCCGCGGGGCGCGCCGACGACGCCCAAGGGGCGCAGCGCTTCATTCGGCCAGCGTCCGAGCAGTGCAGGCGTTCGACGACCTCGTACCTTGTGGTGGATCTTTCGATCCGGTACAGCTTCCAGGTGTTCGCCGCGCTGGCTATTCTTGCCGCCGGATGTGTCTGCGCGCGGATCGTGAGGCGATTCGTGGAGCGGTCCCTCCGCAAGACCTCACTCGAAGAACACCTGCAGCAATTGCTGGTGCGGGCGGCCAAGATCGTGGTCCTGCTCTTCACCGCTATGCTGGCCCTCGACAGGTTCGGCGTGCAGATCACGGCGCTGGTGGCGGGCCTCAGCGTCGCGGGGTTGGCCGGCGGCCTCGCGCTGCAAGGAGTCCTCGGAAACGTTGCCGCCGGATTGAGCATTATGTTTTCCCGCGTGTTCCGAATCGGCGATTACATCGAGATCGGCACCGTGCGGGGGCAGGTGCAGGCCATCAACCTGACGACGACCATTCTCCGGACGTTGGAGGATGCGCGCGTGATCGTGCCGAACCGCAAGATCGTCGGTGAGATCACCTACAATTACACCGAGGAGCGCCGGGTGCCGCTGACGGTGGAGGTGGGATACCGGGAGGACCAGGAGAGGGTACTGGGAACCGTCCGCGAGATTCTGATGCAGAATGGGCGGATTCTCAAGACACCGGAGCCGGAGGTGGGCATCGTGAGCCTGGCGGATGCCGGGGTCCGGAACGCGCTGCGGCCATGGTGTACGGCGGAAGACTACTGACAGGTGCAGTACGAAGTGTATCGGGCGCTCTTGGAGCGTTTTCGCCAGCGGGATAACCAGATCGCGTACCCGGTACGGGAGATCCGGATGCGGCCGGAAACGGCGTGAGCGGGGGCGAGAAACCGACGACTCGCGGTATTGTTCGAAAGAACACGCCTTTCCGGGTTTGCGGCCGCGGACGGCGTTTTTCACTTTCCGCCCACCGCATACTTGCCTATAGTGACGGGAGCGGTTCGCGGTTTCCACTAACCCCGCGCGGCAAAACGCGCGAAGCAGGAGGAGGGCATCCATGGCGTTGATGATCAATGATGAGTGCAGCAGCTGCGGTGCCTGCGAGGCAGAGTGCCCGAATACGGCCATCAGCGAGGGGGCGGATCACTACATGATCAACCCTGACCTGTGCACGGAATGCATCGGCTTCTTCGCCGAACCGCAGTGCACCAGCGTCTGCCCGACCGACAGCATCGTCGCCGATCCAGCTCGGAAAGAGGACAAGGACGCCCTGCTGGCCCGGTTCAAGAAGATCAATCCGAACAAGGAGCCGGTGCTGAGCTAGATCCTATCCGCGCTTTCTCCTTGACGGGGCCAGGGATGCCCGGGCATTCTTGGCCCCGTCGCTTTTTTTGAAGCCGCGCGGGTCGAGTGGGGGGGTGTGGGCGTGCGCGGGACGATCGTGAATGCGGTCGCCATCCTGATCGGCAGCGGGATCGGCCTGGCGGCGGGTGACGAATTTGTTTCTGGCGTTGGTGGTGGCGATGCCGCTCAGGATGGCCCGCGGGTCCCTGGGGTGGTGACCGGTGCGTAGGCTCCCCGTCGCGCTCGCAGTCCTCGCCCACACGGTCGTCGATGCCTCACAGAACATCCTGCCCGTCGTCCTCCCGCTCCTGCTGGCCCGGTTCCAGCTCAGCTACTCCCAGGCCGGATTGGCTGCCGCGCTCTTGAACATCTCGTCGTCGCTCATCCAGCCGCTGTTTGGCTGGGTGTCCGATCGCTGGCCCACCCGCTGGTTCATGCCGGTGGGCGTCGCCTGGACCGGGGTACTGATGTGCCTGGTGGGGCTCGTCCCGAACTATCTCACCCTGCTGCTGGTGATCGTCCTGACCGGGGTGGGCACGGCGGCCTTCCACCCGGTCGCGTCCATGTCCGTGGCGCTCGCCTCGGGGAGCAAGCGGGGGCTCGGGATGTCTCTCTTCTCGGCGGGCGGGAACCTGGGGTTCGCCATCGGTCCGGTGATGGCCGCCTGGCTGGTGACCCGGTTCGACCTGCCCGGGACGGTGGCGGTGGCGGTCCCCGGGCTGATCATGGCCGGAGCGATGTACGTCTGGCGTGACGAGTTCGCCGCGCCGTCCGCCGTTCGGGGCTCGCGCGCACCATCCGCAGACGATCGCATCCCCTGGGGTCGAATCAGCATGCTGTGTGCGCTCATCACGTTGCGGTCCTGGGGGTATTCCGGGCTGATCACCTTCATTCCGTTGCTGCTCCACGAGCAGGGCGTGTCGCTGCAGGAGACGGGACGGCTCTTGTTCGTCTTTCTGTTCTTCGGAGCACTCGGCGGATCTGGTTGGCGGGTATCTGTCGGACCGGGTCGGACGGCATCAGGTGATTGCCGTATCTCTCCTCGCCTTTCCCATCCTGATGGCGATCGCGTTGGTCGTCTCGGGACCGCTTCAGGGGTTCTTCCTCGCTATCGCAGGTGTCACATTGCTGGCGTCGTTCTCCGTGACGGTGGTCTTTGCGCAGGAGCTCCTCCCGCACCACCTAGGCCTGGCGTCCGGGCTGACACTGGGGCTGGCGTTCGGCGCCGGCGGCGTCGGGGTTGGACTGTCGGGTGTGGTGGCCGACGCCGTGGGGCTGCGAGGCCAGTGTCTGGATTCTTTTGGCGCTACCGGGAATTGCCGGTGTGCTCGCGTTGACGCTCTCGCCGAGCGGGCGCGGGGACGCGCCGAGAAACCGATGCGCCTGATCGCGTTGAAGGACCGCCGCGATCACCGGCGCTTGGTGTGGGGCGGTGGAACGGGGCGAGCCGGCAGGTAGTCAGGCGGGAAGGCGGACGCCATCCCCACGAAGTCCCACAGGTTGACCCGCCATTCACCCTCCTCGTACCTCAGAATGAACGGCCGCTCGAATAGCCGCTCGGCGATCTGGCTCTGGCTGCCCCGGACCTGCTGCAAGATGAACCGGGCGCGTAGCAAGGCGATCCCTGCAGACTCGGAGACCACGGCGACCACCTCGAGGTTGCCGTGGGTTGCCGGTGTGGCGTTGCCGCGTCGCAGCCGATCGGTGAACTCGGACTGCGGAAGGGCGGCGCGAGTCGTGCCTGTCCCCATCTCCCACAGGCGCCAATGCGCCTCCGCGGCCCACGCCTCCATCGCGCTGCGGAATGCGGACTCAATCGCCCGGCTGGCGTCCGAGGGCGGTTCCGTCGGGAAGGCCTCTCGTGCGGGGAGCAGGGCGGTGGCCATCGCGAACAACAGGAGCCAACGCCAACGCACGCCGCCGTTTCGGGTTGTCATGGCAGGATTACAGCACCGTTCGCGTTCGCTTGCAAAGAGAAAGATCCTGTCAGGGGCGGATAGAGATACCCAGGCGTGAACTGAGGAAGAGATGCCTCGGGACAAGCTCACGTTGTGAAGAGGGTGAGCAGCACGCCAAGCCGAAGGAAATCCGCAGACGCATCTCCAACGGTTGTTGACCGCCCATCCATGTCCTTGTGATTTGTCCTATGTGGCAAGCGACGATACGAGATGCGCCTTCGAAACGTTCTCGGTTCGGGATGGGTCCGGTCTGACATCCCAGAACTGCAGGCCCCTCCGTTGACTCACACTCGTTCTCGTTCGTCCGATTCAACGAGAGCGTTCACTTTCGCGGGTAGTTATCCAAATGCCTGCTGCCGTCTGGCGCCTTGCCTCAGTCCATCCAGACGGGTGCGGATGTGCCCTACACGCCTGGTGATGAAGGGGTGCATGTTCTAATCGGCGACCCATATTTCTTATCTTGTGAAAAATTCGAGAAAAAAGTGTTGACAGGCAGAGAACGCTCGTTGTATAAGTCTCAACGAATGGTGACTAATGATGCTCGAAAGATTATTCTCCTCCAAGACGCGCGTCGAGATTCTGCGTCTTCTCTTTTCGAATCCCGACGGTCGGTACTATGTCCGCCAGATTGCCCGAGAGCTTGCTCGGGACATCTCGGGCATCAAACGCGAGCTCGACAATCTGGACAAGGCCGGCCTGCTCACCAGCGAGAAACTCGGCAACCTTCGGTACTACAGCGCCAGCAAATCTGCCGCCATCTACCCAGAACTCAAATCAATCATCGCCAAGACAGTCGGCGTGCAATGGGCGATCGCGGGACGGCTCGGTGGGTTGAGCGGGCTACGCCATGCCTGGATGTATTCCATGAATTCCCACCCGCCCGGCGAGGGGTCGGGGCCGGTCTTGGTCCTCATCGTCGGGCGTGTCGACCTTGCGGAACTGAACGAGGTGATCACGCGGTTGGAAGGAAAGTTGGGGCGCGAGATCAATTACACGGTGTTCGACGAAACGGAATTCCAGCGGCGGCGAGCGGAGGCGGATCCGTTCTTGGCCGAGGTGTTTGGCGGCGGGAACGTGCTGCTCATCGGGCGCGACGATGGTGTATGAGGAGTTGCGCGAGAAGGGATTGGTGGAGGATGTCAAGCCGAACTTCTCGGTGGTCAGCGCCCTCATCGTGCGCGCACACAAGGATGTGGCGACGGCGCGAGCGAACGCCAGTATCGACCGGGAGTGGGCATACGCTATCGCGTATCAGGGAATGCTACGGGCCGCCAAAGGCATGATCTCGGCGGAAGGGTTGCGCCCACGAGGTCGGGACCAGCAACGAACGGTTGTGATGTTGGTTGACAGGATCCTTGGGGACGAGGCGCGACCCTTGGTGAATGCGTTTGATCGGATGCGCCGCCGGTGGCAAATCATTGTGGACGAGGTCGGCCAACCGGTCTCACGGTACGAGGTGGAGGGCGCGATCAAGGACGCCCAACAGTTCATCGAGCGGACGGTCGAATGGACGCGGACGAGAAATCCCCAGTTGACGTTGCTCTAGCAGCGTATTGGGGAGACGTGAAAGAAAGGAGGTGACGCTGATGGCCACCAAGAAGCGCCGCGAAGAAGACTGCGAAGAAGCCCGCGAAGAAGAAGTAGTAAGACGACCCGGCTCGTTTTTGACTCAACGCTCCTCGTGGGAAGGAGGTGATTGCTGTGGCGACGAAGAAGAAGCCGGCCGCCAAGAAGGCTGCCCCGAAGAAAAAGAAGTAAGCTCACAGTCGAGTGATTACGCTGGGGGCGGCACCCCCCAGCGGGACTCATACTGTATTTCATATTATATTGGTTCGTCAAGCGTAGAAAAAAACTTTATATTTGTGATTGTTTTCATTAAGTTACATTCGTAACATCGTCTGATAGTTCAAGTTGGCATGCTCGGCTCTAGCTGGGTAGAGGGTGGCTGTTCTCGTTTGATGGTTTTTCCTGCGTGCGGTAGCGTCCTTCCGTTCAGTCTGTGGGAATCCTTGGTAATCTTTATTTCTGCCCATGGGGTCGCCCGTGGGCTTTTCCCTCTTGTACCACCTCCGGGAAAGGCCGTGCTGCGATGGATGCGCATCCCAGACCCGGCAATCCACCGGAAACATCCGCCGTGTTCCTTGGCAGGCACGGTGGATGACGGGCTGGCGTCCGTAATCCCTCGTGCCACCCATGACTGAGGGAAGGATCCAATGGGGGAACGTTTCAAGAACCTGATCGATGGGAAGTGGGCGGATTCAGCCAATGGCTCCACCTTCGATGATGTTAGCCCGATAAACAAGACCGACGTGCTGGGGAGTTTTCCCCGGTCCGATCATCGCGACGTCGACCGCGCGGTCGAGGCAGCACGCAGCCAATTGCCCGCGTGGTGCCGCGTGCCCGCTCGACGCCGCAGCGAAATCCTGTGGGCGGTCGCCGAGACGCTCCGCCAGCGCAGGGAAGAGCTCGCGGCATTGCTGACTCGGGAGACGGGCAAGGTCCTCACCGAGGCGCGGATGGAACTCGAAGAGGCCGCGGCCCTCCTGTACGCGATGGCGGGCGAGGGCGTCTACGCCGAGGACGGGGTCGCCGCGCTCGGGCAGTCGGGGACGCTGGGCGTTACGATGCGACTCCCGGCAGGGGTCGTGGCGCTGGTCACACACTGGGCGTTCCCGGTGGCGGCGTCGGTGTGGAAGCTCGCGGCGGCGCTGGCGGCGGGCAACACGGTAGTGTTTAAGCCGGCAGAGGAAGCGCCGCTGATGGCCGCTCGCCTGGTCGAAATATTCCTAGAGGCGGGGTTGGCGCCGGGGGTCATCGGTTTGGTGCACGGGCAGGGCGACGAGGCTGGCGCGCCACTGATTCGACACCCGGATGTGGTGCTGGTGTCCTTCGTCGGATCGCCGGAGGTTGGCCGGGAAGTGGCCATCGCTTGCGCGGCAGAACAGAAGCAGGTATCTCTGGAATTGGGAGAACAGCTTGCGATCCTGGTCCTGGACGACGCCGACCTCGAGATGGCCGTGGAGGGAACGGTCTGGGGGGGCTTCGCCATGGCCGGCCAGCGTTGGCGGGGAGCGGCGCGCGTCTTGCTCGCTCGAAAGGTCGCAAAGGAGTTCGCCGAGCGAGTCGTGAGCCGGGTGCAAGCCGTGCGTCTTGGGGACGGGTTGCTCGAGACCACCGACATGGGGCCGGTCATCAACGAGATCCAGCTCAAGCGGGTTCACGGCTACACCCGTGTCGGCCAGCGCGAAGGCGCCAAGCTGCTCGCCGGCGGAGAAGTCGTGAAGGAGGCGGACTGCAAGCGGGGATTCTTCTACGCGCCGACGGTGTTCGGCGATGCGGCGCTCAAGATGCGGATCGTGCAGGAGGAAGTTCGCGGTCCAACCGTGGTGCTCGTGCCCGTGACGGGTCTGGACGAGGCGGTAGAGCTGGCCAACTCGGTTCGCCGCGGCCTGACGGCGGCGGTCTATACGCGCGATATCTCAAGGGCGTTCCGGGCCGTCGAAGGGTTGCGGGCCGCCAGCGTGTACGTGAATGCCGCCGCCGGAGGGCCGGGGACGCGCCCCTCACTGATTGGATTCGGCCAACTCGCCCGGATCCGCCGGGAGGCCGCGGCGCAGAACCTCGACGGATTCGCCGTCTGGAAGACCGCGACACTCGATCCGTTCGGGAAGCGGGGGTAGGCGGAGATCGACGGCAGCGCTCCCGCTCGGCCGCCGCATCTTCCTGGTGTCCCCGTTGGTGGGGGGACAGGCGCATGCGCCACGAGATCCTCTGGCGTTCGCGCCAGGATGTCGAGCGGGTCGGCGTACCGATGCCCGAGATCATCCGAGCCGTGGAGGAAGTGTTACAGCAAAAGGGCGTCGGCGCGGTGAAAATTCCGCCCAAGATCGGCATTCAACCGACGCGCGTCGCCTTCTTTCAGGTCATGCCAGGCTTGGTGGTCTCTGCCCGGGCTGCCGGGATCAAATGGGTCAGCGCGTTTGGCGCGGGGCGTCGGCCCGGAGATTCGCTTTACATTTTGCGTGCCAGTGTGTTATAGCATCGATAAAATGTTGGGATCGAAACGGACGAGTCGCTGGCCGTGGCTGTCAGCCACCCTGATTGCGGTGTTACTCGGGTCGGGCATTCCTCGCACGGCGCTGGCCGGGCAATCCCCGGGGCCGGTTGCCACCCCGCCTCAAATTGCCCTACAAAAGGTCCATATGATCGAGACCCGAGAAGGGTCAAAGCTGTGGGAGATCCAGGCCGATCAGGTGGAGGTCAACGAGCGCGAAGGCGTCACCGTGCTGACCAGAGGTACCCAGCCGATCCAGATCGTGTTTTTTTCCAATCAGGGGCAGGTCACGTGTGTCGCGAATCGCGCGACGCTGGATCTCAAGACCAAGGATGTGCAACTTCAGGGGGCCGTCTGGGCCCGATCGGAACAAGGGATGGAGCTCAGGACGGAAGCGCTGACGTGGACGGCCGGCTCCCGGCGGCTGCATACGGATCAGGCCGTCACGATCAAGCGGGGCACGCTGGTGAGTCAAGGGCGGGGTATGGAGGCAGAGACCGACCTCGAACGCGTCCGCATTTTCCAGAATATCACGTCCCAGCTTGGGCCGGCGCGCATTCCGACGGGAAGGAGTCGTCCGCGATGAACAGAAGTCGCTGGTGGGTGCTGACGCTCGCGGTGGCGCTGGTGGCGCCTGGGATCGGGAAGGCCGCGGAAGAGCGTGCCCCGATCACCATCTCGGCCGATACCTTGGAGGTGAGCCGGAAGACCCGGGTGGCCCTGTATCGAGGTAACGTGGTGGCCAACGATCGGTCCCGCGGTGTGAGTATTTTGGCGGATCAGATCGAGTTCTATTTCGACGAGAAGATGGAGGAGTTGGAGCGCGCGCTGGCGGCGGGGAACGTCCGGATCTCCTACGGCGAGCGGCGGGGTGTGGCCGAGCGTGCCGAGTACTATCCCACCGAATCCCGTGCGGTCCTGGTGGGGCATCCCAAGGTCTGGCAGAACAACGACGTCATCACCGGGTGCAAGATCACGCTGCTGCTTCGGGAAGATCGGAGCCAGGTTGACGGGTGCGATGGGGAGCGCGTGAACGCCATCCTCTATCCGAAACGAGGGGAGGGGACACCGGCGGCAGGGCCGCGTCGGTGAGGACCGCGCCATGGCGATGACGGGCAACGGTCTGGGGCGCAGCCTTCGCGCGGAGGCGCTGGTCAAGGCCTACAAGAAGCGGGTCGTGGTGTCCGGGCTGAGTCTCGCCTTGGATGCGGGTGAGGTCGTCGGACTCCTGGGGCCCAACGGCGCCGGCAAGACCACAGCCTTCTACATGATCCTCGGGCTCACGCGTCCCGACTCTGGGCGGGTCGCCTTGAACGGAGAGGACATCACATATCTGCCCGTGCATCAGCGGGCCCGGCTCGGTAT
This sequence comes from uncultured Methylomirabilota bacterium, assembly GCA_963695995.1. Taxonomy (GTDB): domain Bacteria; phylum Methylomirabilota; class Methylomirabilia; order Methylomirabilales; family 2-02-FULL-66-22; genus 2-02-FULL-66-22. Next base: position 87,256 of record CAVOIV010000017.1, read on the forward strand.
GGGATTTCTGCCGCAGGAGCCCTCCATTTTCCGCAAATTGACGGTGGAGGAGAACGTGCTGGCGATTCTGGAGGCGCGGGGCATGCCGGCGGCGGAGCGTCAGGAACGTGCCCAGGCGCTGCTCTGCGACCTGAACATCTTCCATCTTGCCAGGAGTCGGGCCTACACCCTCTCCGGTGGAGAGCGCCGGCGGGCCGAGATCACCCGGACGTTGGCAACCGACCCGGCTTTCATCTTGCTGGACGAACCGTTTGCCGGGATCGATCCGATCGCCGTCTACGACATCCAGGGCATCATCGGCCAACTCAAGGACCGGGGCATCGGCGTGCTGATCACCGATCACAACGTGCGTGAGACCTTGCAGATCGTCGACCGAGCCTATATCATTCACGAGGGGAAGATCCTGGTGTCCGGCACGGCGACCGAGCTGGCCTCGGACGAGCGCGCCCGCCAGATCTATCTCGGAGAGCGATTCTCGCTGTAACGGAAGGACCGCCGGCCTCCATGGCGTTCGACACCAGACTCCGGATGCTTCAGACGCAGCGGATGATCATGACGCCGATGCTGCAGCAGGCGATCGGCCTGTTGCAGCTGTCCCGGCTGGAGCTGGTCCAGGAGCTGCGGCAGCAGATCGAGCAGAACCCGGTGTTGGAAGAGGTCCTGGAGGAGGTGGAGGAGCCGCAGCTTTCGCAGGAGCAGGAAGCTCCGGCGGAGCCCGAGGTCACCGCGGAGACGGATACGGACGGTGCCGATCGGCTGGGGGAGTTCGACTGGGACAATTACCTCCAGGATGCCTCCGACTATCGGCCACAGATCCCCCGGGAGGAGTTGGAGCGCTTCGACGCGGAGATGCACTTGACGCGGCCCCGCTCGCTCATCGACCATTTGCTCTTCCAGCTCCACCTCAGCACCTCGGATGTCGAGATGCTTCGGCTGGCAACCGTGGTGATCGGGAACTTGGATGAGGCCGGGTACTTGAAGGAGCCGCTGGAGGAATTGGCGGCGGGTGCGGAGGTCGCACTGCCTCGATTGGAGGAGGCGCTGCGATTGGTTCAAAGCTTCGAGCCCACCGGAGTGGGGGCCCGCGACCTCCGGGAGTGCCTGCTGCTCCAGGTCGACGGCCGTCCGGAACTGCACCCGCTGGCCAAGGAGCTGATCGCGTCGCACCTGACGGATCTGGAGCGGCGGAATTGGGAGCGGCTGGCGGAAACGCTCAAGGTCTCGGTCAAAGAGGTGCAGGAGGCGGTGGAGTCGATCGCCACGCTCGAGCCGAAGCCCGGGCGGACCTTCGGGACCGAGGACCCGCGCTACATCACCCCCGACGTCTACATCGTCAAGGTGGACGGCGAGTTTCTGGTGCTGCTGAACGACGAGGGATTGCCGCGCCTGCGGGTGAGCCCATACTACCGCACCATCCTGGCCAACAAGACGGGAAGCGCCAAGGACGTCCGGGAGTACATCGAGGGGCGGATGCGCTCGGCTCTCTGGCTGATCCGCAGCATCGAGCAGCGACAGCGGACGCTGTTCAAGGTCGCCTCCAGCCTGGTGAAGTTCCAGCGGGAGTTTCTGGAGCGAGGCATCACGGCGCTCAAGCCGCTCACGCTCAAAGAGGTGGCCGAGGACATCGGTATGCACGAGTCCACGGTCAGTCGCGTGACCACCAACAAGTACGTGCAGACCCCGCAGGGGTTGTTCGAGCTGAAATATTTCTTCCACCGGGGCGTGCCCAGTACGCAGGGGGGGGACAACGTCTCCTCCTTGAAGGTCAAGGATCTCATCCACAAACTGCTGACGGTGGAGGACAGCGGTCGCCCCCTCTCGGATCAGCGGATTGTGGAGGTGCTGCGACGCGAGCACGCCATCGAGATCGCCCGGCGCACGGTGGCCAAGTATCGCAGCCAGCTCAGGATTCCCTCCTCGAGTCGGCGGAAGCGGTACTGAGCGGGCAGGGGTCGCGGGACCCGTCGCACGGTGTGAGGCTTGCGCAGTCTCCGGAAGGAGTCCGACCATGCACCTGTCAGTGAAGGGGCGAAACCTGGAGGTGACGGACGCCCTCCGCACCTACGCGGAGGAGAAGGTCCAGCGGATGGGCAAGTACCTGGAGGGGATCGTGTCCGGCAATGTCGTGTTGTCGGTGGAGAAGCATCGGCAGATCGCGGAGGTGACGTTGCGAGTGCGGGACCTCACCGTCCGGGCGGAGGAAAGCACCGACGATCTCTACTCGTCCATCGACCTGGTCGCGGAGAAGCTGGAGCGGCAGATCCTGCGCCACAAAGAGCGGATCGTCGCCCACATGGATCGATCCGGCCGGCCGGGAAGAACGACAGTCCGTCCGACCGCCGGCGCCGCCGGACGAGTCCGCGCGTGGTCAAGACCAAGCGGTTTGCCGTCAAGCCGGCCGAGGTGGAGGAGGCCATCCTGCAGATGGACCTGCTCGGGCACAATTTCTACGTGTTTCGCAACGCGCTGACGGACGAGGTGAACGTCGTCTATCGGCGACGCGATGGGCACTACGGGCTGATCGAGCCCGAGGGGTAGCCATGGAGCCGGTGGAGGCTCCGACCGAAGCCAGCCTGCACGGGGTGCTGGTGGACGTCAGCGGGATCGGCGTCCTGCTCTTGGGGGAGAGCGGGACCGGGAAGAGCGAGTGCGCCCTGGATCTGGTCACCCGCGGGCACCGACTGGTGGCCGACGATGTGGTGGAGATCTGGCGGGAGGGGCCCCAGGGGGTCATTGGGCGCGGCCCGGCCCGAATCAGGCACCACATGGAGATCCGGGGGCTGGGGATCATCAACATCCGGGACCTGTTCGGCGTCGCGGCCGTCCGCGACCGGAAACGGATCGAGTTGGTGATCCAGCTCGAGGCCTGGCGGCCCGACGAGGAGTACGAGCGGCTCGGGCGTGGTGGAGCGATACGCACACCCTGCTCGGCGTCGAGATTCCGATGCTCCGAATCCCGGTGTCGATCGGTCGAAACGTGGCCATTCTGGTGGAGGTGGCGGCGCGCAATCACGTGCTTGAAACGGATGGGGGTGCACGCGGCGCGGGCCTTTACGCGCGAGCTCTGGGGGCCAGTTCGGCTGCGCGGATTCTCCGGTCGCTCCCCGCGAGCCGACGAACCGGCGTGAGCCGCGAGAGGAGAGGGGTCGCTGCCCGGTTCGGAGGCGAAGCGCGGCGACGCGGCGATGAGCGGACTCGACGTCATCGTGGTGACGGGTATGTCGGGGGCGGGAAAGAGCGCCGCCAGTCGATGTCTGGAGGATCTCGGGTTCTTCTGCATCGACAACCTGCCGGCGGCGCTGATCCCCAAGGTTGCCGAGCTGTGCGCCCAGTCCGAGAAGCGCATCGAGCGCGTGGCCCTCGTGATCGACGCCCGGGAGGGCCGATTCCTGGACGCCCTGTTCGAGATCCTGGTGGATCTGCGGCGGGAGGGGAACCAGGTGCGCATGGTCTTTCTGGACGCCAGCGACGAGGTGCTGGTGCGCCGCTTCAGCGAAAGCCGGCGTCCGCATCCGCTGGCCCCCGGCGGCTCGGCGCTGGAAGGGATCCGGGCGGAGCGGGCCCGCCTCGCCGCGCTCAAGGCCAAGGCGGATCTGGTCATCGATACCTCCGGCTTCACGGTCCACGAGTTCCGCAAGCTCCTCGCGACGTCGTTTCTCGACCTCCCGGCGCCACCGCGGACGGTCTTGGCTCTGGTCTCCTTCGGTTACCGGCATGGCCTGCCGGTCGATGCGGATCTGGTGTTCGACACCCGCTGCCTTCCCAATCCGCATTTCGTGGAGACGTTGCGTCCCCTCACGGGGCTGGCGGAGGGCGTGAAGGAGTACGTGCTGGGGTCGGCCCAGGCCCGGGGGTTCCTGGACCAGGTCCAGACTTTTCTCACCTTTGCGCTGCCCCTGTACGTGCACGAAGGGAAGGCGTATCTTGACGATCGCGATCGGATGCACCGGGGGACGCCATCGGTCCGTGGTGCTGGCGGAAGAACTGGCGCGGCGCATGCGGGACATGGCGTACGAGGTGTCGGTGCGGCATCGCGACGTGGAGCGAGAATAAGCCATGATCGGGATCGTGATCGTCACCCACGGGGAGCTTGGGACGGAGCTCCTCCGCACGGCGCAGGAGATCGTGGGAAAGTTTCCCAGCGTGGAGGCGGTGTCCGTCCAGGCCTCGGAACAGATCGACAAGGCCCGCAAGAAGATCGAGGCCTCGCTCCAGCGGGTCAGCGACGGCAGCGGCGTGCTCATTCTCACCGATTTGTTCGGCGGTACGCCGTCCAATCTGGTCCTCTCCTACCTGGAAGCGGGTCGGCTCGAGGTCGTGACCGGGGTCAATCTGCCCATGCTAATGAAGCTGCCTTCCCTCCGGGAGGAGCGGGACCTGCGCACTCTGGCGGATAGTCTGGCGAAGTACGGCCAGCGTAACATCCTGGTGGCCAGCGAATTTCTCGCCAAGCAGGGAAAACCCGCGACCCCCGCCCGCTGAGACTTGCCCCGAAACGCGCCGGGGTTTGGACCGCCGCAGCGCAGGCTGTCCGCGCCTCCCGGCTCGTCGGCGCCGTTCCCGCGGCGTGGACGTCGCTGCAGGGCGGCGTCTAACCGGGGCACCGATGGGTCGGCGGGAGCGAGCAGGCCGTGCGGCGGGATGACACCCCGGAGAGGTGGAAGGCAACAACGTGAGGGACGGTGCCGTGACCCGCGATGTGGTGATTCGGAACCGCCTGGGCTTGCACGCACGAGCCTCCGCGCAGTTCGTCAGGACGGCCGGCCGGTTTCAGGCGGAGATCACGGTGGAGGCGGGTACGCGACAGGTGAACGGGAAGAGCATCATGGGCCTTCTCCTGCTCGCGGCCGCCCAGGGGACGACGTTGAGGCTGCGAGCCGCTGGGGCGGACGGATCGGCGGCGCTGGAGGCGCTGGCCGCCCTGGTGGACGGGCTGTTCGGGGAGCCGGAATAGTGGCAGGGGGGTCCGGCCAGGGTGGGGCCGGTGTCGGGGTGACGCCCGCGGCCCCTGGATGGCGCCTGCTGTCCCACCAGGCGTGCGACGGCCCGTGGAACATGGCGGTGGACGAGGCCATCGCGCAGAGCGTGGGGACGGGACAGGTACCGGCCACTATCCGGTTTTACGCCTGGCATCCACCGACCGTGTCGTTGGGGTGCCTGCAGCGGGCGGACGGCGCCATCGCCGTGGAGGTGTGCCGTCGATTGGGCGTGGCCGTGGTCCGGCGCCCCACGGGCGGGCGCGCCGTCCTGCATGATCGGGAATTGACGTACAGCTTGTGCCTCCCGCTGGACGGCGTCTGGGGCCGGTTGACGGTCGCCGAGAGCTTCCGCCTGACGAGCCAGGGGCTGCTCGCTGGACTCCGGCGTCTAGGCGTGCCGGCAGTGCTGGCGGATGGCACGGGCGAGTCGCGAACAGCGGAGGGGACGGAGGCCTGCTTCCAGCGACGACGCATGCCCGCCATTCTGGTGAGGGGGCGAAAACTTCTCGGGTCCGCACAGCGGCGGTGGAAAACGGTACTCCTGCAGCACGGCTCGCTCCTGATCGACGTGGATCTCGGGATGCACCAGACGGTCTTCCCGACGTGGACACGGGACGGGTCGAACGACGGCGTGACGGGGTTGAAGACGGTTTTGGCGGATGTGCCCCCTCGTGCCGTGTTGGAGGCGGCGCTGCTCCGCGGATGGCGAGAGGTGCTGGGGGTGGCGTGGCAGCCGGCCGAATTAACGGTCGGGGAGCGAGAGGAAGCCCAACGGCTTGTCGGGATGCGGTACGGTGACCCGGCCTGGACGTGGCGCCGGTGACGCCCGAGCGCATCTCGGGCTGAGATTTCACAGAGTTCGAGCGGTTCGTGCGCGTCTCGGCTCCGTCGGCCCGTCGGCCAAACCGCTTGACACCCCGGTGGGGCTTTGGTAGCCTCAACAACCGATTCTGGCACAGCGATAGGACGCTCTACCTATGGCCTTCGACAAGCGGAAGTCCCTGCAAAACGCGCTCGCGTATACCCAGCAAGGCAAGTGGGACCGAGCCATCGCGGAATACCAGTCCATCCTGAAGGCCGAACCGCGCGACCTGACTGTCTGCAATAATCTCGGAGACCTGTACGCGCGAGCGGGCAAGACCGCAGAGGCGATCGATCAGTACCTCAAGCTGGGGGAGCTCTACCGGTCCGACGGGCTCTCGGTCAAGGCCATCGCCGTGTACAAGAAGATCGCCAAGCTCGACCCCGCTCAGACCCAGGCTTATCTGGCCTGCGCCGATCTGTATTGGGAACAGGGGCTGGTCGGTGAGGCCAAGATCCAGATGGCGACGGTGGTTGACCACTTTGCCAGGTCGGGAGAGACGCCCAAGCTGATTGAGGCATACCGACGATTGACACAGTTCGACCCGACCAACGCCGCCATCATCTCCAAGCTCGCCGATCTCATGTTGAAGGAGAACATGCGAGAGAGCGCCGCGGCGGAGTACGAGCGTGCGGCGCAGGCCGCCCAGGCGGCCGGTCACTCGGCGGACGCGAAGCGTTTGGCGCAGAAGGCTCGCGACCTCTTGCCGGACGCGCGGCAAGCGACCGTCGAACGCGCCGAGGCCCTGCTGGATGCGGGGAAGCGCCCGGAGGCGCTTGACCTCCTGACCGCGATCACCGCCGCGGACGCGAGAAATGCCAGAGCCTGGCGTTTGCTTGGTGAGGTGCGAGCATCGCAGGGGACCGCCGCCGAGGCCATCGAGGCACTCCGACAAGCGGTAGCGCTGGGGGTGCCCGAATCTGAGGTGGCCAGCACGCTGGGCGTCGCGCTCCTGCAGATGGGAGGCGTCACCGACGCGATCGCCCTGTGCCAGCGCGCGACCAGCGAGCGGCTGGCACAGGGTGAGGTGGATGCGGCTCTGGCCTGCTGCCGGGAACTGCTGCAGGCGGCTCCGCAGGTGACGGCGCTGCACGCCCACCTGTCCGCGATACTCCAACGGCTTGGGCGCGATGACGAGGCGCGGGCCGCTCTGCGAGCGCTGGGTGCCGCCCAGGAGACTGCCGGGGAGACCGAGGCGGCGGTCGCCACCTACCGTCGTGTGATGGAACTGGATCCCGCCGACGCCGCCGTGCGCGCTCGGCTGGAAATACTGGAGCCCAGCGCCCCCCCGGCCGCGGAGCCGGTCCCGGCGCTGCCCACCGATGTCCCGGAGGTGCCGGCACTCGACGAGACTCCGGTGGTCGAACTGTCGGAGGACGCGCCCGATCTCTCCCTGGCATCGCTGGAGGAGTTGGGTCTGTCCTTGGGGCCGGAAGAGGCAGATACGGCGTCCGCGGAACCCGTCATCGAGCTGTCCGACGAGAGCTCAGAGGCCTCGGTTTCGACACTGAGCGACCTGGACCTGTCCTTCGGGAGAGAGGATATGGCCCTCCTGGTGGAGGAGCCGGACCAGGCGGCAACGACCCCCGATGTCCCCTTGGTTCTTGACGAAAGTGAGCCGACCCTCGAGAGTCCGGAGGACGGGTCGCCAGCGGCAGCCTGGCTGAGTCAAGGGTATTCGTCGCTCGAGTCGAAAGAGGCCGATGTCGCGGTCGTCGCCTCCGAAAACGACACGCCGCCGACGGCGAGCCCCTTCGAACTGCCCGACCTCTCCGCGAGCATTGCCGATCCGGAACCCCATACGGCACCCGCGCTGGAGGCGGACGAGTCGCGGCTGCCGGTGAGCGCCGACTCGGGATCGATGGGTGGTTCGCCGATCGAAGCGGTCGCGCCGGTCGAGCCCTCGCCTGGGATCGACGTGTCGCCCGACGCCCTCGTGGACGACGAGCCATCGCCGATCATCGAGATCCCGGTCGAGGAGTTTCCGGTCGTCGAGATTCCTGACGCGGTCGGTCCATCCTCGGATTCTCTCCTCGATCTCGAGCCGGCGGCGTCGCAGGTGGCGGCGTTCGCGCCGGTGGAGGATGCGGAGCCCTCCAGCCAGGTCGCCGAGCAGTTGGCTGAGGCGGACGTCTACCAGAAGTACGGCCTCGAGGAAAAAGCGCGGGAGCGGTTGCTGGAGGTGGTCCGCCTGGCTCCAGACAACCTGACGGCGCGGCGACGGCTGGCGGCGATCTACCGGGACCGACGACAGCGCGACGAAGCCTGCGGCGAGATCTTGACGATCGCGCGGCTGTTACGGAAACGCGGTCAAGAGGATGCGGCGCTGGCGGAGGCCCGGGAGGGTCTGTCGTTGATGCCGGGTCAACCGGACCTTCAGCAATTCGTGGCGGAACGCGTCGAGGGAGACGCGCCGCCGGCCGCAGAATCCGCCGTGGCGGCCGAACCCCTCGGTGCGGCGACCGGGGAAGGGCAGACGCCCGAGGTAGCGTCGGTTGGCGAGACGACGGAGGATTCGCCGTTGTCGGAGGCGTCGCCGGAGCTCTGGGATGTCGTGGGGTCTGCCGACGCCCTGGGTGAGGGTGAGGAGGCGCCGGTCCCGCCGGCCGTGCCCTCTCTCTTCGAGGCGGAAGCGACGGCGTCGGCGAGCGCCGAGCCCCGTGTGGACCTGGATCGCATCCTCGGACCCGTCGAGGGCGACGACCTTCCGTCGGAACTTCGTGCGCTCTTGGACGATAGCGAGCCCGACCCGATCGTGGTCCTTGGCGACACCGAGGGCGACGACGACCAGGTGATGGCGGACGATGTGGCCGAGGCGGAGTTCTACCTGTCGCAAGGCATGTTGGACGAGGCCCACGCCGTTCTTCGGCGCATGCAGGTCCGCAGTCCGGATCATCCGGCGGTGAGTGCGCTGGTGGAGCAGATCGAGCGCGCCGCGGAGGCATCGGCCTTCGTGACGGTTCCGCCTGCACCAGCCGCGGAGTCGGAGCCCGGCGCCTCCGGCCGCGGAGGAAGAGGGGCTGCCGGTCTCCGAGCCGACCCTCGCCATGGAGCTCGACCCGGCGTTAACGCAGGGCGCGCCCGCTTTCACGGTGATGGAGGTCGCGCCGGACGACGCTCCGGCCGGATTCGTGAACCTGGGCGCCGAGCTGAACGAGGAATTCTTGGCCGACGAGGCGGGGATCTCCCTCCCCGGCGGCGAGCCGCTGGTGGACGGGCTGCTTGCGGAGGGCCAGGAGGCGGTCGGCGAACAACTCGACGAGCAGGACTACGAGACGCACTACAACCTCGGCATCGCCTACAAGGAGATGGAGCTGTACGACGAGGCCATCCAGGAGTTCCGGCTGATCGCACAGGAGCCGAAGCGGGCGCTGGAATGCGCCGACCTCGTGGGGTTGTGTTTCTTGGCGAAAGGCCAACCGGAACAGGCGATCCGAGATCTGGAGGCGGGTCTGGCGATCGAGGGGCACGCTCCCGAGGCGTACCACAGCCTGCGGTACGACCTCGGGACGGCCCTGGAGGCGGTGGGCGACCTGCCGCGGGCGTTGGAACAGCTCGAGCGCCTGGAAGCGGAAAGCGGGCGCTTTCGGGACGTGGCGGCGCGGGTGCAGGCGCTGCGCGCCCGTATCCAACCGACGCAGGCCCCGGCGACGCAGCGACAGGCGGCGCGGAAGAAGAAGATCTCCTTCATCTAGGGACTCTCACCGGGGTCGAGACAGCGATGAGCTACGAACAGTTCTACCAACTTCGCGAGCAGCCCTTCTCCAACACCCCGGACGCCCGCTTCTTCTTCGAGGTGGACCAGCACGCCGACGTGCTGGCCCGGCTGATGTATGCGGTCAACACCATGAAGGGGTTGGCGGTCGTGGTGGGGGACGTGGGCACCGGGAAGACGACGCTGGCCCGCCGGATGCTGGACCGACTCGATGATCAGCAATACGAGTCAGCCCTGCTGGTCATCATTCACTCGGCCATCTCTGCCGAGTGGCTGCTCCGGCGGATCGCTGCCCAGATCGGCATCGGGCAAGCGGCGGAAGAAAAGGTCGCCCTCCTGACGCAGATCTACCAGCGGCTGATGGAGCTGCACGAGGCGGGTCGGAAGGCGGTGGTGCTCATCGACGAAGCGAACATGCTCCAGCAGCGGGAGCTGATGGAGGAGTTGCGGGGTTTCCTCAACCTGGAGGTTCCCGGCAGCAAGCTCATCACCTTCATCCTCTTCGGGCTTCCCAGCCTCGATGCGATCCTGGCGCTGGATACTCCGTTGACGCAGCGGGTGGCCGTCAAGTGCCGACTCACCTCGCTGAATCCGGAGATGAGCAAGGCCTACATTCTGCACCGGCTGAAAGTGGCGGGGGCGACGCGGGAGATCTTTCCGGAGGCCGTGCTCGACCAGGTCGCCGTGGACTCGCAGGGGATTCCCCGCCTGATCAACACGATCTGCGACAACGTCCTGCTGGAAGGGTTTCCTGCGGAAGCGGGACAAGCTGGATGTGGACCTGGTCACGGACGTGGTCCGGGACTTGGGGTTGACGGAGTAGACGGGCCGCGAGGGTGGCGTGAATCTTCCGAATGCGCTGAGCCTGGTCCGGATCTTCCTGATTCCGGTCCTGGTGGTGTTTCTGATCGCGGTGCCGCGGCCGTACAACCTCACGGCCGCGGCGGTGTTTCTGGCGGCGGTCCTGACGGACTGGCTGGATGGACGGATCGCGCGCAGCACGCGCCAGGTCACGACGCTGGGCAAGCTGCTCGACCCGGTGGCGGACAAGCTGCTGATCTCGGCCAGCCTGATCTCGCTGGTGCAGGTCGGCCGGGTCCCGGCGTGGATGGTGGTGCTGATCGTGTGCCGCGATCTGGCGGTGACGGGGCTCCGGGCGATCGCGGCCTCCCAGAACGTGATCATCCAGGCCAGCGACTTCGGCAAGGCGACCATGATCGCCGAGGTGATCGCCGTGGCTCTGCTGATCCTCAACTGGCCGCCGCTGCCAGTGCCCCTCGGGCAGGCGGCGCTGGTCGTCGCCATCGCGCTGTCCCTGGTGTCGGGCGTCGTCTACTTCCAGAAGTTCTGGCGGTGCATCGACCTCGGCAAGTAGCGGGACGATGCGCCGCGAGGCCGAAGGCGAGCGGGATTGGGTGCGACCGCCGGAGCGGCGAGGGCTGTGGCGCGTGACCTGGTCCTGGTGGCGGTCGCCTATCTGCTCGGGTCGGTGCCCTTCGGGATCCTGATCGCGCGGCTGCAGGGCGACGTGGACCTCCGCCGGGTGGGGAGCGGGAACATCGGGGCCACCAACGTCCTGCGGGCCGTGGGGAAGGGCGCGGCGGCCCTCACGCTGCTGGGGGACATCGGCAAGGGCGCGCTGGCGGTGGGCTGTGGCGCGATGGGTCGGGGCGTCCTCGGCGGTCGTGGCGGCCGTGGCCCTGGCCGCGGTCGTCGGCCATCTCTTCCCGGTGCTCGCTCGGTTTCGCGGGCGGCAAGGGAGTCGCCACGACGCTCGGGGTCGTCCTGGCGGCCATGCCGGCCGTGGGGGGTCTCCTCCTGCTGATCTGGTTGGCCGTGGCGGCGATCTGGCGGTACTCCTCGCTGGCGGCGCTGGTGGCCACCGCGGCGCTGCCCGCCGCTCGTGTGGCTGCTGGATGGCCGGCCGGCGATGCTGGCGCGAGCGCGATTCTGCTGGTGCTGATCTTCGCGCGGCACCGGGACAACATCCGGCGGCTGCTGGCGGGGACGGAAGGGAAGATCGGGCAGAAGGTGCGCCGGCAGGGATTCGGGGGACACTCGGGAACGAGGGTGAGGTGTGCGATGGCGCTGATCGTTCAGAAGTACGGCGGGACCTCGGTCGGCGATGTGGAACGCATCAAGAACGTGGCGCGCCGCGTGACCCAGGCGCGGGCCGCGGGCCACGACGTGGTGGTGGTGGTCTCCGCCATGGCGGGGGAGACGGATCGGCTGATCGGACTGGCGCACAAGATGGCCGACCGCCCCAACGAGCGCGAGCTGGACGTGATCCTGGCGACGGGCGAGCAGGTGAGCATCGGCCTCCTGTCGCTGGCGATCCAGGGACTGGGGCATCGCGCGCGGAGCTTCACCGGCGGCCAGGTGCGCATCCAGACCGACGACGTCCACACCAAGGCCCGGATCGTGAGCATCGATGCCGAACGCGTCCGGCAGGCCCTGGCCGAGGGCGAGATCGCCATTGTGGCGGGCTTCCAGGGGGTGAGCGCCGAGGACGAGATCACGACGCTGGGGCGGGGCGGCTCGGACCTCACGGCGGTGGCCATGGCGGCGGCGCTCAAGGCCGACGTGTGCGAGATCTATACGGATGTGGACGGGGTGTACACCACGGACCCCAACATCGTGCCCGAGGCGCGCAAGCTGGACCGGATCTCCTACGACGAGATGCTGGAGATGGCCAGCCTGGGCGCCAAGGTGCTCCAGACGCGCTCCGTCGAGTACGCCAAGAACTACCTGGTGCCGGTCCACGTCCGGTCCAGCTTCAACGACAATCCCGGGAACGATGGTGGTCAAGGAGGACGCGACCATGGAGAAAGTGGTGGTCTCGGGCATCGCCTACAACAAGCAGGAAGCCAAGATCACCATCACGCGGGTGGCGGACCGGCCCGGGATCGCGGCGACGCTGTTTGGGCGCGTGGCCGAGGCCAATATCGTGGTGGACATGATCGTCCAGAACATCAGTCAGGACGGACTCACCGACATCTCGTTCACCGTGCCCAAGACCGATTACGCGCGGGCCCTGGAGATCGTGCGTGCGGTGGCCAAGGAGATCGGGGCGGACAAGGTGATCGGCGACGACAAGATCGCCAAGGTCTCCATCGTCGGCGTGGGGATGCGGACGCATTCCGGCGTGGCCGCCAAGATGTTCGAGACGCTGGGCCGGGAAAAGATCAACATCATGATGATCAGCACGTCGGAGATCAAGGTCTCCTGCGTGATCGAGGCCAAGTACACGGAACTGGCGGTGCGCGTGCTGCACGAGGCCTTCGGGCTTGGCCGCGCGAGGCCGTGTCCGTGGAGCGGGCGTGACCCAGGGGGCGGCGGGGAGCGTCCGAGCGGCCACCTGGACGGAGGCCCACGGGGTCGCCGCCGCGTGCGTGGGGCTGCTCCTGCTGGCGGGCACGATGCCCTGCCGACTCCTGACCGGGACCGGGCCCGGCGTTTCCCGTGGACGCGAACGGTCCCGGCCGGACGGGCCGATCGCAGCGTGCCGACGCGGAGCGACCGCGGCGCGCGACCGGGCGGCGCGGGGACCGCGAGTCCATCGCGGACGACGGGAGCCGGCGCCGACCCACCGGCTCGATATCAACCGGGCGGATGCGGAGGCCCTGCAGGCGTTGCCCGGCATCGGGCCGACCCTGGCCCGGCGGATCGTGGCCTATCGGGAGGCGCACGGCCCGTTCCGGGCGTCCGGAGATCTGCTCCGGGTGCCGGGCATCGGCGCCAAGCGGTACGCGCGGACTCCAGGGACGGATCCGGATCGACGGAGGGCCCATGAGCTTCCAGATCAAGCTGCGACATGTTCGAGGGCCCCCTGGACCTCCTCCTGCATCTGATCCGGGAGCACCAGACTCGACATCCTGGACATCCCCATCGCGACGATCACCGAGGAGTACCTCCGGTACATCGCCCTCGATGCAGGAGCTGGATCTGGACGTGGCCGGCGAGTACCTGCTGATGGCGGCGACGCTGATCCACATCAAGTCCAAGATGCTCCTGCCGCCGGACGAGACGGCGGAGGGCGAGGAGGCGGAGGAGGAGGATCCGCGGGCGGAGCTGGTGAACCGCCTCCTGGAGTACAAGAAGTTCAAGGAGGCGGCGCAGACGCTGGGCCTCCTGGAGTCGGAGACGGCGCTCCTGCATCGGCGGGGCGCGCCCGCGATGGAGCTGGAGGTGGAGGGGCCGCTCCAGGTCTCCATGGTCGAGCTGCTGCGGGCCTTCCGGGACGTCCTGTCGCGGGCGGACAAGAGCGACCCCGATGGAGATCACGCCCGAGGAGATCAACGTCGGCCAGCGGATCGTCATGCTGATGGACCGTCTGGCGGCGGAGAGCCCGGTGGAGTTCAGTCGGCTCTTCGGGGACGCGCACGCGGCGGGTGGAGGTCATCGTGACCTTCCTGGCGCTGCTGGAGCTCCTGCGCCGACGCCTGGCGACGGCGCGGCAGAGCGAGCCCATGGGACCCATCGTGATCTATCGGACGGTGGAGCGCGCGGACGAGACGGCGGAGTCCGGGGGATGCGGCTGCCGGCGAGGCGCGGCCGGCGGCGGCCGGCGTCGCCGAGGCGACGCCGGCGTGAGCGCGCGGGCGCCTCGATCGCGCCCGGGCGGAGGAGACACGGGTGAACGCTGGAACCGGATCGACTGGCCATTCTGGAGGCGTTGCTGTTCGTCGCGGAGGAGCCCCTTCCGCTGGCGAAGCTGCAGGAGATCCTGGCGGACGCCGGATCCGGCGGAGACCGACGCCTCGCTCCGCGACCTGGCGCTGCGTCTGGAGAGCGAGGGGCGCGGACTGATGGTGCAAGAGGTGGCGGGGGGATTCCGTCTGACCACCCGGCCCGACGTCCACGCCTGGATCCAGAAGCTCCAGCAGGTGAAACCCACCCGTCTGAGCCGGGCGGCCCTGGAAACCTTGGCCATCATCGCCTACCGGCAGCCGATCACCCGCGCGGAGATCGAGGCGATCCGGGGCGTGGCGGTCGACGGCGTGCTGCGCACGCTGCTGGAACGGGAACTCGTCCGCATGATGGGGCGAAAGGCGGAGGCCGGCCGGCCGATGCTCTACGGGACGAGCCAGCAATTCCTGGAACACTTCGGCCTTCGGGAGCTGGGCGACCTGCCCACGCTGAGAGAGATCAATGAGCTCATCGGAATCACGGAGACCGGGGCGGAGATCGACGCGCCCGCCGAATCGACTCAACCCATCACGGTCGGGACGCCCATCGCCGGCGAGCGGGAGTCGGTCGAGGGGCCGCAGCGGGTCGTCGCCGGACCGGCCGCCGCGGCCGAACCCTGCCCGGTCGACGGCGAGCGGACCCGGCCGGACCTGGACGCGCCCACCGTCGTCGCCGGACCGGCCGCCGCGGCAACCGGAGCGGCGTTCCCCACCGACGACCCGTCCGCGACGCCCGAGTTGGGGGCAGACCGGGCGTCGGCGAGGACCCCGAGGCGGACGGACGGTCCGGGGCCACCGCAGGCGACGCGAGTGACGCCACGGCCGGAGCGCCGACAGGACCGCCCGCCTCTTCAGCGTAGCAGTGCGCGCCGGCCTCCCGGACGCTCGGCCCCTCCGCCGAGTGGGCGCCCGCTTTCGCCGGCTGCCCGAAGCCGGAGCCGCGGAACGCCTCCAAAAGTTCCTGGCCCGGGCCGGGGTGGCGTCCCGTCGGCAGTGCGAGGCATTGATCACCGCCGGACGCGTGCAGGTGAACGGGGAGGTGGTCCGCACCCTGGGGACGCGGGTGCGCCCGGGGCGGGATCGCGTCCAGGTGGACGGGGTGCGGTCTCGCGCGGAGGCGCCCGTCATCATCATGTTGCACAAGCCGGCCGGATACATCACGGCGGTCTCCGATCCGGAGGGGCGGCCGGTGGTGCTCGTCGCTGCTTGCCCAGGGCGGGGCTGCCGCGGCTGTTCCCGGTCGGTCGCCTGGATTGGGATACCGAGGGTCTCCTCCTGCTCACCAACGACGGCGATCTGGCAAACCTGCTCACCCATCCCCGGCACGGGGTCTCCAAGGTCTACCACGCGAAGGTCAAGGGCCGGCCGACGTCGGAGGCGTTGCGCCGACTGCTGCAGGGGGTCATGTCCGAGGGCGAGCGACTCTCCGCCACCGCCGCGCGCGTCCTGCGGACGACCCAGGAGAACACCTGGGTGATGATCGGCGTGCACCAGGGACGGTACCGTCAGGTCCGCCGGATGTGCGAGGCGATCGGGCATCCGGTCCTGAAGCTCGTTCGGGTGGCGCTGGGGCCTCTCTCGCTCGGGTCCGCTGCCGCGCGGGCAGTGGCGCCCCCTGCTCCCCGCGGAGGTCCAGGCGCTGGAGGCGTTGAAGGCCGGGAATCCGCCAGAAAGGCCTTGAACACCCTCCGGTGCTTGGCTATCATGACACCATGAGCGAAGCGACCTCCCCCATGCGGATCTCGGAGTTGCGGCAGCGCATCGACGAGATCGACTCCGAGATCCTGCGGCTCCTGAACCGGCGGGCAGAGCTGGTGCTGGACGTCGGCCGCCTAAAGACGGAACACAACCTCGAATATCCACGTCCCGCAGCGCGAGGAGGAGATCTACGCCCGCCTCGCCGCCGAGAATCGAGGGCCGTTCCCCGCGCAGGCGGTGCGGCCGGTGTTCCGCGAGGTGATCTCCGCCTGTCTCTCCCTGGAGCACCCACTGCGCGTGGGCTACCTCGGCCCACGGGCGACCTTCTCGCACCTGGCCGCCATGGAACGTTTCGGCCTCTCGGCGCAGTTCCTGGCCATGCGCAGCATCGCCGAGGTGTTCGCGGAGGTGGAAAAGGGGAACGCCGACTTCGGCGTCGTGCCGGTGGAGAATTCCACCGAGGGGGTGGTCAGCCACACCCTGGACATGTTCGTGGATTCGCCGCTCCTGATCTGCGGCGAGGTGGTGGTCGAGGCGGCGCTGCATCTGCTGAGCAAGGCCGTCCAGCCTGGGCGGAGGTGCGAAAGATCTACTCCCACCCGCACGGCCTGGCCGAGTCCCGCAAGTGGCTGGAGCGAAACGCGCCCCACGTCTCGGTGGTGGAGACCAGCAGCACCGGGCGCGGCGGCGGAGATCGCCGCCTCGGAGCCGGGCGCGGCCGCCATCGCCTCGGAGCTGGCGGCCTCGCTCTACGGTCTCTCGGTCCTCCAGCGGCGGATCGAGGATCACCCCAACAACTTCACCCGCTTCCTGATCATCGGGAAACGGAGTGCGCCGCCGACGGCCGCCGACAAGACCTCCATCCTGTTCTCCATCAAGGACCGGGTGGGGGCGTTGCACCGGATGCTGCTGCCCTTCGCGGAGCGACAGATCAACCTGACCAAGATCGAGTCCCGGCCGTCCAAGAAGAAGGTCTGGGAATACGTCTTCTACGTGGACTTCGAGGGGCACGCCGACGAGCCGCGCGCCCGCGAGGCGCTGGCCGCCCTGCAGGAAGACTGCATCTTCCTCAAGATCCTGGGCTCCTATGCGGCGGCCCGGGCGCGCGGAGGGCTGCGCGTGATCCGGCCGCGTCCCGACCTGGAGGTGTCGCGTTGACCCGTTCCGCTGGAGGACCTCGCCTCCCCGTACCTCTCCGGTCTCATCCCGTATTCCCCCGGCAAGCCGATCGAAGAAGTGGAACGCGAGCTCGGGATCTCCGGCTCGGTGAAGCTGGCCTCCAACGAGAACCCGCTGGGGCCGTCGCCCAAGGCGCTGCAGGCCATCGCCGGAGCCCTGCCGAACCTCCACCGCTATCCCGACGGCGGCGGGTACGCCTTGCGGCAGGCGCTGTCCCGTCACTGGGGCGTGCCGGCCGACTGGCTGATTCTGGGGAACGGTTCCAACGAGCTGCTGGAAATGGTGGGGCGGTGCTTCCTGATGCCGGGGGACGAGGTGCTGTACGCCCGGCAGGCCTTCATCGTGTACGACATGGTGGCCCAGGTGACCGGGGCCACCAAGGTGGCGGTCCCGCTGCGAGACTTCGCCCACGATCTGCCCGCCATGCAGGCGGCGATCACGCCCAGGACGAAGCTGGTGTTCCTGGCCAACCCGAACAACCCCACCGGAACCTGCGTGGACCCCCGGGCGCTGGAGCGTTTCCTGGCGGGCGGTGCCGCCCGACGTGATCGTGGTGCTGGACGAAGCCTACTACGAGTATCTTCCGCCCGAGGCGCGGCCCGATGCCCTGCAGTTCGTCCGAGACGGCCGGCGGGTCCTGGTCCTGCGGACCTTCTCCAAGATCTACGGTCTGGCGGGGTTGCGCATCGGCTACGGGATCGGTCCGGCGCCGCTGGTGACCCTCCTCAATCGCGTCCGGGAGCCGTTCAACACCAACAGCCTGGCCCAGGTTGCGGCGGCGGCAGCGCTCGACGATGCGGACCACGTCGCGGCCAGTCGCGCGGCCAACGAGGCCGGCCGGGCCTTCCTGACCGCAGAGTGCCGGGCCATGGGGCTAGCCGTCGTTCCGAGCGTGGCAAACTTCCTCCTGGTGGACACGGGGCGTCCGGGGGGGCAGATGGCGGACGCGTTGCTCCGGCACGGGGTGATCGTTCGTCCGGTGGCCGGTTATGGCTTCGCCACCCATCTGCGCATCACCATCGGGACGGCGCAGGAGAACCAGAAATGCGTCGGCGCCTTGCGGGCCGTGCTGGGGAAATGAGGACCGGGTGTCCATTCCGCCATCCGCCATCCGCCATCCGCCATCGGGGACACCGCTCTTCCGGCAGATGACCATCGTGGGCGTCGGGTTGATCGGCGGCAGCCTGGCGCTGGCCGCCCGACAGGCCGGCGCGGTGCAGACGGTGGTCGGGGTGGGGCGGAGTGCAGCCAACCGCGAGGCCGCACTGGCCCGGGGTTTGGTCGATCGTGCGACCGATGACCTGTCGTCCGGGGTGCGCGACGCGGACCTGGTCGTCTTGGCGGTCCCGGTGTGCGAGATCGTACGGCTCTTGCCTGCGGTGGCGCATTGGACCGGTCCGGCTTGCGTGGTGACCGACGTGGGCAGCGTGAAGGGGCCGATACTCGCGGCGGGGGATGCAGCGTTTCCGGATGGCCGATTCGTGGCGGGGCATCCGATCGCCGGCAAGGAGCAGTCCGGACCGGCTGCCGCCAGGGGGGACCTCTTTCATGGGGCGAACTGGCTCCTGACGCCCGGCGAGCGGACGCAGGGGAGGGCCGTGGATCGCGTCGAGGCGCTTTGCCTGGCCGCCGGAGCCACGGCCCTTCGGATGGGCGCCGCCTGGCACGACGAGGTCTTCGCCACTGTCAGCCATCTGCCGCACCTCGTCGCCTATGCCCTGATGGATGCCGTGCTGGCCACAGAGCGGGGCGCCGAGCGCATCCGCTTCTCCGCGGGCGGCCTCCGCGACTTCACCCGCGTGGCGGGGAGCGATCCGGCCATGTGGCGCGACATCTTCCTGATGAATCGGGAGCCGGTGCTCCGGGTGCTGGCGGAATACCAGCAGGCGTTGGAGCGGCTGGCAGCCGCCATTCGCGACGACGACGGCGAGGGGCTGGCCGCGCGGCTGCTCCAGGCGCGCGTCGCACGGGAGGAACTCGTCCATCGCTCATGAGATCGTGACTCGGCGCGGCCAGGAGACGGCCCTTCTGGTCGGCGTGGTTCGCCACCGGCAGCCGCGGTGGGAAGCCGAGGATTCGCTTGCGGAGCTGGAGCAGCTTGCGCGCGCCGCAGGGGCGCGGGTGGCCGAGGCGGTGCTGCAGGAGCGCGACCGCCTGGATCCTCGATACCTCATCGGGAAGGGAAAGGCGGAAGAGATCCGGGGGCGGTG
This sequence comes from uncultured Methylomirabilota bacterium, assembly GCA_963695995.1. Lineage (GTDB taxonomy): Bacteria > Methylomirabilota > Methylomirabilia > Methylomirabilales > 2-02-FULL-66-22 > 2-02-FULL-66-22. Next base: position 106,587 of record CAVOIV010000017.1, read on the forward strand.
CAGCGGGGTGGACGTGGTCATTCTGGACGAGGAGCTGTCCGGCTCGCAGCAGCGGAACCTGGAAGAGCTCCTGGGGCGCCGCGTCGTGGACCGGACCGGCCTGATCCTGGACATCTTCGCCCAGCGGGCGCAGACGCGGGAGGGGAAACTTCAGGTGGAGCTGGCACAGCTCGACTACCATCTGCCGCGCCTGGCCGGTGCCTGGACTCACCTCGAGCGGCTCGGCGGCGGGATCGGGACCCGGGGCCCCGGCGAGACGCAGCTCGAATCCGACCGCCGGCGGGTCAAGACGCGGATGGCCAAGGTCCGACGGGACCTGGAGCAGGTGCGGCGCCATCGCGCCCTCCTGCGCCGGCCGCGACGGAAGATTCCCTTCCCCATCGTTGCGCTGGTCGGCTACACCAACGCGGGGAAATCCTCCCTGATGAACGCGCTGACCCGGGCGGGGGTGGCGGTCCGGGATCAGTTGTTCGCCACGCTGGATCCGACGCTGCGCCGGCTGACGCTGCCGGGAGACCGTGTCGCGCTCCTCTCGGACACGGTCGGGTTCATCCGGAAGATCCCGCACCAGCTGGTCGCCGCGTTCCAGGCCACGCTGGAAGAGGTGCAGGAAGCGGAGCTCCTGCTCCACGTGGTGGATGTCAGCCACCCGCACGCGGAGCTGCAGCAGGCGGCGGTGGAGACCGTGCTGGGCGAGCTCGGTTTGGCGGATCGTCCCACCATCCTGGTGTACAACAAGATCGATCGGTTGGGCCGGCGACCGGATTTTCCGTGGGGACCCGGGAGCGGCCGTGTGGCCACCTCGGCCAAGACGGGCGACGGCCTGGATGACCTGCGACGCGAGATCGTCGCCGGGCTCGACGCGACGCGGTCCACGACCGCCGCCGCATCGCGCGCCCGAGACTCCGAGAGGAGCGAGGCGGCGTGCTGACCCTGGCGAATCGCCTGACCATTCTGCGCATCTTGATGACACCGGTCATCACAATTCTCCTGCTGTACAAGCACATGGAAGCGGCGGTCGCCATTTTTCTGCTGGCGGGGATCACGGACGGTTTGGACGGGTTCGTGGCCCGACGCCACGGCCAGCGGACGGCGCTGGGAATGGTCCTGGACCCCTTGGCCGACAAGTTGTTGCTGATGTCCTCGGTGATCACCCTGACCATTCTCCGGGAGTTGCCACGGTGGTTCACCATCATTGTGGTGAGCCGCGATCTCATGCTCATCGGGGGCGCGGTGATCCTGTACATGTTCGTCGGGAAGGTCTCCATGCCGCCGTCCTGGCTCGGGAAATGGACGACGTGCTTTCAGATCGCGACCGTGCTGTTGGGTATGCTGGACAATCTCGTGCCCAGCCTGCGAGTCGCCGTGATGCCCTGCGCGGTGATCACGACGGCGCTGACGATCGGCTCGGGCCTCGACTACGTCTACCGCGGCACGCGCCTCCTGAACGACCAGTGATCCGCCGGACTGGCGGTTGAGGGATATCTCATGCCGATGCAGTCGCTGACGATCCAGGCGGTGGAGGCGGGGAGCCCGGCGGCCCAGGCCGGTGTCACGGCGGGCGCAACGCTGGTCAGCGTCAATGGCCAACCGATCCAGGACGCGCTGGAGCTCCGCTTTGCGGAGACGGCGAGTCGGGTCGTCCTGGTCTGGCGGGACGGCGGCGGGACCGAGCGCCGATCCGCCATCCGGAAACCGGATGACCTGCCGCTCGGCCTGGACGTGGATCCCCTCAAGATGCACGCCTGCAACAACAAGTGCGCCTTCTGTTTCGCCCATCAAAACGCCCGGGGAATGCGCCGAGCCCTCTATTTCAAAGACGACGACTACCGGTTTTCCTTCCTCAACGGCAATTTCGCCACGCTGACGAACCTGACCGAGGCGGACACGGCGCGAATCATCGCGCAGCGGCTCTCGCCGCTGTACGTCTCGGTCCACGCCACCGACGGGGCACTTCGACGCCAACTCCTCGGTAATCCGAACGCACCGGATGTGCTCGGGCAGATCGCTCGATTCGCCGCCGCTCGGATCGTCATGCACACCCAGGTGGTCCTCTGTCCGGGGCTCAACGACGGCACCCAACTGGCCAAGACCCTCGAGGATCTGGCACGCTTCCATCCCTTCGTCGAAACCGTTGCCTTGGTACCCGTCGGGCTCACGCAGTACCGCGAGAAGCTCCCGGTGCTCCGGTCGCCCGATCCCGACTATGCCCGGGCGTTGCTGCGGTGGGCCGAACCGTGGCGGCGGCGGTTCCGCCAGGATCTGGGGACGCGATTCGCCTTTCCGTCCGATGAGTTCTATCTCCTGGCGGGCCGCCCCTTTCCGTCGGGGCAGAGCTATGAGGGGTACCCACAGCTCGGGAACGGCGTCGGCGGGTGTCGGAAGTTCCTGGAGGAGTTCCGGCGTCTGGCACGCAACCTTCCCGCCGCCGTGGCGCCGGTGCGGCGCGCGAGTGTCGTCACCGGGACGCTCGCGGTTCCCGTGCTCGCCGACGCGGTGGCCCGGCTGAACCGGGTGTGTGGCCTCCGGGTCGATCTGATCCCGGTGACCAACGCCTTCTTCGGGGGGTCGGTCACCTGCGCCGGGCTCCTCACCGGGACGGACATTCGCCGAACGCTCGATCAGGAACGCGCCCGCGTCGGTGACGTCGTCCTGATCCCCTCGGTCGCCTTCAAGGATGAGGAGGATATCCTTCTGGATGACGTGACGCTCGCCGACGTGGAAGCCGGGATCGGCCGGCGGATCCTCCGGGTGGAGGCCACGGCGCGCGGGTTGGCACGGACCCTCTGCGACGCCTTCCCAGGGTAGCGCACTACGCGTGCGCTCGCCGTCGCGGTCGGCGGCTGGCGCGGCTCCCCTCGTCCGCGGTTCCGCGGCTCCATCCGATTCTCCTGCTTCCCGGCGACCCGCTTGCTCTCGAGCGGCACGACCGACAGGGGTGGCCGCCCGGCCAGCCGATTTTCCCCTTGACGAGACGGGCCGACAGCGTGTAATAGGCCTAACAGGACCCCTGCGGTCTGCATGATATGCGGGTTTCTCGGTGTAGCGCAGGCATCGGTGGCACTCGCGCCGTCGGAAGGACGCGGTTGACGGGGACCGGTTCGCGCCACCCGGCTGTGTCGACGCCGGGACGGTGTGGCGAAATCCCTGGATGCGGTCCAATCCAATCCACGTTCTCACGTAGTGCGTTGCGGGTTGGATGGTCCCTTCTCCGGCACGCGGGGAACGGAATCGCCCGCGGCCGTGGTGAGAGAGAGGAGAGAGGGTCATGAGAATGGGTCGAGTGGGCATCCCGCTTGCCGTGCTGTTGGTGGTGACGCTTGCCGCGCCGGTGATCGCGGTGGATATGGGCCTGATCACCGGGTCGGACAAGGGGACCTATTACCAGTTCGGCCTGAACCTGCAGAGTCTAGTCAAACAGGGGGACATCGATCTCAACGTCTATACCTCAAAAGGCTCGGTCGAGAACATCTATGCGGTGTTCCAGCGACCGGCAACCCAGATGGGAATCGTGCAGTCGGATGTCCTGGCGTTTGTCTCGCGGGTGCAAACCGATCCGGTGCTCAAGCGGATCGCGAAGAAAATCAAGATGGTGTTTCCCCTCTACAACGAGGAGATCCACGTGCTCGGCCGCGGCGACATCGCCGACTTCGACGATCTGGCGGACAAGCGGGTGGCCATCGGGCGAGAAGGGAGCGGGACGTACCTGACGGCGAGGCTTCTCTTCAAGGTATCCGAGGTGCAGCCGAGGGAGATGGTGCTCATCGACACCGACGAGGCGCTGGCCGAGTTGAAGGCGGGGCGCATCGACGCCATGTTCTATGTCGCCGGGTATCCGGTCAAGTTGTTTGCGGAGGGCGTGAGCGACACCGACGGACTGGCACTGGTTCCGATCACCAACAAGAGCATCGTGGAATTCTACCCCACGGTCGAGATCCCGGCCCGGACCTACAGTTGGCAGGCCAACCGCTTGAGCACGGTGGCCGTCAAGGCCGTTCTGGTGTCGTACGACTTTCGACGCGCCGATTGCGACTATGTGGGGCGATTTTCCCAGATCCTGCAGAGCAATCTGGAGTGGCTCAAGCGGAACGGCCATCCGAAGTGGAAGTTCGTCGACTTGGAGTTTCCCCTAAAGGGCTGGGAACAATACGATTGCGTCCGAAAGTACACACAGAAGCCCGGCAAGACGGCGCCGACCAAGGCGAAGGCCGCCGCCAATCCAGTGCTGGACGCGATCAAGGACATGCTGAGTGAATGACGACCCTGACGGACGTCGGCCGCACAACCCACCTCCCCGGTCACGCGGGTGATCGCGGCGGAGACGCGCATTGGGTCGTCGGTGCGGCCACGCCAGGCGTACACCGGAGCGCCGGCCGCAACAGGTCAGACCTGAAATGGGTTTCGAAATGACCACCACCATGACGCCGCGAACGGCGACTGGGGTCGGATCGCCGGCCGGCAGCGGGGTGTCTGGGCCGGTCGGCCGCCGCCCAGCGGAGCGAGCGCGGTTGCGTGCCGGGGCAGTCGATCGCGGGTCGGTTCCGCGTCATCCGGGCGCTTGGCGCGGGAGGTCTCGGAGCGGTGTACCTCTGCGTGGAGAGCGCAACGGCCAAGAGGGTCGCGGTCAAGTTGTATCGCCGCGACCTCGCGAGGGACGAGGAGTTTGCCGGCGCCCTCCAGCGTCAGGCAGCCTGCGCCGTCGCGCTCGGCGAGCGCCACGACGGTATCGTCCGGGTCCACGAATGCGGTCGGTCGACCGACGGGAACCTGTTCGTCGTGATGGAATTCCTCCAAGGCCGGAGCCTCGTGGAGATCATCCGCAACGACGGCCCCCTGGAGGTCCGGCGGACCTTGCGCCTGTGCGGTCAGTTGGTCGGGGCGCTGGAAGCCGCGCACGAAATGGGCGCAGTGCACGGGGATCTCCGGCCGCACCACGTGATGGTCGCAGGTTCGGGGGACGTTGAGATCGTCACGCTGACAGGCTTCGAGGCGTCGGGCGCCAGGGAGATCGGTCTGGCGGGCCACTTGCGCCGGGCCGGGGCGGTCCCGTCCTTTCCGGAGTACACCGCGCCGGAAGAGATCGAGGGAGATGCCGTCACCGGGCGCACGGACATCTATGCGCTTGGCGTGATGCTCTTCGAGATGTTGAGCGGAGCCGCGCCGTTTCGAGGAACCACGCCGGACGGGGTCTTGGCAAGACATCTTCAAGACACAGCGGCGCCACTGGACTCGCTCCGACAGGGTATCCCGGCCGTGGTGACCCTCCGGGTGAGCCAGGCGCTGGAAAAGGAACCGGAGAAGCGCCAGCGATACGTCGGCGACGTCATCAACGAATATCTCGTCGATCTGGCCGTCGACGAGCTGCTGGAGGAGGCAGCGCGGAAGCGCCCCTGGGCGGTCCGGAAGATGTCCGCGGCGGTCCAGGCCTGCCTGCCCAGAGCGAGCGACGACGGAGACGAGCGGACGGTCGGGAGGATCCTCCTGAAGACCATTGCCGGCGCCGCGGTCGCGACTGCCGTGCTCGCTCCGGTGATCTGGATCGCGTCGCCGTTCTGGTTGCCGGTATTCCGGCATGCGCCGTCGGTCGGAGTGCCGGTCCCGGAAGCGCGCGACAGAGAGCGGGGCGGAGGGGAGGCGCCGGCGATGCTGCAGGCGACACCGTCCGTGCCGACCGTCCCGGCCGAATCTCCGGTTGAGGCCGTAGACACGGAAAGCACAGGTGTGCACACCCTGGACGAGATCCGAGAGCGAACGCGATCTGCCAGCGTTCGCGCCCGACAGGAGGGGAGAACGTCGTCCGCTTTGAGCGAGACCGCGGGGCCCGCGGGACGAGCCTCGCGCACGAAGGGTGCTCCGCAGCGGAGTGCGCGACGGCCGGATCAACCGCCGATCCCGACCGCCGTGGAGCGAAACGCCCGGCCCGACCGATCCGCCAGTGAGCCGGCGCCCCCCCGCCGCGAGGCGCCCGCGCCCCGCGGAGAGGCTAACGATCCCGGGGCGATCATCGACTGGTTGCTGCGGGGACGTTGACCGGACTATCCGTCTCTACGTCGGGGACGTTTCGTCTCTTTCCTTATTCGATGGGTCGAGTGGACCTCATTCCACACTGCGATGCTCTCCGGTTCGGCCCTCAAGGTCTTGGCGACGTTCCAGGATGCTGCCGTTCGGCGCCGGCGGCGCCGGTTTCGGTGGGAGACTCATGCGACGCGCCATCGTGCACTTGACGCAAGCGGACCCGGTCCTGCGTGGGATCATCGAGCGGGTCGGACCCTGCCGCCTCCAGTTCGCGGAGCCGGATTTCGAGACGCTGGCACGGAGCATCGTCTTTCAGCAGCTCAGCGGCGCGTCGGCGCGCGCCATTTTCGCTCGCTGTGAAGGCGGTGGCGAACGGCAACGGACGGATGACGCCAGGAGGAATTCTGTCACTCGGGGACCCGGAGCTTCGCGCCGTCGGGTTGTCCCAGCAGAAGACGAGGTACCTCCGCGATCTGGCCGAGCGGACCCGGCGAGGGCAGATCGATTTCTCCCGACTGCCGCGACTCTCCGACCGCGAGGTGATCGCGCATCTCGTGGTCGTGAAAGGCGTCGGGGTGTGGACCGCGCAGATGTTCCTGTTGTTCGCACTGCGACGTCCCGATGTCCTGGCGACGGGTGATCTCGGGATTCGATCCGCCATCCGCACGGCCTACCGGCTTCGGACACTTCCCACCCCTGCCAGGATCGAGCAGCTTGGCGACGGGTGGCATCCACACTGCAGCGTGGCCTGCTGGTACCTCTGGCGAAGCCTCGACACCGTCCTGCCAGCCTGAACGGCGTTGCCGAGCTCTCGCGGGCGCTTCCGATGGCACCTGACGGCGGCCCGACGCCGACTTTCCCCTTGGGTTCGGCGGCGCATGGTGGTAGCTTAGCGGCTCTTCGGAGGCATCGATGAGCTGCGTGATGATTCATTACAACGAGATCGGGCTGAAGGGCAAGAACCAGCCGCTCTTCCTTCGACGGCTGGAGGCCAATCTTCTCCGGGCGACGGCGGGGACCGGCGTCCGGCGCGTCGACGAGCGTTCGGGACGCATGGTGCTTTCGCTCGCCCGGGATGCCGACTGGTCCGCGAATTCGAGAGCGCGTGCGCTGCGTCTTCGGTGTGGCCAACTTCTCCCTGGCGGAGCGCACGGAGCTCGACATGGCGGCTCTCAAGGCGGCGCTGGACCGCACGCTGGCGGGTCGCGCCTTCGGGTCCTTCCGGGTGACCACGCGCCGGGCGTACAAGCCGTTTCCCTTGAACTCGGAGGAGATCAACCGCGAGATCGGCGCCCATGTGGTGGCCGGAACGCAGGCCCGCGTGAGCCTCGACCATCCCGACCTGACCATCCACGTCGAGGTGCTACCCCGGGACATCTATTTTTCGTACGGTCGGGAGGCGGGTCCCGGGGGCCTGCCCGTCGGCGTGAGCGGGAACGTGGTGGTCCTGCTGTCGGGCGGCATCGACTCGCCGGTGGCCGCCCATCGGCTGATGAAGCGGGGCTGTCGAGCGGTCTTCGTCCATTTTCACAGTTATCCGTTCCAGGACGCCACCTCGCGGGCCAAGGCGGCGGATCTGGTGCAGTGCCTGACGCGGTTTCAATACCATTCGCGGCTCTACCTGGTGCCCGTTCGGCGAGGTGCAGCGCGAGATCGTGGCCGGGGCGCCGGGTCCCCTGCGGGTGGTGCTGTACCGGCGGTTCATGGCCCGTATCGCGGCGGAGATCGCGCGGCGCGAGGACGCCAAGGCCCTGGTGACCGGGGAGAGCTTGGGGCAGGTCGCCTCCCAGACCCTGGAGAATCTGGCGGTGATCGAGGAGGCGGTCGAGATGCCGCTCCTGCGGCCGCTCATCGGCAGCGACAAGGAGGAGATCGTCCAGCAGGCCCGCGCGCTGGGCAGCTACGAGATCTCCATTCTTCCCGACCAGGACTGCTGCAGCCTGTTCGTCCCGCGCCATCCGGCGACGTTTTCCACCCTGGAGGAGATCCGACCAGGCGGAATCCCGACTGGACGTGGCGAGGCTGGTGCAGGTGGCCGGAGAGCAGCTCGAGATCCGGGCCTTCGAGTTTCCCGCGGTGGTCCCCGCAGCGCCGCCCGCGGCCGCTGCCGTGTCCGCGGGCTGAGCGGCTGTCGTATCCCGTGCCGAAACACACGGGTGTCCGGACCCGCATGGAAGGAACAGTCGTGGAACAACTCAAGCAGGCATTAACCGTCGAACTGGGGGGCGCGCTCCAGCGCGCGGCAGCCGCGGAGGGTTGGCCGGCGGTGGCCATGCCCGAGGTGCAATGGGAGTATCCGCCCGATAGCGCGTTCGGGGATCTGTCCACGCCGGTGAGCTTCGCGCTGGCCAAGCTGGTCCGTCGGAAACCGCGGGACATCGCGGCGGCGGTTCAGCGGGCGATGACGATCGACCCCGCGCTGGTGGAGAAGGTCGAGATCGCGGGCGCCGGCTACCTGAACATCTTCGTGGCGAAAGACCGGTGGCAGGCCGTCATCCGAGAGGTCCTGGCGGCGGGCGACGGATACGGCCGAGCGGAGCTGGGCCAGGGGCAGCGGGTGCAGGTGGAGTTCGTCAGCGCGAATCCCACCGGACCGCTGCACGTCGGGCACGGCCGCGGGGCGGCCCTGGGGGATGCCATCGCCAGCTTGCTGGAGGCGATCGGTTACCGGGTGGAACGCGAGTTCTACGTCAACGACGCGGGAACGCAGGTGCGCCTCCTGGGCGAATCGATCTGGGCGCGCCTCCAGGAGGCGGCCGGCCGGCCGATCCCGTTCCCGGAGAACGGCTACCACGGGGACTACGTGCGAGATGTCGCCGCGCAGCTGGCCGCCGCCGATCCCGGGTTGGGCGCGATGCCGAGGGATCAGGGCGTGGCCGCCTGCGCCGAGCGCGGGTCAGCCATCCTGCTGGAAGAGATCAAAGCCGACCTGCGGCAGTTCGGCGTGGTCTTCGACGCCTGGTTCTCGGAGAAGCAGCTGTTCGAGAGCGGGGAGGTGGCGGCCGCCCTCGCGGCGCTGCGCGCCGGCGGGTATCTCTACGAGGACGGGCACGGCCGTCGGGTTTCGTGCCAGCGATTTCGGCGACGAGAAGGACCGTATCCTGATTCGCAGCACCGGCGAGCCGACCTACTTCACGTCGGACATCGCGTACCACGCCAACAAGATTCGGCGCGGGTTCCAGAAGCTCATCAACATCTGGGGCGCCGATCATGGCGGGTACATCCCGCGGGTGAAGGCGGCCATCCACGCGCTCGGGCACGACCCCGAGATTCTCCAGGTGCTGCTGCTGCAGATGGTGCGCGTCCTGCGCGCAGGACAGCCGGTCCCCATGTCGAAGCGCTCCGGCCAGTTCGTCGAGTTGCGCGAAGTGGTGAGCGAGGTCGGGAAGGATGCGGCGCGGTTTCTCTTCCTCACCCGGCGGTCGGAGTCGCAGCTCGATTTCGACATCGAGGTGGCGAAGAAGCAGAGCATGGACAATCCGGTGTTCTACGTGCAGTACGCCCACGCCCGGGGATGCAGCCTGGCGCGAAAGGCGGAGGAGGCAGGGCTGCCGGGTCCCTACGCGGACGCGGACCTGTCGCTCCTGGCGCTGCCCGAGGAGGTGCAGATCATGAAGCACCTCGCCGTGTATCCCGAGACGGTGCAGAGCGCCGCGCTGGCGTGCGAGCCGCACCGGGTGACCGCGTATCTGCAGGCGCTGGCGGCTGCCTTCCACGGCTATTTCACGCGCTACAAGGACAGCGAGGAGCGCGTCATCTCGGAGGATCGCGACCTGAGTCGGGCGCGGCTGGCGATGGTCGTGGCGGTGCGGCAGGTGGCGGCCAATGGCCTGGGCCTGCTGGGCGTCTCGGCGCCGGCGCGAATGTAACCCAGAGCCGAGCCGGCGCGACCACGCTGGAGTTCTGGGTTCGTACGGCCCCATGTTCTTCGCTCGTTCAAGGAGTGGCGCCGCGGCCGGGAGTGTCTGGACGAGTTGGCGGTGCAGCGGGCGTTCCGTGGCGACAACCCGTACGACAAGACGCCGGAGGAGATCAACGCGAGATGGCGGCGTTGCTGGGGGTGGATCGAGTCTGCTACAACACGCCCGAGAACGTGCGGCGGTCATCGGTCCCGGCTGCTACCAGGCGCTCGACGCCTCCTATCCCGTTTCAGAACGCTGTTGGCCGGCATGGCTCAAAGAGGAAGTGGAGCACTTCAGCCACTATCGCTGAAGCCAGGGCGGTTGATCAAAGCCGAGGCCGAGATGCGCGCCTTCCGGATCCGCGTGCCGCTCCGGCGCGATTCCTCATGAAAGAAATACAAAGAACCAACTCTGGGTTGCGGCTCGGGTCACGGTATGACAACGTGTACTCCGGAAGGAGCACCGAGGATGTTCGCGGTGGTCCATTGTGCGTGCCAAGCGAGCGGGCGGAAGATCGGTTGCGGAGCGCAGTCGATACTGAATCGATCATCCTGAGATCCTGCCGTCGTCCGGGCGGTAGCGTTCCAAGTCGGTCAGCGGCGTCCCAAGACGATAGGTGTGGAACGTGAGCACACAGGCTACTCGAATCTATCGATTTGACGCAAGCGGGTGCAACGGTTGCGACATCGAGGTCCTCGAAATTTCAGCGCTGGTTCCGATGGCTGACCTGGGGATCGAGATCGTCGAGCAGACCGGAGGACGCCAATGTCCTGCTCGTCACGGGCGGGTCCAATCTGAAGTCCAAACGAGAACTGGAGAGCGCCTACGGCGCGCTGCGGGAGCCGAGGACGGTGGTAGCGGTCGGGTCGTGCGCGGCCACGATGGGGATCTTCAAGGGCGGCTACGCGATGACCGGCCCGATCGATGCGATCATACCCGTCGACCTGTACATCATGGGGTGCCCGCCGAGGCCGCAGGTGATCCTGGGCGCCTTGGCGGACGCACTGCAGTTGAAGGTCGAGGGGATGGAGGCGCTCCTGCGCACGCCTCGAGGGTTTCGAGGCGACCCGCACGTCGATCGGGAGAAGTGCGTCGGGTGCGGTGCCTGCGCGCACGTGTGCCCCGCCGATGCCATCGAGATCGTCGGGAATGGGACCGAACGCCTCGTGCGTTTCATGCGCAAGGACTGTATCTTCTGCGGCGTCGTGCCAGGACGTCTGCCCGACCGAGGCCGTGGAGTTGCGTGCCGGCGATAAGGCGTGGTTTCAGGGGAAAGAGGCCTCCACGTCGGAGGCGCGACTTCCGCTCGGAGCCTGTCTCCTCTGCGGCGCGCCGTATGTGCCGGACGCGCAGCTGGCTTGGGCGCTGCGCAGAGTCGACGAGAAGCTCGCGTTGGGCGCCGCCGACCGCGGCACATTGCAGCGCAGTCTCAACGTCTGTATGCAGTGCAGGCGGAAGAGCATCGGTGAAGTCCGGGAAGCGAAACGCATCCTTGCCTCTCTGGCGAGACGAACCTCGGCGTAGAGCGGCGCGGGGCTGAGGCAGATCCGACGCGTTTTCGAGGGGATGAACGAGCAGGCGGTACCGCTTGGGAGGTTGGATACGTGGCGCGGAGTCAGCCGGATACGGACGTGATCGTGTTCGAGCCGCAGCTGTGCACCGGGTGCAGATATTGCGAGATTGCCTGCGCGGTGTGGCATTGCGGCCAGATCGACGTGACGACGGTCGAGAATTCGAATACTGTTCGACGAAGAGCCGGACGACGGAGCGCTATGCCGCCGTCAACTGCCAGCACTGCGACGACCCGATCTGCTGCGCCGTCTGCCCATCGGAGGCGCTGCAGAAGGACGAGAAAACGGGGTGGGTGACGCAGAACTCGTCCAAGTGCGTAGGCTGCGAGATGTGCATCATCGCGTGCCCGTTGTCGGTACCCATTCTTCGATGCGGCGTTGAAGGTCGCGGTGAAATGCGATTTCTGCTTGGGCGCTCCGGAATGCGTCAAGCATTGCTCGTCCGGAGCCCTTCGAGTGTACGCGCGAGACGAGGCGGAACGGGTGAACGAGAGGTTGTACCTGAGCGTGAAGGAAGACCAATGACGCTCAGAGGCGATTCGACGGCTCCTGGAGCAGCGGCTGACGAAAGCGCGTCTCGCATCCGGCGGCAAAGACCTGCGCCGGGTCTCCGTCGAGTTGGATGCCGGAGACGTCAGGGAGGCCGTTCTCGCCTTGCCGCAAGGCGGGAGATCGAGATTCGTCACCATCGTGGCGGTCGACACGGGTCTCGACATCGAGCTGCTGTACAATTTTTCACTGGACGGAGTTCTCGTCACGTTGCGCACGAGCGTGTCAAAAGGAAACCAGCACCATAGACACGATTACGCCGATGGTGCCCGGAGCGGAGTTCATCGAGAAGGAAATCTCGGAGCTGTTCGGTGTCGAGTTCGTGGGACAACGCGCGCGAGCGAATCTGGTTCTCCCGGACGACTGGCCGACCGGCAAGCGACCCCTGCGCAAGCCGCTCGTCGGGGATGTCATTCCACAGGCGAGGGCGAGCGTCGAGAACCTGTTGAGCGGCGGCACTTCGATCCGGGTGGGCCCGTCGTCGGCGGTAAAGAGAGAGAAGGCGGGCCTGCCAAAGGTGCCCCCGTTGGTTTCGGCGAAAGAGGACCAGATGCAGGAAGTTCAAGGACTTGCTGGCGCGGACCGGGTTCGAGAAGCGGGCCGGTTTCGATCGGAGAACGGGCAAACTGCGGTACAAGTAGGAGCCGTGAGTACGCGATGAATAAACAGGCGTTCTTCCTCGGCTGTGTGATACCGCTCCGGTTCCCGGGGATCGAGGTCGCCGCCAGACGAGTGTTCCGGCAGTTGGGGGTCGAGTGTGTGGATCTCGATGGCTACTCCTGCTGCCCGGAGCCGGTGGTCCTCGGTCTGACCGACAGGGAGATGGCACTGGCCGTGTCCGCGCGGAACCTCGCCCTGGCGGAGAAGGCGGGTGCGGACCTGATCGTGCTGTGCAATGGCTGTTACGAAACGCTGGCCGAGGCGGACCACGCCCTTCGGCATGACGAGCCGATGAAAGCTCGGGTTGCTGAACTTCTCGGGAGCATTGGGACCCGGTACGAGGGGAAGATCACGATCAAGCACTTCATCGAGTTCCTGCATGAGGATGTGGGGCTCGAGAGGATTCGCGAAAGCGATCACGAGGCCGGTGGACGTTTCCGCTGGCGCTCCACTACGGGTGCCATCTCTTTCGGGAGACGACACATTCCGACACCTGGCGGAAACCGAGGATGATGAAGGGCCTGGTGGAGGCCATGGGGGCACGGTGCGTTGACTACGGCCTGGAACAGTTGTGTTGTGGCTTTCCCATCTCCCAATTCGACAAGAATGCGGCACTGAAGGAAAGACTCCTGCCGAAGCTGAAGGCGTTGAGTACCACGAACGCGGAGGCCCTGGCCTTCTGCTGTCCCGCGTGCTTGAACCAGTTCGAGACGGGGCAGGGGGGGGCTGGCGACCTTGGCGCCGATGTCGCCAAGTATCCGTGTGTGCATGTGTTGGAACTGCTGGCGTTGGCGCTTGGAATGCCGGCGGCCGAACTGAGCCTCGATTTTCGTTCGCGGAACTACGAAGGAATTTTTCGAGTGTTTCTGGGGATGAGCAGCGACCTGGCGCATCTCGCCGACATTCGCGGAAAATGTCTATGACTAAGACGATCACCATCGGTCCGTATCACCCGTATCTCCTGGAGCCGAGCGTGGTGGACCTTCAGGTTCAGGATGGGAAGGTCACGGATGCTCACCATCACGGTCGGGTTCGTCAACCGGGCAGTTGAAGAGTTGATGGCAACCAAGACCTATCGGCAAGACGTATTCCTTGCCGAACGGATATGCGGAATCTGCAGTAACATCCACACGCTGGCGTTTTGCCAAGCGGCCGAAGAGATCATGGAGATTGACGTCCCTCCAACGAGCCACGCAGATCCGGACGATCTTTGTTGAGCTGGAGCGCCTGCACAGCCATTACCTGTGCTTGGCTCTCCTGGCGCATGCCGTCCACGACGGGCCGCATTTCGGCAAGATCATGCAGGGCAGGGAAGTGCTCGTAAGTCTGCTTGAGCGTATCAGCGGGAACAGGGTGCATTACAGCGTGAATGCGATCGGTGGCGTGAGGCGAGACCTCACGGAAGCGTTGGTGGCGGAGGTACGCGCGAGCGTGCCGCGTCTCGGGGACCTCTCCGATTTTGTGGTTGACGCTCTGGATAGGACGGGGGCGCTGGGTTCGAAGATCGTCGGATACGGTACGGTGAGCGGCACGGAGGCCATGGCGCTGGGTGCCGTGGGGCCCACGCTCCGGGGGAGTGGTATCGACAGCGATGTGAGACGCGAAGAAGGGTATGCGGCCTATGGCGCCGTGGATTTCGATGTCGTCGTGGAGAAAGACGGGGATGCCCGAGCCAGGTTCATGGTACGAGCCAGAGAGACTCGCGAAAGTCTACGCATCGTGAGTCAATTGCTGGATACGCTCGCCGATGGGCCCATCATGGGTGAATTGAAGGAACCGAATCTCAAGGAACGCCGGGAGGTCATTGGAAGGGTTGAAGCGCCGCGAGGCGAGCTGACCTATTTCATTCGGTCAAACGGCACGAACATGCCCGAACGCGTGAAGGTGCGAACCCCGACCTTTGCCAACCTGTGTTTCCTGACGCGGGCCCTCAAAGGGGAGCAGGCCGAACACGCGCGAGCGATCATTGAGAGCATCGACCCGTGTCTGTCCTGCACGGATAGGTAGCCTCCCACCATCGATTGACGCCGAGCATCCCCAGAATTCTCTCACGAGTTTTCGAGAGGGCACCCCTCGCACCCCCCCTCTTGCTTGCGGGGGTGAACGTGCGCAGGCAGGTGTGGGGCGCCTTCCGCTCTCCTGGGCGGATTGATGTGAACGGGCATGCCCGCGGCAACTTCGGCGGCTTCCATGATGGCTTCGGAGACGGTCGGATGGGGGTGGATGGTCACCATGATGTCTTCCACGGTGGCGCCCAATTGAACGGCGAGCGTTCCCTCGGCGATCAGTTCCGACACGTGCGGACCTACCATTCCCACCCCGAGGACTCGCCCGGAATCCGGATCGCTGATGATCTTCACCATGCCCTCGGTGCGACCCAGGGTTCGCGCCCGTCCCGACGCCAACGAAGGGGAAGCGCGCCACGTTGACTGTCAGGCCCTGTTCGGCAGCCTCACGCTCGGTCAATCCGGTCCACGCCAGCTCGGGGTCGGTGAACACCACGGCGGGGATGGCGGGGTTGTCGCGCACTGAGGAATGATGGTCGGCGATCACCTCCGCCGCCACCTTTCCTTCATGGCTCGCCTTGTGGGCCAGCATCGGGCCCGGAGTCACGTCGCCGATGGCGTAGATGTGCTCTTCCACGGTCCGTCCGCATGGGTTCACCTCGATGAACCCGCGCTTGTCGGGCCGAATGGCGGTATGTTCCAATCCCAGCGTGTCGGTGTTGGGGCGACGCCCCACCGCCACGAGGATCTGGTCACACTCGTGGGCCTGCTTCTGCCCCTGATACTCCACGGTGACGATATACCCGCCGCCTCCCTTCTGGATGTCGACGACCTTGGACTCGGTCATGATTCGATGGAATCGCTTCTCGCAGCTTCTCACCACCACGTCCACCAGGTCCAGGTCGGCGCCGGGGAGCAGTCGCGGGAAGAATTCCACCACCGTCACCTGCGAGCCCAGTCCGGCATAGACCAACCCCATCTCGAGGCCGATATAGCCGCCGCCGACGACGAGCAGCCGCGGCGGCACCTCCGGGATGCGCAGCGCCTCCGCCGAGGACCACAGCGGCAGGTGCTGGCCCGCCGGGAGCCGGTTGATGTCGGACCCGGTGGCGATGATGCAGTGCCGAAACGCGAGGGTGGTCGATTGCGGCGCCTTCCACTTCCAGCGTGCGATTGTCGGTGAAGCGCGCGCGACCGTGCAGGACCTCCACCCCGCGCCGCTTCAACAGGCCGTCCACCCCCTTGGTAAGCGTGTCCACGACGCTGTCGCTCCACCGGCGGAGCGCGTCGAGATTCATGGACACGTCGCTGAAGGTGAGTCCCATCTTCCGGGCGGCCCGGGCGGTTTCCGCCAGCTCCACAACGTTGATGAGGGCTTTGGACGGGATGCATCCTTCAATCAGGCACACACCGCCGAGCCGATCCCGCTCTTCGATGAGGACGACGTTCTTGCCGAGATCGGCGGCGCGGATGGCCGCTACATAGCCCCCTGGCCCGCCGCCGATGATCGCGACCTCTGTCTCCTTGCGCGGGTTGCCCATGACCATGTCACGAACCTCCAGTCCGAGGTGTGTCGGATAGGTGGAGCGTATTGGCTGGTGGATCGGCGCCCGCACCGAGGCCATCCGTGACCCTGCGGAAGCTCCAGCGTAATTCGACGTTAGCCCAGTGGATCGGGGGTGTCAAGCGAAGAGCAGATCGCCCATCATCACCTGGGACCTGAGGAAGCCTGAGGAAGCCGTTGACACCCCCAGACTCCTCTGGTAGCCTCGCGACCAGAGGGGTGAAAGAGCGCGACGGCCGCCTAGAGTTGCGGGTGGCGGGATTCGCGTGCAACGGGTCCGCCAGTCTGTTTCCGATATGTTTCCGTCCGCAGTTGGTCGTCTCTAAGCCCCCCCTTGGGGGGCTTCATGCTTCTCCTCCAGACGAGTTGGTGTCGAGGAGTGAGAGGGGATTCGGTGAGGCACATGAGTCACGAACTATTGCAGATCGAAGGCACGCCGTCCGGATCCATCCCGCGCCGGCTGCCGCCATGGCTCCGGGCCAAGTCGGGACACTGGGAGCGCGTGCACGACATGAAGGTGCTCCTGAGCGGCTCTCGGCTGCACACGGTGTGCGAGGAGGCCCGCTGTCCGAACCAGGGGGAGTGCTGGACGCGCGGGACGGCCACCTTCATGCTGCTGGGCGAGACCTGCACGAGGAGCTGCGGCTTCTGCGCGGTGGCGACGGGACGCCCGGCGCCACCGGATCCGGAGGAGCCGCGGCACGTCGCCGAGGCGAGCCGCCGGCTGGGCCTGAAGTTCGTGGTGGTGACGTCGGTGGCCCGCGACGATCTTCCGGATGGCGGGGCGGGCCATTTCGCGGCCACGGTGCGCGCCATCCGCGATGCCAACCCGGGCGCGCAGGTGGAGGTCCTGGTGCCGGACTTCAAGGGCGATCGCGGACAGCATCCGCACCGTGGTGGAGAGCCGGCCGACGGTCTTCAATCACAACCTGGAGACGGTGGAGCGGCTGACCAGACGCGTCCGGATCCAGGCCCGCTACCAGCGGTCGCTGGACGGTGCTGCGGATCGCCAAGGAGGTGGGCAGCCGACGACCAAGACCGGGGATCATGCTGGGATTGGGCGAGACGGAGGAGGAGGTCCTGACGCTGCTGCGGGACGCGCGGGCCGCGGGGTGCGACATCCTGACGATCGGCCAGTACCTGCAGCCGACGAAGCAGCACCTGCCGGTCGTGGAGTTCGTCCACCCGGATCGGTTCAAGGCCTTCGAGGAGGCGGCCTACGGCCTGGGATTCACCTCGGTCTTCTCGGGTCCGCTCGTCCGGAGCTCGTATCACGCCGAGCTGGTCGCGCGACGCCCGGAGGCGAGGTAGGGCGGCAGACGCGGCGATTCGGCAATCCGGGGTTCCGGACGACCCGCGATCCACGATTCTCGAGTCGACACGATTGCCAAATCGCACACCGAGAACAGGGGGGGCGATGGAGGAGTTCAAGCGGATCAAGCGGCTGCCGCCGTACGTCTTCAGCATCGTCAACGAGCTGAAGGTCAAAGCGCGCGGCCGGGGCGAGGACATCATCGACTTCGGGATGGGGAATCCCGACCTGGCCACCCCGGACCACATCGTGGACAAGCTCGTCGAGGCGGCCCGGAACCCCCGGAATCATCGCTACTCCGCCTCCCGGGGGATCACCAAGCTGCGGCACGGCATCTGCGACTGGTACCGCCGACGCTACGGGGTCGAGCTGGATCCGGACACCGAGGCGATCGCCACCATCGGGGCCAAGGAAGGGCTCTCGCATCTGGCCCTGGCCATCGTGGATGCGGGCGACGTGGCCCTGGTGCCCAATCCGACCTATCCCGATCCATCCCTATTCCGTCATCATCGCGGGCGGCGACGTACGCCACGTCCGCCTCGGGCCCGGGCGAGGATTTCTTCGCCAACCTGATGGCGGCCTTCCAGGAGTGCTGGCCGCAACCGAAGCTGCTGATCCTCAGTTTCCCGCACAACCCCACCACGGCGGTGGTGGACCTGGAGTTCTTCAAGAAGATCGTCGCCTTCGCCCAGGATCACGACCTGATCGTGATCCACGATTTCGCCTACTGCCGACCTGGTGTTCGACGGGTACCAGGCGCCCAGCTTTCTCCAGGTCGCCGGGCGCGAAGGAGGTCGGGGTCGAGTTCTTCACGCTCTCGAAGAGCTACAACATGCCCGGCTGGCGGGTCGGCTTTGCCGTCGGGAACCGCCGGATCATCGCGGCGCTGACCCGGATCAAGAGCTACCTGGATTACGGGATGTTCCAGCCGATCCAGATCGCCTCGATCATCGCCCTGAACGGGCCGCAGGAGTGCGTGGAGGAGATCGTGCGAGACCTATCGGTCGCGGCGCGACGTGCTGTGCGATGGGCTTGACCCGCGTCGGCTGGAAGGTGGACAAGCCGCGCGGGACGATGTTCGTGTGGGCCCGGATTCCGGATCAGTTCCGGATCATGGGCTCGCTGGAGTTCAGCAAGTTCCTCCTGGACCGGGCCAAGGTGGCGGTGTCGCCGGGGATCGGGTTCGGGCAATACGGGGACGAGTACGTGCGGTTCGCCCTGGTGGAGAACGAACACCGGACACGCCAGGCCATCCAGGGAATCAAGCGCGTCCTGTAAGCCCGGGAGCGTGTCGGGCTGCGCACGGTCGCGGGTCTGATATTGGCCGCCCGCACGGCACAGGGGAGAGGGCCATGCTGGATAGATTCAAGGACGCCTGCGGCGTCTTCGGAATCCTGGGGAGCGCGGAAGCGCCCAACCTGACCTACCTCGGGCTGTACGCGCTCCAGCACCGCGGGCAGGAGAGCGCCGGCATCGTGGCGTCGGACGGGGAGACTCTCCATCCTGGAGAAGGCGATGGGGCTGGTGGCCGATGTGTTCACCGAGGCGCGCCTCAAGCGGCTGAAGGGGTCGCTGGCGATCGGCCACGTGCGATACTCCACCACCGGGCAGTTCGCAGCTCAAGAACGCCCAGCCGATCGTCGCGACGTGCCGCCACGGCATGGTCGCGCTGGCGCACAACGGGAACCTGGTCAACGCGCAGGTCGTGCGGGCGGAGCTGGAGGCGCACGGGTCCATCTTCAGCTCCAGCACCGACAGCGAAGTCATCGTGCATCTGGTGGCCCGCTCCAAGAGCGACAACCTGGTCGAGGCGACGGCGGAGGCGCTGAGCCGGCTTTCCGGCGCCTATTCCCTGGTGCTCATGAACGAGCGGGAGCTGCTCGGGATCCGCGACCCGCACGGGTTCCGGCCGCTCTCGCTGGGCCAGCTCGGGGACGCGTGGGTCCTGGCGTCGGAGTCGTGCGCCTTCGATCTCATCGAGGCGACGTTCGTGCGCGATCTGGAGCCGGGGGAGTTCCTGCACATCACGCCGAACGGGATGAAGTCCTACTACCCGCTGCCGTCGGCGCTGCCGGCGCAGTGCATCTTCGAGTACATCTACTTCGCTCGTCCGGATAGCGTCCTCTTCGGCCAGAGCGTGGCCGGCGTTCGCAAGGCGCTCGGGCGGCAGCTCGCCGAGGAGGCGCCGGCGGACGCGGATCTCGTGATCCCGGTGCCGGATTCCGGCGTGCCGGCGGCCCTGGGGTTCGCCGAACAGTCGGGGTTGCCGTTCGATCACGGGCTGATCCGGAACCATTACGTGGGCCGGACGTTCATCGAGCCCAAGCAGAACATCCGGCACTTCGGCGTCAAGATCAAGCTGAATCCCGTGCGAGAGATCCTGGAGGGCAAGCGCGTGGTGGTGGTGGACGACTCCATCGTCCGGGGCACCACCAGCCGGAAGATCGTGAGCATGGTGCGGTCGGCCGGGGCGCGGGAGGTCCACATGCGTATCAGCGCGCCGCCCACGGTGTCGCCCGTGCTACTACGGCATCGACACGCCGACCCGGAAGGAGCTGATCGCCTCCAGCCACTCCGTGGACGAGATCTGCACCTACATCCGGGCGGACAGCCTGGGGTATCTCAGCATGGCGGGGCTGCTGAAGGCCGCGGGGAAGGACACCGGCTTCTGCCACGCCTGCTTCACCATGCAGTACCCCGTGCCGTTCCCCATGCAGGACGTGGCGCAGCTTCCTCTGTTTGGCGTTTAGGAGCCGTTACGAAATCACTTGTCCATATGCCGTTTCAGAATTTCTCCGGTCAAGTTATTCTTTGACAACGGCTTAGGCACCCACGGCGGGAAAGGCACCCATGGCGACAAACCGAAAGGACCCGCACGAACGCGCACAGCGCTTGGCCCGGATCATCGTCAGCGAGATCGTGCTGTACCACAAGGACCGGATCGTCGAGGCGATCAAGAACGACGCGCTCTTCGAGGTGCTGGAGCGAGAGCTGGCCGAGGGGCGGAAGTACTACGAGAAGAACATCGACCCCGCGGTGCTGGCGCAGACGGACTATTTCGACCGGGCGGTGGTGGACATCCTGGTGAAGGGGCAGGGGAGCGTCGAATCGAAGATCTGGTAGCGGCGCTCCGACGGTGGCAGGCCACGCGATGCCCGGAGGATCTCCTCCGGGCGTTTTGTTGGCACGGTTGCGCCCCTCTTTGTGATTGACTCGCCCTCCCATCTGCGATAATAGAACCACGCACAGCGGCGTCGTTGGGATGCTCCACCGTGGCGGTGCGTCCGGGATGCTCCAATCTCGAACACGACTCGCTTGCTCGCCAACGACCCCCCGTCCCACCCGATGGCGTTTCCCTCCATGGCGGGACGCCCGAAGCGATACGCAGCGGGGCGCCGACCGGCAGTATGGGCGCGCCCGTTCGCACGTTCTCCGTTCGGAAGGGAGGTGAGAGATCCGCGTGGGTATCGGTGCGGTGAGTGCAGGGTGGATCCCTGGGAGGAGGATACGACGATGAGGCATTGGATGCGCGCGACACGTTGGTTGGCGATCGGCGCGGTTCTGGTTGTGGGCGGCTGGATCCTGGGTGGCGTGGCGGATGCCGCCGCCGGTGAGTCCTCGCTGGCCTACTTCCGGCAGGCCAAGATCAACTGGCGGCAGTTCGAGGGGCAGAAGCTCACGATCGGCTTGAACAAACATCAGTACACCGAGTCACTCCTGCCCCTGATCGGGGAGTTCGAGGCCCTGACCGGGATCAAGGTCGATTACCTCATCCTGCCGGAGAACGAGTACGGGGCCAAGCTGACGGCGGACCTGTCCCAGCAGCGGGGGGAGTTCACCGTGATCATGGCGGGGGCCATGCGGAACTGGGGGTACGTGCCCCCGGGCTGGATGGTGCCGCTGGACGACTTCCTGAAGAACCCGAAGCTCACCGACCCGGCCTGGTACAAGCTGGACGATTTCTTCCCCAGCCTGATCGCGGCCAACCGCTGGAACGGGAAGTTCGCCGGCGGCATGGGGGAAGGGCCGCTCTGGTCGATCCCGGTGATGTCCGAGAGCTACATCCTGGCCTACCGGAAGGACATCTTCGACCAGCACAAGATCAAGGTGCCCCGGACCTACGAGGAGATGGCCGAGGCGGCCCGGCAGGTGAAGCAGAAGGCGGGGATCGACGGCGTGGTGGCCCGGGGTACGGCCAATTTTCCGACCATCGCCACCGGCTACCTGAGCGGGGTCAAGTCGTACACCGACGGGAAGTGGGCCGAGTTGGACGAGAAGATGAATGCCCAGTTCACCGACCCGCGGGTGGTCAAGTTCAGCCAGATCTGGACCGACATGCTCCGCGAGAGCGGGCCCGGCCAACTGGGCCAACATGACCTGGTACGACGGGATGGAGACCTTCGCCGCCGGCCAGGCGGGCATGTATCCCGGACTGCGACTTCTTCGCCGCGACCTACGAGGATCCCAAGAAGTCGAAGGTGGCCGGGAAGGTGGGGTACGCCTTGCTGCCGGCGGGGCCCGGCGGGACCACCTATTCCGGGTTGTTCACCTGGGCGCTGGGCATGAGCAAGGCCACCAAGAACAAGGAAGCGGCCTGGCTGTTCATCCAGTGGGCCACGTCGCCGCGGACGCTGCTCAACGCCACGGTGGAGTACAAGAACTACAACCCGACCCGCCTCTCGGTGATGAACGACCCCCGGACCCAGAAGGTCATGGGCGGCTGGGGGAACGGCGGCTACCTGAAGACGGTGCAGGAGAATCTCAAGACCGCCCGCGTCGCCTGGGTGCCCGAACCGGAACGACCCCGACTGGGGGATATCTGGGCGCGCGCCCTGCACGAGATGTATTTCAAGCGGTTGACGCCCGAGCAAGCCATGCAGCGCGCCAATGACGAGGTGAACAAGATCTTCACGGAGATCGGCTTGCGGAAGTAACAAGAGGTCTGGAGGGCCCGCGCCCCGTTCTCGTCGAGGGCGCGGGCCTTGCCGCTTCGCAAGGGGGGATGGAACACGCCATGTCGAGCCATGCGGCCGCCGTCCGCGGACACCGGCGGACGCCGATCTTGCCGTACCTCTTGCTGCTGCCCGCGCTCCTCCTCTTGGTCGGCATGCTGTACCCGTTTCTGCCTGGGGGTCTACTACAGCCTCACCAGTTACTTCCTCCAGTATCCCCACCTGTTCAAGTTCATCGGGCTCGGCAACTACCTCAAGATGCCCGGCGACCCGCTCTTCGCCTATTCGGTCCAGTTCACCCTCGTCTATACCGCGATCGCGGTGGTGATCCAGGTCGGTCTGGGTGTCGGCGTGGCGCTGCTGCTGCACGGACGGATCGTCGGCCGCGGGGTTCTGCGGGCCATGATGCTCATGCCCCTCATGATGCCGCCGGTCATCACGGCGCTGATGTGGAAGGTCATGATGGCCTCCACCAAGGCCGGGATCCTGAACTATCTCCTGGGCCTGGTGGGCCTTCCGCCGGTCAACTGGCTGGGGTCAGTCAATTCCGCCATGGTGTCGGTCCTGATCATCGACACCTGGGGGAACCTGCCCTTCGTTTCCCTGATCCTCCTGGGGGGGCTCCAGTCGCTTCCCTACGAGCCCTACGAGGCGGCGGTGGTGGACGGGGCGGGCGGCTGGGAGGTCTTCCGGTACATCACGCTCCCGCTGCTCAAGCCGTTCATCATCCTGGCCACCACCTTCCGGGTCATGGATTCGCTGCGGATCTTCGACGTCATCTATGCCACCACGGTCGGGGGACCGGCGGACGCCACCATGAATCTGCACATGCGGGCGTTCTTCTACGCCTTCCAGTGGTACCAGATGGGCATGGGCATGGCGTACGCGATGGTCCTGCTGGTCCTGGTCTTCGTCGCCAGCTACCTGCTGATGAGCTACTGGCGCCGGGCCGCGGAGAAGACGGAGCTATGAGCGCCGCACCCGGGATCCGCCTCGGCTCTCCGCGGCAACTTGCGCGCCTGGTGCGGGTGGGCCTGCTCACCGCAGCCGTCCTGGCCCTGGTGGTCTGGACCGTGTTTCCGTTCTTCTGGATCCTGCTCACCTCGCTCAAGCAGCCGCTGGACGTGATCGCGGCGCCGCCGAAGGTCCTCTTCGAGCCGACCCTGGACAACTACGCGGGCGATCTTCATCGGCCGCAGCGAGGAGCCGTACGCCTCGGCCCGCCCCGACTTCCCGCTCTTCTTTCTGAACAGCATCATCATCTCCGGCGGCGCGGTGCTGCTCTCCTTCCTGGCGGGCGTGCCGGCCTCGTTTGCCCTGGCGCGTTACCGCTTCCGCTTCAAGGAGCAACTGGCGTTCCTGTTCATGAGCTTCCGTTTCGCCCCCTTCATCGCGTTTCTGATCCCGCTCTACATCCTGTTCCAGCGCACCGGCCTCTACAACACCTACCACGGCCTGATTCTCGCCTACCAGATCATCACGCTTCCGTTCACGATCTGGATGCTGCGCAGCTTCTTCATGGAGATCCCGCTGGAGGTCGAGGAGGCGGCCAAGATCGACGGCTGCTCCTGGTGGGGGGTCCTGACCAAGGTGATCCTGCCGCTCAGCCTGCCGGGGATCGCCGTCACGCTCATCCTGGGGTTCATGTTCAGCTGGAACGCCTTCAACTATCCCCTGATGCTGGCGGGACGGCAGACCTTTCCCGTGACGGTCGGGGCCATCCAGTTCATCTCCTACGAACAGGTCCTGTGGGGACAGATGGCGGCCGCCTCGCTGGTGGCCGTCGTGCCGCAGCTCATCCTCAGCCTCTTCGTCCAGAAATACATCGTGCGGGGCCTGACCATGGGGGCCATTCGCTAGTGTCCTGTCCCAGAGATTCGCCGTATAAGGCAGGGCCTCAGGTCCATCCCGAGGACGCTGCGCCCGCGGCCCGGCCGGCTCCGGTCCGGAGTCTCGCCGTAGGCGGGACGACCCGGAGCAAGGCCGGGCGGTTCTCGACGAGGCGCCAGGCGTCAAAGGGATGGAGCAAGGCCCTGCAAATCGTCAACGAACGTCGGGTCAGGCACAGGAAGCGCACCGGGTGAGGTGGTGAGTAGGCGACCGACCCACATCGTCGGATGGCGCAGCCTAACCGCCACTGGAAGCCGTACTTCCTCTTTTGGTGAGGAGTTACAACGATTCATTTAGGTCCTGCGGGAGGGAAATGGCTTGACAAGGGTGGAGGTGATGGTTATTGTCACCTCGCCCCTGCGGGGCGTCGCGATGCGGGACCGAAAGGAGTGACGTTGGAGGGGCGCACGCTGGCGAAACGCCCGTGGCGCGGCCGGGCAGAGCGGGCGGTCGCCCAGGAACAGGTGTTGCTGTTCCGTGTGGGCGATTGTCTCTGCGGCCTTGGCCTCCGCGGCCTCTGGGAGGTTCTGTCGCCCGACGGTGTCACCGAGCTCCCAACGCCCTCGTATCAGATCTGCACCGCGCTGGCGTATCGCGGACGGAAACTCCCCTTGGTTCGCATGAGCGAACTGTTCGGTGACGTCCGCGGAACGAGTGCCGCCCACGGCGCGGGTGCTGCTGATCCAGGGACAGGGGCGGCCGCTGGGCTTGCTGGTGGATGAAGTGCTCGGGGTGGCGGACGTCAATCCCCAGCGCATTGCCCCCATGCCGGCGCAGGCCTCTCTTCTGAGTCCGGCGCTCTTTCGCGGGCTCTTCAGCCGGGAGAGTCAGGTGTTCATCCTGGTCAGCGAGGACGGGCTGGGAGGGATGGCAGAGGTCGTCCGGTTCGCCGAGAGTTGACCGGTGCCGGCGCCGGGCGTGCCGAGGCAGGGATGGCGACACAGGAAGCGCGCAACACCGAAGCCGGCAATCCGGGCGGCGGCACCCAGGTCGTCCTGTTCCAGTTGGCGGGCAAGTCGTTCGCAGTCGAGTTGGGCCAGGTCGATCAGATCATCGACTATCGCGAGCCGGCGAAGACGCCGCGGCGCCCTGCGTACGTGGAAGGGGTGACGGAGTACCGGGGGCGATACCTCGCGATCGTGGACCTGCGAAAACGCTTCGGCGTCACGGAGCCAAAACCGGCGCATCCGGCGGTCCTGGTGCTCAGAGGGGTCGGTCCTGATCCGGTGGTGGGGTTGGTGGTGGACCAGGTCTCGCGCGTGCTTCCACTTCCGCCGGACGGGGTGTTGAGCCCGCCGCCTCGGGTCTTCGGGATCCGGGCCGAGTACATCCGCGGAGTGGCCAACGCTGCCGGCCGGCCGCTGGTGTGGCTTGACCTGGCGAAGGTGTTGACGTCACAAGACGCGATCACGTTGCTGGCGTAGCCTGCACGGCGGAATCGGACGGGCGGAGCGGGTGGCGTCAGGCTGGATGATGGAAGAGGCGCGGTTTCCGGTGGGTGGGCTTGGCGTGCGGCCCCAGGAGGAACCGATGGGCGCTCGAATCCTGGTTGCGGATGACAGTGTGACGATCCAGAAGGTGGTGGAGTTGACCTTCAGCAAGGAGGACTTCGTCCTCACGCAGGCCCGGAGCGGCGAGGAGGCCATCCGCAAGGCCAAGGAGATACGGCCGGACCTGGTGCTGCTGGATCTCGTCATGCCGGACATGAACGGCTACGACGTGTGTGCCGCGCTGCGGACCGAGCCGGTGTTGCGGTCGGTGCCCATCATCATGCTTGCCGGCACGTTCGAATCGTTCGACCAGCAGCGCGGCGCCCAGGCCGGCGCGAACGACGTCGTCACCAAGCCGTTCGAGTCGCAGGTCCTGGTCGGCAAGGTGAAACAGCTCTTGTTCGCCCGGTCGCTGGAAACGGCGGCCGCCGCCGCGCCCAAGCCCTCGGCCGATGCGGACACCCTGAAGATCTCCTCGGCCGCGTCCGTCCCGGCTGGCCCGGGCGTTCTCCATCTGCCGCCGGTCGAGCCACCGCCGCCGTCCGCGGCGATCCCGCGCCGCGGAACCTGAGACCCTCTCCATGGATCTGGGGTCGCTCGACCTAGAGCCCGTCGCTCTCGACGCGTCCCAGTTGGCGCCCCTGTCGATCGATGGGGAGACGCTCCCCTTGCCCGAGAGCCTGTCGTTGGACGACCTGCTGGCGACGGGGCCGCCCGCGCCGCCTGCCGCCCCTCGGCTCGAGGTCCCGGAGGTGGAGACGGTCGGGGCGGAACCTGTCTTCGAGCTGTCCGACACGGAGGCCCCTCCGTTGCCCATGGTCGAAGCGGGCATGGGGGAGCCGCCTGCGCTCTCGGTCGAGGAGTTCTTGACGCCACCGCCACCCGCCGCCGCGGACGTGACGGTCGTGGACCTCCCGCAGATCGATTTGACCACGCCACTCGAGGCGATCACGCCGGCCATGACCGAACAGGAACCGCGCGAGCCGACGAGTGCAGAGCCAGGCGATGAGGCCCCCGGCCTGCTCCTGGAGGACGACCCCAGCTCCGCCGGAAGCGCCCATGATCTACGAGGCCGCCGCCGCGGCAGTGTCCGTGGAGATTCCGCCCCCGATCCTGGAGGAGGAGCGGCCGCTGAGTCTCCTGGAAGCGGCGGAAACCGCCGCGGTCGCCACCGCGATGCCGGCGTCTCCGGACGCAGCCTTCGTCGAGGAGGACATGGCTTCCCCTGCGCTGACTCCAACCGCCCAGGAGATCCCGCAGACGGTGCACGCTTGCCGTGGCGGAGACGGACATGGCGGCGATGCGGGAGGCGGTCACGGAACGGGTGGCGCACGACCTGCGCCGGGAGCTCAGCGAGAAGCTCCTCGACCGGTTCGAGAAGATCGTCTGGGAAGTGGTGCCCGATCTCGCCGAGATCCTGATCACCAAGGAGATCGAGCGGATCCGCCGCCTGGCCGAGGAAGAGAAGTCCTCCTAGCGCGACGCGACCAATCCTGGGGATGCTGCGCCCTGCCGGGCCGGCGTCCCCGTCTCATTTTTGGAGTCCGTGATGACCGCACCGCACGATCCCGTGGCCCCGCAGCCGGCGGGGCCGCCCGAGGCCGGGGCGCAGGGCAAGCAGGGGTACGATCCCGAAGGGGTGGAGGCGCGCTGGTATCGCTTCTGGGAGGAGCAGAATCTCTTCCACGCCGACGAGACCTCCACGGCCTCCCCGTACTGCATCGTCATCCCACCGCCCAACGTGACCGGCTCGCTCCACATGGGGCACGCCCTGAACAACACGCTGCAGGATATCCTGATCCGCTGGCATCGGATGTGCGGGGACAACACCCTCTGGATGCCCGGGACGGATCACGCCGGCATCGCCACGCAGAACGTGGTGGAGCGGCAGCTCCGGCAGGAGGGGCTCACGCGGGACCAGCTCGGCCGCGAGGCGTTCGTGGAGCGCGTCTGGACGTGGAAGCGCGAGTCGGGCGGGACCATCATCCGCCAGCTCCGGACGCTGGGCGCGTCCTGCGACTGGGCCCGCGAGCGGTTCACGCTGGACCCCGGGTCTGTCGGAGGCGGTGAAGGAGGTCTTCTGCCAGCTCTACGAGAGCGGGGTTGATCTACCGCGGGAACTATATCATCAACTGGTGCCCCCGCTGCCAGACGGCGCTCTCGGATCTGGAGGTGGAGTACCAGGAGCGGGACGGGAAGCTCTGGCACATCCGGTATCCCCTCGTGCGACGGCAGGGGCGAGGTGGTGGTGGCGACGACGCGGCCGGAGACGATGCTGGGCGACACGGCGGTGGCGGTCCACCCCGAGGACGAGCGCTTTGCAGGGCTGCAGGGCCGGCGGGTGTCGTTGCCCGTCATGGGTCGGGAGATCCCGATCATCGCCGATACGTACGTGGACCGGGAGTTCGGGACCGGCTTCGTCAAGGTGACGCCGGCGCACGATCCCAAGGACTTCGAGTGCGGCCTGCGCCACGATCTCCCGCAGATCAAGGTCATCGCCGACGACGGCCGCATGAACGAGAACGCCGGGCCCTACGCGGGACAGGACCGCTTCGCCTGCCGCAAGAGGCCTGGTCCAGCAACTCGAGCGCGAAGGGTTCCTGGTGAAGGTCGAGGATCACCGCCACGCGGTCGGGCACTGCTACCGCTGCCAGACGGTGGTCGAGCCGTCGCTGTCCCGCCAGTGGTTCGTCAAGATGGCGCCCCTGGCCGAGCCGGCCATCCGGGCGGTCGAGACGGGCAGGATCCGGATCATCCCCAGCCAGTGGGAGAAGACCTATTTCGAGTGGATGCGGAACATCCGGGACTGGTGCATCTCGCGGCAGATCTGGTGGGGGCACCGGATCCCGGCCTGGTACTGCGATCCCTGCGGCGAGACGATGGTCTCCCGGACGACGCCGACGGGCTGCCCGCGCTGCGGCGGGGCGCTGCGCCAGGAGACGGATGTGCTGGACACCTGGTTCAGCTCCGGCCTCTGGCCCTTCTCGACGCTCGGCTGGCCCGAGAAGACCAAGGCGCTGGGCGTGTACTATCCGACGTCGTGCCTGGTCACCGGGTTCGATATCCTGTTCTTCTGGGTGGCCCGGATGATCATGATGGGGCTCCGCTTCATGGGAGACGTGCCCTTCCGGGACGTGGTGATCCACGGGCTGATCCGGGACGAGCAGGGCGAGAAGATGTCCAAGACCCGGGGGAACGTCATCGACCCCCTGCACGTGATCAACGGCGCGACGCTGGAGGATCTCCTGGCCGGCGCCAAGGCGGGCGGGGCGCCGCCCGCGGCCCTGGAGAGCATCAGGCGGCAGTACCCGGACGGCTTTCCCCGGTTCGGCGCCGACGCGCTGCGCTTCACGCTGGCCGCGCTGGCGGGGCAGGGGAGCGACGTCAAGCTCTCGGTCAAGCGGATCGAGGGGTACCGCCACTTCTGCAACAAGATCTGGAACGCCTACCGGTTCGTGGCGCCGCATCTGACCGACGAGGCGCGGGGGGTGCGGCTCGCCGACCTTCCGCTCACGGTGGCCGACGAGTGGATCCTGAGCCGGCTGAATGCCGTGACCCGGGGCGTGACGGAGGCGTTTCAGGGCTACCGCTTCAACGACGCGGCGTCGCTCCTCTACCAGTTCCTGTGGCACGAGTACTGCGACTGGTACCTGGAGATCGTGAAGAACCGGCTGGCAGGGCCCGATCCGGAGGAGCGGAAGCGGACCGGGCGGATCCTGCTGGCGCGGGTGCTGGAGCAGGCGATGCGCCTGCTCCATCCGATCATGCCGTTCATGACGGAGGAGATCTGGCAGCGGCTCCCGCACGACGGGACCAGCGTCATGATGGCGCCGTGGCCGCAGGCCGACCCGGCCCTGGACTTCCCGCGATCCGTGGACAGCATGGAAACGCTCATGGAGATCACGCGCGAGGTGCGGAATATCCGCTCCGGCTACAACATCTCGCCCGCGCAGCGGGTCCCCTTGGTCGTGAGGACCGGGAGCGCCGACCAGGACGCCACGCTGGCTTCCTGCCGGGAGTATCTGGTGAGCCTGGCGCGACTGTCCGGCCTCGAGTTCGGGCAGGGATCTGACGAAGCCGCCGCTGGCGGCCACCGTCGTGGTCCGGGGGTTCGAGGTGCACGTGCCCCTGGCGGAGGTCATCGACCTCGGCGCCGAGCGGCAGCGGTTGCAGAAGGAGCTGGCCAAGACCGGATGCGGCGCTGGAACGGATCGCCAAGAAGCTGGGCAACGAGGAGTTTCTCGGCAAGGCGCCGGCGGAGGTGGTGAGCCAGCAAAAGGCCACGCAGGCGGAACTGGCGGACCAGCATGCCAAGCTCACGGCGACGCCTGGCGCACATCGAGGAGCATTTGGGAAAGTGAAGCAATCAGCGATCAGCAATCAGCAGTCAGCTTTCGGATGTAAGGTCTTTGTTCCTTGCTGATAGCTGACCGCTGACCGCTGTTGGTTTCAATCATGCCCATTCCTGCGGATATCACCCCCGAGAAGATTCAGTCGCTGCTGACGGGTCGGATCATCGGTCGGCGCCTGCGGGTCGTGGCCGAGATCGGCTCCACCAACGATGCGGCGATGGCGGCCGGGCACGCGGGAGAGCCGGAAGGTCTGGCGATCCTGGCGGATCGGCAGGACGAGCGGCCGCGGCCGGCTCGGACGGACGTGGGCCTCGCTGCCGGGTCTCGGTATCTACACGTCCATTCTCTTGCGTCCCCCGGTGCCGCCCGCTCCAGGCACCGCTGCTCACGCTGATGGCCGGCCTCGCGACGGCCGAGGCCATCGAGGCGTGGGGCAGGTGACGCCGACCCTGAAGTGGCCCAACGACGTTCTGTGCGACGGGCGCAAGGTGGCCGGTATCCTGACCGAGATGGCGACGCATCGGGGCAGCAGATCGGTCAGGTCGTGGTCGGGATCGGGATCAACGTCCATGCACCGCGCGAGGATTTTCCTGCGGAGGTCACGGATGACGGCAACCTCGATCGAACTGGCGGCCGGCCGCCCGGTGGATCGGGGAGAGGTGGCCGCCGCGCTGTACAACGCCATGGATCGGTGGTATGAGGTCTTCTGCCACGAGGGGACGGCGTCGATCCTCCAGCAGGCGCGCCGTCGAACCGCGACGCTGGGACGTCCGGTCACCGTCCTGGCGGATGACCAGCGGTGGCAGGGGATCGCCCTGGACCTGGACACGGATGGGGCCCTGCTCGTGCGGGACGAGACCGGCGCCGTTCGTCGGGTCCTCGCCGACGATGTCTCCATCCGGTACAGGCCGCTGAAAACGGCCCATCTGCTGCGTTGGCACGCTCGGCATCGCTGCGGCGTACTGAGTACGCCTCACTCGGCGTCGCTTGCCGCCTTGCATCTGGACCGTTTTGAGCGGCCTGGTCGGGAGAGTTTTCGCAACCTACTGAGCGCTCCATCGTCGCACGTTCCGGCTCGACCGCCATGCGTTCCGGTTCTGGGTCGCTGACGCTGACTGCTGTCTCCCGCAGGAGCTGCCATGCTACTAGCCCTCGACGTCGGCAACACGAACACGGTGGTCGGTGTCTTCGACGGCACGGAGCTCAAGGCGCACTGGCGGCTTTCCACGCGCCGCGCCGGAACGAGCGACGAGTACGGGATCTTCATCAAGAGCCTCTTCGACTTCGCCGGCCTGGACTTTCGCGCCATCAACGCCGTGATCCTGTCCACCGTGGTTCCGACGGTCCAGGGACCGCTGGAGGAGATGAGCCGGCAGTTCTTCGGCGTGGAGGCGATGGTGGTCGGCCCCGGCCTGAAGAGCGGGATGCCGATCCTCTACGAGGCGCCGCGCGAGGTCGGGGCGGACCGGATCGTGAACGCCGTGGCGGCGTTCGAGCTGTACGGGGGCCCGTGCATCGTGGTGGACTTCGGCACGGCCACGACCTTCGACGCCATCTCCGCCCGGGGCGAGTACCTCGGCGGCGCGATCTGCCCCGGGATCGGCATCTCCGCGGAGGCGTTGTTCCAGCGCGCCGCCAAGCTTCCGCGGGTGGAGATCTCGCGGCCCAAGTCGGTGATCGGCCGGAACACCGTGCACAGCATGCAGTCGGGGCTCTACTTCGGCTACCTGAGCCTGGTGGAAGGCCTCGTCGCGCGGATGCGCGAGGAGTTGGAGGGGAAGCCGAAGGTGATCGCCACCGGCGGCCTGGCCGGCCTGCTGCTGGCCGGGTCCCGCCTGGTCGACCACCTCGACCCCTGGCTCACGCTGACCGGCCTGCGGATTCTGTACGAGCGGAACCGGTAGGGACGGCGATCAGGCAATCAGGCGGTTGAGCTTCAAAGATGGCAGATCTCCTGAATGTCGAGTGGCTATTGCCGAATCGCCCGGGTCTAGCAGATCCGCGGGAGCTGCTCGCCGCTCAGCATGTCCACGATGCGGGTGGCGCCGATCCGGCTCTCGATGGTGACGAGACCGGCGGGCTTTTCCGCCACGACGCCGATGATCGCGGCGTCCTTCCCGAGCGGGTGCGCCCGCAGGATGCGGAGGGCGCGTTCCGCCTCGGTCGCCGGCGACGAAAGCAGACGAAGCGGCCCTCGTTGGCGACGTAGAGGGGATCGAACCCCAGGATCTCGCAGGCCCCGCGCACTTCCTCGCCAACGGGGACGGCGGCCTCGCGGATGTGGATCTGCACCTGCGCCGCCTCGGCGATCTCGATCAGGGCGCTGGCCAGGCCGCCGCGCGTCAGGTCGCGCAGGCAATGGATCTCGATCCCCGCCGCGAGCAGGTCGGCGACCAGGCCGGCGAGCGGGGCGCAGTCGCTTTCGATGGTGGTCTCGAATTCCAGGCCCTCGCGCACCGCCATGATGGCCATGCCGTGCCGGCCGACGTCGCCGCTCAGGAGGATGGCGTCGCCGGGCCGGACGCTGGTCGGCGCGATGGTCAGGCGAGTGCTCGATCACGTCCGACGCCCGCCGTGGTGATGAAGATCCCGTCGCCCTTGCCCCGATCCACGACCTTGGTGTCGCCGGTCACGATCTGGACGCCGGCGGCGTCCGCGGCGCGCCGCATGGACGCCACGATCCGCCGGAGCGTCTCCACGGGAAGCCCCTCCTCCAGGATGAAGCCGGCGCTGAGGTAGAGCGGCCGCGCCCCGCACATGGCCAGGTCGTTGACCGTGCCGTTGACCGCCAGGGTGCCGATGTCGCCGCCGGGGAAGAAGAGCGGCCGGACCA
This sequence comes from uncultured Methylomirabilota bacterium, assembly GCA_963695995.1. Lineage (GTDB taxonomy): Bacteria > Methylomirabilota > Methylomirabilia > Methylomirabilales > 2-02-FULL-66-22 > 2-02-FULL-66-22. Next base: position 139,683 of record CAVOIV010000017.1, read on the forward strand.
CGTAGGAGTCGGTGGTGAAGGCCAGTCGGCCCCGCCCATCGTCGAACACCGCGCTGTCGTGCCGGACGTCCAGGAGCGGGTTCCGGAAGGCCGGGACGAAGATCTGCTCGATCAGCTGGTGCATCAGCCGGCCGCCGCCGCCGTGGGCGAGCAGGATACGGGCGTAGTCGCCGTGGGGATCGGGCAACTGGCGGAGAAGTCCACGGGTTCCGTCACGATCGTGGCTCCACGGTGGGGGCGTCGGCGTCGTCGCATCCGCCGGTAGCGGTAGTAGGCGGCGCAGGCGCCCTTCCGAGGAGACCATGGGGGCGCCCAGCGGACGCTCGGGCGTGCAGCGGGTGCCGAAGGCCGGACACTCGTGCGGCTTCAGCACGCCCTGGAGGACCAGGCCGCTCAGGCATTCCGACGTGCTCGTCCGAGCCCGAGGCGGCCACGCCGAACCGGCGCTCGGCGTCGAAGTCCGCATACGCCTCGCTGCAGACCCAGGCCGCTCTGCGGGATCTCGCCCACGCCGCGCCACTTGCGCGCGCACGACCTGGAAGACCTCGCGGATCAGTTGCTGGGCGGGCTGATTCCCCTCGCGGCGGACGGAGCGGGCGTACTGGTTCTCCACCTCGGCGCGGCCGGCTTCCAGCTGCGCGACGCACATGGCGATGCCCTGCAGGATGTCCAGCGGCTCGAAGCCGGTGACCACGATGGGGACGCGGTACTTGGCGGCGATCGGCTCGTACTCCGCGTAGCCCATCACGGTGCAGACGTGCCCGGCCGCCAGGAAGCCCTGCACGCGGTTCTGCGGGCGAGGACAGGATCGCCTCCATGGCCGGCGGCACGAGGACGTGCGAGACGAGCATGGAGAAGTTGGTGAGCCCCTCGCGCCGCGCCTGAGACACGGCCATGGCGTTGGCCGGCGCGGTGGTCTCGAAACCCGACGGCGAAGAACACGACCTGCTTGTCCGGATGCTCCTTGGCGATGCGCGACCGCGTCCAGCGGCGAGTAGACGATGCGCACGTCACCGCCCGGGCCTTGACGGTGAGCAGGTCGTGTGTCGTGCCGGGCACGCGCAGCATGTCGCCGAAGGAGCAGAAGATGACCTCCGGGCCGCGAGGCGATCTCGATGGCCTTGTCGATCAGCTCGATCGGCGTGACGCAGACCGGGCAGCCCGGGCCGTGGACCAGCGTGAGGGTCTTGGGCAGCAGGTCGTCCACGCCGAACTTCACGATGGCGTGGGTCTGGCCGCCGCAGATCTCCATGATCGTCCAGGGGCGGGTGACCTGCCGGGCGATGGCGCGGGCGTAGCCCTGGGCGACCTCCGCGTCGCGGTATTCGTCGACGAACTTCATTCGGCCCGCTCCGCGGCGCAGTTCGCCTCATCGATCTGCTTCAGGTACATGAAGACCTCGTTTGCCTCGTCCTCGTCGAGCCGGCTGATCGCGAAGCCCACGTGGACGATGACGTAGTCGCCGACCTGCGCCTCGGGGAGGCACACCAGATTCACGTCCTTGATGATGCCGCCGAAGCTCACCTTGCCGGTGCGCTGCAGCGGGTCCTCTCCGCTGATGCTGACGACCTTTCCGGGAACCGCCAGACACATGGCGATTACTCCTTTGCCCGGGCGGCCGCCAGGACCTGCCCCAGCGCGATCCCGCCGTCGTTGGGGGGAACCCGCTGGTGCCAGTGCGGCGAAAACCCAGCCGCGGCCAGGCGACGCACCGTCCGCTCGGTGAGATACCGGTTCTGGAAACAGCCACCGCTCAAGGCGATGGTCTGTATGCCAACCCGCTCTGCGATCGCGACGATCATCTCCGCCAGGGTGTTGTGGAAGCGTGGCAGCTATGGCGCCGAGCGCGGCACCGCCTGCGAGGTCCGCCAGGAGCGCCTGGATGAGCGGCTCCCAATCCGCGATCAGGATACCCTGCTTGGGCTGCTATCTGGAAGGGGTACGATGCATCCGTCGTGACGCCCCGGATGGCCCACTCGAGCTCCATGGCCGCCTGTCCCTCGAACCGCGTAGTGAGCCGGAGCCCGAGCAGCGCCGCCACCGCGTCGAAGAGCCGGCCGACGCTGGAGGTCAGCGGGGCGTTGATGCGATTGGCCAGCGCCTGCGTGAGAAGCCGCCGCTCTCGCGTGCGAACGACCGTACGGGCGCAAGCTCCTCTCGGGCAGCGAACCGGTCACCCTCCATCTCGTAGAGCAGGCCGATGGCGGCTCGGCGGGGCTCCTTGACGGCCTGCTCGCCGCCGGGGAGGCGGAAGGTCCGCAGATGGGCGACGCGCTGGAAGCCGGACTCCGTGACCCGCAGGAACTCTCCTCCCCAGATGGTGTGGTCGAGGCCGTACCCGGTGCCGTCCCAGGACACGCCCAGGACCGGACTCTCGAGCTCGTTCTCCGCCATGCAGGAGAGGACGTGGGCGTAGTGGTGCTGGACATGAACGAGCGGGAGGCCGGTGGCCGGCGGCATGATGGGTGGAGAGGTAGTCGGGGTGGGCGTCGCACACCACCGCCTGTGGCTTCAGATCGTACAGCCGGAGGAGGTCGTCGATGACGCGGCGAAAGGCCTCGAAGGCCTGGGGGGTCTCCAGGTCGCCGATGTGCTGGCTGACGAAGACCTGGGTGTGGGCCGAGACGGCTATCGCGTTCTTGAGATGCGCGCCCACCGCCAGCAGGGGCGGGAGGGGGCGCCCGACCTGGATCGGAAGGGGGGCGTAGCCGCGCGCGCGTCGCAGGACCAATTCGCGTCCCAGGAGCACCCGGGCGACCGAGTCGTCCACGTGCCGAGCAATGGGCCGGTCGTGGACCAGGAAGAGGTCGGCGATTCCCCGGAGACGAGTCAGCGGCATCGCGCTCGTCGGTGCAGATCGGCTCATCGGAGAGGTTTCCGCTCGTGGCGACGACCGGCGTGCCCAGTTCCCGTACGAGAACATGATGGAGCGGGGTGTAGGGCAGCATGACTCCCAGATCGGGATTCCCGGGCGCCACGGACGGGGCGATGGGGCGAATCCATTCGCGGAGATCACCGCGCCGCCGCAGGAGGACGATCGGGGATTCCGGCGAGGAGAGCAGCCGCTCCTCCAGCGGTGACACCTCACAATATGCTTTAATTAAATCGAGATAAGGTGCCATTATTGCGAGTGGTTTATCCTCACGATGTTTTCGTTCTCGAAGCCGACTGACCGCCTCTTCGTTAGTCCGCGTCCACCATGAGGTGAAAACCGCCGAGACCCTTGACAGCGACGATCTGGCCGCGGCGAATGGCCTCAACCGCATCGCGCAGGGCCGGGTGGTGCGCGGAGAGCACATCACCGGCAGGGCCCCACAGTTCGAGATGCGGGCCGCAGGCGGGGCAGGCATTCGGCTGGGCGTGGAACCGGCGGTCACTCGGGTTCTCGTATTCTCTCCGGCAGGTGTCGCACATCGCGAACCCGGCCATGGTGGTGTTGGGCCGGTCGTAGGGGAGGGCCTGGATGATCGAGAAGCGCGGCCCGCAGTTCGTGCAGTTCGTAAAGGGGTAGCGGTAGCGGCGATCCGCAGGATCATAGATCTCCCGAAGGCAGTCGGCGCAGGTGGCGATATCCGGGAGCACGAGGGCCGTCCGCTCGCCGGTGTGATCACTCGGCCGAATCTCGAAGGTATGGAAACCGATCGGGGAGAGAAACGAAGGCTCCAGGCTCTGGATCGACGATCGAGGAGGTCGCTCCCGTTCCAGGCGCAGCAGGAAGCTGCGCAGGGCGTCGGGCGCGCCTTCGACTTCCAGAAAGACCCCCTGCGGCGAATTGGACACCCAGCCCGGCATGCCCATTTCGGTGGCCAGACGATAGACAAAGGGACGAAATCCGACCCCCTGTACCGCGCCTCGAATCGCGACGCGCAGCCGTTCTTGTTGCGCTGTCTTCGGCATTTGCATCCTTTTCATAAGATCTTGGTTGATTGTAGGTCGGTAGTCAGGGACGGGCAAGCGGATTGGGTCGAAGGGTGACGCACAGGACAAGCGAATGAAGGCGCCGCGTTCTCTGTGGTATATTCGCGCAGGGGGCAGGGAACGAGAGGAGGAAGGCCGGTGAAGGCGGATGACGAAGCCGTGGCAGGTCTCATCCGGCAGGCCGGGCGGATCGCCGTCCTGACGGGGGCAGGGATCTCGACGACGGCGGGGATTCCCGACTTCCGTGGACCGCGGGGCCTCTACGTCACCAGGCAGTACGACCCGGAGAAGACCTTCGACATCAACTACTTCGACCGCGATCCGAGTTATTTCTTTGCCTTTGCGCGGGACTTCGTCCAGCTCGTGGAGCGGGTCCAGCCCACATTCACCCACCGGTTTCTGGCGGCGATGGAAGAAGGCGGCAAGCTGGACGCCGTGATCACGCAGAACATCGACGGGCTTCACCAGAAGGCGGGCAGCAAGCGCGTCATCGAGGTCCACGGCAGCGTCCGACACGGCCACTGCCGGAAATGCGGCAGGGCGTACGCGTACGAAGAACTCAAGGCGAAGGTCCTCAGCGAAGAGATCGCCCGCTGCGATTCCTGCGGCGGCATCGTCAAGCCGGATATCGTCTTTTTCGGCGAGGCGGTGCAGGGCATGGGCGAGGCATCGAACGTCGCCGGGCGGGCCGACCTCTTCTTCGTGATCGGGTCGTCGCTGACCGTCTATCCGGCGGCATCGCTTCCCGAGTACGCCGGGGGCCAGGTCGTGGTCGTGAACCAGGGACCGGTGGAGATGG
>CAVOIV010000018.1:0-31072 GCA_963695995.1 uncultured Methylomirabilota bacterium
CATGGGAACGCGCCACGAACAGGCCGCTGATCTGGGAGAGGCTGCTACGGGTGTTCTCCGCGAGCGCCGGGAGCGTGGGCCCCAGCGAGGCCGAGGCCATGCCCAGGGCGATGAAGGCCGCGTAATACCCGACGGTTTTAAGTAGGGCGGCGCGGCGCCCGCCCGGCGGGGTGCTCGACGCATCGGATGTGGAGAGAATCGGGGTGTCGGTCATGGGTGGCCGCCGCGCCGGTCCTTCGTGGGATCCGGGGGCATCGGCGAGTATTGGCGGCACGCTTCGTAGAGGGCCTCCACCGAAACGTGATGTGCGCCGAAGGGGCAGTGCACCGCGTTCCCGTGCTCGAAGTATTGTCCGCTCTGCTTTCCTCCGGCAGATTCCAGCGCCAGCCACACGGGTGTCTTCGCACCCTCGTCCGGTGTCTGGGCGCCCCCGAAGCCCAGGTTGCCGCTGAGTACGGACCGGACGTCTCCGGGATGGCAGGCGTTGACGGTGACGCCGAATGGTTTCAGCCGCTCGGCGAACGCGGCTGTCAGCATGCGGTCGGCCTGCTTTGACTGGCGATAGGCGTCGTTGTTGTTATACGGGCGCCGTCGGAATTCCAGGTCTCCGAGATCGAGATCGCCCGCCCAGTAGCTGGCGACGTTGACCACGCGGGAAGGCGCCGATCGCTGTAGGTGTTCCGTGAAGGCCTGCACCATCCAGAAATAGCCCAGGACGTTGGTGGCGAATTGCAACTCGATGCCGTCACGGGTCTCCTGCCGCCGCCGCGGGGTCACGGCGGCGTTGTTCACCAGGACGTGAAGAGGTCCCTGCCAGCGAGCGGCCAGGGAGGTGACCGCCGCGCCGCGCGACACGTCCACCAGCTCGTATCGGACCTTGGAATTTCCCGTGGCGGTGACGATCTCTCTGACGGCCCGTTCCGCCTTGGCTTGGTCCCGGCAGGCGAGCACCACCTCAAAGCCCGGGTGCGCGGCAATCTGTCGCGCGATCGCCTTGCCGATGGCGCCCGTCGCACCCGTCACAAGAGCGACCCGGGGTTGACCGCTGTCCGGCGCCTCTGGCGTCACGCTCAGAACTCCGCTGCCAGGTTGGTCAGGGCCGTCGCCGGTCAGCCGGTACATCGTCCACTCGTCCATGGCCGTGGCCCCGAGCTTCCGGTAGAATTGGATGGACGGGTCATTCCAGTCGAGCACGGACCACTCGACCCGGCCGCATTTCCGTTCGTGGGCCAGCTTGGCCAGGTAGGCGAGCAGGACTCTGCCAAACCCGCGACCCCGCATCTCTGGCTTGACGAAGAGGTCCTCCAGGTAGATTCCCGGCCGGCCGAGGAAGGTCGAATAGTTGTGGAAGAAGAGGGCGAAGCCCACCGGCTTCGCCGCGGTATTCCCCGATGATGACCTCGGCGACCTGGCGAGATCCAAACAGCGTCTCGCGCAACAACTCCTCGGTGGCGGTCACCTCATGGGTGAGCTTCTCGTACTCGGCCAGTCCCTTGATGAACCGCAAGATCAGCGGGACATCCTGCGCGGTGGCAAGACGGATGGTGAAGTCGAGGACTCGGGTGGGAACCAGTGCGGGCACGTGCGCCTCCCTGTCGACCTGCGCTGTGTGGGGGGTAATAGCCGATCCGCGGCTGCGATGGCGGCGGTTCCGTCAGACTTGCACCGCTACTCGGAAGCTTCCTCCGGGTTGTTCGCGAAGAACTCGATCGTTTCCCAGTAGATCAGCACCTGGCTGGCGAGGTCCACGGCTCTGACCGTCGCGCCCAGCGTGCGGGCGGGCCAGCCGTCGAGCTCGACCACCAGGTGTCGCTCGGCGGGGATCGCCCCTGCCGGCACCAGCGGCGCCTCTCCATCGACGATCTGCCAGACCGCCTTCAGCAGGGGGGTGGGCGGAAGCTGGCAGGCGTTCGGCCCGCCGGCCACCTCGATCCAGCTCGGCAAGTGGGCGGCGGTGGCGAAGAAGTCGAAGGCGAGGTGCGCGTCCCAGGGCGTCCGGCGCAAGGCGCAGGAAGTCGCGCTGGAGCTTGGCGAGCAGGGCGTGCGGCCGCGCCAAGTCGGCCCCTTTCTCATGGAGACTCATTCCGTGATCCTCGGTCATTCGTCCAGAGTATTCACGAATCCTTCGTGAATACTCTGGGCTAGCACACCGACGCCGGGTCCACGTCCAGGTCCAGCCGGACGCCGCGGGAGAGCGGGGAGGCGCGCAGGCGGCGCGCCGCCTCGTGGACGCGGGTGTGAAGCTTTCGCTGATCCTGCCCGCATACCAGGAGGTGCCAGCGGTAGCGAGAGCGCACGCGGTAGAGCGGGGCGGGCGCGGGCCCGCTCACGGCATCGGCGCGCATCCCGACCTCGCGGAAGAGCCGGGCCAGCTCCGTCGGCGGCCGCTTCGGCCGCCTTCTCCTGCGGGCTGCTCAGCATCGCCAGGACGGCGCGGGAAAAGGGCGGGAGGCCCTGCTCGCGGCGCAGGGGGCTCTCGGCCTCCCACAGCGTGGCGTAGTCCTGCGCTTGCACGGCGCGCAGGATGTAGTGGTCCGGGTTGAAGGTCTGGATCAGCGCCAGGCCCGGCCGGTCGCCGCGTCCGGCGCGGCCCACCACCTGGGTAAAGAGGGCGAAGGCGCGTTCCCCCGCGCGGAAGTCCGGCAGGTGGAGCGCCATGTCGGCGGAGACGACACCGACCAGCGTGACGTTGGGGACGTCGTGACCCTTGCCGATCATCTGGGTCCCGACCAGGATGTCGATCTCGCCCTGCGTCAGGCGCTGGAGAATCCGCTCGGCGGCGCGCCAGTTCCCGGTCGTGTCTCGATCCATGCGGTCGACGCGCGCCTTGGGGAACCGCTCCCGCACGGCGGCCTCGAGCTGCTGGGTCCCGAAGCCCAGGTAGCGCAGCCGGGTGCCCGTGGCACTCCGGGCACTGCGCCGGCGGCCGCCGCTCGAAGTCGCAGGTGTGGCAGCGCAGCCGACCGCGGGCGGCGTGATAGGTGAGCGAGATGCTGCAGCGGGGGCAATCCAGCGTCGCGCCGCACTCCTCACAGAGGAGCAGCGTCGAGAAGCCCCGCCGGTTGAGAAAGAGCAGCGACTGCTCGCCGCGGGCGAGCCGCTCCGCGATGGCGTCGCAGAGCGGCGGGGAGAGGAGGCGTTCGCCCCCGTCCACCCGGCGAAGATCCACGATCTCGACCCGGGGAAGCGGTCGGGCCTCGATCCGCTCCGGCAGCCGCACCAGCGCATAGCGCCCGGCCTGCGCCCGCTCGAAGCTCTCCAGGGACGGGGTGGCCGACCCGAGGATCACCGGCGCGCCCAGCGCCTTCGCTCGCATGATGGCCACGTCCCGGCCGTGGTACCGTGGGACCTCGTCCTGCTTGTACGAGGGATCGTGCTCCTCGTCCACGACCAGGATGCCCAGGCGGGGCAGGGGAGCAAAGACGGCGGAGCGTGCCCCCACCACGATGTCCGCCCCGCCGCCCTTGATGCGGCGCCAGGCATCGAACCGTTCCCCGCCCCGGAGGCCGCTGTGCAGGACCGCCACCCGACCGCCGAACCGCGCCACGAAGCGCTGCACGGCGAGCGGCGTCAGCGAAATCTCGGGGACCAGCACCAGCGCCTGCTGCCCCTGCGCCAGAGCGGTCTCGATGGCCTGCAGGTACACCTCGGTCTTACCGGAGCCGGTCACGCCGTGGAGCAGGATCGGGGCGAAGCGACGACCGGCAAGCGCTTGCCGGATGACCTGGAGCGCCTCGGACTGGGCGGGCGCGAGTTGCTTCGGGGCGTCGCGCGGCTCGGTCGTGGCGGCGAGGGGGTCCCGTGTCACCTCGACGTCGCGGACCCGGACCAGGCCGCCCCGGATCAGTGCGGCGAGGGCGGCGGGATTTCCCGCGCCGGCCTCTGCTCGCGGCAAGCCGTCCGGCGCCGCGGCCAGGGATCGCAGGATGGCGCGCTGCTTCACGGCGCGCGACGGCAGCGGGGCGGCGTCGGGGTCCACGCCGGGGGCCAAGACGCACTACGCGACGGAGAGCGGCCGGACACGGGCGGGCCGAAGGTCGGCGGCTACCGCCAGCAGACCTCGCCGGGCGAGGGCATGGACCTGGGCCGGCGCGTTGGTCCAGCGCCGCGTCAGCGTGGCCATCGGGACGCTGACCCGAGTACCCACCAAGGCAAGGAGGTCCCGCTCACCCGGGCGCAGGATGCTATTGCCTTCCAGGGCTCCCTGCCCCGCGCTCGTCAGACGCACGACGCGTCGGACGAGGGTGTCGATGCCGGGCGGGAGGGCGGTGCGGATCACCTCGCCCCATGGACACATGTAGTAGTCGGCGACCCAGCGCGTGAGCGCAAGAAGATGCGCGTCCAGGAGCGGCTCCGCGTCCAGGATCTCGCACAGCTCCTTGGTGTCCGTCACCGGGGCGCGGTCGCGCGTCTCCACGAGATACCCGGTGACGGTGCGCCGCCCCAGCGGCGCCGCGACGCGCTTCCCGGGCGTCGCCAGGCCGCGCCAGGCCTCCGGGACCCGGTACGTGAGGACCGACTCCACCGAGGCGGGAAATACCACATCAACGAAGGCGGGTAGCGTGGAGGTCATGGGCGCGTGCGGTCTATTGGGCGCAATCGGTTCAGGCCTGCAGGTGGCGCAGGAGGAGCTTCATGTCCTCCCAGACCGTCTTCTTTTCGCTGGGATTCCGCAGCAGGAACGCCGGGTGGAACGTGGGCAAGAGCGGGATCCCGTGGAAGTCGTGGAACCTGCCGCGCAGGCGCGAGATCGGCTCCTTGGTCTGGAGGAGCGTCTGTGTGGCGGGGCCGCCCAGGGCGCAGATGAACTTGGGCCCGATGGCCTGGAGCTGCTGCAGCAGGAACGGCTGGCAGGCCACGATCTCGTCCGCCTCGGGCGTGCGGTTGCTGGGCGGCCGGCACTTGATGATATTGCAGATGTACACGTCCTCCCGCCGGAGGCCCATGGCCTCGATGATCTTGGTGAGGAGTTGCCCCGCACGGCCGACGAAGGGCTCGCCCTGGGCGTCCTCGTCGGCGCCAGGCGCCTCGCCCACGAAGACCAGGCGGGCCGCGGGATTCCCGACCCCGAAGACGATCTGGGTGCGCCCGGTGTGCAGCTTGCAGCGCGTACACTCGCCCAGCTCTTCCCGGACCTGCTCCAGGGTGGGACGGGCCACCGGGACCGGGGCCGCGGGCTCCGGCCAGCGGAGGTCGGTGTGCTCCAAACCTAGCTGCTTTTGCAGGGCGAGATGGCCGCGCACCTGTCCGACGATTTCGCGCAGTGTTTGCCGGGGATCCTTGTCCATACGTGCTCCACGTCTTTCTGGCGTCCGGGCAGGGCGGCTGACCTACGTCTTCAACAGGCCCACGATCCGATCGAGGATCCGATCGGCGACCTCGCGCTTCGGGAGAAGCGGCAGCTCCTCGACGCCGCCGGTGGGGTCCAGGATCTTCACCAGGTTCGTGTCCACGTCAAAGCCCGCTCCCGGCTGCCGGACGTCGTTGGCGACCATCAGGTCCAGATTCTTCCGCTGGAGTTTTTTCTGGGCGTTGGCCACCAGGTCCTCGGTCTCGGCCGCGAAACCGACGAGGATGCGGCTTCCCTTGCGCGTGCCGACCTCGGCCAGGATGTCCGGCGTCGGCTCCAGCAGGATTTCAGGGATGGCCTGGTCCTTCTTGAGTTTCCGATCCGCTTGCCGCGTCGGCCGGAAATCGGCGACCGCGGCGGCCTTGATCACCACCTGAGCCACCTCCAGCTTGGCCAGGACGGCGTCACGCATCTCCTGGGCCGTCTCTACCTGGATGACATCCGCGCCGGGGGGCGCCGGCAGAGCGGTGGGCCCGCTCACCAGGATCACGCGAGCGCCGCGGGCGGCAGCGGCCTCGGCGATCGCGTACCCCATCTTGCCGGACGAGCGATTCGACAGGAAGCGCACCGGGTCCAAGGGCTCGCGGGTGGGTCCGGCGGTCACCAAGAACACCCGTCCCGCGAGGTCCTGCCGTGGGGCCAGGATCCGCTCGACGGCAGCCACGATCTCGGACAACTCCGCGAGGCGGCCGCGTCCGACCAGGCCCGACGCCAGGGGACCCATGTCCGGCTCGACGAGGTGCACTCCGCGCTCACGGAGGCGCTTCAGGTTCTCCTGCAGCGCGGGATGGTCGAACATGTCGCAGTCCATGGCGGGAGCAACCAGGACCGGGCAGCGGCTGGCCAGATAGATGCAGCTCAGGAAGTCGTCGGCCAGGCCGAGGGCCAGCCGCGCGATGGTGCGGGCGGTGGCGGGCGCCACGACGAGGACGTCCGCGCGCTGGGTGGCCTCGATGTGCCCGATGCGGTGGCTGTAGGCGAGCGACCACATGTCGAGGAGCACCGGCTGCCGCGTCAGGGTCTCGAAGGTGAGGGGTGCGACGAACTTCGTCGCGGCCTCGGTCATGACCACCTGCACCTCCGCCCCGCGCTTCGTGAGCAGACGGAGCAACTCCACCGCCTTGTACGCCGCGATGCTGCCGGTGACACCGAGGAGGATGCGTTTCCCGTTCAGGCTCATCTCGCCATTCCCCCGTTCCATGGCCCGCACCCCGCGTTGCATCCTACAGGAAGATCCCCACGGCCTGCTTCGGCTGCACGCCGACCACCTCCGCCACCGGCTGGCATTTGATGGTGAACAGACAGAAGATCTCTGCGGCCAGCGCGGCGCGATGCTCGGAGAAGACGTAGTAGTTCGCCTGCCCCTTGGCGATGATGAGACGGGCGGCCTGCATGGCGTCCCGCAGGTCGGGAGAGGCCTCTTCCCAGGAGATGCCCAGCGTGTCCGGGCCTGCCTGGATCAGCCGATCCACGGCGCGGTCCAGGCCGACCGTCCGGCCGTCCTCCATGGTGGCGTCGGAGGTGATCGGTCCGCCGCGGAGCGCCGAGGTGACATGGCAGCCGTGGCGGCGAATCTCCTGGATGAAGAGCCGGTCCAGCGCGATCTCGCCGACGTTGTCGTGGATGTACAGGACGGGCGTCTTGGCCAGCACCCGCTCGTACAGGCGGTCCACCTGGTCTTTCGCCATCCCGCGGTCCACGTACGACTGCAAGTGCTGGAGCATCTGCGCCGGTTCGAAGCTGTACCCGATGCCCACCGTGCGCGAGTCCAGGCTGTTGCCCGCCAGAGCCCAGAGCGCCAGGAAGCGGAAGCGGGCCAGGCCGTCCAGCGTCTCCGCCTCCGTCTGGATGCTCTCGGCGAGCTGCATGGCCACCTGATTGAGCTGGCTCCGACTCTCGGCGAAGGGCATGGCGACGCCCGTGTCGCGCTTGAGGATCCGGTGCACCTCGGTGATGTAGTACGACGGCACCCGCTGGTGGCCGAAGGTGTCCGCCAGGAAGGCCAGGCAGTCCTTGGCCACCGCGAGCTGAACGGAAGGATCCGCCGTGACCCGCTGCGCCGCGGCGTACACATCCCCCAGCACGCAGGTGAGGCAGGCGGGGACGGTTCTCATCGCCGGGCCTCCGGGGGCACGAAGCCTTCAGGGAAATGGTTCAGGGGACGCCGACCGTGTCCGACGGCCGGGGCCGCCTGGATGGCGAGCGCGATGTAGGCCTGGGCTGCCGCCACGGCCTCGCGCACCTCGAGGCCCCGGGCCAGGCCGGAGGCGATGGCGGAGGACAGCGTGCAGCCCGTGCCGTGGAACTCCCCCGGGATGCGGACACCCTCCCGGCGCACGAACTCCCGGCCATCGAAGAGCAGATCCACGACCCGGTCGCCGGGCAGGTGGCCGCCCTTGATCAAGACGTAGCGCGGCCCCATGGCGTGAATGGCCCGGGCCGCCTCCTGCATCTCTTCGAGCGTCCGGATCTTCCGCTCGCACAGAACGGTGGCTTCGTCGAGGTTCGGCGTCACGACGGTCGCCAGGGGGAACAGGTGCTCACGCATGACCGGCGCGGCCTCGTGCTGCATCAGGGCATCGCCGCTGGCGGCGATCATGACGGGGTCCACCACGAGGTTGGCGAGTCGGAACTCGCGCACCGCACCGGCCACGGTGCGGATGATGTCCCCGGTGGCCAGCATCCCCGTCTTTACCGCGTCCGCACCGATGTCCTCCAGGACGGCACGGAGCTGGGCCGCGATGAAGTCGGTGGTGGGGAGCTCGACGCCGTGGACGCCGCGCGTGTTCTGTGCCGTGAGGCCCGTGATGACGGACAGGCCGAACACCCGAAAGGCGGTAGAACGTCTTCAGGTCGGCCTGGATCCCGGCGCCCCCGCCGGAATCCGAACCGGCAATGGTCAGCGCCTTCGGCATCCGCGTTTCGATCACCCTGTCTCTCCTCCGGGAGCGCTCGATCCCGCAGAGAACGGCGCGACGCTCCTATCGCCCCCCGGCCCGCTTCTTCTCGGGTCTCGGCTCTCGGTTCTCGGTTGGCTTGCGGCGCGTACAGCGTCCGGTACCGCTCGTAGCTTCCCAGGACCCGCTTCACGTACCCGCGGGTCTCGGCGTAAGGGATATCCTCCACGAACTCCACCTCGTCCGCAACACCGAAACGCTGGACCCAGCGCTGCACCGGCTGCTTCCCCGCGTTGTACGACGCCAGGGTCAGGCTGAGGTTTCCGCCGAATTCCCTGAACAGATCGGCCAGATGATGCACGCCGATCCGGATGTTGACCTCCGGCGTCTCCAGCGCGGCCGGGGCAACGGGCGGCAGCTTGTTCTCGCGCGCGGTCAGGTCGGCGGTCTGGGGCATGAGCTGCATCAGCCCGCGCGCGCCGGTCCGGGAGACGGCGCGCGGGGCGAAGGCGCTCTCTTCCCGGATCAAACCGAGCACCAGGTAGGGGTCGAGGCCGCGCTGCGCGGCGTACGGTCCGACCAGGTCGAGGTAGCCCGGCGGATAGACGCACTGCCAGAATCCGGGGATCGGCAGCTTGCCGCTCTCTTGGGCAAACAGCGGCCGAAGGACGCGCCCGCCGACCCAGACGGCCTTGTCGTAGCGCCCGAGATCGAGGAAGGCGTCGCAGGCCTCGGCCAGCCCGACCCGCTCTTCGGGCCGGCTCCGCACCTGCTCGCTCCATTCCTCGACCGCCTCGTCGGCGAGGCCGAGGCCGCGCAGCGCCCGCGCCTTCTGGGCGTGGAGCCCGTTCGCCGCGCACCGGCTGCGTGGGTCGCGATGCCAGCGGAGCGGGTTTGGGGGCAGCTTTCTTGGTCAGGGGCGTCAACCGCTCGCTCGCCCGGAGGCGGTAGTACGGCTGGTCCGGGGCCGTGTCCAGCAGCGTGCGATACGCCTGGGTGGCCTCGGCGGTCTGCTTCAGCGCCTCGAAGGCGCGGCCCCGCCAGTAGAGCGCGGGAACGCGCCAGCGCGATCCGGGCTCCTCGGCGAGGAGTCGCCCCCAGGAGGCGACGGCCACCGGGAATTCGCGCTGCTTGTAGGCGAGCCACCCCTGAAGCCAGAGGGCGACGTCCGTCCAGGTGCCCTTGGGGTATTCCTGGAGTAGGCGGGTCAGGTAGGTTCGGCTCCGGGCCGGGTCTGCGTCGTCCGCGGCCGCCTGGGCGAGGAGGTAGAGTGCCTCTTCGCTCCGGCGCGTCGGCGGGGCGGCATCCGCCACCAGGGTCAGGTATTCGGCAAACCTCGCCGCGTCGCCCGCGCGCCCGGCGCTTCGCCCCAGCCAGAAGAGGGCCTCGGACCGCTGCGACCCGGCCACGCTCCTTGAGCGGCTCCAGCCACTGGGCGGCCTGGGCGTACTGGCGCAGGTTGAAGGCGCTGATGCCGAGCATCAGGCGCGCCTGCCCGTCTCGCGGAGAACCCGCGGCGGCGAAGGGCGCGAGTTCCTGGAGGGCCTGGGCATGCCGGCCGAGCTGGTACAGGGTGGTGGCCCGCTGGAATTGCTCGTCGGGGGTGAAGGGTCGGGGCGTCGGGAAGGCTTGAGAGGAGGTCCTTGGCCCGCTGGCTCTGCGGCGTTCCCGGAAGCTCGATCCAGATCCGACGTAACGCGTCCTCTGCCTGGTCCGGGCGGCCGGAACGGAGGAAGATCTCGCCCAGGGTCAGGCGCACCTCGGCTCGTCCAGCCCCGTTGGAGAAGGTCGCAAGATACTTCGTGGCGGCTTCTTCGGCGTGTGTCGTATCCCCGGCCTCCAGGTACTCCCGGGCCAGCTCGCGGCTGGCCTGCTCGAGAAACAGGCTCTGGGGGTGCTGGCCCACGAGCCGCCGCAGGGCGTCGGCGGCCAGTTCGCGGCGTCCCAGTTGGCGTTGGGTCTCGGCCAGACGGAACAGGGCGTAATCGGCCAGCAGTGGATACGATGCGGCCGCCCGCTCCAGATGGGCACGGCCTCCTCGTGACGCCCTTGGTGCGCGAGGAGCAGCCCCAGGAGGAGATCGATCTGCGGCTGGAGGCCGGCGGCCAGGGGGGTTCCGTCCAGTGCGAGTAATGCGGTGATTGCACCGGCAGGATCTCCCGCCTCGGTCTGCTTGACTGCCGCCTGCAACGCCGCGTCGGCGGAAAGCGGGGTCACTTCGCCGGCGTTCGCCGATCCTCCAAGGAGGATCGCCAGGACAGCCAGGATGATCTGCCTACGCATCCCCGCCCCCGTTCCTGAATAGCAGGCGGCCCACCGGGCAGTCATACCCCGGTTCCCTGGGCGTGACGTAGCGTCGCGCGGTCGGCTCTCCACTCGGACCGGGCCTCATCGGCTATGCCTCGCCCGCCAGGCGCGGGAGGCTGTCTTCGTACGGAGCCCGGGCGATTCCCCGTTCGGTGATGATCCCGTCGATGTAGCTGGCCGGCGTGACATCGAAGGCGGGGTTGGCTGCGCGCATGCCGTCCGGCGCCAGCCGGCGGCCGCCGATCTCGGTGACCTCCTCTGGCGCGCGCTCCTCGATGGGGATCTCCGACCCGCCGTTCAGGCTGAGGTCCAGCGTCGAGATGGGGGCGGCCACGTAGAACGGGATGCCGTGGGCCCGGGCCAGGACGGCGACGCCGTAGGTTCCGATCTTGTTGGCGGTGTCCCCGTTCCTGGCAATCCGGTCCGCCCCCACGACGACGAGATCCACCTCGCCCCGCTGCATGAAATGCCCCGCCATGTTGTCGGTGATGAGGGTGGCGGGGATGCCCGCCCGGGTCAGCTCCCAGGCGGTCAGGCGCGCCCCCTGCAGGAGGGGCCGCGTCTCGTCCACCCACACCTTGATGCGCTTGCCCGCCTCGACGGCCGCGCGGATGACGCCGATGGCCGTCCCGTACCCCGCGGTGGCCAGGCCGCCGGCGTTGCAGTGGGTGAGGATGCGGGCCGGATCCGGGACCAGCGTCTGGCCGTGTTCGCCGATGGCCCGGTTGATGCGGATGTCCTCCTCGCGCATGGCGGTCGCCTCGGCCACAGGCGCGCCGCGATCTCGGCCGTCGGCAGGTCGCGGTGCGCTCTGCGCCACGCTGCAGCATGCGCCGGACGGCCCAGGCGAGATTCACCGCCGTCGGGCGCGTCCGCGATGAGCTGGGCGGCCATCGCTTCCAGCGCGGCATAGAAGACCGGAAAGGCGGACGCCTGGATCGTGCGAGCGCCCATGGCGAGCCCCATGGCCGCCGCGACGCCGATGGCCGGCGCCCCCCGGACCTGCATGGTCCGGATCGCCCGGGCCACCTCCTCCACGGTTCCGCACTCCACATAGACCTCTTCCGCCGGGAGCCGCGTCTGGTCGATCAGGCGGATCGTTCCGTGCTGGGTCCAGCTCAGTCGTGACGAAATCGTCGCGCATGCTCCCGTCCTTTGCGGGCACCGTGTGGAAAATCAGCCTAACATGTTCACCCCATGATGCAAAACGAAAACTCGACGCTCGGGCGCTCCCGGCCGCGTGGTTTGCAAGTGCCGCGTTGGTATCGCGGGCGACTTGTGGTACGGTATCTCTCACCGCGTGCGTATGTTGTGATTCTCGGGACACCCTGCCGTGAAGGA
Source organism: uncultured Methylomirabilota bacterium (assembly GCA_963695995.1). Taxonomy (GTDB): domain Bacteria; phylum Methylomirabilota; class Methylomirabilia; order Methylomirabilales; family 2-02-FULL-66-22; genus 2-02-FULL-66-22. The sequence continues at coordinate 11,896 of CAVOIV010000018.1, forward strand.
GAAACGACCATGCCGTTCCAGACCCGGTACATCTTCAGCGCCGCCATGGACGTGGAGCCGGACAAGGACGCCCTGTTCAACGAGGTCTACGACAGGGAGCACGTGCCGCTGCTCCTGAAGGTGCCCGGCGTCGTCGCGGTGGCGCGCTTCAAGAAGCAGGAGGTCACCCTGGTCGTCGGCGGCGAGCGCAAGACGATCGTCGTCGAGAACGAGCCGACCTACAACGCCCTCTACGAGATCGAGAGCCCCGAGGTGCTGGTGAGCGATGCCTGGGCCAAGGCGGTTGACCAGGGCCGCTGGCCGGGACAGGTGCGCCCCTACACCAAGAATCGTCGGCACGTCCTCTACGAGAAGTTGGTCTCGTAGGTGGCGGATGGGCGGGCGTCTCGGGTGCGGTTGGCGGTTTCGTGCTCTGGTTTGTGAGCGTGTAGCGCGGCGAAAAGCGAAGCCCCACCACCCCGCCGGAGAGCGGGGTGGTGGGGTCGATCGGTCTACCGAGAGGCGCACGCCACATGCCGGCTGACCAGTTGCCGGCCGGGGACGAAACGAGGCGGAGTTCGAGCTCGGCGACTCTACTTCCCGAACAGCTTGCCCAGGAAGCCTCCCACGCCGCCCTGCGAAGCGGATTGTCTCTCGGGCAGCCCGCCCTCGGACTCCTTGCCGTCCTTGGCGACGATCTTGCCGGCGATGTAGGTTCGCCCGATCTCCACGCGGACCTTGTCGGCGATTTCCAGCTTCACGAGGTGCTCGCCGCCTTCCACGATGGTGCCGACGATCCCGCCGCTGGTCATCACCCGGTCGCCGACCTTGAGGCTCTTCAGCATGTCCTGATGGCGGCGCTGCTTCTTCTGCTGCGGACGGATGAGCAGGAAGTAGAAGACGGCGAACATCAAGAGGAGGGGAACGAGCATCGAGAATCCCCCACCGGCGCCGCCGGCCCCGCCGGCCCCCTGAGCATAGGCAACGTCAATCATGAGTCCGAATCTCCTGTGCGTGCTGCGAGGTTGTGGATTCGCCGTGCATGCGCGCCAGCGTCGCCGCCTTCCACGCGGCGAACCGGTCCGGCCTCGATGGCCTGGCGCGCCTGACGCATGAGGTCCAGATAGTAATGCAGATTGTGGATGGTATTCAAGCGGAGACCGAGAATCTCGCCTGCGACGTACAAGTGCCGCAGGTAGGCCCGGGAGAAGTGGCGGCAGGTGTAGCAGGCGCAGTCGGGATCGACCGGGCGCTCGTCGCGGGCGTGGGCGGCTCCCTTGATGTTGAGGCGCCCCGTGCTGGTGAAGAGCGTCCCGTTCCGGGCGTTGCGGGTCGGCAGGACGCAGTCGAACATGTCCACGCCGCGGGCCATGCACTCCAGGAGGTCCTGCGGCGTGCCCGACGCCCATGAGGTAGCGGGGCGCGTCCGCGGGCAGGAGGGCCGTCGTCTCCTCCACGGTCGCGTACATCGCCGTCGGGCCCTCGCCGATCCCCAGGCCTCCCAGGGCGTACCCGGAGAAGCCGATCCGTCGGGTCTCCTCGGCCGAGCGCGCGCGCAGGTCCGGGTGCGTGCCGCCCTGGACGATGCCGAAGAGCGCCGGCTCGTCGCCCGGGTGCGCGGCGCGACAGCGAGCCGCCCAGCGGAGCGTGCGCTCCATGGAGGATTGATGATAGGCGACATCGGCGTCGTGGGGCGGGCACTCGTCCAGGGCCATGAGGATGTCCACGCCGAGGGCGAGCTGGATCTCGACCGCCTTCTCCGGCGTCAGGACGTGGCGGGAGCCGTCCAGGTGCGACTGGAACGTGACGCCTTCCTCGCTGATGCGACGCAGCGCGGCCAGGCTGAGGACCTGGAAGCCGCCGCTGTCGGTCAGGATGGCCCGATCCCACCCCATGAATCGGTGCAGGCCGCCCAGCGTCCTTGACGACCTCGTGGCCCGGGCGGAGGTAGAGGTGGTAGGTGTTGCAGAGGAGGAGCTCGCACGAGTCCGCGTGCAAGATCCCGCGGGTCCAGCGTCTTCACGGTGGCCTGCGTCCCCACGGGCATGAACACGGGGGTCTCCACGGCGCCGTGCGCCGTGTGGATCCGCCCGCGGCGCGCGCCGCAGGCCGAGTCGGTGTTGAGGAGCGTAAAGCGCATGCGTCGTCTCGAGCCGTTGTCAAGTAAGCCGGAGTTCGAACGCATAGGAGCTCTCGTGGCAATTCGACGCCAACCGCCGCTGACGCCGTCAGCGGATCAGCATGGCGTCGCCGTAACTGTAGAAGCGATAGCGGTTCGCAATCGCCTCCAGGTAGGCCCGCCGCGCGTGCCTCCAGACCCGGCGAAGGCCGCCACCAGGATGAGCGGGGTGGAGCGGGGCAGGTGAAAATTGGTGAGGAACACATCCACCACGCGGAACCGGAATCCCGGCGTGATGAACAGGTCCGCGTCCCCCGATCCCACCGGCACCGCGCGCCGGCCCTTGGCCGCGTGCTCCAGCGTGCGGACGCTGGTCGTCCCCACGGCCACCACGCGCCGCTCCTCCCGCTTGGCCGCGTTGACCGCGTCGGCGGTGCGCTTCCGGGATCGTGTAGCGCTCGGACTCCATCCGGTGCTGGGACATGTCCTCGGTGCGCACCGGGAGGAACGTTCCGGGACCGACGTGCAGCGTCACGGGAGCGATGTGCACCCCGAGGTCGCGGATACGGTCGAGAAGCTCCGGGGTGAAGTGCAGTCCCGCCGTGGGCGCAGCCACCGCGCCGTCCTCCCGGGCGTAGACGGTCTGATAGCGCTCCTATCAGAGCCGCGAGCCGCGAGCCGAGAGCCGAGTGTCGGAGCAGGGCCTGTCGACGGCTTCTCGGCTCTCGGCTCTCGGCTCTCGGCTCGCCGTTTGATATACGGCGGCAGCGGCACGACGCCGTACGAGTCCAGGATCGCCCGCAGGTCCGCGTCCGCGGGCAGGCGCAGGACGCGCCGGCCGTGGATGCCCAGCGTGACGACCGTCGGCCTCGAGGTGTCCGCAGGCCAGGATCAGGCGCCGGCCCACCCGGGCGGGCTTGGCGGGCTTGACCATGCGCCTCCCAGCACTGGTCGCCCGCCGGCCGGACCAGCAGGACCTCGACCGACTTCCCGTCGTCGTACACGCCGAAGAGTCGCGCCGGCATGACCCGGGTGTCGTTGACGACCGAGGACGTCGCCGGGCCGGAGGTACTCGGGGAAGTCGGCGAACGTCCGGTGCTCGATCCGACCGGACGCGCGATCCAGGACCAGGAGGCGTGAGGCATCCCGTTCGGGAGCGGGCTCCTGCGCGATCAGGTCCGGCGGAAGTTCGTAGTCGAATTGGCTGAGCAGCATGCATCGAGAGCGTGTCCGAGAGCCGGCAGTCAACGGCGATCCGAGCCTCGGAGCTGACCGGAGCGACTACGAACCTTGCGGCGGCTACCGTCCGGCCAAACGGCCGATCGTCGCCAGCGGGTAATAGAACTTCAGGATGTCCCGGTGCTGGTACGCCAGGTCGGCCATCTCCTTGGCGCCCCACTGGCTCATGCCGACACCGTGCCCGGAGCCGCGACCGACGAAGGTGAAGGCGTTCCCGTCGGTGCGCACCTCGAAGTCGGTGCTGCGGATGACCTCGTTCCCCAGGGCTTCACGGAATCGCTTGCCCTCCAGGACCAGGGCGCCCCGGGTGTGCCGGACCTCGAGTCGAAGGATCCGCCCCGTACGGCTCCGGATCAAGTCCTGAATGGCCAGAATGCGGCCGACCTGATACCCGGCCCGGACGAGGCCCCCCTCGATCTGCCGGGGCGTCAACCGCTCGATCCACAGGGCGTACGGGCAGCCTAGGCTGTAGTCGTCCTTGACGCCCGGCACGATGTCGTACTCCAGGCCGAACACATCCGTAGCGTCCTCGGTGGCGCCGCCCGAACAGGAATGGTAGAACGCCGGGAGAGGCTGACCGCCGAAGGTGAGGATCTGCCCCCGGGTCGCCTGCACGGCCCAGGTCGTGCGCGCATCCTCACCCCTGGCCCCCCCGTACACCTGCGACGCGGTGGTGGCGCGCAGATGGAAGAGGCCGCCGGGGTTCTGGACCCGCTGGTACACCGCGTAGGTCCGAGCCGCGATCGCCATGGCCTTCGACGCCTCGGCCGGCCAGCCGACGGGAATCTCGTCCTTCAGCACGCCCTGAAGGTAACTCTCCAGTTCCACCACGTTGACGGCGGTCAGGGCCCCGTTCACCGTCACGACGTCCAGGCGACCGCGGAACGGCTGGCCATCCAGCGTGAGGACGGTTCCGTCCACGGTCCATGCAACGACACCGGATGCCGATTGCCCGGTCTCGCGCACCAGGACGCCCCGATGGTAAGGCGCCAGCCGATATCCCCCGGCCGTGTTCCGCTGCGCCAGGACGCGCCGGTTGCGGGCGTCGGTGAGGGTCAGCGGGCCACCGCTGCCGACAACCAGAGCCGGTCGTCCCTCGGCGAGGAGGACGCGGACGGTTTCCGCCTGCGCGAGGCCGGGGACCGCGAGGCCGGCGCAAAGGAGTGTCGTGAAAAATGTCCTGCGCAGTTGCCGCATGTCCGGCTATCCGATGCGTCCGCCGGTCATCGGCGGCTGAAGAGTGCGACCGTTTACCTTCCGCCGGTCCACAGTTCCCCTTGGGTCCGCGGCGGCGGCACCAGACCGAAATGGGCGTAGGCCAGCCGCGTGGCCATCCGCCCCCGCGGAGTCCGCGCCAGGAAGCCGAGCTGGATCAGGAACGGCTCGTACACGTCCTCGATGGTGTCCCGCTCCTCGCCCACGGCCACCGCCAGGGTCTCGATCCCCACCGGGCCGCCGGAGAACTTCTCGATGATGGTCTGCAGGATCCGCCGGTCCATCTCGTCGAAGCCGCGCTCGTCCACGTCCAGGCGGTTGAGGGCGTCGTGGGCCACGCGCTGGTCGATCGTGCCATCCCCCTCGACCTGGGCGAAGTCCCGGACCCGGCGGAGCAGGCGGTTGGCGATCCGAGGCGTGCCGCGCGAGCGGCGCGCCAGCTCGACGGCGCCGTCCCCGGTGAGGCCGACGTTCAGGATCCGGGCCGAGCGGTTGACGATCTGCACGCAGGTCGGCCTCGGCGTAGAAGTCCAGCCGCTGGACCACGCCGAACCGGTCGCGCAGCGGGGAGGTGAGCAGGCCCGCCCGCGTGGTCGCCCCGATCAGGGTGAAGTGGGGCAGGGTCAGCTTGTAGGTCTGCGCGCTGGGCCCCTGGCCGATGATGAGATCCAGCTTGTAGTCCTCCATGGCGGGGTAGAGCGTCTCCTCCACCGTGGGGTTGAGGCGGTGGATCTCGTCGACGAACAGGACATCCCGCTCCCGGAGGTTGCTGTCAGGATGGCCGCCAGATCCTTCGGCCGATCCAGCACCGGACCGGAGGTTGAGCGGATGTTCACGCCCAGCTCTGAGGCGATGATGTTGGCCAGGGTCGTCTTGCCGAGGCCGGGCGGGCCCGAGATGAGTACGTGGTCCAGAGCCTCGTTCCGGCTCCGTGCCCCCTGGATGAAGACCTGGAGGTTGTCCTTCACCTTCTGCTGGCCGACATATTCGTCCCACCGGGTCGGGCGAAGCGTCTGCTCGACCTGCTGATCCTCCGTCAGTTGCGTCCGGGTGGTGATGCGATCCGGGGTCTGGCCCATGTTGGCTGGCTCGTCAGGTGCGCTGGTCGCCCACGCCGCGGAGAGCCGTCTTGATCAGCTTCTCGAACTCTGCGCCGGGTCCCAGTTCCGTCCGGGCGGCCTCGGCCGCCTGCTGCGCTTCCTTGCGGTTGCAGCCCAGGTTCACCAGGGCCGACACCACGTCGTCCACTGCCCGATCCAGCGCGGCCGGGGCCGCCGCCGCGGCCTTGGGAGACAGCGAGGCGCCGGCCGCCTTGTCGCGCAACTCCACCACCAGCCGCTCGGCCAGCTTCTTGCCGACGCCGGGTACCGCCCGAAGCCGAGTGACATCTCCCTCGGAGAGGGCGGCCACCAGGTCCTCCACCGAGATGCCGGAGAGGATGTTGGTCGCCAGGCGCGGTCCGATTCCACTGACCCCCTGGAGCAGCTCGAAGAGCGTCTGCTCATCCCGCGTGTGGAAGCCGAAGAGCTGGATGGCGTCCTCGCGCACGTGGGTGAAGGTATGGAGCATGACCTCGCCCGGAATCTCGGGGAGCCGGTAGAAGGTCGAGAGTGGGATGAGCACCAGATAGCCGACCCCGCCGACGTCCACCACGACGCGGTGCGGTTCTTTGCTGGCCAGACGGCCGCGGAGCTGGGCGATCATCTCACGACGTCCTCAACCGACCCTGCATGCGCGCGGCGTGCTGGTGGCAGATGGCGATGGCCAGGGCATCTGCGGCGTCAGCCGGCTGCGGCGGCTCGGGCAGCCGGAGGAGCATCTGGACCATGCGCTGGACCTGATCCTTCTGGGCCTGCCCGAAACTCGTCACGGCTTTCTTGACCTCCAGGGCCGAGTACTCGTGGATCTCGACCCCCGCCTCGGCCAGGGCCAGCAGCGCGACACCTCGCGCCTGCCCCAGCCGGAGGGCGCTCTGGACGTTCCGGGCGAAAAACACCGCCTCGACGGCGGCGCAGTCGGGGCGGAGGTCCGTCAACAAGGTCCGGAGGTCGCGGTAAATGCGGAGCAGGCGCTGAGCAAAGGGGAGGCTTGCCGGGGACGTGATGGCGCCGAAGCGAACCGCGTGCAGGCTGCCTTCCCGCTCCTCGACAACGCCGTAGCCGGTGGCCGCCGTTCCCGGGTCGATGCCTAAGACGCGCATGCGGCCGCGCTGTTGACGGGCGTCGGTCGCCAGAGGACGCCGCGGAGACCCGGCCGCTGGCAGGGCATCTGGCCTTCGGCATGGCGGGGGCCCTCAGGCGGTCAGGGCCGCCATGATCTCCTCGGGGATGTCGAAGTTCGCGTAGACGTGCTGGACGTCGTCGTGCTCTTCCAGTTCTTCCATCAGCCGGAGCATCTGCTCGGCCGGCTTGCCCTCCAGCTTCACCGTGGTCTTGGGAAGCTTGGTGATCTCGGCGGAGAGAGGCTGGATGCCCGCCTTGACGATGGCCTCGCGTACCTTCTCGAAATCCCGCGGCACCGTGGTGACGGCGAAGACCCCCTCTTCCTGCTGCATGTCCTCGGCGCCCGCGTCCAGGGCCACGGACATCAGCTTGTCCTCGTCCACCTTGGCGGCGTCCACCACGATATGCCCCTTCTTCTCGAACAGGAAGGCCACGCAGCCGGCCTCGCCCATGGTTCCCGCCGTGCCGGGAGAAGACCTTGCGGATCTCGCCCACGGTCCGGTTCTTGTTGTCGGTCATCACCTCGGCCAGAATGGCCGCGCCACCGGGGCCGTAGCCCTCGTAGATGATCTCTTCGTAGGTGACGCCCTCCAGCTCGCCGGTGCCCTTCTTGATGGCGCGCTCGATGTTGTCGGCGGGCATGTTGACGCCCTTGGCAGTCAAGACGGCGCGTTCGCAGCCGCGGGTTGCCCGTCTGGTCCCCGCCTCCCACGCGAGCGGCCACCGTGATCTCACGGATGAGCTTGGTGAAGGCGCGCCCGCGCTGGGCGTCCACCTTGGCCTTCTTGTGCTTGATGCTCGCCCACTTGCTGTGTCCGGACATGATGCACCCCCTGAGTTAAGAGGAAGCTACCATAGGCCCGCGAAGCTTGCCAAGCGAAAAGTCCCGGCATGTCCGGCGTCACTGCCGGGAATCGCCTTGACAGCCCAGTAGGGCGTGGGCTAGAGTGCCGCTAACCATTCGGATTTGGTGATACAACGTCGAAATCCTCGCCAGGGCGGAGAACAGAGAAAGTCCTAACGAGGGGCGATTCGTGGGATCGCCTTTTGTTGGGACTTTGTGTTTTCGGGAGCCGTATGACGAACGCGCGTGACCGATTCTTCCAGGCGCTCAAGACCAAGCCGGTCGTCGCCGGGCTGCGGCGCTCGGCGGACGTGGAGGCGGCGATCCGGCACGGGATCGGCGTTCTCTTCATCCTGGGCGAGGACATCTTCGCGCTGCAGGAGAGCGTGGCCAAGGCCCACGGGGGCGAACGGCTGATCCTGGCCCACGTGGACCTGATCAAGGGGATCGGGCGGGACGAGGCCGGCGTCCGGTTCCTGGCCCGGGACCTCCACGTGGACGGGATTCTGACCACCCGGGCGAACCTGATCGGCCCGGCGAAGCGGGAAGGGCTGATCGCCGTGCAGCGCCTCTTCGTGCTGGACTCGGAGTCGCTGGAGGCCGGCCTGCCCACCGTGGAGCGGGCGGCGCCCGACGCGGTGGAGGTGCTGCCGGGGGTGATCCTCCCGCTGATCGCGCCGCGGCTCAAGGGGGCGAATCTTCCACCCCTGATCGCCGGGGGGCTGATCCGCACCCGTGCCCAGGTGGAGGAGATCCTCGCGGCGGGGGCAGTCGGCGTGTCGACGGGCGAAGCGGCCCTGTGGGGCTTTCGCGCGAACAAGGAGCAGACGAATCGATGAAAGACGGACTGGCGGATATCAACGGACGGAGCTTCGATCTGGTCGTGATCGGCGGCGGCATGGCCGGGGCCGGGATCGCGCGGGACGCCGCGCTGCGCGGCTACCGCACGCTGCTGCTGGAGCGGAAGGACTTCGCCTTCGGGACCACCAGCCGCTCCTCGAAGCTGATCCACGGCGGCCTGCGCTACCTGGAACTGTTCGACGTCGGCCTGGTGCGGGAGTCGCTCCGCGAGCGCGAGCGCCTGGCGCGCCTGGCGCCGCACCTGGTGCGTCCGCTGCCGTTCCTGGTGCCGGTGTACCGCGGCGCCAAGCGCGGCATGTTCATGATTCGCATCGGGATGAAGCTCTACGACCTGCTGACCCCCGGAAAGCGCACGGAGCACTACCGGACCATCTCCCGCGACGAGACCGTGCGCTTGGAGCGCTTTCTGGATCCGACGGATCTCCGGGGCTCGGGCTATTACTTCGACGACCTTCTCCTCCTGCCCGAGCGGCTGTGCCTCGAGAACGTCCTCTCGGCCCAGCGGTGGGGGGCCGCGATCTACAACTACGCCGAGGTGGTGGGCATTACGAGCCACGAGCCACGAGCCACGAGCCACGAGTGGGAGATCGACGTGCGTGGAGCCTTGGACGGAAGCGTCGGCGCGGGTCACGGCGCGAGCGTGGTGGTGAACGCCGCGGGGCCCTGGGCCGACCAGGTGCGCCGACTGGCGGGCGTGGACGGTGGAGCGCGGTGCGTCACGGACGACGAAGGGGATCCACCTGCTCCTGCCGCGCATCACAGATCACGCGGTGTACATCGCGGCGAAACGGGACGATCGGATGTTCTTCGTCATCCCCTGGCAGCAGTTCACGCTGGTCGGCACCACGGACACAGACTTCAGCGGCGACCTGGACCGTCTGGCGGCGACTCGCGAGGAGGCGCACTACCTCATGGAGGAGACGCGACGGGTGTTTCCGGCGGCTCGCATGCGGGATGAGGACATCTATTACACGTACGCCGGGGTCCGTCCGCTGAGCTTCGAGGAGGGGAAATCCGCCTCTGCCGTCTCGCGGGCCCACAAGGTGATCGCCGAGGGGCCGGCGGGGAGTTTTCTGTCCATCACCGGGACGAAGCTGACGTGCTTCCGCAGCCTGGCGGAGGAAGCGGTGGATCAGGTGGGGCGTCTGCTGAACCGCGTCCAGCCGTGCCGCACGCACCGGCTGGCCCTGGACGGGTCGGATGGGGAGGAGACGATCGAGGTGCGTCTCTGGGCGGACATCCCGGACCTCGGCCACCGAAGCGGTCTGGAGCCTGCGCAGGTGCAGAACCTGCTGAACACCTACGGGCGGCGCTACCCGACGGTCCTGGCGGTGGCTGGCCGGGCCGCCGAGATGAAGGAGCGACTGTGCAAGCAGAACCCCGACATTCGCGCCCAGTTGGTGTACGCCGTGGAGCACGAGCGCACCGAAACGCTCGCCGATTTCATGCTGCGGCGGACGGGGATCGGAACCAGCCCGTGCCTGGGGAAGGACTGCTGCGAGCCGATCGCCCGGTGGATGGCCGACCTCAAGGGCTGGGATCGCCAGCGGACCGACCGGGAGATTCACCAGTACCTGGACGAGATCGCCCTGGGGCAGCAGTTCCGGGAGTCCGGGCCGGAAGGTGCCCCGCCCGCAGGCGGTCATATTTCTGTAACGGACGCCCGGTAAACTCCTACGGCCAGGTGACGTCTGGCGGCGGGCGGGCACCCAAGTCGGCACGCCTGTTTTCCGAGGCCGCGGCCGGCGGGCGTGTGGTATAGTGCCACGCATGGGACCGACCGGCCGTCGCCTGCAGATCGCCGCGGGGTGCGCGGCCGCGCTCTGGGTACTGACGCTGAGCCCGCTCGCGAGGAGTGCCATGACTGCCGAGACGACCCAGGGATTCCCGCCGCACCTGTCGCTCCAGGCCCACCGAGGTGCGGCGGGCCTGGCACCCGAGAATACGCTGGCGGCCTTCCGGATGGCCCTCGAACTGGGTGCCGATGGCACCGAGATGGACCTGCAACTCACCCGGGACGGCGTCGTGGTCGTGATCCACGACGATACCGTGGACCGGACGACCGACGGTCGCGGCCGGATCGGGGATCTGACGCTGGCTGAGGTCAAGCGTTTGGACGCCGGCGGCGAAGTTCGGACCGACGTTCCGCGGCGAGCGCATTCCGACGCTCCGGGAACTGATCGATCTGGTCAAGGCCAGCGGGAAGGATCGGTTCCGGCTGAACCTAGAGATTAAGTTCGCCGAAGGGCGAGAGGGGCAACCCGCGGATCTCGAGGAGAAGGTGCTGGCGGTCCTCGCCGAGACGAAGTTCTTGGACCGGGTGATCACCCAGTCGTTCTATCACCCCTCCGCGGCCAAGATGAAGCGCTTGGCACCCGGGATTTCCGCCGGACTCCTGGTCGGGCAACGGCGGCAGCCGGCCGATCCCGTGGCGGCGGTCCGCGACCATGGCGTGGACTACTACGCGCCGCACCACTCGCTGGTGACGGCCGACCTCCTGCGGGCGCTCCACCAGGCAGGTATTCCGGTGGTAACCTGGACGGTGAACGACCCGGCGGACATGCGTCGCCTGATAGACATGGGGTTGGGCTCCCTGCCGGGAGACGGGATGATCTCGGATTACCCGGATCGGTTGGTGAACCTACGGAAGACTCGTCAGTAGTCGCGCGGACGTCTCCGACAACACGCGTCAGTCAGAGAGGAGCCAAGCCATGAAAAGGGTGTCGCGTTTCCGAGTAGTGGCCGTGCTGGCGATCGGGCTCGGCATCGCCGCGGCGCTGGTCCCGGCGTTCGCGCAGGCCCAGCAGAAGGTCCAGGTCGAATTCTGGCACGGTCTCACCCAGCCCCTGGGCGGCATCCTGGAAGACGTCGCCGCCGGCTTCAACGCCTCCCAGGGCAAGTACCAGGTGAACGCCACCTTCAAGGGGAGCTACCCCGAGACCATGGTGGCGGCCATCGCCGCCTTCCGGGCCGGCAACGCCCCGCACATCGTCCAGATGTTCGAGGTGGGCACCGCCACCATGATGGCGGCGCGCACGGCCATCAAGCCGGTGTACGAGCTTTCGAAGGAGACCGGCGTCAACATCGATCCGAAGAACTACGTCGGCGGCGTGCGAGGCTACTACAGCACGACGGACGGCAAGCTGGTTTCCATGCCGTTCAACAGCTCGACCCCCATCACCTGGTACAACAAGGACGCCTTCAAGAAGGCGGGCCTGGACCCCGAGAAGCCGCCCCGGACCTGGGAGGAGACCTGGGCCGCGGCCAGGAAGATCGTGACGTCCAAGGCGGCCACCTGCGGGTACACGATGGCGTGGCCGACTTGGACGCAGTACGAGAACTTCAGCGCCATCCACAACGTGCCGCTGGCCACCAAGGCCAACGGCATGGAGGGAATGGACGCGGAGATGAAGATCGACAGCCCGCTGCACGTCAAGCACCTGCAGAACATGATGGACATCGCAAAAGGAGGGCGTCTTCAAGTACGGCGGGCGCGACGGGCGGGCCGATGCCCTCTTCCCGTCCGGCGAGTGCGCCATCTTCCACGGCTCCTCCGGCATGCGCGCCCGCGTTATTCGCGAGGCGAAGTTCCAGTGGGGCGTGGCCATGCTGCCGTTTTACAAGGGGACGCCGAACGCCCCGAAGAACGGCATCATCGGGGGCGCCAGCCTCTGGGTGATGACCTCGCCGAAGCGCACGACCGAAGAGTACAAGGCCGTGGCGGAGTTCTTCCAGTACATCATCCCGCCCGGAAGTGGACGCCAAGTGGCACATGGATACCGGCTACGTGCCCATCACCTTGGCGGGAATCGGCCTCGCCTCCGGGCAGGGCTACTACATCAAGAACCCGGGCGCGGACGTCCCCTTCCGCCAGCTCACGCTGACCGAGCCCACCAAGAATTCCATGGGGCTGCGGCTGGGCAACATGCCGGAGATCCGGGTGGTCATCCAGGAGGAGATGGAGAAGGCGTTCCAGGGCCAGCAGACCGCCAAGGCCGCCCTGGACAGCGCCGTCAAGCGCAGCAACGTGGTCCTGCGGAACTTCGAGCGGACCAACAAGCAGTAGCCGCGGTCGAGAGTCGTCACCCGTCAGGGACGACCACAGATTACGCAGACTTCGCAGATTTCCGGGAAATTCGAAGTTCGAAACTGGCGATCCTGGTCGGCCTTGCTCTGCCTTGGCGGTGGCATCGCTCCGATCGCCCGGGAGCCGCCGATGCGCCGGCGCGTCATCTTTCCGAACAAGGTCCTTCCGTACGTGCTCCTCGCCCCCCAGTTGGTCATCACCGTCATCTTCTTCTACTGGCCCGCCATTCAGGCGATTTATTATTCGGTCCTGCTGCAGGATCCGTTCGGGCTGCGCACCCAGTTCGTCTGGCTGGAGAACTTCCAGACCATTCTGAGCGACGCGCTGTATCTCGGGTCCGTACAGGTGACCGTGGTGTTTTCCTCCGCCGTGGCCGCCCTCTCGATGGGGGTGGCGCTCCTGTTCGCGGTGATGGCGGACCGGAAGATCCGGGGGAAGCACGTGTACCGGACGCTTGCTCATGTGGCCCTACGCGGTGGCGCCCGCCGTGGCCGCGAGTCTCTGGCTGTTCATCTTCCACCCCGAGATCGGGTTCCTGGGCCGCTGGCTGAACGAGATCGGGATGCGCTGGGACTACAAGCTGAACGGGAACCAGGCGCTGCTCCTGGTCGTCCTGGCCGCGTCCTGGAAGCAGGTGAGCTACAACTTCCTGTTCTTTCTGGCCGGCCTGCAGGCCATCCCGAAGTCGGTGGTCGAGGCGGCCTCCATGGATGCGGGTCCGGGGCGGACGTTCTGGAACATCATCTTTCCCCTGCTCTCGCCGACCACCTTCTTCCTCCTCGTCGTGAACGTGGTCTACGCCTTCTTCGATACCTTCGGCGTCATCCACGCCATCACCGGAGGCGGACCGGCCAAGGCGACGGAGACGCTGATCTACAAGGTGTACGTGGACGGCGTGATGAATCTGGACCTTGGCGGGTCCTCGGCGCAGTCGGTGATCCTCATGGTGGTGGTCATCGCCTTGACCGCGGTGCAGTTCCGCTTCATCGAGCGCAAGGTGCACTATTGATGGGCGCGCGCAACGGTCCGGTGAACTGGCTTCCCCATTTCGTCCTGAGCGTCGGCGTGGTGGTGTTCGCCTTCCCGATCTATTTCGCGCTGATCGGCTCCACCCACGACGCCGCCACCATCGCGACCGGCCGGATGCCGCTCCTGCCGGGCGGTCACCTGCTCGACAACTACTGGCATGCCCTTACCAGCGGGACGGGGTTCCGCGTCTCCGGGACCCCGGTGCGCACCCTGCTGCTCAACAGCCTGGTGATGGCGCTGGTCATCGCCGTGGGGAAGATCGCCATCTCCATCATCTCGGCCTACGCCGTGGCCTTCTTCAGCTTTCCGGGCCGCATGTTCTTCTTCTGGATGATCTTCGTCACCCTGATGCTCCCCGTCGAGGTGCGGATCATCCCGACCTACAAGGTGGTGACGGATCTCCACATCGTCAACACCTTCACCGGACTCACCGTGCCGCTCATCGCCTCGGCCACGGCGACGCTGCTCTTCCGCCAGGTGTTCCTGACCATCCCCGACGAGCTGGCGGAAGCGGCCAAGATCGATGGGGCCGGCGCCCTCCGGTTCTTCTGGCAGATCGTATTGCCGCTCTCCCGGACGAACATCGCCGCGCTGTTCGTGATCCTCTTCATCTACGGCTGGAACCAGTACCTGTGGCCGCTCCTCGTCACCACCGACCGCAGCATGGAGACCATCGTCATCGGCATCGTCAAGATGATCGGCACCAGCGAGGCGCAGACCGACTGGAACCTGATCATGGCTACCGCCGTCCTGGCGATGATCCCCCCGGTGGCCGTGGTGGTCTTCCTGCAGCACTGGTTCGTGAAAGGACTGGTCGAGACGGAGAAGTAGGCGTTTGGGATATTGGGCGACTGGGCAACGAGGCAATTGGGTTAGGCAAAGACAGGCCGGCAAGACGACGCTGTGTCTCGCCGCGCTGATCGTCCTTCTGGCCGGGGCTGGCTGCTCCCCGACCTTTGCCTCGGACGAACGGACCCACCATCTGGTCGTCCTGGGCGACCCGCACCTTCCGGGACGACACCTGCCGGCCAAGCAGGCGGTCCTCCGGACCATCAATGGGTGGGCCGATGTCGAACGCGTCGTGGTCCTGGGCGATATCTGCGAGGACCGGGGGACGGCGGAGGAGTACGCGTTCGCCAGGCAATTCTTCGCCGCGCTGACCGCGCCGACCCACTTTCTGGTCGGCAACCACGACTATATCTACGAAGACGGGACGACTGTTCGCGGAGGTCGGATCCGGGGTGGCCCGGACAGCCGCGCGGCAAAGCTTCGGCGATTCCGGGAGGCCTTCGGTCTGGACGCGGTGTATTCGAGTCGGCGGGTAGGGAATTATCTGCTCGTCTTCCTGTCCACCGATCACCTGCTGTCGCCGCATCTGGCGCAGATTTCCAACCGTCAGCTCAATTGGCTGCGCCACGAGCTCGAGCGGCACCGCACCACGCCGACCGTCATCTTCTTTCACGCTCCCCTCCGCGGCACGCTCCTCGAATTCAACGACCGTGTCAACACGGACGACTACGTCGCGCAACCGCACGCGGAAGTGCGCGAGTTGCTCTTGCGGAATCGCCAGGTGTTCCTCTGGGTCGCGGGACACCTGCACGTGGCGGCCGCCAACGAGAGTTACCGGTCCGCCGTCAACCTGTTCGAGGGGCAGGTGGCGACGGTCCACGTCACGGACATGCAGCGGGAGCAGATCTGGACCACGTCGCTGCTCCTCCATTCCGACCGGGTCGTCGTGAAGACCTTCGATCACAAGCAGGGCGCCTGGGTCGAAGAGTTGGAGCGGACGGTGAAGCCGGGACGGCACTAGCCAGGGGGCTGCACACGATGGACACCTACGTATTGGCCTTGGATCAGGGCACCACCAGCTCCCGCGCGATCCTGTTCGACCGGCAGGCCCGCGTGAAGGCGGTGGCCCAGCGGGAGTTCCGGCAGTTCTACCCCCAGCCGGGCTGGGTGGAACACGACCCGCTGGAGATCTGGGAGAGCCAGCTCGCCGTGGCGCGCGAGGCCATCGCCTCGGCCGGGGTGACGGCGGCGCAGATCGCGGCCATCGGGATCACCAACCAGCGCGAGACGACCGTCGTCTGGGATCGAAACACCGGTGCACCTGTGCATAACGCCATCGTGTGGCAGTGTCGACGCTCGGCCGCGATCTGCGACGCGCTGAAGGCCGGAGGCTGGGAGTCGGCGGTGCGGCAGCGCACGGGTCTCGTGATCGACGCCTACTTCTCAGGGACCAAGATTCAGTGGCTCCTGGAGCACGTGCCCGGCCTCCGCGCCCGGGCGGAAGCCGGCGAGGTCTGCTTCGGCACGGTGGATACCTGGCTCGGCTGGAAGCTATCGGGGGGCGGACCTGGGTGACGGACTATAGCAACGCGTCCAGGACAATGCTCTTCAACATCCACCAGCTCGCGTGGGATGCCAATCTGTGCGGCGCGCTGGGAGTCCCCGTGCGGATGCTGCCGGAGGTGCGACCGTCCAGCTTCCGGTACGGGCACACGACGCCGGATCTCTTCGGGGCCGAGATCCCCATCGCCGGCATCGCCGGGGACCAGCAGGCCTCCTTGTTCGGCCAGGCCTGCTTCGCACCCGGGATGGCGAAGAATACCTACGGGACCGGTTGTTTCCTCTTGATCCACACCGGGGATCGGCCGGTGGCATCGCAGGCGGGCCTGCTCACGACGATCGCGGCCAGCCCCGTCGAGGGACGGGCCGAGTATGCCCTGGAGGGCAGCATCTTCATCGCGGGCGCGGCCATCCAGTGGTTGCGGGACGGCCTCCGGGTCATCGCCGACTCGGCAGAATCGGAAGCCCTGGCCGCCTCCGTGCCGGACACCGGCGGCGTGTACTTCGTGCCGGCGTTCGTGGGCCTGGGTGCGCCGCACTGGGACATGTACGCGCGCGGCACCATCCTGGGCCTGACGCGCGGGACGACCCGCGCCCATCTGGTTCGCGCCGCACTGGAGGCGATCGCGTATCAGAGCCGCGAGGTGCTGGGGGCGGCACTCGCCGACGCCGGTTTGACGCTGGAGGAGTTGCGGGTGGACGGCGGGGCCACGGCCAACAACCTGCTGATGCAATTCCAGGCCGACATCCTGGCGACGCCGGTGGTCCGGCCGGTCGTCCGCGAGACGACGGCCCTGGGCGCGGCCTACCTCGCCGGCCTGGCCGTCGGCTACTGGGCAAGCCGCGAGGAGATCGCCGGGAACTGGGCCGCCGATCGGCGGTTCCTGCCCCAGATGGAGCCGACGCGGCGGGAAGAGCTGTTCGCCGGCTGGCGCCGCGCGGTGGCCCGGGCCGCAGGGTGGGCCCAGCCGACGGGCTGAGACGCGCGACCCTCACGTGTACCCCTCGCCTGCCATTCCCGACCCTTGACGACGACCGCGGGAGGGGATAGCGCGGCATGAGACTTGGCAACAGTCCGCCACATCCAGGAGGGGGAGAACCGGGGCGGCCGGTGTGCCTTCGGGTGTTGGACCATCACGGCCCTGTGCGACCAGTGCGTCGCCCAGGGCCGTTTTGCGTCGGGGGACAGCGCGTGCTCAGGTACAAACGCGAAACCGTTCCGCGATGATTCAAATGTTTGCGGGGAATCTGGTGTCCGACATCATTTTTTCGGAGGTTCCGATGTCTGAGCCGAGCCTTGTCCCCGTGGTGGAGCGCATCGAGCGCGCGATCCTGGCGTTGCGTGGGCATAGGGTGCTCCTGGACGCCGACCCTGCAAACATGCACGGCGTGGAGACAAAGATCCTGGTGCGTGCGGTCAAGCGTAACAGGGAGCGCTTTCCGGATGACTTCATGCTCCAGCTCTCGTCTTTCGAGTTCGAGGATTTGAGGTTCCAATTTGGCACCTCAAAGTCTCGGGGCGGCCGGCGGTACCTTCCCTACGCCTTCACCGAGCAGAGCGTGGTAATGCTGTCGAAGGCGGACGCCGACATGACCGCGCCGAGTGCGATCCCCGCGCCGCCAGGAAGAACCGAGAGCTGAATCAAGGGATTCCAGGGGGTTGCGCGTGTAGACGTGTCCGGTATCTTTTTTGAACTGGAGGTCACAATTTGTGACCTCCACAGCCGGCCGAATGGGCCTGGTAAACATGTCCTGTACCATTTTCCGGGAGAAGGGGCGGCGAATGAGGACTTCAGTTGTGGACCGCAATGCGGTTGACCGCGTCGCTCGAGCGATCATGGTGGTGCGTGGACACCGCGTCCTACTTGACAGGGACTTGGCGGACCTCTACGGGGTGGAAACCCGAGCGCTCAATCAGGCCGTGCGCCGGAACCTCGCGCGATTCCCGCCGGATTTCAGGTTCGTTCTTACCCGTGCGGAGATCCGAGACATATCACAAACTGTGATATGTCCGACCCTCAAGCATTCCCGCAACGTGAGTGCATTCACCGAACAAGGCGTTGCGATGCTCTCAAGTGTCCTCAAGAGCGAGCGTGCTATCTCAGTCAACATCGCCATCATGCGCGCGTTCGTGCGGTTGCGTGAAGTGTTGATGTTTCAGGGGGAGCTTGCCGAGAAACTGTTGGATCTCGAGCACAAGATCGTCGGACATGACGAAAGCATTCGCACGTTATTCAGCGCGATCCGGCAACTCATGGCCCCGCCGCAGAAACCGCGGCGCTCCATCGGATTCAAGGTCGAGGAGGCCCGGCCGATATACCGGCGGCGCCGACTGCAGCGGAGTGACGCTGCAAAGACCTGATCGGTTCCGCTGTCGCTGTCGGATATCCCTGTCGCCCCGTCGGTACCGCACGCGACGACCGAGCGGCCGGCGGAGTCAGTGAGCGTGGACAGAGCGCATCCGGCTAAGGAGCGCGAGGAATCGAACGCGGGGAAAGGGATTTCAAGCAGTTACGCGTCCGCAGGTGTCCGGTACCGTATTATGGGGTCATCCTGCTGGCAGATGTGTTGAATACGCACGCGCCGCCGAAGTCAGCGTCTACGTCGTGCGGGCCTTCGTGCGGTTGCGCCACCTGGCCGGCATGAACGCGGCCATGGCAGAAAAATTGGCCGAGCTAGAGCGCCGGGTGACAGGGCATGACGAGGCGATTCGCTCGCTGCTCCAGACGATCCGCCAGCTCATGGCCCCGCCGGAGAAGGCCCGGCGCTCGATCGGCTTCCGGGTCGAGGCAGGCGGTCTGGCGTACCGAGTGCGGCCGCGGCGCACAGGCTGGCGGTCAGGGGCGGAATAAGGTAAACAAGTTAAGGGCGTCCCCCATTACAGCGCCGAAACTCGGACAGCGGCAGGAAGTCCATCAGTTGCGCAAAGATCGTTCGCCCGGTATGCACGGGTCACTCCTGTGGTGAGAGGAGGGGCCCAGTGTACCCGGAACTTGAAATCGATCTTGCGCATAACGCGGCCTAACCTACGATGGGTTCAGTAGTTACGACATTGGTCTGACGCAACAACCGGACAGTAGTGTGCTTTACCTATTAATTTGCCTATTACCATTACCCATTACCCAATACGCCGCCATTTCGCCTGCTTTCCGCGACCAAGGCACTCGACGGACTTCTCCGAGGCCATATCCTTCAATACCTTCCGAATCATGTCCAGGCTGACCTCCGGGCAC
>CAVOIV010000019.1:0-38952 GCA_963695995.1 uncultured Methylomirabilota bacterium
CGTGGCGGAGTTCTTCCAGTACATCTCCCGCCCGGAAGTGGACGCCGAAGTGGCACATGGATACCGGCTACGTGCCCATCACTTTGGCGGGAATCGGGCCTCGCCTCCGGGCAGGGCTACTACATCAAGAACCCGGCGCGGATGTCCCCTTTCCGCCAGCTCACGCTGACCGAGCCCACCAAGAATTCCATGGGGTTGCGGCTGGGCAACATGCCGGAGATCCGGGTGGTCATCCAGGAGGAGATGGAGAAGGCGTTCCAGGGCCAGCAGACCGCCAAGGCCGCCCGGACAGCGCCGTCGAAGCGCAGCAACGTGGTCCTGCGGAACTTCGAGCGGACCAACAAGCAGTAGCCGCGGTCGGAATGCTTACCGTCAGGGCGCCGACGGGTTCCAATTTTGAAATTCAAAGTTCGAAAACGGCGTCCTGGCGGCTTTTCCTCTGCATCCCCGTCGCCCGGGAGCCGCCGATGCGCCGGCGCGTCATCTTTCCGAACAAGGTCCTTCCGTACGTGCTCCTCGCCCCCCAGTTGGTCATCACCGTCATCTTCTTCTACTGGCCCGCCATTCAGGCGATTTATTATTCGGTCCTGCTGCAGGATCCGTTTGGGCTGCGCACCCAGTTTGTCTGGCTGGAGAACTTCCAGACCATTCTGAGCGATGCGCTGTATCTCGGGTCCGTACAGGTGACCGTGGTGTTTTCCTCCGCCGTGGCCGCCCTCTCGATGGGGGTGGCGCTCCTGTTCGCGGTGATGGCGGATCGAAAGATCCGGGAACAATCTGTACCGGACCTTGCTCATGTGGCCCTACGCGGTGGCGCCCGCCGTGGCCGCGAAATTCTCGGCTGTTCATCTTCCATCCCGAGATCGGGTTCCTGGGCCGCTGGCTGAACGAGATCGGGATGCGGTGGACTACAAGCTGAACGGCAACCAGGCGTTGCTCCTGGTCGTCCTGGCCGCGTCCTGGGAAGCAGGTGAGCTACAACTTCTTGTTCTTCTGGCCGGCCTGCAGGCCATCCCGAAGTCGGTGGTCGAGACGGGTCCACCGGGCACGCGGGTCCGGGCGGACGTTCTGGAACATCATCTTTCCCTGCTCTCGCCGACCAGTTTCTTCCTCCTCGTCGTGAACGTGGTCTATGCCTTCTTCGATACTTTCGGCGTCATCCACGCCATCACCGGAGGCGGACCGGCCAAGGCGACGGAGACGCTGATCTACAAGGTGTACGTGGACGGCGTGATGAATCTGGACCTTGGAGGTCCTCGGCGCAGTCGGTGATCCTCATGGTGGCGGTCATCGCCTTGACCGCGGTGCAGTTCCGCTTCATCGAGCGCAAGGTGCACTACGATGGGCGCGCGCAACGGTCCTGTGAAGAACCGGCTTCCCCATTTCGTCCTGAGCGTCGGCGTGGTGGTGTTCGCCTTCCCGATCTATTTCGCGCTGATCGGTCCACCCACGACGCCGCCACCATCGCGACCGGCCGGATGTTGCTCCTGCCGGGCGGTCACCTGCTCGACAACTACTGGCATGCCATTACCAGCGGGACGGGGTTCCGCGTCTCCGGGACCCCGGTGCGCATCCTATTAATCAACAGCCTGGTGATGGCGCTGGTCATCGCCGTGGGGAAGATCGCCATCTCCATCATCTCGGCCTACGCCGTGGCGTTCTTCGAGCTTTCCGGGCCGCATGTTCTTCTTCTTCTGGATGATCTTCATTACCTTGACGCTCCCCGTCGAGGTGCGGATCATCCCGACCTACAAGGTGGTGACGGATCTCCACATCGTCAACACCTTCACCGGACTCACCGTGCCCCTGATCGCCCTCGGCCCACGGCGACGCTGCTCTTCCGCCAGGTGTTCGCGACGATCCCCGACGAGCTGGCGGAAGCGGCCAAGATCGATGGGGCCGGCGCCCTCCGGTTCTTCTGGCAGATCGTATTGCCGCTCTGCCGGACGAACATCGCCGCGCTGTTCGTGATCCTCTTCATCTACGGCTGGAACCAGTACCTGTGGCCGCTCCTCGTTACCACCGACCGCAGCATGGAGTCCATCGTCATCGGCATCGTCAAGATGATTGGCACCAGCGAGGCGCAGACCGACTGGAACCTGATCATGGCGACCGCCGTCCTGGCGATGTTCCCCCCGGTGGCCGTGGTCGTTTTTCTGCAGCACTGGTTCGTGAAAGGACTGGTCGAGACGGAGAAGTAGGCGTTTGGGATATTGGGCGACTGGGCAACGAGGCAATTGGGTTAGGCACAGACAGGCCGGCAAGACGACGCTGCTGCCTCGTCGCGCTGATCGTCCTTCTGGCCGGGGCTGGCTGCTTCCCGACCTTTGCCTCGGACGATCGGACCCACCACTGGTCGTCCGGGTGACCCGCACCTTCCGGAGCAGTTGCACCCGCCCGGCCAAGCAGGCGGTCCTCCGGACCGTCAACGGGTGGGCCGATGTCGATCGCGTCGTGGTCCTGGGCGATATCTGCGAGGACCGGGGGACGGCGGAGGAGTACGCGTTCGCCAGGCAATTCTTCGCCGCGCTGACCGCGCCGACCCACTTTCTCGTCGGCAACCACGACGTATATCTGCCACGAAGACGGGCCGACTGCCCGCGGAGGTCGGATTCGTGGTGATCCGGACAGCCGCGTGGCGAAGCTTCGGCGATTCCGGGAGGCCTTCGGCCTGGACGCGGTGTATTCGAGTCGGCGGGTAGGGCATTGTCTGCTCGTCTTCCTCGTCCACCGATCACCTGCTGTCGCCGCATCTTGCGCAGATTTCCAACCGTCAGGCCGGATTGGTTGCGCGCAGATCTCCGCCGGCACCGCACCACGCCCACCGTCATCTTCTTTCACGCTCCCCTCCGCGGCACGCTCCTCGAATTCAATGACCGTGTCAACACGGGGACGACTACGTCGCGCAACCGCATGCGGAGCTGCGCGAGTTGCTCTTGCGGAACCGCCAGGTGTTCCTGTGGGTCGCGGGCACCTGCACGTGTCGGCCGCCAACGAGACTTTATCGGTCGGCGTCAACTTGTTCGAGGGGCAGGTGACGACGGTCCATGTCACGGACATGCAGCGGGAGCAGATGGACCACGTCGCTGTTCCTCCATTCCGACCGGGTCGTCGTGAAGACCTTCGATCACAAGCAGGGCGCCTGGGTCGAGGAGTTGGAGCGGACGGTGAAGCCGGGACCGCACTAGCCAGGGGGCTGCACACGATGGACACCTACGTATTGGCCCTGGATCAGGGCACCACCAGCTCCCGCGCGATCCTGTTCGACCGACAGGCTCGCGTGAAGGCAGTGGCCCAGCGGGATTCCGGAGTACCACCGCAGCCGGGCTGGGTGGAACACGACCCGCTGGAGATCTGGGAGAGCCAGCTCGCCGTGGCGCGCGAGGCCATCGCCTCGGCCGGGGTGACGGCGGCGCAGATCGCGGCCATCGGGATCACCAACCAGCGCGAGACGACCGTCGTCTGGGATCGGCGCACCGGTGCACCGGTGCATAACGCCATCGTGTGGCAGTGCCGACGGCTCGGCCGCGATCTGCGACGCGCTGAAGGCCGGCGGCTGGGAGTCGGCGGTGCGGCAGCGCACGGGTCTCGTGATCGACGCCTACTTCTCGGGCACCAAGATCCAGTGGCTCCTGGAGCACGGCCCGGCCTCCGCGCCCGGGCGGACGCCGGCGAGGTCTGCTTCGGCACGGTGGATACCTGGCTCGGCTGGAAGCTGTCGGGGGGGCGGACCTGGGTGACGGACTACAGCAACGCCTCCCGGACGATGCTCTTCAACATCCACCAGCTCGCGTGGGATGCCAATCTGTGCGGCGCGCTGGGCGTCCCCGTGCGGATGCTGCCGGAGGTGCGACCGTCCAGCTTCCGGTACGGGCACACGACGCCGGATCTCTTCGGGGCCGAGATCCCCATCGCTGGCATCGCCGGGGACCAGCAGGCCTCCTTGTTCGGCCAGGCCTGCTTCGCGCCCGGGATGGCGAAGAACACCTACGGGACCGGCTGTTTCCTCTTGATCCACACGGGGGATCGGCCGGTGGCATCGCAGGCGGGCCTGCTCACGACGATCGCGGCCAGCCCCGTCGAGGGACGGGCCGAGTATGCCCTGGAGGGCAGCATCTTCATCGCGGGCGCGGCCATCCAGTGGTTGCGGGACGGCCTCCGGGTCATCGCCGACTCGGCAGAATCGGAAGCCCTGGCCGCCTCCGTGCCGGACACCGGCGGCGTGTACTTCGTGCCGGCGTTCGTGGGCCTGGGTGCGCCGCACTGGGACATGTACGCGCGCGGCACCATCCTGGGCCTGACGCGCGGGACGACCCGCGCCCATCTGGTTCGCGCCGCACTGGAGGCGATCGCGTATCAGAGCCGCGAGGTGCTGGGGGCGGCGCTCGCCGACGCCGGCTTGACGCTGGCGGAGTTGCGGGTGGACGGCGGGGCCACGGCCAACAACCTGCTGATGCAATTCCAGGCCGACATCCTGGCGACGCCGGTGGTCCGGCCGGTCGTCCGCGAGACGACGGCCCTGGGCGCGGCCTACCTCGCCGGCTTGGCCGTCGGCTACTGGGCAAGCCGCGAGGAGATCGCACAGAACTGGGCCGCCGATCGGCGGTTCCTGCCCCAGATGGAGCCGACGCGGCGGGAAGAGCTGTTCGCCGGCTGGCGCCGCGCGGTGGCCCGGGCCGCAGGGTGGGCCCAGCCGACGGGCTGAGACGCGCGACCCTCACGTGTCCCCCTCGCCTGCCATTCCCGACCCTTGACGACGACCGCGGGAGGGGATAGCGCGGCATGAGACTTGGCAACAGTCCGCCACATCCAGGAGGGGGAGAACCGGGGCGGCCGGTGTGCCTTCGGGTGTTGGACCATCACGGCCCTGTGCGACCAGTGCGTCGCCCAGGGCCGTTTTGCGTCGGGGGACAGCGCGTGCTCAGGTACAAACGCGAAACCGTTCCGCGATGATTCAAATGTTTGCGGGGAATCTGGTGTCCGACATCATTTTTTCGGAGGTTCCGATGTCTGAGCCGAGCCTTGTCCCCGTGGAGCGCATCGAGCGCGCGATCCTGGCGTTGCGTGGGCATAGGGTGCTCCTGGACGCCGACCCTGCAAACATGCACGGCGTGGAGACAAAGATCCTGGTGCGTGCGGTCAAGCGTAACAGGGAGCGCTTTCCGGATGACTTCATGCTCCAGCTCTCGTCTTTCGAGTTCGAGGATTTGAGGTTCCAATTTGGCACCTCAAAGTCTCGGGGCGGCCGGCGGTACCTTCCCTACGCCTTCACCGGGCAGAGCGTGGTAATGCTGTCGAAGGCGGACGCCGACATGACCGCGCCGAGTGCGATCCTCGCGCCGCCAGGAAGAACCGAGAGCTGAATCAAGGGATTCCAGGGGGTTGCGCGTGTAGACGTGTCCGGTATCTTTTTTGAATTGGAGGTCACAATTTGTGACCTCCACAGCCGGCCGAATGGGCCTGGTAAACATCTCCTGTACCATTTTCCGGGAGAAGGGGCGGCGAATGAGGACTTCAGTTGTGGACCGCAATGCGGTTGACCGCGTCGCTCGAGCGATCATGGTGGTGCGTGGACACCGCGTCCTACTTGACAGGGACTTGGCGGACCTCTACGGGGTGGAAACCCGAGCGCTCAATCAGGCCGTGCGCCGGAACCTCGCGCGATTCCCGCCGGATTTCAGGTTCGTTCTTACCCGTGCGGAGATCCGAGACATATCACAAACTGTGATATGTCCGACCCTCAAGCATTCCCGCAACGTGAGTGCATTCACCGAACAAGGCGTTGCGATGCTCTCAAGTGTCCTCAAGAGCGAGCGTGCTATCTCAGTCAACATCGCCATCATGCGCGCGTTCGTGCGGTTGCGTGAAGTGTTGATGTTTCAGGGGGAGCTTGCCGAGAAACTGTTGGATCTCGAGCACAAGATCGTCGGACATGACGAAAGCATTCGCACGTTATTCAGCGCGATCCGGCAACTCATGGCCCCGCCGCAGAAACCGCGGCGCTCCATCGGATTCAAGGTCGAGGAGGCCCGGCCGATATACCGGCGGCGCCGACTGCAGCGGAGTGACGCTGCAAAGACCTGATCGGTTCCGCTGTCGCTGTCGGATATCCCTGTCGCCCCGTCGGTACCGCACGCGACGACCGAGCGGCCGGCGGAGTCAGTGAGCGTGGACAGAGCGCATCCGGCTAAGGAGCGCGAGGAATCGAACGCGGGGAAAGGGATTTCAAGCAGTTACGCGTCCGCAGGTGTCCGGTACCGTATTATGGGGTCATCCTGCTGGCAGATGTGTTGAATACGCACGCGCCGCCGAAGTCAGCGTCTACGTCGTGCGGGCCTTCGTGCGGTTGCGCCACCTGGCCGGCATGAACGCGGCCATGGCAGAAAAATTGGCCGAGCTAGAGCGCCGGGTGACAGGGCATGACGAGGCGATTCGCTCGCTGCTCCAGACGATCCGCCAGCTCATGGCCCCGCCGGAGAAGGCCCGGCGCTCGATCGGCTTCCGGGTCGAGGCAGGCGGTCTGGCGTACCGAGTGCGGCCGCGGCGCACAGGCTGGCGGTCAGGGGCGGAATAAGGTAAACAAGTTAAGGGCGTCCCCCATTACAGCGCCGAAACTCGGACAGCGGCAGGAAGTCCATCAGTTGCGCAAAGATCGTTCGCCCGGTATGCACGGGTCACTCCTGTGGTGAGAGGAGGGGCCCAGTGTACCCGGAACTTGAAATCGATCTTGCGCATAACGAGGCCTAACCTACGATGGGTTCAGTAGTTACGACATTGGTCTGACGCAACAACCGGACAGTAGTGTGCTTTACCTATTAATTTGCCTATTACCATTACCCATTACCCAATACGCCGCCATTTCGCCTGCTTTCCGCGACCAAGGCACTCGACGGACTTCTCCGAGGCCATGTCCTTCAATACCTTCCGAATCATGTCCAGGCTGACCTCCGGGCACCTCTTGTGCAGTTCGTTTACATGAAATGCTCCGACGAAACCTCGCTACGGCTTGCCGGACGGTCTCGGTCTTTTCTCCGAGTGGCAGGGACGTGTTTTCATAGCGAGCTTCGAATTCCTGGTACACCTGTTTCAAGGTGTAGAGGAGGTAGTTCAAGTACGGCCAGGGATCGTGCCTTCCGTCATGCCACCCCTGTGAACCCATCTGAAGAGTCTCGTAGTAGCGATCCTTGCTTTGCTCGATGAAGCGCTCCAGGCTGATGTACCGCCCGGCGGTGAAACCCAGTTGGTAAAGCGACAGCAGGAGCAGTAAGCGTGACACGCGGCCATTGCCGTCACGGAACGGGTGAATGCACAGAAAGTCGAGATTCTGGGCGGCCCAGATGATCAGAGGCGGGACCTGCTTATCTCGAATGGCTTGGTCCGAGAGGCTGCAAAGCTGCTCCATGGCAGCGGGGGTCTCCTTGGCGGAAAGGGGGCGGAAGCGGACCGTGACTCGGCCATCTGGGTGCTTTTCGATGATCTCGCCGTCCTCTTTCTTGAAGCACCCGCTGTCCCAGATCTCGGGGCGGGTCAGAGTATGGAGTCGCAGGATAGTCTCCGCCGACACCGAGAGCTTGGCGTGCTGTTCGTGGACCAGGGACAGCGCCGCCTGGTACCCGCGTACCTCCTGTTCGTTACGATCCTGTAAATGGCTCTTGCCGAAGATCACGGTGCCGACCCGTCGCTCATCGATCTCTACCCCCTCGATCCGATTGGAAGCGACCGCACTCTCGATCAGGGCGTGCTCACGCAGCACCTTTAGTCTTTGCGGCGACTGTCTCGTGAACAATTCCTGCTTGCCGCGGTATTCGGCGAGATCGTTCAATAGCCAGACGGTGGCCGTAGGGATCTGGGGCGGTTGACGGAAGAACTGTTCCAGTGTTCTCATATTCGTTCTTCAATTTTCGATTGTTGTTTTTCAGGGGCGCGATACGATGGCGCGTTGTCTCAGCGCCGCAAGCCCGCCGGGGATGGGCTCGCCGGTTCCACCGCGGCGTGTCGGGGCTCGTGGCTTGCCTCATAGTAGGTTGGGGGAAAGTATCCGGCGGACCGGAGATGGCCGTCAAGGGGAAAGATAGCCGGGCGGGGGGCCTGGATTGGAACACTTGTTACGCTCGTAACAACCCCTTGCCTTGCGGTTGCCCCCCTGCGGCCACAGCTTGATCTGGATCAAGGCGGGCGGCGGGAGGATGGGGCATGATGGGGGCAGGTTTTCACCCGATCTGCTGGAGGGCACACACCATGGACGCACACGCGCCGGGTCCGGTTCCGACTTCCCAGGGCGACGACTCGCCTGTCGCCATCCTTGCAGAGGAGCACGCGCTGATTCTCAGGGCCGTGGAACTATTAGAGCGCGGGTTGGCCCGGCTGGAAGCGGGAACGTCCATGGGCGGTCCGTTCTTCGCGGCGCTGGTGGAGTTCTTCCAGGCCTTCGCGGATCGGTACCATCACGGCAAGGAGGAAGACATCCTGTTCCCGTTCATGGTGGCGGAGATGGATTATCCCCAGAAGAGCGGCCCGGTTGCGGTCCTGTCCTCGGACCACACGGCTGGCCGGGCCCGCGTCCGCGCCATGGCCGACGCGGTCGCTCGGCTGGAGGCGGAGCCTGCGGCAGCGTCGGAACTCCTGGAACACGGCCTGGTCTATGCGGCGCTCCTCCGCGCGCACATCGACCGCGAGGATCACAAAGTGTTCCCGACGGTCGAAGACTTCCTCGGGCCGGACGAGCGCGCCGGTCTCGGCGCGGCGTTCGCCCGGTTCGAGTCGGCGGAAGGGGGACAGCGCACTGCGGCGCACTACGCGGACGTGGTCGGGGGGCTGGAACGCGACATGGGACGGCCGGATCGCTCGTGAGGCCGCGGGCGATCCCGCGGCGGCGGTCAGGGCCGCAATGGCTCATCGGGACGGGTGGGAGCAGAAAGGGGTAGCGTCATGTCGAATCACGAGCACGGACATCACCACGGCGAGGAAGGGGCGACCCCCACGCAGATCCTGGTGGCGGAGCACGAGTTGATCCTCCAGGCGCTCGAGGCGCTGGGGAAACGGTTGGACCGGATGGGCGACGACCCGACGCCGGCGGACCGGGTCTATCTCGAGAAAGCGGTCGCGTTCCTGCGAGGGTTCGCCGACAAGTGCCACCACGGCAAGGAAGAGGATCTCCTGTTCAAGCGGATGGGCGAGCGGGGCTTTCCCACCCAGGGTGGTCCGATCGCGGTGATGCTGTCGGAGCACCAGGCCGGCCGGGCCCTCATCCGCGGGATCGCAGAGGGGGCGGCCGGGATCGGGTCGGACCCCCGGGCCGCGGAGGCGATCCGGCACAACGGCTGGGGGTACATAGAGTTGCTTCGCAATCACATCGCCAAGGAAAACCAGGTCCTGTTCCCGATGGCGGACCGGACCCTGTCGGCCGAGGACCAGCGCGATCTCGCGCGCGCCTTCGAGCGTTTCGAGGCGCAGGAGACGGGGGCCGGCGTCCACGAGCGGATGGTCGGGCTGCTCCAGGAACTGCGCGCCGGCGCCGGGTAGCCCATTGCGAAAAGGTGAAACCGTCAAGGACACCAAGGTCGCCAAGATGATCAACGGCGAGCGAGAGCGGACTCAGGATAGCAGGTTGCTGAAAAACTAACTCTCGTGCAGACTGCTCAAAAAGGTCCAGATGCAAGGCGGCACGCCGATGCCCGAGCGAGGCGTACTGGAGGTACGCCGCAACGAGTGGCGAGGCGGGCCAACGCGGCAGATGGGCCTTTTTCAGCAGCCTGTCAGGAGGCGCCATGGAGACGATGCTCATCCAGGAATTCCGGGCCGACCACCAGCGGATCCGCGGGGCCCTGTTGCGACTCCACCGGGCCATCGAGCAGGGCGACGTCCCCCTCGTGCGGACGATCCTGGGAGGCGCCGATACATTGCTGGGAGCGCACTTCAAGTTCGAGGAGCTGCACCTGTACCCAGCCCTCTCCGGGTTCCTCGGAGACGATGGCGTGCGGCAGATGTTTCGCGAGCACGACAGCATCTTCCAGGGCGTCGGCGACCTCATCGGGCTGGCCCAGCAAGCCACCTGGGCCGATCCGGACCGGGACGCGGCGCTGGAACGCCTCGGGCTCGTGGGCGACCACCCCGAGAACTGCGACGACCTATGCCGCTACATCGAGCGCCTTCCGACCGCCCAGCAGGAATCGCTAATGGCGGAGATGCAGGCGATCCGGCAGGAACGTCCCGCCTTCTCCGCCTACGCGAAGGAACGCCAGTCTCAATCCTCAACGACCCACCCCTGATGGAACATGCGGCATGACGATCGTTCCATTCCCTCCTCTCCGGCATGCCAAGACACAACACAGATGAGACACCAGGCAGGACGCGGGGCTTGACACGCTTCGGCGTTACACATAAACTGCCGTCGAATTGACCATCGTTCCCCCGTCCTCGTCGCGGAGGGCAGAGACCAGGAGAAAGCCCCAGCGGATGGCGGGTCGTCGTCCTTCGCTGGGGCGTGGTGTTTCTGAATGGGCAGATCGCAGCAGACAAGGAGGGATCCAATGATCAATCTCTGGAGGCTCCTCGGAATGGCGCTTGCCGTGGTTCTGCTGCTGGGGGCGCCGGCGGCGGCCCAGCAGATCGAGAATGAGTTCTATCTCATCACGCCGGTCTCCAAGGATGTCCACGATCCGGCCCTGAAGGCCTTCGCGGCGTATGTGAAGAAGAAGTATGACGTGAATCTCAAGACCAGCGCCATGCCACAGGGAACGCCGGTCGCGTATGGCCAGATCGTCGAGTGGAAAGGGAAGCCCCAGGCGGACGTTTTCTGGGGCGGAGAGGGGACGCTGTTCGACCTGCTGGCCGACCAGGGCCTCCTGGACAAGGTGACCATCCCCAAGGCGATGTGGGATGAGATCCCGGCCACGATCGGCAAACCCGTCGGGCTTCCCCTGAAGGATCCCAAAGGGTTCTGGGTGGGGACGACGCTGGAACCGTACGGCCTCATCTATCAGCCGACGCTGCTCAAGCGCATGGGCGTGGAGATCAAGGACTGGGACGATTTGCTCAATCCCAAACTGAAGGGTCATATTGCCCAGTGCACGCCGGACCGGTCGAGCTCGAGCCATGCGAGCTACGAAGTCATCCTGGCCATGCACGGCTGGGAAAAGGGATGGGACTGGCTGACCAAACTGGCCGCCAACACGGGAATCTTCACGGCCCGTTCGCGCGACGTGCCGAGCGTAGTGGCCAAAGGCGAGTTCGCCGTCGGCGTGGCAGTCCCCAGTTATATGGCCTTCGCCGAAGTTCTCGGCGGCTATGACGTGATGTTCGTTTACCCCAAGAACGCCTACGTGACCCCCGAACCGATGGCGGTGCTCAAGGGCGCCCCCCACCCCAAGGCGGCCCACGCCTTCATCGAATTCCTGCTGACCGAGGAAGGTCAGAGAGTCTTCATGGAGCGCGGCCTCTACCCCATCACCTCCAAATACAAGGTGCAGGGCGCCCCCGGCTCCGCCGCGGAGAAGGCGGTCCAGTTCACCGCCGGCATCCGCTCCTTCTATGACATCCAGGTCGGCAATGTCTACGACCCGAAGATCGCCGGCGAGAAGAAGCGGAACGAGGACGTGAACGCCTACTTCCGGAAGGAGATTGCCGAGAAGCACAAGGAAATCATCAAGAAATAGCGCCCCGGTCACGGACAGGGCCGGGTACCGCCCCGATCATCTTTGGGGAGTTTCCTCGGGTCCGTTTGTACGCCCCATGCTGTTGCCCGCTCCGGAGGGCCCTCAGCCTTCCGGGGCGGGCGCGATTGCATTAGGGATTGGAGTGCAACCGGCGGATGAGGCGATGGCGGCGGGGACACGTTTCGTCGGAATAACCATCAGGTCGGATTCATAAAGGTCGAACGATGAATATCCGATTGAAAGACATGGTGAAAAGGTTCGGAACCCTGGAGGCGGTGAGCCACGTGTCCCTGGATATCCAGGATGGCGAACTTTTTACCCTGCTGGGGCCTTCGGGTTGCGGAAAAACGACGATCCTCCGACTCATCGGCGGCTTTCACAAGCCCGATTGCGGGGAGATCTACTTCGGCGACCGAGAGGTTTCGGCCATCCCTCCCTATGAACGGAACATCGGCATGGTCTTTCAGAACTATGCCCTCTGGCCGCACATGACCATCTTCGACAATGTGGCCTACGGCCTCAAGATCAAGAAAACGGCCCACGCGCAAATAGAAAAGAAGGTAAACCACGCCCTCTCGCTGGTCAATCTGACGGGCCTCGAAAAGCGGTACCCCGGTCAGCTCTCGGGCGGTCAGCAGCAGCGTGTGGCGCTGGCGCGCGCCCTGGTTCTCAATCCGGACGTGCTTCTGCTCGACGAGCCGCTCTCCAACCTGGATGCCAAGATCCGCCAGCAGGTGCGCACCGAAATCCGGAAGCTCCAGAAGGATCTGGCCATCACCGCCATCTATGTGACCCATGATCAGGAAGAGGCCCTGACCCTCTCGGACCGTATCGCCGTCATCAATCACGGGAAGCTTCAGCAGCTCGGCTCTCCCCGAGACCTCTATGAACGACCGGCAAACCCCTTTGTGGCCGATTTCATTGGCATCAACAATCTGATCGCCGGCGAGGTGAAGGAGATCCAGGAGGCGAAGGGCTGGATGGCCGTGCAGACTCGCTTCGGTCTGCTCAAATGCGTCTTTGAGGGCCGGTTCAAGACCGGGGAGGCCTGCAAGGTCACCGTCCGTCCCGAGGTCGCCTCCATCTGCAACTCCGACGACAAGAGCGACGAGATGAACCTGATCGCCGGGAAGGTCAACTTTGCCTCCTATATCGGCAACACCATCCGCTATGACATCGAGCTGGATCCGGAGACCCTCTTCAAGGTGGACGTGCAGAATCCCTGGAATCAGAAGCCTTTCTCCGTTGACGAGAAGGTACATGTGCGCTTTCCCATCCAGATTACCCTGGGGATTCCCGCCTGAGAAGAGAGGACCCTGAATGTGAAAACAGAAACCACCGTTGCCCTGCCCAAGCCCAGCGTCTGGTCGGAGATGAAAGTCAGCGGCCTGTTGGCTTATGCCGGCGTCTGGGCCTTTTTCATCATTTTTCTCATCTATCCCCTGATCCGTCTGTTCTACGACAGCTTCACGACCGAGACGGGGGTCTTTACCATTTCGAATTTCCAGGATTTCTTCACAGACGCCTTCTATCTGAAATCCCTGTTGAACTCCATGATCCTGGGCGTGGCCACCGTGATCACCACCTCCATCATCGGCATCGCCATCGCGTTTCTCCTGCTGCGGTACGATTTTCCCGGGCGGGGGCTCTTCTCGTATCTGACGATCGTCCCAATGATCATGCCCCCCCTGGTCGGCGTCATGGGTTTCGTCTTCATCCTGGGCCGCGCCGGAACCGTCAACATCATTCTCCAGGATTATTTCGGCTTTCAGAAGCCGGTCAACTTCATGTACGGACTCCACGGGATCCTCCTGGTGGAGACGCTGCATCTCTTTCCGCTCATGACGCTTTCCATCGTCGACGCCATGGGAAAGATATCGCCCTCCCTGGACGAGGCCGCTGAGAGCGTCGGATCCCGGGGGATCCGCAAGTTCTGGGACATCACTTTCCCGCTGACCACCCCGGGTTACGTTTCCGGGGCGCTCCTGGTCTTCATCTGGACCTTCGCCGACTTCGCCACGCCGCTGGTGGTCGGAATCTCCGACCTGCTTGCCTCCCAGGCCTATCTGAACATCGTCCAGTTCGTGGACCGGCGTCTCTTCAAGATGGGGATCGTTATTT
The DNA here is from genome assembly GCA_963695995.1 of uncultured Methylomirabilota bacterium. Classification (GTDB taxonomy): domain Bacteria; phylum Methylomirabilota; class Methylomirabilia; order Methylomirabilales; family 2-02-FULL-66-22; genus 2-02-FULL-66-22. The sequence continues at coordinate 13,776 of CAVOIV010000019.1, forward strand.
CGGCCATCATGGTGATCCTGGCCATCCTGTTTTTGATCATCGCCAAGAAGTACGTATCGATCAAGGATTACAGCTCCCTCTCCTATTCGGTGATCGAGCGGAAGAAACTCTCCCCCTTGGCACAGGCGGGGGCGATCGCCTTCCTGACGTTCATCCTGATTTTGGCCTTCATCCCCTATCTGGGACTCGCTTTGGATTCCTTCGGCAAGGGGTGGGCGCTGACCCCCTTTCCGGTGAAGTACACGCTCCAGTATTTCGAACGGGTGGCCATCGAGACGCCCAAGTTCATTATTAACAGCCTCCTGTACTCGGGGATATCGGTCGCGATCTGTATCGCCGTGGGGGTTCCCGTGGCCTGGGTGATGTCCCGGACCAAACTTCCGGGGCGCGAGGTCCTCGACTCCCTGACCACGCTGATCCTGGCCCTGCCGGGGACCGGCATCGGCATTGCCTACATGCGGGCCTTTAGGGACCCCTTTCCGTTCATGAGCACGGCGCTCATCGGCATGTGGATCATCATTCCCATCGTCCTGGCGGTCCGGCGGCTCCCCTATACGGTGCGGGGGACCTTCGCCTCGCTGCTCATCGTCCACCGCTCCTTCGAGGAGGCGGCCGAGAGCGTCGGCGCCACCAAGCCCAGGACCTTCAAGGACGTCACGCTCCCCCTCATCTGGAAGGGGGTCCTGGTGGGGTCCCTCTACTCCTTCATCCTGGCCCTCCAGGAGGCCTCGGCCACGCTGCTGCTGGTCATCCCCGGCCATGAGATGATGACGGTGGGCATCTTCAACTTCTACATCGGCGGCTCCGTCAACGAGGCGGCCGCCCTCGGGTTCATCTTGATCATCCTCGGCGCCGCCTGCCTCTTCATCATCAACCGCATGGCGGGCTCTAAGATGGGGGGCGTCTTCGGCTAACACTACCAGGCTGCTGAAAAAGGCCCATCTGCGGCGTTGGCTCGCTCGGCGCTCGCTGCGGCGTACCTGGAGTACGCCTCGCTCGGCTCTCCGCTCGCCGCCTTGCACCTGGACCTTTTTGAGCAGCCTGAGCAAGACGGATTTTTGCAGCTTGCTCATTCCCGGGGAACCGCTCAGGCGGGCTCCGCCCCCTTTCCCGCCGGCTCTCCTTGCCCGCCCCCTGACCGGCGTCTTTCCAACTTCCTATGGGTCAGACCCTGGTGCAGCGGGCCAGGGAAGGCGGGCCAAGGGGCCAAGGAAGGCTTGACACCTTCTGGGGTTCCACTTAGACTGCCGGCAATTATTGATCCGATCACCCGCTGGGGCGTTGCCTTTCCGGTGGTGGGGATGTGGGCCCGGGCCGCGGACGCAGGCGCCGGGCAAGGACACTATCTCCTGGTGATCAACTGGGTGGCGGGGACGCGGATGGGGGGGAATGTTTGGATAGGGGCAGCAGGTAGCCGTCAGCCGTCAGCGCTCGGCCCCGGGGCTGACGCGCAGATCGCTGACTACTCGAATAAGGACACGCCATGCACCATAAAGGGAAACCGGTCGAGCGGCCCAAGCAGGGGCCCGGCGGCAGCAAGCACGATTTCTTCGGTCACGGGGACGAGATCCGGGCGGCACTGCTGACGCGGCTGCCCACGCAGGCCATCCGGGCGCTGGACGTCGGCACGGGGTTCGGGCGGAACGCCGTCTTTCTCGCGCGCCATCTGGCGCCGGGGAGCCACGTCTGGTCGGTGGATCCTTCGGAGGAGTCCCTCAAGCAGGGCGCCGCGGCGGTCCAGGAGGCGGAGTTGACGGCGACCGTCACGCTTGGACCGGGGTCGGCGGAGCGGCTGCCGTTCCGGGACGACGAATTCGACCTGACCGTCGGGGTCATGCTGTTCCATCATCTGGTGGAGGTCCCCTCGGCCCTGCGGGAGATGGGACGCGTCACCAAGCCAGACGGGAAGCTGCTGATCGTGGACTGGGGACCGACCGCGCACCTGCTGCCGTTCGCCATCGAGCATCGACCGGAAGACTTCTTCACGCCCCGCGCGGTGGAGAAGATGCTGATGGAGTCCGGGTTCGGGGCCACGGTGGAGCAGCATCCGATGTGGTATGTCGTCGAGGCGATGAAGGTCTAGCAGGCTGCTGAAAACGGCCCATCTGCCGCGTTGTCGCACTCGCTGCGGGCACTCGCTGCGGCGTACGCGTTAGGTACGCCTCGCACTCGGCCATCGCGCTCCGCCTTGCATCTGGACCTTTTTGAGCAGCCTGGACGAAGGCGGGTTGTTCAGCAGCCTGCTGATTCACTCGGGTCGCGGCCCCGAGCAGGGTGCGGATGTCGCGCCGCAGTTGCCGCATGCTCGATTCGTCCTCGGTCCGGTAATACCCGCGGATGCGTGCCTTCCGGTCGCCCAAGACGAACCAGGAGCTGTGCAAGAACGGCGGGGCGAGGAACTCCGAATCGGAGTGCGCCTGCGCCAGGCCCGGTTCCAGCAGTTGCCGGAATGTGCGATCGATGCGCTTCGCGTACGGGGGCGTCCACCATCCTGCCGAGCGCTCGGTCTGGTCTCCCCGCGGCGACGAGACCGGGGCGGGCGCGGCCGACTCCGTCGGATCTTCCACACTGAGTCGAAATCCCTCCTGAATCAGGGCGTAGATCGCCTGCTTGTTCCCGGTGAGAAACCACCACTGACTGCGGTCGGCCTCGTAGCGGGCGGCGTACTTCGCGAGGACTGCGGGGGTGTCGCGCGTCGGATCCACCGTGATCGAGACGAATCGCAGCCCCAGCTCTCCGACAAAGTCCCGCTGCAAGACGGCCATGCGGGCGCTCTGGAGCGGGCAGGTATCCGTGCATTGCGTGTAGATGAAGTTGGCAACCCACACGGTGCCGAGGAGGTCGGACCGGGTCACGTTCCGGCGGTCGCGCTCGATCAGGGTGAAATCGGGGAGGGTCCCGAAGACCTGCAGCCCCCCAAGCGTTTGGTTGCCTGGCGGTCGGCCCGTTCGCAGGAGGTACCACGCCCAGCCGCCCGCGATGGCCGCCAGCGCGATGGCGAGGACCAGGACCAGCACCGCCGTGTGGCGCGGAGGGGATGTCTTGGGCATGCGCGTGATCCTTTGCTCGGTCAGTGAGGGCGCGCGCTCGATCTCAGTCGGCATGGCAGCGGCTCACGGCCCACCGGCCGAGGGATCATCCGCTCAGAATAGCCAGCGATACACCACCACGCCTGCTCCTACCAGGAGCAGCAGCCACACGGACGGTCAGAGGCGAAACCGCATCGCAACACCCTCCCAGACCCACGCGACGCCGTCGCCACAGGGATGGTCGTCGAGGCTACCCCCGAATCTCACCAGGCGCAGGACCTCGTTCTCGACGAGGCCGGTCGCCGGCGAGGTCGCGGTTTACCGGCGCCGTTCCAATAAGAAGTCGAACAGCGTCACCACGCTCTCGTCCAGGCTGGACGTCCCCGTGTCGATCGTCACGTCCGGCGCCAGGGGCGGCTCGTACGGCGCCGAGACGCCGGTGAACTCCGCGATCTGTCCGGCCCGCGCCTTGGCGTAGAGACCCTTCGGATCGCGCTGTTCGCAGACGTCAAGGCGGCGTTCAGATAGACCTCGACGAACCGCTCTGCGCCGATGATCTCGCGCGCGGCGCCGCGGTCCTCCCGGTAGGGCGAGATGAACGCGGTGATCACGATCAGCCCGGCGTCGTTGAAGAGCTTCGCCACCTCGGCGATCGCGCCGGATGTTCTCCGTGCGATCGCTCGGCGAGAAGCCCAGATCCCGGTTCAGGCCGTGCCGGATGTTGTCGCCGTCGAGCACGAAGCAGGCGTGGCCCGCCTCGATCAGCCGCTTCTCCAGCTCCATCGGCGATGGTGGATTTGCCCGAGCCGCTCAGGCCGGTGAGCCAGATGGTGACCGCGCTGCTGTCGGAGCAGGCGCGCCCGGTCCTCGGCGGTGACCTTGCCGCGCTGCCAGGAGATGTCGCGGCTGACGGTCTTCTGCGCGCCCTGGCGCGAGACCTGGTCGGTGCCAGCCCGGTCGATCACCATCGCCGCCCCGACGGTGACGTTGGTGAGCGGATCGATCACGATGAAGCTGCCCGTCTGGCGGTTGCGCTGGTACTCGTCGACGAACAGCGGCTTGAAGAAGCTGAAGCGCGCCCGGCCGATCTCGTTCAGGCCCAGTTGCGGCCCCTCGTCGCGGTGCAGCGTGTTGGGGTCGACGCGGTACTGGATCTCCGCGCAGCTGCCCTTCACGACGGCGGAGCCGTGCTTGACCAGATAGGTCTTCCCGACCGCCAGCGGCTGCTCGCTCATCCAGACCAGCATCGCCTCGACCGACGCGCTCGACGCGGGGCAGGTTCGCGGGGTGGACGATCATGTCGCCGCGGCTGATGTCGATCTCGTCCTCGAGGCACAGCGTCACGCAGAGCGGCGCGAAGGCGTAGGCGAGATCGCCGTCGTAGGTGACGATGCGGCGTGACCTGCGAGCGCTTGCCCGAGGGCAGCACGACGATCTCATCGCCCGACGCGCACCACCCCCGACGCGACCTGCCCGCTGTAGCCCCGGAAGCTCTGGTCGGGCCGCACCACGCACTGCACCGGGAAACGGAAGTCGATCAGGTTCCGGTCGCCCCCGATGTGGACGTTCTCCAGATGGGTCAAGCAGCGGCGATGCCGTCGTACCAGGGCATGCGGCGGCTCTTGTGCACGACGTTGTCGCCCCGCAGCGCGCTGATCGGGATGAACGTGAGGTCGCCGAAGCCGAGCCGGGTGGCGAAATCCGTGTACTCGTCGCTGATCCGCTCGAAGACGCTCCTGGTCGTAGCCCACCAGGTCCATCTTGTTGACCGCGACCACGAGGTGCGGGATGCCCAGCAGCGACGCGATGAACCCGTGCCGCTTGGACTGCGTCAGCACGCCGTGCCGGGCGTCGATCAGGATGACGGCCAGGTCGGCGGTCGAGGCGCCGGTGACCATGTTGCGCGTGTACTGCTCGTGGCCGGGCGTGTCGGCGATGATGAACCGCCGTTGGGCGTGGCGAAGTAGCGGTAGGCCACGTCGATGGTGATGCCCTGCTCGCGCTCGGCCTTGAGGCCGTCGGTGAGAAGCGAGAAGTCGATCTCGTCGCCGCCGGCCCCCGGCAGTCCTTCTTCAGCGCCTCGAGGTGGTCCTCGTAGATGGCGTCGGCGTCGTGCAGCAGCCGGCCGATCAGCGTGGACTTGCCGTCGTCCACGCTCCCGGCCGTGGTGAAGCGCAGCAGGTCGGGCTCGCCGTCGCGGTGGAGCAAGGCGTGCTGGGCGTTCATGGTCAGAAGTACCCCTCGCGCTTCTTCTGCTCCATCGAGCCGTCCTGGTCGTGGTCGATGACCCGGGTGATGCGCTCGGAGTGCTGGCCGTCCATCATCTCCTCGATGATCTCGCGCGACCGTCCGGGCCGTGGAGCGCACCGCGCCGGTGCACGGGTAGCAGCCGAGCGTGCGGAAGCGGCACATGACGCGCTGCGGCTTCTCGCCCGGCATCAGCCGGGTGGCGTCGCCCGACCGGGATCAGCTGGCGCCCGCGCACCACGACCTCGCGCTCCTGGGCGAAGTACAGCGGCACGACGGGGATGTCCTCCAGCGCGATGTAGTGCCAGACGTCGAGCTCGGTCCAGTTGGAGAGCGGGAAGACGCGGATGCTCTCGCCCGGGCTGATCCGGCCGTTGTACAGGTTCCAGAGCTCCGGGCGCTGGTTCTTCGGGTCCCACTGGCCGTGCTCGTCGCGGAACGAGTAGATGCGCTCCTTGGCGCGCGATCTCTCCTCTTCGCGGCGCGCCCCGCCGATGACGCCGTCGTACTCGCCCGGCCGGAGCGCGTTGAGCAGCGCCTGGGTCTTGAGCAGGGCGCAGCACTTCACGGTCCCCAGATCCCACGGGTTGGCGTTGGCCTGCAGCGCCTCCTCGGTGCGGTAGACCCGCAGGTCGGCGCCGATCTCGCGGCAGAAGCGGTCGCGGAACTCGTACATCTCGGGGAACTTGTACGCCGGTGTCGACGTGCAGCAGCGGAAAGGGAATCTTCCCGGGATAGAAGGCCTTCTGCGCCAGGCGCACCATGCACCGAGGAGTCCTTGCCGACCGAGTACAGCATCACCGGCCGCTCGAACTCGGCGACGACCTCGCGCATGATGTGGATGCTCTCGGCCTCCAGTCGCCGTATCACGGACAGCGAATAACTCTCGCCAGTACTCATGAGGTGCCTTTCCGGTCTCGCATCATCGGTGTCACCCTCGCTGCTCGCACCATGACCGCCGTCCTCCCGCGGCGATCCGACAGCCCGGAGCGCCGCCGCGCGTCACAGCCGGAAGCGCTCCCGGTAGGCGGCGTACCGCTGCGTCTCCTCCTCGACGTTCATGCCGAACTGCTCCAGGCTGTAGCGGTGCGTCCCGAACCGATCCTTCGGGTTCCGGCGGAGGAACTCGCGGATCGCCTCCTCCAGTCCCGGCGGGAAGGGGAGGTCGAAGTGGGCGTACACCGTCCGGACGGCGCGGATCGGATCCGCCACCAGGTCGAGGTAGAGCAGGTCCAGGAAACGCTCGGCGGGCACACTGCCCTGGTCGCGGAAGCGCATGGCTCTGGTGATGGCCTCGGCCCACCGGCGGCTGCATTCCGGCCCGACTTCGAGCGGATCGATCTCATCGCTGAAGGCGCTCCGGAGCGTCGCCGTCAAGGACGCGTTCGACGCCGTCACCTGGTTGGGATCCCGGTGGGTCATGACGACGCAGGCGTCCGGGTAGGTCGAGAACATCGCCCCGAAGTCGAACATGTGGGCGGGCGCCTTGAGGACCCAGCGTTCCCCCGGGCACCGCCACTGGAGGTGCTGCAGGAATCGCCGGTGCACCTCGTAGGCGGGGCGGAGGTCCTGCCCCTCGAGCCAATCCAGATAGGACGGCAGGCGGTGGGTGGTCTCGAACTGATAGCTCAGGAACGAGTGGCTGAAGATGACCAAGCACTCCTCGGGCAAGCTGGGCGTCGACGGGGTGGATCCGGTTGAAGCCCTTCACCAGGCGGTGGAACCAGCGAATCTGGCCGTTGACCACGCCGATGCGCCGGTCCGTGCGATACGTCGCGGCCTCGGGCGGCGGCGAGGGGTAGACGGTTTCCCACGTCAGGGGGACCCGGTTGGCCGGGTCGAGGGCGAGGAGGGCGTGCAGGAGGGTGGTTCCGGTCCGGGGCAGCCCGGTGATGATGATCGGCCGCCGCGTCTCCTGCGCCGGCGATCCCGGGATTCCGCTTCCGGTCCTCCTCCATGCGCAGCCGGTTGACGAGGAGGCGGATCAGGTCATGCCGGGTGGCCAACCGCCCCATGGGATTCAGCCGCGCCTCGGTCTTCACGGACGTCGAGGAGCCGGCGGAAGGGCTCGCGGAACGACGGGTCGCCGAAGTCGTCGAGCGCCGTCTGCCGGCACGCCGCGTCGAAGGAGTCCCTCCTCCTGGAGTCCATCCGTCATGACGTCGTTCGAACAGCCGGCCCCCGGCATTGACGGCGCGGACCAAGGCGGAACGCTCCACCTTCCAGCGCTTCGGGTCTTCTGGGCTCACGGTATCTCCTTGGGCTGCGGGGACGACTGGCCGGTCCGGCATGAACCGTCCGTCACGACGCCCTCGGGGCGTCTTCGGAACGCCCGGCGGATCGCCGAGGCTTGCCACGAGGCCAGCCCGGGGAGGCCAAGGAGCAGCTCCCGCACCCGTCGGACCAGCGAGAGGCCGAGCGCCACGCCGGGCTCGATGCCGAGGGCGCCTCCCACCAGGACGTAGCCCCCCTCCTGGATGCCGAGGGCGCCGGGCACCGCGAACGCCCCGGTCCGGATGGCCTGGCCGAGGCTCTCGAACAGCAACGCCGTCCGGAGATCGACGGGATGGCCGAGCAGGTGCAGGGCGTACCAGACCTCGGCAATGCCGACGAACCAGGCCAGCATGTGCCAGCACCCCGACGCGAGCACCGCCCGGCGCTCGCCGTAGAGCCGCAGCACCTCGCCGTCCATGGTGGTGGCGCCGTCGGAGAAGGGGACCCATTCCGGACCCCCCAGGATCCTCTTCGATAACCGCACGAGGAGGCCGAAGAGTCCCCGCCGCTGGACCGCGTAGAACCCCGCCAGCAGGATCGCCATGATGCCGGCGCCGACCAGAACCACCAGCAGGGCCCGTCCCAGCGCCGAGGCTCGGAACCAGCAGCGCTGACGCCGAAGAGCGTGAAGAGGATCTGCGTCAGCACGACGAGGGTGATGTCGACGACGACGCTGGCGCCGGCCGGTCCGACCCGGACCCCACGGTCCGCGAGGAGCCATGCCTTCACCACGTTTCCACCCATCTGGAGGACGGGGAGGAGGTCGTTGATCGACTCTCCGATCCAGCGGGCCCAGATCATCGTCCGCCGTGTCGGCTGCTGCCCCGACGGGAACAGGGCTCCGCCAGCCCATGGCGTCAGCCCACACCTGCGGAAGATGGAGGAGGGCGACGGCGAGAATTCCCCATCCTGCCTGCCGGAGGGCTGCCGCCACGTCGTCTATCCCCTGCCAGGCGATGACGGCAACGAACAGGACGACGCCGACCGCAAGGCCGCCGTACGCGGCGCGGGAGCCGAGGAACCCACGGAGCAGCGTCATCGGAGTCGGAGGCACGAGACGGTCTCCGCTCCGGATTGGCGTCGGGATTCATGATTCGAGCATGCCGGGAACCCGCCCCACCTATCGCAGGGCCGCCTTCGCCAGGCGGGAGCCGACCTCCCAGATCGGTCCCGGGAGCCGGTGCGCCGCGGCGAGGACCTGATCGAAGGCCTCGACAAACCGGTCGGCATCGGCCTGGTTGAAGACCAGGGGCGGGATCAGCTTGATGATATCCCTGCCGTGGCCGGACACCTGGGCCAGGACGTGGTGGTCCATGATCAGGGGCACCAGAATCGACTGGCAGAAGAGATCCTGATTGATCCCATGGATCATCTTCCAGCCGGTCTTCAGGGCCAGCGATCGGGGCTGCCCGAACTCGATGGCGATCATCAGGCCCCGGCCCCGCACCTCCCGGATGAGCTCGTACTTCGCCGCGAGGCCGCGCAGTCGGTCCACCAGGTACGCCCCCATCCGCGCGCTGTTCTCGACGAGACCCTCCTCCCGGATCACCTCGAGGGTGGCCAGGCCGCAGACCGCGGCCAGGTCGTTCTGGCCGAAGGTGGTGGAGTGGACCATGCACCGGTCCAGGGAGCGAAAAGACCTTGTCGTAGACCTTCCGCGGGTAGAGGATGGCCCCGATCGGGCAGTAGCCGCCCGAGAGGGACTTCGAGAGCGTCATGATGTCGGGCACCACATTCCAGTGCTCGCAGGCGAAGAGCTTTCCCGTGCGGCCGAAACCGGTCTGGACCTCATCGGCGATCAGCAGGGTGCCGTAGCGGGTGCAGAGTTCCCGCGCCCGCGGCAGGAAGTCGTCCGGGGGGATGAACACCCCGTGGCCGATGACGGGCTCCACCACGAACGCTGCCACGTCGCCCCGCGACAGCTCGGCCTCCAGCCGCGCCGCATCGCCGAAGGGGATCTCCGTCCCACCGGCCAGGATCGGCCTCGTAGTCCGACCGGAACTCCCGGCAGCCGTTGACGGCAAGGGTCCCGAGCGTCAGGCCGTGGTATCCATGGTCGCAGAAGAGGATTCTTCCGTCTCCCGGTATAGGCGTGGGCGAACTTGAGTGCGCCGTCGACGGCCTCCGCCCCGGAGTTGCAGAAGAAGACCGTGTCGAGGCCCGGCGGGGCGAACTCGTCGACCAATTTCTGGGCGAGGAGGCCGGCCAGGAGCTGCGTTCCCATCTTCACCAGGTTGGGAGCTGTCCAGGTCCAGGTACTGGTGGATGGCCTCCTTGACCTTGGGGTGGGACCGGCCCACGGCGAACACGCCGAAGCCCGAGAGCATGTCGAGATAGTCGTTGCCCCGGTCGTCCCAGAGGTGGGCCCCCTGTCCCCGCACATACACCGGGTCGAACCCGAGGATCTTCAGGACCTTGGCCATCTGGGGGTTGATATATCCGGAGAGCAAGCGAGAACTGCTCCCCCTGATGGCGCTCGAATGATTTCGCGAAGATCGAAGGACATGGACACTCCGGTGAGTAGTGCTGAGCACGCACAAGCACTTGATGGGTCGGGGCGGTCCGCCAAGAATCTGCCGGACCGGGCCGGATGAGAGGCCATGGCGAATCTCGCCCTGCCCAAGCGCGGGCGATTATCGGCGGCCGGGGGAATCCGTGTCAAGCGGAAAGGGGCGCGTGGGGCTCGCCGTATCGTGTCAACGCACCGGGGACGGCGTCACGTAGCGACGGCGGGGGCCGCTCGCCTCCCGTGCAACCAAACGTTGACACCCCTCCTTCGCCTCCAGTATAAGGGGCCGTATCCGGCGCACGGACGTTTCGGGCAACGCGTACGATCAAACTGACCGGCACGACGCCGGAGGGAGGCTCGGGGTGGTGAGGATGCTTGCAGTCATCGGCCACGTGGCCAAGAAGGAGTTCCGCCAGATCCGGCGCGATCGGCGGAGCCTCGTCCTCATCCTGGTGATGCCGATCGTCCTCACGGTCCTCTTCGGCAAGGCGCTGGAGACCGGCGAACTCCGCAACATCCCGTCGGCGATCCTGAATCTGGACGGATCGCCGGAATCCAACGTCATCGCCACGGCGTTCAGCACCTACGACGAGGTCCAGATCCGGCACGAGTTGGCAACGCTGGAGGAGGCCCAGAGCCCTCTTGGCGCGCGGGAAGATCAAGGCGGCCATCGTCATTCCCAAGGGGTTCATGCGCCAGATCGAGTCGGGCGGGGAAGCGCAGCTCCAGTTGCTCTTGGATGGGACGGACAACGCCTCGGCGCCGATCGTCGAGGGTGTGGCGAAGCGCGTCATCCAGCGCTACAACACCGAGCGGGCGATCAGGGGTTTGTGGGCCCAGCGGCGTCAGGCCCGACCAGAGCCTGCGGTTGATCCGGCCCGTCTACGTGCAGACCGAAATCCGCTACAACCCCGGCCTGCAGTTTCTCAGCTACGTCATGCCCGGCGTCATCGGCCTGACCCTGCAGCTGCTCACCGTGATGCTGATGGCCATCAGCATCACGCGAGAGCGGGAGCGGGGGACACTGGACCAGCTCATGGCGTCTCCCATCAGCCGGGCCGAGCTGATCCTGGGGAAGGTCCTTCCGTACTTCGGCATCTCGCTGGTCAACGTGGCCACCGTGCTCTTCGTCGCCGATCGCTGGTTCAACGTGCCCGCAGGGGAGAACCTGCCGCTCCTGCTCGCCCTGTGTTGTCTGTTCGTGCTGTCGTCCTTGGCGACGGGCCTGCTCATCTCGGTCGTGTCCCGCTCCCAGTTCCAGGCGGTCCAGATCGCCGTGTTCTATGTGTTGCCGGTCTTCATGCTCTCCGGGGCTTTTGGCCATCTCGAGGCGATCCCCGCCTATATCCGGCCCATTTCCTACCTCTTTCCGCTCATGTATTTCTCCCGGGCCGTCCGGGCCGTCACCCTGCGCGGGGCCGACTTCGCCCAGGTCGCGAACGACCTGACCGTCCTCTCGGGATTCGTCGTGATCCTCCTGTCCTGGGCGGTCCTGAGTTTCCGCAAGCGCGTCGCCTGAGCTGGGGTCAGGCGGGGTGAGCGCACGACCGCCTGTGTTGTCTGCTTCCACGACCGTCTGCCGCCGCGGGTGGTGTCTCCCTTGACATCTGGACCCATGGTCTGATAGTAAGACCAACAGCATATGTTTACCACAGTGAAGGCACGCAGCGTATCGGATGAGATCGTCGAACAGATGATCTCGGTCATCTGCAGCGGAAAGCTGGCCGCCGGGGACAAAGCTGCCCCCCGAGCGCGCGCTGTCCCAGGCGTTCGGTGTCGGCCGCCAGGCGTTGCGCGAAGCCATCCAGAAGCTCCAGGGAATGGGGTTGTTGGAGGTGCGAAAGCCCCAGGGAACCTTCGTGAGAGTCCTGACGACCGAGGCGCTCCATCAGTTCTTGACCCGAATCCTCAAGGGAGAGGTCGGGGAGCTTCCTGCACTTCCTCGACATCCGGAAGTGGATGGAGGCGATGACCGCCGCCGAGGCGGCGGAGCGGGCGACCGACGAGGATATCCGGCAGATCGAGGCCACGCTTCCCAGGTTGCGGCTGGCGGCGGACCAGAACGATCGGGAAACCCTGGACGAGGCGGATGTCTCCTTCCACATGGCCATCGTCACGGCGACCCACAACAACCTCATGGCCCACCTGGTGGGGACCTTCGGGAGTCTGATGTGGTCGTCGCACGGCTTGCGGCTGGCCGTGCTGCGGGCGCAGAATCTGGAGACGATCTATGAAGAGCACGCCGCCGTGTCGGCGGCGATCCAGCGGCGTGCGCCGGCTCGTGCCCGGGATGCGATGCTGCACCACATCGAGATGATCCGCAGCCGGGTAGAGGGCATGTTCGGGCAGGGGAACGACGGCGTCCCGGCGGACCGGATTCCGGCCATCGAGGGCGCGGTCGGGAGAGGCGTCGCGATGTGGCCCGCCGCGGTTCCCCGTCCAGGCCGCTGACCCGACCCGCACCACGGACCCTGACCGGACGCGTTCCGGCTTGACGTGGGGCCGGTGGACCCCACGCATCCTTATTTCTTTCTTAACCCGTCGAGGTGACCTATGAAGCCCTTGGACAAACCGTTACTGTTGGAGATCTATCGCAAGATGGTGTCGGTGCGGACGTTCGAGGAGACCGCGGCTGACCTGTTCCTGAAGGGACAGATCCCCGGCTTCCTCCACGTCTATGTCGGCGAGGAGGCGGTCGCCGCGGGCGTCATGGCCCACCTGACGGATCAGGACTTCATCTCCAGCACCCACCGGGGTCATGGCCACGCCGTGGCCAAGGGTGCGCGCCTCGACATGATGATGGCGGAACTCTTCGGCAAGAAGACCGGTTATTGCCACGGCAAGGGTGGCTCGATGCACATCGCCGATCTCGACCTCGGGATTCTGGGGGCGAACGGGATCGTCGGCGGCGGGGTGCCGATCGCCACGGGCGCCGGCCTGGCGTTGAAGATGAAAGGCACGGACCGGGTATGCGTCTGTTTCTTCGGCGACGGTGCGAGCAATACCGGTGCCTTTTACGAGGGGGTCAATCTCGCGGCCGTGTGGGGCTTGCCCGTCGTGTTCATCTGCGAGAACAACCAGTACGCCGAGTCCACGCCGCGGGCCGTCCACCAGAAAGTGAAGTACGTCTCCGACCGGGCCGCCGCCTTCAACATCCCGGGCGTGTCCATGGACGGGATGGACGTCTTCGAGGTCTACCAGAAGACCGGCGAGGCGATCGACCAGGCCCGTAACGGGCAGGGGCCGATTCTCCTTGAAGCCCGCACCTACCGGTTCCTGGGTCATTTCGTGGGCGATCCGCAACCCTACCGCACCAAGGACGAGGTGGAGGAGTGGAAGAAGCGGGACCCGATCCAGATGTTCCGGACGCGGGTGATCACGGAAGGGAAGATCACCGCCGCGGAGATGGATGCCATCGACGCCAAGATCACGACCGACATGGCCGCCGCCGTGGAGTTCGGGCGCACCAGCCCGGAGCCCGAAGTGGAGATGGCGCTGCAGGATATCTTTACGGAATGACTACTGACTATTAACCGATGACCATTGCCAGTCAGTGGTCAACTGGACGGAGGATTCCATGCGCAAGATAACATACCGTGAGGCGGTCATCGAGGCGTTGCGCGAGGAGATGCAGCGCGACCCGTCTGTCTACCTGCTGGGCGAGGACATCGCCGAGTTCGGCGGCAGCTACAAGACCACCGTGGGGCTCCTGCAAGAGTTCGGGAAGGAGCGCGTGCGGAACACGCCCATCTCGGAGGCGGCGATCATCGGCGCGGCACTGGGGTCCGCCCTCTTGGGGATGCGGCCGGTGGCCGAATTGATGTACGTCGACTTCGCCGGCATCGCCATGGACCAGATCGCCAACCAGACGGCGAAAGTCAAGTACATGTTCGGCGGAAAGGCCAAGGTGCCGGTCACGATCCGGACCCAGGGCGGCACGGGGCGGTCATCGGCGGCGCAGCATGCCCAGAGCTTGGAGGCCTGGTTCCTCCACGTGCCTGGCCTGAAGGTCGTGATGCCCGCCAACGCGTACGACCTGAAGGGGCTGCTGAAGGCGTCCATCCGGGACGACAACCCGGTGATCTTCATCGAGCACAAGCTGCTCTACGCGACCAGCAGTGAGATCCCGGACGAGGAGTACGTGCTGCCGCTCGGCAAGGCGGACGTCAAGCGCCAGGGCACGGACGTGACGATCGTGGCCAACTCCCGGATGGTCCAGCTCTCGCTGGCGGCGGCGGATCGGCTGGCGGCCGAAGGGATCGAGTGCGAGGTGGTGGATCCGAGGACGCTGGCGCCCCTCGATGAAGAGACGATCCTCACGTCCGTGGGGAAAACCAACAAGCTCGTGGTGGTGTGCGAGGCGTCGCCGGTTTGCAGCTTCGCCTCCGAGGTGGCGGCGATCGTGGCCGAGAAGGGCTTCGACCTTCTGGACGCTCCGATCCAACGAGTGACCTCCATGCACACGCCGATTCCCTTCGCGCCCAAGCTGGAGAAGCACGTGACCGTGAGCGAAGAGAAGATCATGGCGGCGGTCAAGCGGGTCCTCGGATAGGGAACGGGATCATGCCTCCCGGGGGACACCGGGAGGCGCATCTTGACACTCGGTGACGATAGGCATGATAATTCACCTATTGTCCCAACGGCCGGCCGGCTCGCGGTCTGCGCGAGGGTGACTGTCTGGGGCGGCGGTTACTATTGAGGGGAGTTGAAATGGCGACGCGCATAGATGTCCCGCAACTCGGCCTGACGATGGAGACGGGGACGATCCTCCAGTGGGTGAAGGCCGAAGGTGACACGGTGGAGAAAGGCCAGCCGGTGGTCGTGATCCAGACCGACAAGGTGGAATACGAGGTCGAGGCCCCGGTTGCGGGGACGCTGCTGAAGATCGCGGCCAAGGAGGGGACCGAGCTGCCGGTGGGGAGCCTCATGGCAATCATCGGGTCGCCGGGCGAGGATCTCGCGGCGCTGCTCGGGGCTGTGATAGCGGCGAAGCCCGGAGCCCAGGCTCCGGTCGGCGAGGCACCTCGGCCAGGTTCTTCCCAATTGACGAGTCAACTCGTTGACGAATCGACGCGGAAAGCACCGGTGCGCGCGCCCGGGGAGCGCGTGAAGGCGTCGCCGGTGGCCAAGAAGCTAGCCGAGGAGCGCGGGATCGATATCAATACGTTGACCGGAACCGGCCCGGAAGGCCGCATCGTTCGGGAGGACGTGGAGCGAGCGATCGCCGCAAAGGGGCAAGCGCCAAGCGCCGAGCGCCGAGCGCCGAGCGCGGAGGTGCCGGAGAGTATTCCGCTGAGCGGTATGCGCAAGGCGATCTTCGACCGGATGGGGCAGTCATGGCGGGAGGCGGCGCGAGTGACCATGTTCGCCGACGCCGACATGACAGAGTTGGTGCGCCTGCGGCAGGCGAAGGCCGCGGAGTGGGAGCGACGCTTCGGCATCAAGCCCAGCTATAGCGATCTGATCCATCTGGCCGTGGCCCGGGCATTGCGCGAGGAGCCCCGCATCAACTGCCGGCTGGACGGGCAGGCGGTCCGCATCCGCCGCGAGGTCAATCTCAGCTTTGCCGTGGACCTGGGGGAAGGTTTGGTTGCCGTGGTGATCAAGGGCGCCGACAAGAAACCCTTGGGGGATCTTGCCAAGGCGGCGCGGGATCTGGCGGAGCGGGCGCGGGCCAACAAGCTCTCGCAGGACGACATGGCGGACGGGACGTTCACCGTCACGAATCTCGGCGGTCTCGGGGTGGAGTCCTTCACGCCTATCATCAATCAACCCCAGGCCGGCATTCTGGGGATCGGCAAGATCCTGGAGAAGCCGGTGGTTATCGCGGGCGGGATCCACGTCCGGTCGATGATGACCCTTTCCATAGTGTTTGACCACCGACTGCTGGATGGCGCGCCCGCCGCGAAGTTCCTGGCCAAGGTGAAGGCATTGCTGGAAGAGCCGGCGTGGATGGGATGAGCCGCCGGACGGGAGGGGTGCGCTGAGTCCAAGCGGTGAGCCGCCAGGTAGAGGGGCGCCACGGGAGCGACCGGACCCCGGGATGGGGATTCCCTGGCAGCTTCTGGATCTCGGCCTCATGCCGTACGGGGCGGCGCTGGATCGGCAGCTCGCATTGCTCGACGCGCGGATTCAGGATCGCATCCCGGACACGCTTGTCCTGTTGGAGCATCCTCCGGTCGTGACGCTGGGGCGGGCCAAGACGACGGCGAACCTGCGGGTGACCCGGGACGACCTGCGTGCGCGCGGCATTGAGTTTTTCGAGATCAGCCGTGGCGGCGATGCGACGTATCATGGCCCGGGGCAATTGGTCGGGTATCCGATCTTCGATCTCCGGCACCACGGTCGTGATGTCCTGCAATTCTGTCGTCGGGTCGAGGCGGCGCTGATCGGGACCCTGGCAGGGTTCGGCCTCGCCGGCCTGGCGGTCCCCGGTAAGGCGGGCGTCTGGGTGGGGGAGCGGAAGATCGCGTCGCTGGGGATCTCGCTGCGGCGCTGGGTGACGTTTCACGGGTTTGCCCTGAACGTCGGGGTGGACCTGGCCGGATTCCAGGTGATCCGGCCGTGCGGGGAGGAGCCGGAGATCATGACCACCATGGCGGCGCTGCTGGGGCGCCGGCTGGCCATGGACGCGGTGCGGGACCGGGTGGCCGCGGAATTCGCCCGAGTGTTTGGCTTTGGCGAGTCGCGTGCCGTTTTGAGTTGATCGGCTGGGACGATAGGAGGTCTGTCATGGCGTTTCCGAAGATGTTCCGCGTGAAGCAGGAGTTGCTAGGTCCGATGCTCGCCGACATCCCGGCGGCGGTCCGCGAGACGATGCGGAGCCTCAAACTCACGGATCGGGTGAAGCCGGGCCAGAGCGTGGCCATCACCTCGGGGAGCCGCGGGGTCGCCAACATCGACCGGATCACCAAGGCCGTGGTGGACGAATTGAAAACGCTGGGCCTCAAGCCGTTCATCTGCCCGACCATGGGCAGCCACGGCGAGGCGACGGCGGAAGGTCAGCTCAAGATCCTGGAGCACTACGGGATCACCGAGGCCACCATGGGCTGCCCCATGAAGTCCAGCATGGAGGTGGTCGAGATCGGGAAAGTCAAGGGCACCACCGTCTTCTGCGACAAGAACGCCTGGGGGGCCGATCACATCGTCGTGGTGGGACGGGTCAAGGCCCACACCGATTTCGACGGCGAGATCGAGAGCGGTCTCTACAAGATGATGGCCATCGGCCTGGGGAAGCAGCACGGGGCCGAGAACTACCACCGGGCCGGCCACCACTACAGTTACGCCGAGATCTTCCCGCTGGTCGGCCAGGCCGTCCTGGATAGCGGTCATGTTCTTTTCGGTCTCGGGATCGTGGAAAACGGTCACGACCAGACGGCGAAGGTGCAGGCGACCCTGCCCAAGGATTTCGCCGCGGTGGAGAAGGGGCTCCTCAAGGAGGCCAAGGCCTGGATGGCCCGGTTGCCCTTCGACAAGCTGGACGTCCTGATCGTGGACGAGTTGGGCAAGAACATCAGCGGCGCGGGCATGGATCCCAACGTGATCGGTTGCGCCTCGGTGCAGAAACCCGCCGGGAAGCCCCGCATCCGCATGCTCTTCGTGCGCGACATCACCCCCGAGGCGGAGGGGAACGCCATCGGGGTGGGCTTTGCCGACATGACCACCAAACGGCTGGTGCGGAAGATCAACTACGCCGCCATGCACATGAACGCCATCACCTCGGGCGTGGCCGAGGCGGCCAAGGTGCCCATGGCGTTCGATACGGACCGCCAGGCCATCGAGATTGCGCTCGGCATGATCGGCCTGACCCCGCCAGAGCAGGCCCGGGTTGTCCGGATCAAGAACACGCTTCACCTGACCGAAATCGACTGCTCGGAGGCGCTCCTTGCGGAGGTGAAGGCCCACGAGCGACTCACCCCGGCGACGGCGGGTGCGGCGATGAGTTTCGACGCGCAGGGGAATCTGCCGGCGTTCTAGACAGAGGCAATCGGGCAACTCGGCGATTCGGCAATCAGGGTTTTGGCAACTGGGCGATTGGGCAACTTGGCAATTCGGTGACAAGGGAACCACAGGCTCGAGCTCCGGTAATTCCCGGTCGCCCAATCGCCCAGTTGCCCAATTGCCGTTGTTTGAGGAGAAGGTCATGGCGCAATACTTCATCGATCCGGAGGGGCTGCCGGGGAAGGTGCTGGCGCCGGGCATCCAGCTCCGAGTGGCGTGGGGTCAACACCTCATGCTCTCGTTCGTGCGGCTAGAGGCAGGCGGCGTGGTACCACTCCACAGCCACCCACACGAGCAGGGCGGCGTTTGCCTGGAAGGGTCCATGGAGTTCACCATCGGCGACGAGACCCGCATCGTGCGAGCGCGGGGAGGGGTGGATGATCCCGGGCGGCGTCACGCATTCGGTCCGCGCGCTCGAAGAGGGTGCCCAGGCCCTGGACATCTTTTATCCTCACCGGGAAGACTATAAGTAGACGTCAATTGGTCGAGCAGTCAATTGGTCAATTAGTCACCTAGTCAACTCAGCCTACCGCTTTCGCCAGTTGACCGTTTGACGAGTCGACCGTTTACCATGCGGAGAGCCGAGAGGAGGGCGACGATTCGAAATCCATTGAAGGCCAAGCTGTCGCGAGGGGAAGCGGTGTGGGGCACGTTTGTGTTCGAGTGCGGGGCGCCCTCGACACCGCGGTACCTCAAGGAAGCCGGCTGGGACTACATGCTGATCGATACCGAGCATGCTAGTTTCAACATCGAGACTGTCGCCAACTTGCTCCATGTCTCCTCCGCCGTCGGTCTGCCGGCGCTGGTCCGCGTGCCGGAGACGCAGCGTTCGCTGCTCAGCCGGCCGTTGGACGCGGGAGCCATGGGTCTCATGATTCCGCGGGTGGAGAGCCGGGCGCAGGCGGAGGCGATCGTCCGCTACACCAAGTTTCCCCCGGCCGGCGACCGGGGCGTGATCCTGGGGTCGGCCCACAACGCGTACCGGGCGGTGGACGGCAAGGCGTTTCTGCGGCAGGCCAACGCCGAGCTGCTGCTCATCATGCAGATCGAGACGCTGGCGGGGATCGAGCACCTGGACGAGATCCTGTCGGTTCCCGGCCTGGATGTGGCGCTGATCGGCCCGTACGACCTGTCCACGTCCATGGGCATTCCCGGCGAGGTGAATCATCCGCGCATGGTGCGCGCCATCGACGTTTTCCTCAAGGGCTGCCAGCGACACGGCGTCGTGCCCGGGAACTTCGTGACCACGGTGGACGACGGCCGAACGTGGCTCCGGCGCGGGATGCGGTTCCTGATCTACGGGGCGGACTTCATGTTGCTGATGGAGCGCAGCCGCCAGGTTCTGGCGGAGCTGCGACCAAAGGAGAAAACGCGTGTCCGGTAACCACCAGAGATTCAAAGTCGTCTCCACCGATGCCCACCTCTTTCCCTTGCGGGAGGAGATGGAGGTCCTGGGGAAGCTCGACTGCACCGTCGTCAGCGCGGTCTGCAAGAGCGAGGACGAGACGATCGCCGCCTGCCGTGACGCCCACGTGGTCCTCGACACGGCGGCCAAGATCACCCGGCGGGTGATCGGCGAACTCAAGAACGCGCTGGCGATCTGCCGGTACGGGATCGGCGTGGACACGGTGGACATCCCGGCGGCCACGGAGCATGGAATCGTCGTGGCCAACGTGCCCGATTTCTGCTTCGACGAGGTGGCGGACACGGCCATGAGCCTGATCCTGTCGGTGCCGCGCAAGGTGCACCTAGCTGAACGCCCTGGTCCACCAGGGGGTCTGGAACAAGGACGTGGCCAGGCCGGTCCACAAGTTCCGCGGGGCGACGCTGGGGCTGTTCGCCTTCGGCAATATCGCGCGGAACGTCTGCCGCAAGGCGGCGGCCTTCGGGTTCCGGATCCTCGCCTACGACCCGTATCTCACCCCGGAGCGCGTCCGGGAGTATCCGGTCGACCCTGGTGGATTTCGACACGCTGCTCCGGGAATCGGACCTGATCTCGGTGCACGCTCCGCTGACCGACGAGACGCGCCACAAGTTCAACGAGGCGGCGTTTCGGAGGATGAAGCCGTCCGCCTACTTCTTCAATCTCGGTCGTGGGCCGATCCACGACCAGAAGGCCCTGTACCCGGGCGCTGGCGGAGGGCTGGATCGCGGGCGCCGGGCTGGACGTGCTGGAGAAGGAGCCGCCGGATCCCGCGGACCCGATCTTGAAACTGGACAACGTGGTCTTCACGCCGCATTATGCCTCCTACACGGAGGAGGCGTACCAGGAGCTGCAGCGTCAAGACCGGCGAGAACGCCGCCGCCGTCCTTCGCGGCCAGTTCCCGAAGTACGTCGTCAATCCCGAGGTCAAGGCGACGGCACGGCTGTTGGCGCGCAACCCGCGGTAGCCGACACGCCCGGACACCGGGAGGAGGATCGACCATGCGTCTGAAGGGTAAGAAGGTTGCGGTGCTGGCGGAGGAGATGTATCAGGAGATGGAGCTGTGGGTGCCGTACTATCGGCTCAAGGAGGAGGGGGCCGACGTGAAGATCGTGGCGCCGGAGAAGAAGACCTACAAGAGCAAGCTCGGGTATCCGGTGAACGCCGACGTGGCCGCGGCCGACGTGTCGGCCAAGGACTTCGATGGCGTGGTGATCCCCGGCGGCTACGCTCCGGACATGATGCGCCGCTACCAGGCCATGCTCGGACCTGGTGCGGGACTGTTTCGACCAGGGCAAGCCGGTGGCGGCCATCTGCCACGCGGGCTGGGTGCCCGCCTCGGCGCGGGATCCTGAAGGGCAAGACGGCGACCTGCTTCTTCGCCATCAAGGACGACCTGATCAACGCCGGCGCCAAGTACGTGGACGAGGAAGTGGTGGTGGACGGCAACCTGATCACCTCCCGGACGCCCGACGATCTGCCCGCGTTCTGCCGCGAACTGGTCAAGGCGCTGGAGAAGTGATTCGAGGTGCTGCTGTGCTGCGGTTCAAGGTGTTGCGGTTCGCGGGACCCAGCCTTGAACCGCCGCACGTGGCGCCGTAAACCTCGAATCCCCATAAGCGGATCTCCGCCGCCTCCGGCGACTCCGATCCGCAACCCCGAACCTCAAACCTCAAACCGCAGCACTCTCGTGGAGCGCTCATGACTCTGCCCCAGATGTATCGCATCCGACAGAAGGTTGATCCGCCGGTGGTGGCCGACGTGGCGGCGGCGGTCCGCGCCGAGATCGGAAAGCTTTCCCTAGCCGGTCGAGTCGCGCGCGGGGCCCGGGTGGCCGTGACCGGCGGCAGCCGCGGCGTGGCGAATATCGCCCTCGTCCTCCGGACGACCTGCGACTGTCTGAAGGAGTTGGGGACCAAGCCGTTCATCGTCCCGGCCATGGGAAGCCACGGTGGCGCCACGGCGGAGGGACAGCTCAAGGTGCTGGCGCGCTACGGGATCACGCCGGAGAGCATGGAGGTGCCGATCCTCTCGTCCATGGAGACGGTGGAAATCGGCCGGATGCCCTGGGGGTTCCCGGTACATGTGGACAAGCACGCGTACGAAGCGGACCACATCGTCCTGGTGAACCGGATCAAGCCGCACACCAACTTCCGGGCCCACGTGGAGAGCGGCCTGATGAAGATGCTGGTGATCGGGCTGGGCAAACACCAGGGGGCGATCTTGGCCCACCGCGCCTCGGTGGACGTGGGCTTGCCCCGGGTCATCCCCGAGGTGGCACGTTTCTCCCTGTCGAAGCTTCCCATTCTTTTCGGTGTAGGGACGCTCGAGAACGTGCGGCACCAGACCGCCAAGGTCGAGGCCACGCTGCCGGAGGCGTTGGAGGTCACCGAGACCCGGCTGCTCCAGGAGGCCTGGGCGCTCTTCGCCCGGATCCCCTTCGAGTTCCTTCACCTGCTGATCGTGGACGAAATGGGGAAGGAGATCAGCGGCACGGGAATGGATCCCAACGTGCTGGGCCGAATCTACTTCGCGCCCAACGAAGAGCCGAAAAGCCCTCGCTACATCCGAATCCTGGTCCGCGACCTCACCGAGAAGACGGCGGGGAACGCCGTCGGCATGGGCTTGGCCGATTTCGCCACGCGGCGGCTGGCCAACAAGGTGAACTTCCAGTACACGTACACCAACGCCCTGACCGGCCTGTCCCCGATGCGCAGCAAGCTGCCCATCATCTTCGAGACGGATCAGGACGCCATCGAGGGGGCGCTCAAGACGATCGGTCTCACCGAGCCGCCGGACGCCAAGGTAGCCCGGATCAAGAACACCCTGGACCTGGAATACCTCTACGCCTCGGACGCGCTGCTGGCGGAGATCAGGGAGCGGAACGATCTGGAGGTATTGAGCGGCCCGCACCCCTTCGCGTTCAGCGGCCAGGGTGACCTGGTGGATGCATTGACTCGGGGTTAGATTCTGCTGGAAGGATGGTCGGCGACCAGGTGGATCCGGAAAACGCCGGGGTGGGAACCCACCCCGGCGTTTCCTGTTGACAGGCGGCGCCGATACGTATGAGAGTATCGGAGATCAGACGAGACCTCCGAGGGGTGTTTCGTGGGTAATGAACTATGGTATCAGGAGAACAGGAGGAGTTCAATGTGCAAGCCGTCCCGATCCGTGTGGACCATCCTATGTGCGGTTGTTGCCGTCCTGGCGGTCGGTCTTGGTGTTCCGACCTGGGCGGCCGCGGGACAGGCCGAGGTGACCATCTGGACCGCGTTCCCCGAGATGCACCAGTTGGCGCAGGAGTTGGCCGCGAAGTACATGAAGGAGAATCCCAACATCAAGATCACCGCAACTCTCTTCCCGCAGCGGGCGCAGGAGGAGAAGGTGGCGGTGGCCCTGCCCGCCGGGCAGGCCGCTGACCTCATCGAGCTGGACAAGTTCGAGCTGTACCCCTACTACAAGAACGGCTTCCTGGAACCGCTGCCTCCGGATACTGAGGCGTGGGTCAAGAAGAACTTGCCCGAGTATTCGGTCAAGGCGAACACCGCGGACGACGGCAAGCTTTTCGACTTTCCCTGGTTCAACGCCTTCAAGATGATGTTCTACAACAAGGACTATTTCAAGGAGGCGGGGATCACCAAGGTTCCGACGAACGTGGAGGAGATGGTCGCGGCGTCCAAGAAGCTCACCAAGTACGATTCCAAGGGGAATGTGACGCGCGCCGGTCTGGATTACCGCATCATGGGCGGCGGGGCGGGCACGATGCAGAAGTACTGGACGCAGGCGATGATCCCGTACGGCGCGAAGGTCCTGGATAAGGTCGGCGACAAGTGGCGGGCCGGGTATAACAACGAGGCCGGCAAGAACGCCCTGAAGATGTACATCGACGCCGTCTACAAGGACAAGGTCGTGGCCTTTGACCACAAGCATGACGCCGAGGGGTTCGGGCTGGGGATCTCCGCCATGTTCCAGCGCGAGGCCTGGGTGGTCGGCTATCTCTTCAAGGAGGCGCCCAAGCTGAACTACGGCGTGTTCCCCATGCCCAAGGGCTCCGGCGGCTGGGGCACGGTCGGCAACACCATGGGGTTGGCGGTGCCGAAGTCCAGCAAGGTGAAGAAGGAAGCCTTCGCGTTCGCCAAATGGATGATGGACGACGCGCAGGCCATGTACAGCTTCGATACCTCCGGCTGGCAGCCGTTCCCGGACCAACATTGACTATGGCCCCCTGTACAAGAACAAGCCGATGCTCAAGGAGTTCATCCAGACCTCGAATCTGGCCGGCCACACGGTGTACGACTACGAGAATATGCCCGCCATCTCCGAGGTCCACAACCGGATGGCCGAGCGGATCATGACCGCCTTCAAGCGGGCGGATCTGAAGGATAATCCGCAGGGCATTGCCAAGGTGGTCAGCGACATGGCCGAGGAGACGAACCGGATTCTGGCCGACAACGGGCTGTTGGCGAAATAGCCGACGGTTTTTCAGCGGGAAATTGTCTATGGGTTCTTCCGAGATTTTGACCATCTGCCTCGGATGCTGTAGCGACGGCGGGGGCCGGCATACCGACCCCCGCCCGCCGCCGCCGCGGCTCGCTCCGCGCGCTTCGGAGGAGTCAGTTCGCGTTCCTGCTGTGGATATTCGCGCCGGTCCTTTCTCTGTTCATCATCATTCGTGTCATCCCCATCTTCGTCGATCCTGATCTTTTCATTCACCAACTACTCGATCACCAGAGCCTTCTGGCGCTGGACCGGCTTGGCGAACTTCGAGCGCCTTCTCGGGGACGACAACTTCCTGGTGGCGCTCTGGAATTCGACCGTGTACGTCCTGGTGGCCGTGCCGGCGGAAGTACTGCTGGGTCTCTTCTTCGCCGTCCTGCTCGAGCCGCCGCGTGCGCTTCGAGTCCTTCTACGAGACTCTCTACTTCCTCCCGTACATCATTCCCATGGTGCCTGCCGCCATCATCTGGAAGTGGATTTATGCGCCGGGCTCCTTCGGTCTGGCCAACTTCTATCTGGAGTGGCTTGGGTTCGGCCGGGTGGGCTGGCTCACCAATCCGAAGATCGCCCTCCTGGCGGTTATCGGGATGCATGTCTGGAAGAATCTGGGGTTCTTCGTCATCGTCTTCCTGGTGGGACTCAAGAACATCCCGACTGATGTGAAGGAGGCGGCGGCGATCGACGGCGCGTCGCAGTGGACACAAGTCCTCCGGGTGGAGTTGCCCCTCTTGAAGCCTATCATCCTGTTCGGAGCCGTGATGGCGACGATCTGGGCGTGGTCGGCCTTCACCGAGGTCTACATCATGACCCAGGGCACCGACATCTCTACCGGAACGGAGATCGCGGTGCTGGTCTTCCGGATCTACCAGGAGGGTTTCCGCTTCTACAATATGGGCTATGCGTCCGCCATTTCTTTCGTCCTGTTCATCCTGTCGCTGGTCTTCGTCCTCGTCCAGTTCCAGCTCTTCCGGGGATGGAAAGAGGAGGGGGTCTGATGCGACAGCCCCGCTACACCGTTCTCCTGCACGTGGTGCTCATGGTCACGAGCCTGGCGATGGTCTTTCCGATCGTCTGGGTGTTCCTGACCTCGTTCAAGACTTCCCAGGACATCATCCGGGCCACGCCATCGCTCCTGCCCGAGCGATGGACGCTGGAGAATTACGCTGGCCTCACGAGACGGCGCCGTTCATCCGTTT
>CAVOIV010000020.1:0-33144 GCA_963695995.1 uncultured Methylomirabilota bacterium
ACGCTTCGCGCTCTGGTCGATGAGTTTGACAGGGGAGTTCTCAAGCCTCTGCCATGTCACGTGTACCCGATTGAGGATGGTGTCACGCCTTCCGACGATGTCGGAGGCCAGCACGTTGGCAAGATCGTCATCTCGCAGAACGAAGCGAAGCCGGCCACGAGTTCCGTGCGCGACGAGAATCTATTTCGCCCCGACGCGTCCTATCTCGTTACCGGCGGGTTCGGCGCGCTCGGCTTGTTGACATCGCGTTGGATGGGTGAGCACGGGGCTCGCTGTCTGGCGCTGGCCGGGCGGTAACGATCTCGGGGGAGGCGCGGCGCGCGATCGCCGAGCTGGAGCGGCTGGGAGCGCAAGTTCTGGCGCTTCGGTGTGACGTGTCCTCCAAGAGCGACGTGGAGAAACTCCTCGCCGAAACCGGCCGCACCATGCCGCCGCTCAGCGGGGTGTTCCATTGCGCCGGCTTGCTCGAAGACGGCGTCTTGATCCGGCAGGATTGGGATCGCTTTGCGCGGGTGATGGCGCCCAAAGTGGCAGGCACATGGAACTTGCATGCGCTCACTCGCGATCTACCTCTGGAATTCTTCGTTCTCTTTTCGTCGTGGGCTTCTGTGTTCGGCTCGCCAGGTCAGGGAAATCACGCCGCCGCGAATGCGTTTATGGATTCTCTCGCCCACTACCGGAGGGCTCAAGGATTGCCGGCGCTCAGCGTCAACTGGGGGCCCTGGTCCGAGATCGGCGCGGCGACCACGGCGATCGAGGCCGGCGCTGGCAGTCGAGAGGCATCGGTAGTTTCACGCCGACCGAAGGTCTGAGAGCCTTGCAGCAATTGATCAAGCAAGATTATACGCAGACGGCCGTCATCCCGTTCGACTTGAATCGCTGGCGAGAATCGCATTCGTTAAGCGGGAATTCAGCCTTTCTTCGAGAAGCTCCGCACGGAGAGCGACAGCAAGCCGGCAGCAAGCAAAGTCTCGGAAAAAGATGCCGACGTCCGCCGCGCCTTCGAGACCGCCGGCTCTGGACGCCGCCGGCGCGCTTTGCTCGAATCTCATATCCGGGAAAACGTACGGCAGGTTCTTCGACTTTCGGCCTCCGGCGTCGATTCGCACCAGGCGTTCAAGAGCTGGGTCTTGACTCGTTGACCGCCTTCGAACTTTGCAATCGCCTGGAATCCGGCCTGAAACTGACTCTCTCGCCTACGTTGATTTGGAACTATCCCAACATTGCGCTGTTGGCCGCGCACTTGGCCGATATGATGAAAATTTCCTTGAACGATGCTGTAAGGCGCCGGAGGATCCGGATTCCGGCTTGGAGGATAGCGAAGAGCTAGAGCGACTGTTGAGAGATATCGAGCAGCTGTCCGATCGGGACGCGCGCCGCCTGCTCGATGAAGGATTGTCCTGATTGCACGCCTTGGATATGGATGATGTGACGAAAAAAATCGCGGGTCTGTCGCCGGAAAAGCGTGCGCTGCTAGAGAAGCGCTTGCGAGCGGCAAACGGGAGCTCCAGCGCCCAGACCGCGGAGCCGATCGCGATCATCGGCATGAGTTGCCGCTTCCCGGGTGGCGCGGACACGCCGGAGGTCTTCTGGGAACTACTAAAGAACGGATTCGACGCGGTCAGCGAAGTCCCCGCCGACCGCTGGGATGCCGCGGCGCTGTATGATCGGGATGCTTCGGCGCCGGAAAAGATGACCACCCGCTGGGGCGCTTTTCTCGACCGGCTTGATCAATTCGACGCTAGTTTTTTCGGCATCTCTCCACGCGAGGCTGCTCAGATGGATCCTCAGCAGCGCTTATTGCTCGAAGTCGCGTGGGAAGCCCTCGAGGAAGCGGGCCAGCCTTTGGAGCGTCTGGCGGGCAGCCGGACCGGCGTCTTCATCGGCGTTCATAGCCAGAGCAGCGACTATTGCTGGCTGCAGCTTTCCGATCGGACGGGCATCGACACGTACACCAGCACTGGCACCGCGCACAGTATTATCCCCAACCGGCTCTCCTATCTCTTTGATCTGCAGGGCCCCAGCCTGGCGCTGGACACCGCCTGCTCGTCGTCGCTCGTCGCCGTTCATCTCGGCTGCCAAAGCCTGCGCAGCAAAGAATCCAATCTCGTCATCGCTGGCGGCGTAAATTTGATCCTTTCTCCGGAGATGACGATCGCTTTCTCCAAGCTGGGCATGATGGCGTCGGACGGCCGCTGCAAAGTATTTGACTCACGGGCCGATGGCTTCGTGCGTGGCGAGGGCTGCGGCGTCGTGGTGTTGAAGCGTCTCGCCGACGCCCGGGCCGACGACGATCCTATTCTCGCCGTCGTGCGCGGAACCGCGGTCAATCAGGATGGCCGTACGAACGGCCTCACCGCTCCGAACGGCCTTTCGCAACAGGCAGTTGTCCGCCAGGCGCTCGAGAACGGCGGCGTCGATCCTCGCGAGATCGATTACGTCGAGGCACACGGGACCGGCACGGCTCTGGGCGATCCCATCGAGGTGGAGGCGTTGGCCGCCGTACTCGGCGGGCGATCGCAAGATCGCTATTGCGCGCTCGGCTCGGTGAAAACCAATATCGGTCACCTGGAGGCCGCGGCCGGAATCGCCGGGCTGATCAAGGTCGTGCTCGCGATGCAGAATGAGACGATTCCGCCGCATCTTCATTTTAGCGCGCTCAATGACCATATCGCTCTGGAGAATACGCCGTTTAAAATATTCCGCGCAGGAACTCCGTGGCAGAGGAACGCGGGCCGGAAGCGATACGCCGGCGTCAGCTCGTTTGGCTTTGGCGGCACGAATGCGCATATCGTCGTGGAAGAATCGCCGCGGCCGGCTGACGAAACCCGTCGTGAAAATGATGCTTCCGACCCGGCGCGCCTGCTGCCGATATCCGCCCGCAGCCCGGCGGCGCTCCGCTCGCTTGCTGGGGCGTATGAAAAATTTCTCGCTGCCGAAGAACCAGGCGCCGCGTCGCTGCGCGATATCTGCTACACCGCCGACGCGCGCCGGACGCACCATGACTATCGAATATTTCTGGCCGGCCGCTCGCCCGCGGAGATGGCGCGGCATCTCCACCGCTTGCTTCACGAAGACGTTCATCCCGCGTTCTCTTCCAGTTGGAAACCCGACGACCGCGAGCGAGGACTGGCCTTCGTTTTTTCTGGACAGGGACCGCAGTGGTTCGGCATGGGGCGGGAGCTGCTGGCGGAAGAGCCCATATTTCGAGCCGCTTTCGAAGAATGCGACGCGCTGCTGCGCCGGCACGCAAGCTGGTCCTTGTTGCAGGAACTTGCGGCCGATGAATCGCAGTCTCGCCTCGACCAAACCGAGATCGCCCAGCCCGCCGTCTTCGCGCTGCAAGTCGCTCTGGCCGCGCTATGGCGGTCCTGGGGAATCGTTCCGGACGCGGTCCTCGGCCACAGCGTCGGCGAGGTTGCCGCCGCTCATTTTTCCGGCGCTTTGAGCCTCGACGATGCGGTGGCGGTTATTTATCACCGCGGACACCTCATGGAACGAGGGAGAGGCAAAGGCCAGATGGCCGCCGTCGAGATCTCTTCGGAAGAGGCGCTTGAAATTTTGCAAAATTTTTCCGGCCAGCTGGCGATTGCAGCCGTCAACGGTCCGACTTCAACGGTTTTGTCCGGCGATTCCGCCGCTTTGGCCGATGCTCTCGAACTCTTGGAGAAACGCCGCGTGGTCATTCATAGGTTGCCGGTGAATTACGCTTTTCACAGCCCACAGATGGAGCCGTGCCGCGCCGAGCTGGTGCATGTGCTTAAAGGCCTGAAAGCTCGCCCCACCTCCATTCCAATGATTTCTACGGTGACCGCGGAAGCGGTGGCGGACGGCGCTCTCGACGCCGCTTACTGGGGCCGTAATCTGCGGGAACTGGTGCGTTTTGCCGACGCGGTAAACACATTGTTGGCGCAGGGCATAACCGCATTTTTGGAAATTGGCCCTCATCCGGTTCTTGCGGCGACGATCGCGCAGTGCGCCGCAAAGCGGGAGTGCAGGTAAGGGTTGCGTGTTCGCTCCGCCGCGGGCGCGAAGAGCGGCTTACGATGCTCACGGCCGTAGGCGAGCTTTACAGCGCCGGATACAACGTTGATTGGACCGCGTTCTATCCCTCGGGCGGGAGGGTGGTCAAATTGCCGTCCTACCCGTGGCAGCGGGAACGCTACTGGATCGACGAAGAAAAAAGTTCGCCCGCGAAAAAATTGCCGCCGCCGGCGCGGCATGGGCGAAGCGCGGGGACGCAGCCGAGCGACTGGTTATATCGAATCGCATGGGAGCCGAAAGATCCCAGCCCAAAAAATCGTCTCATGATGGAGCGGCGTATCTCCCCGCGCCGCGCGACATCGTCGCCGCCCTGCGCTCGAAGCTGAATGATCTGGCGGCGCAGTACCGTCTGGCGGAGTTTATGGCGCTGCGGCCGCATCTAGAGACTTTGAGCGCGGCGTTTATCCTGCAAGCGGTGCAGCGGCTCGGCTGGAATGGCAGTTCCGTTGACCGCGCCGCATTGTCCGAACGGCTGGGCGTCGTCGAACGGCACGCGCGCTTTTTCGCCCGGCTGCTCGCGATCCTGGAAGAGGCCGGCATGGTGGTGAGAGCGTGGATGGTAGAGTCGGTTTGCGCGCGATAAAGCTCGAAGATCCGAAGCGCCGCTCCGAGGAGCTGCTGCAACAATATCCTGACTGCCGCGTCGAGCTGGAGTTCTTGTGCCGCTGCGGCGAGCGATTGGCCGACGTGCTTGCCGGATGCGCCGATCCGCTGGACCTTTTGTTTCCGAAGAGCGGAGCCTCGGCGGAAAATCTGTATGACGATGCGCCGTTTATGAAAACGGCGAACGCGCTAGTGCGGCAGGCCGTCGCCGTCGCCCTGAAGCGCCTGCCGGCGGAGAAGACCGCGCGCGTCCTCGAGATCGGCGCGGGCACCGGCGGGACCACCGCGCACGTTTCAACGTCGCTTCCCCGCGAGACCAACCGAATATGTTTTCACGAACGTCTCCAACTCATTTCTGACCGCGGCGGCGCGAAAGTTCTCGTTGTATCCCTTCGTTCGTTACCGGCGGCTGAACGTCAAAAAGGTGCCGGGCGAGGGTTTTGCCGACGACCGGTTCGATATCGTCATCGCCGCCAACGTGCTCCACGCGACCTCGGACCTCAGCCGGACGTTTGGCTGCGTCAAGGAGCTTCTAGCGCCGCAAGGTCTTCTCGTCTTGCTCGAAGTCACGGCGCCCGAACGCTGGCTCGATCTCATCTTCGGGATGGTCGAAGGCTGGTGGAAATTCGCCGACAAAGACTTGCGTCCCGCACATCCGTTAATTTCTCAGAGGCAGTGGACTCGCTTGCTGGAGCGGGAGGGCTTTGAGGAGGCAGCAGCCTTTCCCGACGAAAGCGAAGCCGGGCTCTCCGACCAGTCCGTCATTACGGCGCGCGGCCCGCGCCTGGGGCCCGCGCGCGCTGCCGCGTCCGAGTGGCTGATCTTCGCCCACCAAAGCGGCATTGCAGCGAAACTGGTCGACTCATCGGGGCGCGCGGCGAGCCCTACATTTTAATTTCCGTCGGTAAGAGGTTTGCGCGCATCGACGACAGGCGGTTCACGATCAATCCGGAAAATCCCGACGACTTCAATGACGTGCTGGCGGCGGCATGCGGGCGAAAGTCCAAAGCCCCTCGCCGCGTCGTATACCTATGGAGCCTCGACGTGGCGCCGCTGGAGAAAACCACGGCCGAGAAGTTGGAGGCCGATCAACTCTGGAGCTGCGGCGGTATCCTGCATCTCGCGCAGGCGCTCAAGAATCACAACGGTGACGCGCGCCTGTGGTTGATCACCTGCGGGGCGCAGCCCGTGCGCGCGCGGCCGGAAGCGCTCGCCGTGACGCAGTCGCCGGCTTGGGGTTTGGGACGGGTCATCGCTCTTGAGCATCCCGAATTTTGGGGCGGGCTCATTGACCTAGACGATAATTCAGGCGAAGACGATCAGATTTCGCTGCTTTGCCAGGAGATCAGCGGCGACGATCCCGATGCGGAGGACCAGATAGCCTTCCGCGGCAACCGGCGTTATGTGCCGCGGTTGGCCCCCGGCATTTCCGACGGCGGGGAGACCGCAGCGCGACTACCTGCCTCGACAACGTCCATGCTCTTCAAGCCTGAACAGGCACGTATCTCATCACCGGCGGTCTGGGAAAGCTGGGTCTCGCGGTCGCACAGTGGATGACCGCGCGCGGCGCGCGCCACCTGGCGCTTATCAGCCGCCGCCGGCTTCCCGACCGCTCGCTCGGTTCACACTTTAGTGCAGGTAGCGACGCGCACGAAACCGTGTCGCGAATTCAGGCGGTGGAGCGCGCGGGCGCCACCGTGAGAGTAGTTTCCGGCGACGTGGCCGATTTTGAAACTATGCGCGCGCTCTTCGCAGAATTCGGCAATACGCTCCCTGCTCTCCGCGGCGTCATCCATGCCGCCGGAGTTGTCAACTTTCATCCGCTGGCGGGCATGGACACGAATGTTCTGAGAGCCAGCCTGCGCCCGAAGATCGGCGGTGCGTGGGCGCTGCACGAGCTTACGAAAAATAAATCCCTGGATTTTTTTGCGGCGTTTTCCTCCGGCGCGTCGGTGTGGAGCGCCAAGGGGCTAGCGCATTACGCCGCGGCGAACCAGTTTCTCGATTGCCTGGCGCATCACCGCCGGGCCCTGGGTCTGCCGGCCTTGACGATTAACTGGGGATGGTGGGCCGGCGGCGGCACGAGCGCGGAATGGGAAAAATACTTCGCGCAAGTCGGCCTGGAGCGATTCCCGCCGCCGACGCGCTGGAGATTTTCGGGTGCTTGTTGCAATGCCGTGCGGCGCAAGTGACGGTTGCCGCCTGCGACTGGAGCGTGATGCGGCCGATCTACGAGGCGAAGCGGCGCCGGCGCTTTCTCGACCGGGTCGCGCCCGCTCAGACGGCCGTGCAGAATCGACTCTCCGAAACCGAGGAGAGTTTTTGGATCGACTCCGCCGAACGGCCTCGTCCGAGCGCCGGGAATTTTTACGCGATCGCGTCGCGGAAGAAGATGTAGCTGAGGTCCTGGGCGTCGCGCACGCCCGCGCGCTCGACCCGCATCAAGGTTTTTTTCGCATGGGCATGGACTCGCTCATGACCGTTCAGTTGCGCCAGCGCCTCGAGAACAGCCTCGACGGCCGTCCCCTGCCGCAGACGCTGGCCTTTGAATACCCCAACATCGAAGCGTTGACGAAATATTTGGCCGGCGAGGTCCTGGATTTGGATTCCGCCGCGTGCTGGAGCAGCGCCTCGGTGAACGGCGCAGACGCTGCGAAGCCGGCCGATCGTCACGATCGACTCTCCGAAAACGAGCTGGTCGATCTGTTCGCGGGCAAAAAAATTGGAGCAACTTAAGTGAGCCGGCGCTCGGAGTTCGACTCTGACCGACACGCAGAGTGAACCAAAGCGTATGGATGCTCTCACAGATCGCAAGAATATTTTAAAAGACGCCCTGGCGGCGATTGAGGACCTGCAATCCAGGCTCGAGGCGGCCGAAGGCGCGCGCAACGAGCCGATTGCGATCGTCGGCATGAGTTTTAGATTTCCCGGCGGTGCCGACGCCAGCGAAAAATTTTGGGCGATTCTCCGCGGCGGCGTCAACGCCATTCGCGAGGTGCCGCCGGATCGTTGGGACATCGACAGCTACTACGATCCCGATCCCGAGGTGGAAGGAGAAGGTACCCGCGCCACGGCGGCTTTCTCGACGGCGTCGATCAATTCGACGCGGGCTTTTCGGCATCGCTCCGGGAAGCCGTGAGCATGGACCCGCAGCACCGGTTGCTCTTGGAGGCAACCTGGGACGCGCTGAAAGTCGCCTTGGTGCCCGAGAAACTGGCCGGCACTCAGACCGGGGTTTCTCGGCATCACCTCGAACGACTACGTTCAGCTCCTGCGGCGCGCGGAGTCGGCTCGCGCCGACGCCTATCGGATGACCGGCAACTGCATGAACTTTGCCGCCGGGCGCCTCGCCTACACTCTGGGCCTCAACGGTCCGACGATGGCGCTGGACACGGCCTGTTCCTCCTCGCTAGTGGCCGTGCATCTCGCCGCGCAGAGCTTGCGCATGCGGGAATGCAACCTGGCTCTCGCGGGCGGAGTGAATCTCATTCTTTCGCCTGAGATGACCGTCAATGCATGCAAGGCGCGGATGCTCTCGCCGCACGGGCGTTGCAAGACCTTCGACGAAGCCGCGGACGGCTTTGTGCGTTCCGAGGGATGCGCTGTCATCGTTCTTAAACGTTTATCCGACGCGCTCGCAAGCAACGACAACATCCTGGCGCTGATTCGCGGCTCGGCGGTCAATCACGACGGGCAGAGCAGCGGATTAACCGTCCCCGATCGAATGGCCCAAGAGGCGGTCATCCAACATGCGCTTACGAACGCCGGCATTCAACCGAACCAG
This sequence comes from uncultured Methylomirabilota bacterium, assembly GCA_963695995.1. Classification (GTDB taxonomy): domain Bacteria; phylum Methylomirabilota; class Methylomirabilia; order Methylomirabilales; family 2-02-FULL-66-22; genus 2-02-FULL-66-22. The sequence goes on from CAVOIV010000020.1 coordinate 8,432, forward strand.
GTGAGTTACGTGGAAGCGCATGGTACCGGAACGCCGCTGGGAGATCCCATCGAAGTTCGCGCTCTTTTGTCGGCGTATGGACGAGGACGTTCGCCGGAGCGGCCGCTGACGATCGGATCGCTAAAGACCAACGTCGGTCACATGGAATCCGCGGCGGGAATAGGCAGGAATTCATCAAGACCGTTTTGGCTTTGCAAAATCAGGAAATTCCACCCCACATTCATTTCCAAAGGCTGAATCCCGGCATCTCGTTTTCTGATTGCCCGGTAGTCATTCCAACTAAGCCGATTCCGTGGGTTACAGCAGACGTGCCCCGCCGCGCCGGTGTAAGCTCGTTCGGCGCCAGCGGCACGAACGCCCATGTCATATTGGAGGAGTCGATATATCGCATCCGATCCGGCAGTTTCATCGCGCCCTCCTCGTCAGGAACCGACATCTCGCTCAGTACACCGGCGTCAGCCAGTGCTTGTACTTCGGCATGCGGCCGCGGATGACGTCCTGGTAGATTTGCCGGATCTTTCGCGTCACCGGCCCGATCGTGCCGTCGCCCACCGGGTAGCGGTCCACTGAGGTGATCGGCGTGATCTCCCAGGCCGAGCCACAGAAAAACACCTCGTCGGCGAGATACAACTCCGTCCGGTCCACCTCCCGCTCCAGCGTGTCCAGTTTCATCTCCGCCGCAAGTAGCTCGACCAGCGTGTTTCGGGTGATGCTCTCCAGCACGCCGGCGGTGATCGGCGGCAGGATAGGCCGGCCGTCGCGCACGATCATCACGCACGCCCCCGGCCCCTCAGCCACCTTGCCCTGATCGTTGAGGATGATGGCGCCGTCGTAGCCGTCAACGCTGGCTTGCACACTCACCAGGCGGCTCTGGTGGTAGTTCGCCCCCGCCTTGACCCGAGGCGGCATCACGTTGTCGGCAATTCGCCGCCAGGCGCTGACGCAGCAGGCGATGCCCTTCTCGTCGTCGAGCGTGCACCGACGGGGGGTCGAAGTGATGAACGCCCCGGTCGTGATCTTGTCCGGCGTGAAGGCGTAGAGCCCTCCCTCGCCGAAATACACGGTCGGGCGGACCTGGACATCCTCGTGAAAACCATTCCTGGCCACGAGGCCCGTGCACGCGGCGGTCAGCTCCTCCCGGGAAAACGGGGGCGTCATGCGCATGACTTTCATGGACTGCCACAGCCGCGCGAGGTGCTCCTGTAGCCGGAAGACATACACCTGCCGCTCATCCGGATTGGAATAGGCCCGGAGCCCCTCGAAGACGTTCGCCCCCGTCAAGACGGCCACCGTGTTCACGTGGAGCCTGGCGTCGGGCCACTCGACATACTCGCCGTTCATCCAGATGTATTTCGCGGGATTACTGGCCATCGAGACCTCTCCTTCTCCTGCACCTCGAATGCAACAGTGGCGCCACTCCCGGCGCTAAGCCGTTGTCAACGAATAACTTGACCGAGAAATTCCTGAAACGGCATAAGGAGCCGTAACGAAATTAAGAAAAATGGACAAGTTATTTCGTAACGGCTCCTAAGCGCAACGCTCGGCCGCTACTTGCCGAAAATGCCGCGGAAGATCTTCGCGCCCTCCTTGACGGCGTCCTCGACCGCGCCCCCCGACTTTTGCTCCGGCTCCGGTGTGGGGGGAGCTTCGGGTCGGGCCTGCGAGGGCGCACGCTCCTCCCGCACCTCGCCCTCGCCACGCAGCTCCGCCCATGCCCTCGGCGAGCATCAGCCCCGCGGTGGACTTGAGCCGCACCTTCACGGCCCAGATCTGCTCCCACGGCTGGTTTGGATCTTGCGGGCGGGGTGGCTGCACGAGGTTCAACTCGTCCCCATACGCGATGAAGCGCAGGAACGGCGTGCCCATTTCCTTGACCACCTGGCCGGGCACGGTGCACTCGGTCGTCTGGGGCGGCATGACCACCTTGTCGCGGATGAGCCGCGCGACTTCCCCGGGCGGGATGTAGTTGAAGAGGGCGCCGCCGGTGTCCGCGACCTCGCTCGACGACCACAGCACGATGTCTTCGGTGCCTTGCGTCGCCCCCATCGCAAAGGCGAAGTACCCAGTCGCCGTGGGGATCGGCTTCCACTGCACCGACATGCCGCCGCTCGCCGCCTTCTGAAGCGGAGCGAACGACACGGGCGCCATGAAGTCGTGCCGCTCTCCGATCGGGAACCGGATCTCGGGCGAGTAGTTCCCCTTGATCGCGTGATCCCCGCGCAGCGAGGCGTTCGCCGGGACCGGTTTCGTGTCCTCGGGATTCGGCCAATCCCCATACGTACGACTCCGGCCTGGCGCGGGGCCGCTCGGCACCGAGACCCGGACCGCTGGCATGTTGACGGTCTGCTGTCCTGCGACGACCTTGGCGAAGTCGATGACGATTGGCTGCCCGGAGCGGACGTCGTTTCCGCAGCCCCAGTAGATCTTCATCCGCCCCTTGGGCTTCTCCATACCCTCCGGCAACTCCGTCTCCCGACGCGGCGCCTCCGGCGCCCGTTGCGGGCTCACGAGGGGCAGCGTCTGTCCCATATTGAGGCCGGGAGGAATATCGTGCCCGGCCTTGGGCTCGCCGGCGGCAGCTTGCGAAGAGCCAAGCTGGAGATGCATGGTCCGCTGGGCGGCCTGGCCTCGACCCATCATGGATGCCATCATCCCCATCGCGCCACCCGCACCCATGCCGCTGGCGGTTTCGATGCTCATCCAGTAGACCGCGATGGGCGGTCGGACGACCTGCTGTTGCTGCGCGAACGTTGGCAACGGAAGCGTGAGTGCGAGCGTGACGAGCATAACGAGGAAGCGCATGGTCAGAACCCTCCCCGGAGAGACGAACCCCGGCACACCATACTGGGAAGACCGTATCGGCTCTGTCTGATGCACTTCGGAATCGCGCAGGACCGGTGATTCCGGCCGGGGGCAAGATCAGCAGACCTACGCAAGCGCCGCCACGAAGGGCAGCATGGCGAAGGCTTGGTAACGGATTGATACCGCTCTGGAAGATCCCTGAAGGGACGAGAATGTCCCGCGCAGGTCGAGCCAGCGAGAGACCGAACCGCCCTACGCTACCCCCGAAGAGTTCGACGTCAGTGACCGCTAATGGAGGATTTGTGGGACGTGTTGCAGGTGACAGCAAGGGATTCAGCGAACGCCGTAGATCAGCCTCGGCAGCCACAGGCTGACCTGCGGGACGTAGGTCACGATGAGGAGCGGGATCAGGCTCACCCAGATGAAGGGCAGGATGGGCGGAATGATCTTGGCCATGGTCCACTCTTCGTCCACCGTGCCCGCCACGAACAGGTTCAGACCGAACGGCGGCGTGAACATCCCGATGGCCGTGTTGACCACCATGATGATCCCGAGGTGGAGCGAGTCCACGCCCACCTTCTGGGCGACGGGCAAGAGGAGGGGTCCCAGGATGAGGATGATGGACGCCCCGTCGATCAGCATCCCGGCGATGAGCAGCGCGATGTTGATCAGGATCAGGACCGTGAACTGGCTGGCGCCCCACGCGACGATGGCCTCGGTGAGGACAATCGTCACCCGCTCGCTGGTGAGGATGTAGGCGAACACGGACGCTCCGGCCAGGAGGATCATCACCTGCGCCGTGCTGCCGGCGGACTGAATCACCACGTCCCAGAATTCCCGGAAGCCGATCTCCCGATAGATGAACAGCGCCACCACGATCGCGTACACCGCGGCCACGGCGGCGGCCTCGGTCGGCGTGAAGATCCCGCCGTAGATGCCCCCGATGATCAGGATGGGCATCCCGAGGCCCCACTTCGCGTCCCCCAGCGTCGCCCGCACCTCGGCCCAGGTGGGCCACGGAAGGGACGGGATCTTGTGGCGCTTGGCGTAGTAGTAGCTGTACCCCATGAATCCCAGACCGTACGCGGCCCCCGCACCGAACCCCGACACAAACAGGGCGCCCACCGAGGCGCCGGTCACCGCCCCGTACACGATCATGGTGATGCTCGGCGGGATGATGAGCGCGATGGATCCGGACGCCACCACCAGCGCGATGGCAAAGCTCTTGTCGTATCCTCCTCGAACCAGGGCCGGATACAACAAGCTCCCCATGGCGACGACGGTCGCGGGACTGGAGCCGGAGATGGCTCCGAAGAACATGCAGGCCACGACCGTCGCCATCGCGAGGCCGCCCGGAAACGGCCCGACCAGGACGTTCGCCACCGCGATGATCCGGCGCGACATTCCCCCCGCGCTCATCACGTTGGCGGCCACGATGAAGAACGGGATGGCCATCAGCGCGAACTTGTCCAGGCCGGCGAAGAGTCGCTGAACGATCGTCTCGAGCGGAATCGGCGAGTGCATCCAGAAGGCGGCCAGCGTGGAAAACGAGAGAACCACGAAGATCGGGACCGCCATGGCCAGCAGAACGACGAACAGGATGAAGAGGATGTCACCATGGCTCAGGCCTCCAGGTGGGCGCGCTTCTGGAAGGGGTCCCGTCCCCGGGCGTACGCCGAAAACGCCACGAAGAACCGGATGCTCATGAGCGCACATCCCACGGGTACCGCCGCAAACGCCAGAGCCATGGGAAACTCGCCGGCCGGGGAGCGCTGGTCGTAGCTCCAGATGGACCAGGTCAGGATCACCCCGTAGTACGTGATGAGCAGCGTGAACAGGCAGGCGATCGCCGTGGCGAGCGCCGCCATGAACAGCTTCGCGCGTGGCGGGAGGTACACCACGATGATGTCCATGCAGATGTGGGCCCCCCGCCGCGCCGCGATGCTGCCCCCGATGAACACCAGCCAGACGATCGAGTACCGGACGACCTCCTCCGTCCAGGCGAAGGAGTAGTTGAAGGCGTACCGGAGGACCACCCCCTGGAACAGGATGAGCGTCGCTCCCAAGAGGATCACCCCGACGCTGATGTCCTCGATCCGCGCGATGAATCGTGCGACGCGATCCAGCATGGAGACCTCCCGGCCTACTTCCGGAGCTTCTCGACGTGGGCGTACGCCTCCTTCAACAGCTCCTCGCCCACGACTTTCTCGAACTGCTTGTGAACCGGCAGGAAGGCCTTCGAGAACGCCTGAACCTCCTGCGGGGTGAACTCGACGATCTGGCTGCCGCCCTTCTTGATCCGCTCGATGTACCCGCCTTCGCGCCGGGCGGTGTCCTGTCGCTCGAAGGCGGCCAGCTCGCGCGCCGTGTCTCGCATGATCTTCTGAATGTCGGCAGGCAGTCCGTCATACACTTTCTTGCTGAACAGGAACGCGTACCCCAGGAAGCCGTGGTTCGACAGCATGGTGTACTTCTGGACCTCGTAGAACTTCATGTTGACGATGGAGACCAGCGGGTTCTCCTGCGCCTCCACCACGCCTTGCTGGAGGGCGTTGTAGGTCTCGGCGAAGTCGATGGGGATCGGATTCGCCTTCACCTGCCTGTACTGGGCGATCAGGATGGGGCTCTCCATCACGCGAACTTTCATGCCGGCAAAATCCTCAGGTTTCCGGATCGGCTTGTTGGCAGTCATCTGCTTGAAGCCGCTCTCCCAGAAGGACACGCCCTTCAGCCCCTTGCTTTCCAGCATGGCCAGCAGCTTGTCCCCGACCGGACCATCCAGGACTTGGTAGCAGATCTCCTTGGTCGGGAACAAGAACGGCAGGTCCGCGAGCTGCAGCGCCGGTGCGAAGCCGCTGATCTTGGCCGTGGGCGGGAGGACGATCTCCAGCGTGCCCATCTGGGCCTGCTGCACCATCTCGGGGTCGGTGCCGAGCTGCTGGGCGGGAAAGACCTTCACTTCGACCTGCCCCTTGGTCCGTTCCTTCACCAGTTCGGCGTATTTCAAGGCCGCCACGTGCTGCGCCGAGTCCTCGGGCATGTCATGCCCGAACTTCATGTTCCACTTGGCGGCCGCCATGGCCCCAGCGGGGAGCAGCAACATCAGACTGAACGCCAACGCCAACGCACGGAACAGCATGGCACCCCTCCTGAAAGGCGTTAAGAGACGTCGATGGTTGGACACCCGAGGAAATGTGGACCTGGTGAGGATGTCAAAGGCCGGCAGATCCGTCAAGACCGCACCCGCGAACATCCGGCTCAGGAAACCAACGTGCGCCACGGTTCGCGGACGATCCGTTCGTGCTCCACGCTGACGCGGCCGCGCTTCACCACGAAACGGGGCGAGGCGAGCGTGGCGGCGATCTCGTCTGCCCGCTGGGTGTCCCAGACCACCAGATCGGCCTGGCAGCCGACGGCGAGGCCGTAGGCGGTCAGACGGAGCAAGCGGGCCGGGTATTCCGTCAGAATTTTGAGGACCTCTGCCTGCTCGGCGACCGTGCCCATGTGGGCGCCCACCGTGAGCAGGAACCCCATCAGGGCCAAGTTGGCGTTCCCCACCGGCGTGAAGGCGTTCCGGACATTGTTGGTGGCGGCCGCCACCGTCACGCCGGCGGCGAGCAGTCGCTTGACGGGCGCGAGTCCCCGGCGCACGCGGTGGGTGTCCTTGCGTCCCATCAGATAGAGGTCGGTGGTCGGGAGCGTGATGACGCCGACACCCGCCTCGGCAAGCAGCCCGGCGATGGGCTCGAGGTCGGGTGGGGCCAGGGCGGCCAGCTCGGTGCAGTGGCCCAGCGCCACGCGCCCTTGCCAGCCGTGGCGGACGGTCTGCTCGGCGATGTACCGGAGGTGGAGGTGCTCCGGCTCGTCGAAGAAGTCCACATGGAAGTCGGCATCCACGCCGAATTCCCGGGCCAGTCGGAAGACGATGTCGATCTGGGCGAAGGCGTCGCTGTCGTTATACGGGCAGCCGCCGATGACGTCGGCACCCCGGCGCAGGGCCTCCGCCAGGAGCGCCTCGGTCCCCGGCGCCTGCAGGATTCCCTCCTGCGCAAAGGCGCAGAGCTGGAGATCCAGCGCCGGGGCGTACTCGGCCTTGAGCGGCAGGAGTGCCTCCAGCCCCTGGAGTCCGACGATCGGATCCACTTCGACGTGGCTCCGCATCGCCGTGGTGCCATGCCGCACCGCCATATCCAGCACGGCGCGGGCGCGGGCGCGGATGTCCTCCACCGTGAACCGTCGCTTGGCTTCGCCGGTGATCCGGATGGCCTCCTGGAGCGTTCCCTCGACGCTCGGGGTGCGATCGCTCAAAAGGGCCTTGTCGAGATGGATGTGCGACTCGACAAGGCCGGGCGTCACCGCCCGGCCTTCACAGCGGAGCATTCGCTCCGCCGGCCGACCCGAGAGATCTCCGATGGCCGCGATCCGCCCACTCGCGCCATGCCGAGCGTCGCCGAGGTCGGCTCGTCCCGTCGGGAAGCCGGCATCCCTCCAGGATCAGATCCAGGAACCGCTCACTGTCAGTCCGATCGCATCCGGCGCCCATCGAACTGGGATCGCCGTAGCGAGCGCACTTCGCCTGTGCCTACCGCTCGCGCGCGAACGCCTCCAGCGCCTGCTCGAAACACGCCAGCGGCGCGCGGGCCACGCCCGCCCCGACCTGGCCGGTCCCGGGGATCTTCCCGGCGATCCCGGTGTTGATCATGGGGGTGATCCCTGTCTCGAGGACTTTCCGGATGTCGATCCCGACCGGCGTGCCTCGCTCGTCCATGGTCGGCATCCGGAAGTGCGGGTGCTCGCCCAGGCAGATCTCCGCCATCTCCTCGGTGGCGCGGACGGCGTCGGCGAACCCGCCAGCCCCAACGAAGCGGACCACCGACGGGGAGGCGGCCATGGCGAACGCCCCCAGCCCGATCGTCTCGACGATGGCGGAGTCTCCCATGTCCGGGTTGGCGTCCGATTCGGTGTATCCCGGGAAGTAGAGCCCCTTGGGCATCTCCACCGGCGCCGTGAACCAGCGGTCCCCCAGCCCGGCAACCCGGATCCCGAAGTCGGTCCCGTTCCGCGCCATGGTGACCACCAGCGTCGAGTCTTCGATCCCATGGCACGGGTCGGTCATGGCCTTGCCTGCGGCCATGGCGATGTTCAGGAAGAACTGATCGTTGGCCGCCATGAAGTCGGCCACCCGCCCGATGGCCGCGGGGTCGGCGCCGGTCCGGGCGAGGGCGCCCAGCAACCGGCGTGCGAGGAGCGAGGAGGCGGCCAGGTTGCGCTGGTGCATGTCGTCGCCCATGCGGACCGCCTGGGCCATCAGGCCGCGCAGGTCGATCCCCCCGGTGGCCCGGATCGCCGCCCCCAGGATCGGGCCGGCCTCCCGCGCCAGCCAGCGCAGCCGCTCGATCACGCTCTCGTCGTTGGCGCCGAACCGCAGCACCTTCCCGAGCCCCTCGTTGATCGCCACGTGGGCCCGATTCCCGTGGGCGCGGTTCTCCACCACGAAGACCGGCATCGAGGGGGTGATGATCCCGGTCATCGGCCCCACCGCGCCCTGATGGTGACAGGGGCCGATCCGGATTTTCTCCTGTTGCACCAGGTCGCGGGCCGCCGCGTCGTCCGGCGCCCAGCCTTCATACCGAATCGCGCAGCAGATAGCGGACTGCACCGTGGGGCAGGCCCGGTCCCACGCGAGCGGCGGCCCGGCGTGGAGCACGGTCCGTGCGCTCAGGCCGAGCGCCACGGCGGCCGGCCGGCAATCCATCAGGAAGGGTTGACCATCGGTGAGTCGCTGGAGGGTTGTCTGGTTCGCCGTCTTGATGCTCATGGGCACTCCTCGTCGGCCGGGCGTACCGCAGCCCACCAGGGATTATCGGGGGGCCGAGCGTCTGTCGCCTCGCCCCATGTAGGCCTGCATCACGGCCGGATTCTCGCGAACCGATGCGGCCGGGCCCTCCAGGGTGATGGCGCCGCGCTCCAGGATGTAGGCGTAGTCGGCCAATGCCAGGGCCTGCGCCGCCATCTGTTCCACCAACAAGATGGTCAGCCCTCCTTGTCGGAGCCGGCCGATGGCGTCGAAGATCTGCCGGACGAACAGCGGCGAGAGGCCCAGCGACGGCTCGTCGAGGAGCAGGACGCGCGGCTGCGCCATCAGGCCGCGCGCCAGCGCCAGCATCTGCTGCTGGCCGCCCGACAGGCCCCCGGCGGGGCCGTCCAGCCGGTCGCGGAGCGCGGGAAAGAGTGTGAGGTTCCGTTCCAGGTCGGCTGCGACGCTCGCCGCGTCGCGCCCCTCGCGCCGGGCCAGGGCGCCGAGCAGCAGATTCTCGCGGACCGTCTGGTCGCCGAAGATCCCGCGCCCCTCGGGCACCAGGACGACGCCGCGTCGCGCCACCCAATAGGACGGGCGGCCGCCGATGGCCTCGGCGCCCACCGTCACCGTCCCCCGCCAGGGGCGGAGGACCCCGGCGACGGTCTTGAGGAGCGTGGTCTTCCCGGCGCCGTTGCCCCCGACGATGGTGACGATCTGCCCCGCCGGAACAGTCAGCGAGACCTCGCGGAGGACCTGGATCGCTCCGTAGCCGACGGTGACGCCGCTCACCGTGAGCGCGCTCATTCCGACGCCCCCAGATAGGCCTCGATCACGGCGGGGTTCGTCCGCACCGTCTCCGGTGTCCCGCTGGCGATCACCCGTCCGTAATCCAGGACGGTGATGTGGTCCGACACCGCCATGACCAAGTCCATGTGGTGCTCCACCAGGACGACCGCGGGCCCGCCCGTGTCTCGCAAGCGGGCCAGGTAGGCGTCCAGCTCGGCGATCTCGGCCGGGGCGAGGCCCGCCGCCGGCTCGTCCAGCAGGAGCAGCCGCGGCCGTCGGGCCAGCGCGCGCACGATCTCCAGGCGGCGACGCAGGCCCGCCGGCAGGGCGTCGGCGGGTCGCTCGGCCCACTCGGTCGAGGCCCGCTTCGGCGAGAAGCGCCAGCGCGCGCGCGGCGCAAGCGCGCTCTCGGCCGCGCGGGTCCACGGGGCCCCGACGAGCGCCGCCACGACGGAGCCCAGGCGCGGCCCCGCCACGCCGACGGCCACGTTCTCCGCCACGCTGAGGTCGCCGAAGACCTGCGCGGTCTGGAATGTCCGCGCCACGCCGAGCCGCGCGATGGCGTACGGCGGCCGCCCCGCGACGGGCACCTCGCGGAGGCGGATCCCCCCGCTGTCGGGCACGTAGAAGCCCGACAGGACGTTCAGGAGCGTCGTCTTGCCCGCGCCGTTCGGCCCGATGACGGCCTGGATGCCCGCGCGCAGGCACGGCCAGCGTCACCTCGGACAGCGCCGCCACGCCGCCGAAGGCCAGGCTCGCCTTCTCCACCTGGAGCAGCGACGCAGCCCCCTCCCTGTCCCTGTCGCTGTCACTGTCCCTGTCGCGCCACTCGCCTGTCCCTGTCCCTGTCGCTGTCCCTGTCGCCTCGTCCCGGCCCCAGTCCCAGCGTCGCGCCCGCCGCGGCGCCAGCGCGCCGACCACGCCGGTCGGCAGCCAGTAGATCGAACACATCAGGAGGCCGCCGTAGAGGATCAGCCGGTAGTCGGCGAGACTCGTCAGGAACTCGGGCAAGAGCGTGAGGGCGATGCTGCCCGCCACCGGGCCCGCCACGCGGCCCTCGCCGCCGAAGAGGAGCGCCAGCAGGAACAGGATGGACGTCTGGAGCGTGAAGCTGTCCGGCGAGATGTAGCCGTTGAGAAGTGCGAACAGGCCGCCCGCCGCGCCGGCGAAGCCGGCCGACACCGTGAAGGCCATGATCCGGACATAGTAGGCCGACAGCCCGAGCGACTCGGCCGCCACGTCGCTCCCCTTCACCGCCAGGAAGGCGCGGCCCCACGCCGAGCGGCGCAGGTTCGCCACCAGCCAGAGCGCGAGCGCCGCCGCCGCCCATGATCACCCAGTAGAAGGCGTGGAGCGACGGCTTCGGGATGTTGAAGATGCCGCCGGGGCCGCCCGTCACCGACACCCACTCCACCAGGATGCCTTCGACGATGATGCCGAAGGCGATCGTCACCATGGCGAGATACGGCCCGGAGACACGGAGCGCCGCCCCGGCGACGCCCGGCCCCGACCAGCGCGGCGACGAGGATGGCCGACGAGCGATGGCGGCCCACGCGCTCCAGCCGGCGCGGGTCGTGAGGAGCGGCGGCCGCGTAGGCCCCGATGGCATAGAAGCCCGCGTGGCCGAGCGACATCTGCCCGGTGAATCCGACCAGGACGTTGAGGCCCGCGGTCACGATGGTGAGGAGCCCCACGCTGGCCGCCACGTAGAGGTAATAGGTGTTGGCCGTGAAGAGCGGCAGGCTGCCGGCCGCCGCCGCGAGACACCCCCAAGCCACCCAGGTCATCAGACGCGCCTCGCGGGGCGGCTCCCCAGGAGACCCCAGGGCCGCACGACCAGGACCAGGATCACCAGGGCGAAGCCGACGATCTCCCGCGCCCCCGTGGACAGGTACCCGGCCACAAAGGATTCCACCAGGCCGTACCCGAGCCCGGCCACCACGATCCCGGGCGCCGAGTTCAGCCCGCCGATGATCGCCACGGCGAAGGCCTTGAGCCCGATGATCGTCCCCATGGTCGCCGCCACGTTGAGCACCGGCGCCAGGAGCACCCCGGCGATCCCGGCCAGGAGCGCCGAGAGGCGCATAGGCGCACATGACCGCCCGCGGGATGTGGATGCCCATCAGGCCGGCCGCCTCGGGATTGTACGCCACGGCCTTGAGTTGCTTGCCGTACGCCGGTCCGATGGTAGAAGAGCTGCACGCCGCCCATCAGGAGGAGGCCCACCACCGGGATGAGCAGCTCCTGGGGATAGAACCCGGCCCCGCCCACCAGGATGGGCTTCTGCGTGAGGGCGGAGGGGAAGGCGCGGGCGTCCTTGCCGAAGGTGAGCATCGCCACGTTCTCGGCGATGATGCCGCAGGCGATGGTGGAGAGCAGCCAGGCGGGCGAGGCCACGCGGAAGAAGGGCCGGACCGCCACGCGCTCGAGCACGACGCCGAGAGCGGCGAGGACGACGAGCGTCGCCAGCACGGCGGCCGCAGAGCGGCCAGCCCAGCCCCACGATAGAAGGCGAAGGCCACGACCGCCCCCGCCATCACCGCGTGGCCCTGCGAGAAGTTCATGGTCCGGCTGGTGACCCAGGTGATGTGGTACCCCAGGGCCACCAGCCCGTACATGCTCCCCAGGGCGAGCCCCGTGACGAGCGAGCTGGACGATCACCCTACTTCATCGCCACGGGCACGATCTTCCCGCCCTTCCAGACCACCATGACGTAGTCCTCGTCGGTCAGGGCGTCGTGCTGGTCGGGCGTGAACGGCCGCTTGTAGGTCTTGATCAGCCCCTTGTACTCGGCCTTGAGGTTCTCGAGGGCGTCGCGGACCTTCGCGCCGTCCGTCGACCCGGCCTGCTCGATGGCCAGCGCCACCAGGTGCAGCCCGTCGTAGGCGTTGGCGGTGCCCACCGGGGCGATGACCTCTTCCGGCCCCTTCACGCCGTACTTGTCCTTCAGCGCCTTCAGGACGTACTGGCCGCGCTCGTTCTGCTTGCCGAAGAACGAGTAGGTCTGGAGGAAGGCCACGCCGTCGGAGAGGTCGCCGGTCAGCTCGGCGAAGCGGCCGCCCGAGATCCCCCAGTGCGACGACCATGGGAATCTCCCAGCCGATCTTGGCGCGGGACTTCACCACCTGCGCGCCCTCGGGCGCGTTGGCCACCAGGATGACGTGGTCGGCGCCCGGCGTTCTTGAGGCGCAGGAGCTGCGGGCTCATGTCGGGATCGTTCCAGTTGAACTTCTCGATGCCGACCGGCTTGATGTTCTTCTGGCCCAGCCACTTGGTCAGACCGGCCTCGTTGGACTGCCCCCAGGCGGTGTTCTCGAGCAGCAGGCCCGGCTTGGACTTCTTCAGCATGTCCGTCGCGTAGCGCACCAGGAACTTGTCGACGTAGTCGTCGTTGGCCGAGACGCGGAAGACGAAGTTCGGGGTCTGGCCGTTGCGGGCGATCTCGGTGCCCGCGGCCCAGGCGCCCATGTAGGGCGTCTGGAGCTCGTGCCAGACCGGCACCTGGGCAAGCGCCACCGTGGTGTGCAGGCCGCCGAAGACGGCGACCGCCTTCTCGCGCTCGACCAGCTCGCGCGCGATGGTCACGCCCTTGGCCGGGTTGCCCTCGTCGTCGCGGATGACCAGCTCGAGCTTGCGACCGCCGAGGACGCCGCCCTTGGCGTTGATCTCGTCCATGGCGATCTGGAGGCCCTCGCTTGATGGCCTCGCCCGAGGCGGCCGAGCCGCCCGAGACCGCCGCGGTCAGGCCGATCTTGATGGGCTCACCTGCCTGGGACGCCGACAGGAAGGACACAGCCGATCGCCAGAACCAGCAACAGGAGCGTGATGCGTCGCATGGAAACCTCCTTCTCGGTTGAACCGCGCCTGCCGCCCTTCGACACGCGCGCGGGGTGCGTCATATCGTGGGCAGAAATCGCCTTAGTCCTGTGCCAGCCCGGCTCGGCGCAACAGGATCTCGGCGCTGTCGTTCCAGACATCCATCGTGGTGATCTTGCCGTCAACGATGACGAAGCGGTCGATGTAGCGATTGCCCTGGAACGGGGTGCCATCGGGCCACTCGCCGTAGAGCGTGCCGATGCTATAGGCAATGATCTCGTTCCCCTCGTACGTGACATCCCATCGCTCGATCGCTTTCTTCACCCACCGGTACCGACCGGCGTTGAAGCGCCCCACCTCTTCGGGCTTGGCGAACTTGCGCCCGCCGGTGAAGGTGATCACGGCGTTCGGGGCAAGGTAGCGATCGGTGGTCGCGCGATCGCTCGCCATCGAGGCCAGCATGAACTGCTGCACGATATTCACGATGTCTTTCGGGCTCTGTCCGCGAGGGGCGGTGCCGGTGATGAGGGGTTCCGTCATGGCAGACTCCGTGTTGGCGTGTCGTGTTTGGTCCAAGGATCGATGCGCACCGTCAGGTCCACGAGGAGTCGAACAGTGAAAGCGCCGCACGGCCACCGTCGCACTGCCGAGGGCGAGCAACCCCCACGGATGGCCTGACCGGGTAAAGATATTGAGGAGAAGCGGTTTCGCGGGGGACGCTACATCGGCCGTCCATGCCTGTCAATCCAAATGTCGCCAAATGTTCGGCCCACAGACAGGCGCAACTCACCTAGAACATTGGCATTCTCGTATTCACTCGTGGGCCGACGGTCGCGGATCGGCTTTCACTTGAATGCCAAACATTTGTATGGTATACGTTCTGTCGAAATCCGGGAGGTAGTCGGCGGGTGCGACCGGACTTCAGCCCGGCAGCCTGCGCACCAAAGAGCATCGCTCCTCGCCATCCCACGCACGAACCTTGTTCGGACATATGACACGACCCACGGCTCAACTCGTCACCCTCTCCGCCTTGTCCGCCCGACAGGCAACGCACCCCGGCCCCGGCCCGCTGGGGATGTCGAGGCGCTCGTCGGACGCCTGAGCGAACTGTCCGGGCTCGGGCCGACCGCGCGGCTCTCCCTGGCCGCGGGTCTCGTCTGCGAGGCGCAGCGCGTCGGCGAGACCGCCGCCTGGATCACGAATCGCCGGAGCACGTTCTTCCCGCCCGATGCGGCGGCAAACGGGGCGGACCTCGCCCGGCTCCCGGTGGTGTTCGCGCCCGATGCCCCCACGGCGGCGCGGGCCGCCTGGCGGCTGGTCCAATCGGGAGGCTTCGGCCTGGTCGTGCTGGATCTTGTCGGTACCGACGCCGCCGTGCCGGTTCCCCTACAGTCCCGCCTCACGGCCGCCGCGCAGGCACATGGGGCCGCGATCGTCTTCGTAACCGAGAAGACCGCCGAGCGCGCCTCGCTGGGTTCGCTCGTCTCGCTGCGCTGTGAGGCGTCTCGGGAGGAGGCCGGCGCCGGCCGATACCTCTGCACCGCCCGGGCGCTCAAGGACAAACGGCGAGGCCCCGGCTGGACACACACGGAGGTGCGCCGTGGCCCGGCTGGCCTGCGTTGACATCCCGGCGCTGCCGCTTCAACTCCTGGGCCGGCGGCACCCCGAGTGGGCGGACATTCCTGTGGCCGTGGTGGCCGAGGAGAGCCCCCAGGCTCGCCTCCTCTGGGTCAACGAGCGCGCCCGGCGGCTCCGGATCCTCCCGGGGATGCGCTACACCACGGCGCTCTCGCTCTCCGAAGCGTTGCGCGCCGGCGCCGTCCGGCCGGACGAGATCGCCGGCGCCGTCCGGCAGATCACCGAACGCCTGCGACACTTCTCCCCGCACATCGAGCCCAGCGCCGAGGCGCCGGGGGTGTTCTGGCTCGACGGCGCCGGACTCGACGGAGTGTTCCGGTCCGCCGCCGGCTGGGGGCGGGCGATTCGCGACGGCCTTGGCGGGATCGGATTTGCCGCCCGGGTCGTCGTCGGCTGCACCCGCTACGGCACCTACGCCGCCGCCCGCTCCCGCACCGCCGAGGGCGCCGATCCTCTCGTGTTCGAAAGCTCCGCCGAGGAGCGACGGGTTGCCCGCGCCGCGTCCCTCGACCGGCTGGGCCTCCCGCCGGAGCAATGCGACGACCTGGCAAAGCTCGGCGTGGCCACGCTGGGAGATTTCCTCGGGCTGCCCGCGGGCGGGCTGCGCGAGCGATTCGACCGGCCGGCCGCACGGGTCCACGACCTGGCCTCCGGCGCGGCCTGGACTCCGCTGCAGCCCGCGCCGCCTGCCGAGCGACTGGCAGCCCAGATCGATCTAGGGTTCGCCGATGACGACCTCCCCCGGCTGCTGTTCGCCCTGAAGCAACTCCTCGATCCGCTGCTGGCCCGGCTCGCGGCGCGGCGCGAGGGGGCGACGGAGCTTTCCCTCCACCTGCACCTCGATCCCCCGGGCACCCGGCACGAGGTGATCCGTCCGGCGCAGCCGGCCCGCGCCGCCCAGCCGATCCTGGAACTGGTCCGCCTGCGGCTGGAATCGTCGTCCCCGGGAAGGGTCGAGGCGATGGAGGCCGAGCTGATCGGCGCGCCGCTCGACCGGTCGCAGGCACAGCTCTTCGCCCACACGCCGCGGCGAGACCTCGAGGCCGCCAACCGGGCGCTGGCGCGCGTCCGTGCCGAGCTTGGAACCGCGGCCGTGGTCCGGGCGCGGGTGTGCGAGGGCCACCTCCCCGAGGCCGCCTTCCTCTGGGAGCCGCTGGAGCGACTCGAGGGGAGCGGCGAGACGGAGCCGGCTGCCGGACCGGCGAGAGCGGCCGGGATGCCGCCCGTCCTGGTCCGCCGGATCGTGGAGCGCCCGGAGGCGCCCCCGGCGGGCCTGCAGATCGCAGAAGGCGCCGGGCAGCCAATCCGCGGGGCCGGTCACGGGCCGGCCGTGCGTCGGATCGGGCCGTGCGTGATCTCCGGCGGCTGGTGGGTCCGCCCTGTCCACCGCGAGTACTACTTCGTCGAGGTGCGGCGCGGGGATGTGCTGTGGGTCTACTACGACCGGCGGCGCCGACGCTGGTTCCTCCAGGGCGCCGTGGAGTGAGATCCTCGCAGCGTATCTCTGACTGAACCCCGGCGAGGATCATTTCTTTCGTGCAGTCTCGCCGACAGCTCCGGACGATGGAGCCGTTGTGGTCTGTGCCTTTTGTGGCGAAATGTTCGGCCTATGAGCCTGGCGGCAGATGTCGAGCCAAGATTCCTACGTTCCCCTCTGGTGCAAGAGCAACTTCTCCTTCCTCGAGGGAGCCTCCCACCCGGAGGAGCTGGTCGAGACCGCCACCAGCTCGGCATCGAGGCGCTCGCCCTCACCGACCGCGACGGCGTCTACGGCATCGTCCGCGCCCACGTCCAGGCGCGCGAGCTCGGCGTCGCGCTCGTCCCGGGCGCCGAGGTCACCCTCGACGACGGCTCGACGATCGTGCTCCTCGCCCAGGACCGCGACGGCTACGCGAACCTCTGCCGGCTGATCACCGACGGGCGCCTGCGCTCCCCGAAGGGAAGATCCCAGGTCGGCTGGCACGAGGTCTGCGCGCACGCCGAGGGCCTGATCGCGCTGTGGGGCGGCGACGCGGAGCCTCCTCGCGGCGAGCGCCGAGCCGGTCCGCATCGCGCGCCGTCTTGCGCGAGGCCTTCGGCGACCGGCTCTACGCGCTGGTCGCGCGCCATCGCGCGCGCCGAGGAGGTCGCAGCAGGAGGCCCGCCTCCGCCGGCGCGCCGCGCGCTACGGGCTCCCGCTCGTCGCCGCCGTGCGAGGTGCTCTACCACACGCCGGCGCGCCGCCCGCTGCAGGACGTGCTCACCTGCATCCGCCACGGCGTCACGCTCGCCACCGCCGGCCGGCGCATCCGCGCCGAACGCCGAGCACGCGCTGCAAGCTCCCGCCGCCTTCGCGCGCGCTCTTCGCCGACGATCCCGCCGCCGTCGCGCGCACGCGCGAGGTCGCCGCGCGCTGCACCTTCTCGCTCGACCGAGCTCCGCTACCGCTACCCCTCGGAGCGGCTGCCCGACGGCAAGACGTCCGCGGAGTGGCTCGCGCGAGCTCACCTTCGCCGGGGCGCCGCGAGCGCTACGGCGGCGACGGTCCCCGCCGACGTGTCGGCGCACAGCTCGAGAAGGAGCTGCGACCTCATCGACGAGCTCGACTACTGCGGCTACTTCCTCACCATGTGGGAGATCGTCCGCTTCTGCCGCGAGCGCGGCATCCTCTGCCAGGGCCGCGGCTCGGCGGCGAACTCCGCGGTCTGCTACTGCCTCGGCATCACCGCCGTCGATCCCGGTGCGGATGGACCTGCTCTTCGAGCGCTTCCTGTCGCGCGAGCGCGCCGAGCCGCCCGACATCGACCTCGACATCGAGCACGAGCGGCGCGAGGAGGTGATCCAGCACGTCTACGCCAAGTACGGCCGCGACCACGCCGCCATGGTCGCCAACGTCATCCGCTACCGCGCGCGCTCGGCGGTGCGCGACGTGGGCAAGGCGCTCGGCATCCCCGAGACCGCGCTCGACCGGCTGGCCAAGCTCCTGTCCGCACTACGGCGAGATCGCGCCCGCCGCGCTCGCCGCAGGCCGGGCTCGACCCCGACGCGCCCGCGCACCGGCACCTGCTGCGGCTGGCGAGCGAGATCCTGCGACTTCCCGCGCCACCTCTCGATCCATCCCGGCGGCTTCCTGCTCGGGCCACGAGCCGGTGACACGACCTCGTGCCCGATCGAGAACGCGACCATGCCGGACCGCACCGTCATCCAGTGGGACAAGGACGACCTCGAGGACGCTGGGCCTCTTCAAGGTCGACCTGCTCGGCCTCGGCGCGCTCACCCAGCTCGCACCGCGCCTTCGACCTGCATCGCAGCAGCACCGCGGGCGTCGACCTGCTCCATGGCCGACGATCCCGCCGGACGACCCGGCGACCTTCGACATGATCTGCGCGCGCCGACACGGTCGGCGTCTTCCAGATCGAGAGCCGCGCGCAGATGGCCATGCTGCCGCGCCTGACGCCCGCGCAACTACTACGACCTCGTCATCGAGGTGAGCATCGTCCGGCCGGGGCCGATCACCGGCGGCATGGTCCACCCGTACCTGCGCCGCCGCAACGGCGAGGAGCCGGTCGATCTACCCGCACCCCTGCCTCGAGCCCGGTGCTGGAGAAGACGCTCGGCGTGCCGCTGTTCCAGGAGCAGGTGATGAAGCTCGCCGTGGTGGCCGCCGACTACACGCCCGGCGAGGCCGACCAGCTGCGGCGCGACATGGCGGCGTGGCGCACGGAGCGGCCGCATCGAGCAGCACCGCGAGCGGCTCGTCTCGCGCATGGTGGCGAAGGGGATCGCGCCGGAGTTCGCCGAGCGGGTCTTCGAGCAGATCCGCGGCTTCGGCGAGTACGGCTTCCCCGAGAGCCACGCCGCGAGCTTCGCGCTCATCGCCTACGCCACGGCCTGGCTCAAGTGCCACTACCCGGCGGAGTTCGCCTGCGCGCTGCTGAACGCGCAGCCGATGGGGTTCTACTCGCCGTCCACCATCGTCGAGGACGCGCAGCGCCACGGCGTCGAGGTCCGCCCCGTGGACGTCCGGGCGAGCGACTGGGACTGCACGCTGGAGTCGGTCGAGGCAAGAACGCTCTTCGCCGTGCGGCTGGGCCTCCGGTACGTCAAGGGGTTGAGTGGAACCGAGGGAGAGCGGATCGTCGCGGCCCGCCGCGCAGGGGAGTTTCTGTCGCTGGCGGACTTCACCCGCCGCGTCCGACCCGGGCGCGACGTTCTGCAGGCGCTGGCAGAGGCCGGCGCCTTCGATGGATTCGAGTCGAGCCGTCGCACCGCGCTCTGGGAGGCGAAGGCGCTCGCCAAGTGTCGCGAGGATCCCCTGCCCCTCGAGCGGTCCGCACCCGACCGGCACTTCGCGCGCCTCAGCCCGGCCGAGACGATCCGGTGGGACTACCGGACCACCGACCTCAGCCCCCGCGGCCACCCGCTGGAGGCGGTCCGTGCGGGGCTGCGCGCCCAGGGGCTTCCCGACGCGGCCGCGGTGGCGCAACTGCCCCACGGCCGGCGCGTGCGCTACGCCGGGGCCGTGATCTGCCGCCAGCAGCCCGGCACCGCCAAGGGGGTGGTCTTCCTCACGCTGGAGGACGAGACCGGCTTCGTGAACGTCGTCCTGTGGCCGAAGGTGTGGACGAAGTATCGCGTCCTCGTGAAGACGAGCCCGATCCTGGGCGTCACCGGCCGGCTGGAGTCCCAGCAGGGCGTCGCCCACCTGATCGCGGAGTCCGGTCTGGATCCCGCAGTTCGCGGAGTCCGTGCCGACGGGCGGCAGCCGGGACTTCCAGTGACGCAAAGGACGCGCACGTTGACACCAACCATCTGTGTGATTATTATGTAATTACATTGGAAAGGAGCGGTTGTCATGAAGACCCGTTTGGTTCGCATCGGAAATTCTCGCGGCGTTCGGCTGCCGAAGCCACTCATCCTGGAAGCCGGCCTCAGCGAAGACGTCGAGTTGCGCGTCCAGGAGGGGGCCATCGTGATCGCCAGGGTTGCCTTACCGCGTTCTGGCTGGACCGAAGCGGCGAAGAGTCTGCGTATGCGCGGCGAAGATGGATTGCTCGATCCGCCAACGCCCACTCGCTTTGATGAGACGGAGTGGACGTGGTGACCGCCGAGACCGTCCGTCGAGGTGACGTGTTCTTGGTAAGCCTCGATCCCACGCGGGGTGGCGAGATTCGGAAGACACGGCCGTGCGTGGTGGTCTCCCCCGACGAACTCAACGCCCATCTCAACACGTTCATCGTGGCCCCCATGACTACCGGCGGCCACCTCTACCCCTTTCGCATTCCGTGTCGCTTTGCCGGACGGGCCGGCTACGTCGTGCTTGACCAAGTTCGGACCGTCGATCGCGATCGCCTTGTGCGACGGCTTGGCAGGCTGTCCCCGGCTACGCTAAGTCGAGTCCTCGGCGTCCTCCAGGAGATGTTCGCGCCATGAGGTGAGGTGATGGTGATAGGAATTTGCTTTTGGGGGCCGGCGCGGCGATCGCGCTCTCGCCGTCCCGTGAGCCCGGCGGCGGCGCCGAGCCGCGCCTCGCGCGAGCGTCTCCGGCCACTGGGCGGGAGTATCGGGCGCACCGGAGACGGCTGTCAAGGGTCAAGTGGTGCAGCCGGGGTGACGGGGCGCGAACGCCCACGCCGGGGATGGTGCCGACCGAGTGCACCGACCAGCGGAACTACCTCTACGCGGCGAGCGCGACCCGTTGCAGGGAATCCGGCAACGGGTACCCCGCCGGTGGGCTATGGGAGGCTCCTGCCTGCGCGCCCACGCTTCCGCAATTGAGGAAGGGCCGACACGTCTTCTCATTGCTAAGACAAGTGAAGTCGACAATCGTCCTCGTGTAGCCGAAGACGAGGGAGACACTGAAGCCGGACCGGATGTCCCTTTTCCACTCACCGCCAGGACAATCCTCGCTGACGAACCGGCTCCGGACCGGATCGTAGTACCGCGCCCGGTAGTAATGAGAGGCCCCATTGATTCTCTCGATCGCTGCGTCGGACGGGATGCGCTGTCGCTGGGACACCTACGGCCGGCCCGATGTCACTGGCGCCCGCGCCAATAGAAGGGCCGTCGCTTGTCGTGCGCCACGGCGAGAATCCGGACGTTATCCGGGTGCAGGGAGTACATGAGCGAGTACGGAAAGCGGAGCAGCACCTTCCGTCGGATGCGCCCCCGCAGGACCGGCGCTCCTTCCGGGAACTGCGCGAGGCTCGTGAGGGCGGCTTCGACTTCGTCCAGGAGCGCCGCGCCGAGTCCTGGGCACTCCTGCTCGTAGAAGGCGGCCGCGTCGGACAATTCGAGTGCGGCCGCCTCGTGAAACGCGACGGCCAGCGTCATCCGAGCCGGGCCCGAGCCCGGGCCAGCACCTCGTCGGCCGGTTGGAGGCGGGCAGTCCCACGCGTCGAGTTCGGCGTCACGCCGAGCGGCCTCCTCGAGCCAGAGCTGCTCCACCTCGGCCGCAGGCAGGGCGTCCAGGCTCGCCAGCAGGTCCCGCGCCAAGCGCGCCCGGGCCGCCGCACTCAGTTTCAGCGCTTCGGTCGTGAGTTCGTCAATGCTCATGGGCCGGCCCCTTTCCTGCGCGCACATGTGAGCGTAGCCAAGCCGCCGCCCGGTGTCAATCCCCACGTGCGCCCCCAGGTGCACCCCCCCTGCGATATTCACAAAGGTTACCACGGCACACAGGGCCGCTTCCCATACGGTGACTTCCCGTTTGAATCGAGTGCCTTGCCGTCGAGCTCTTTCAGGTGCCGGCAGACCCATAGTTCGGAAGTATACTCGGAAGCCCCTGAAGCCGCTAGCCTTCGGAGTCGCCGGCGAGGTGACCCCCCTCCAGAGAGCATTCAGTGGTGGCAGTGCTCGACGTCTGTGATCCGAGCCCGCTGTGCAAATCGTCCGCGTCCGCGCCTGCCGCTGGTGCCAGCGGCCGTTCTTCATCTGCCGGGCCTGCGATCGGGGCCACGCCTACTGTGGCCCGCCGTGCCGCCGGGCTGGCCGCGCTCGGAGTCTCCGGGCGGCCGGCCGCCGCCATCAAGCGAGCCCCGAGGGCCGGCTTGGACCATCGCGACCGGCAGCGCGCCTACCGGGCTCGGTGCCGCACGCGCGTGACGCATCAGGCTTCCGCCGCGGCGGCATCGTCCGGGATCCTCGGGACACCCCAGTTCTGGCTCGCCCTGCCGACTACTCCTCCTGGCGGACACGTCGATGCGCTGCCTCCCGGGTGACGCGCGCCGAGGGCGAGCTGCCCGCCCGCGCTGTGCCGTGTGCGGTCGCGGGCGCGTGGCCATGGCGGTGACACCGGCGGGCGCGGTGCATCCAGGCCATTCGCCGTCCGGGCCGTGACGCCGCTCGAGCTGCGGACGTCGATGATGCTCACGAGCGTCCCGAATCGTGTCGTGCGGCTTGTTCGCCCCAGCGCGCTGACTGCGGCGTGCGAAGCGCACCTCCAGCACCTCGCGGACCGGCACTATGCCGAGACGACTCGCGCCGTGCGCCGGGTCCACCTCGGGCTCTTCTGCGCGTGGGCCGCGCCCAGGGGGTGACCGAGCCGGGGGCGCTCACCCGACGCCGTCTCTCGAAGCGTACCGGCGCCACCTGAGCGAGTACCGCAAGCCGAACGGCGCACCGCTCAGCCTCGCCAGCCAGCATGCGCGCCTGACCCACCTGCGGGTCTGGTGCGCCTGGCTCGTGCGGGAGCGGTACCTCGCGGACGATCCGGCGGAGGGGTTGGAGCTCCCGCGCGTGGAATCCCGGCTGCCGGCGGTGTGCAGTGCGGCCGAAGTGGAGCGGGTGCTCCTCCAGCCCGACCTGCACGATCCGATGGGGCTCCGCGATCGCGCCATCCTGGAGACGTTCTACTCGACCGGCATGCGCCGCACGGAGCTGGTCCGGCTCGCCCTCTCGGATCTCGACTGGGGCCGGCGGCTCGTCCTGATCCGGCAAGGGAAGGGGCGGCGGGACCGCCTCGTGCCCATCGGGCCGCGGGCCCTCGGGTGGGTGGCGCGGTATCTGGCCGAGGTGCGGCCCTGCCATGTCCGACCGTGGACGCAGGCACCGTGTTTCTCACCACCCGGGGCCACGCGTTCCACCCGAATCACCTCAGTGCGCTGGTGCGGGACTACGCCGCCGCGGCGCAGCTCGGCAAGCGCGGCGCCTGCCACCTGTTCCGCCACACCATGGCGACCCTGATGCTGGAAGGCGGGACGCACCGTCACGCCGGCGATGGCCGCGCCGATGCTGCGATTGCGAGATGCGGCAAGGAAGGGGCGTCGAAAGGAAGCCGGCGTGAACATGTTCCTGGTTCACCAGGCTCCGAAGGCCGGGAGCGGTATCGAGGCCGTGGCACCGGGGGTTCGGGCGCTGGCGTGGCGCGGCTTTCTCGATGACCTGTGGCGGGCACAGACATGAGGGGTGGTGAGGTGGGGTGATGGTGGTGATAGGTGATGGTAATGGTGGTAGGTGATGGGGTGGTGAGGGTGGGTGGTGATAGGAATTTGCTTTTGGGGGCCGCGCGACGATCGCGCCCTCGCCATCCCGGGAGGCCACCGACGCCGCCGCCCTGCACCCCGCGGGAATTGCCCGGCCCGTGGGCGGGAGTATCGGGTACACGGCTCACGGCTGTCAAGGGCAAACGGCAAACTGGGGGTCGCAGGGCTGGAGGGGGCACGCCCGTGCCGGGGCCGGCGGTGACCGCGTGCGCCGACCAGACAGGCACGACCTCATTACGCGGCGAGGGAGGCGAGGGGTGGGCTATGCGCCGGGGCGGGCCACAGGCCGAGGTGGCTCAGGATCTTCTCGATCACCGCGGGCTGTTCGATGAAGGCGATGATGCGCATGGGTCCGGCACAGCGGGGACAGACGAGCGGATCGACTTCGTACACCTGCTTGATGAGGCGCGCCCAGGCGCGCTTCGCGGCCGATGCGGAGACCTCACTGAATTCCTCGATGGTCGACGGCTCCTCTCCCTCGGCGTCTTCCGGCGCTTCCCCCGACTCACGTTACTGTACCAGCCGTAGTACCGCACCAGGTGCTCGCCCGCGTTCGGGATGTGCGCGGTGAGCGCCGCCAGCCAGTCGCACGCCGAGAACACCTCGAAGTTCCGCTTCAGCACCGGGTGCATCTTGGACTGGTAGATGATCGTCCCGGTCTTGGCCTGGTACCGCAGCTTCTCCTGGGAGAACGGCGAGCGCAGGATGTATTCCGCCACCGCGCGCCGGCCCTCGGTATCGTGCGGCGCCGATGCGCACGGCGTTATGGAGGCTGAAGCCCGAGTGACGCCACCCGAGGAGCTTGCGAATCACCGTCTCGTCGATCCGCCGCTCCCGGAGGAGCATGTGGAGCACGCGATGCCGGAAGAGATGCTCCAGCGCGTAGAGATCAATCTTCGGGAACGCCACGAACCAACCGGTGGGTGTGAATACGCCGTCGGTCACCAGGGCGTGCAGATGGGGATGGAAATTGACCAGGTCGCCATAGGTCTGGATGGCGATGATGATGCCCGGGACAACCCTTGGGTCCTTACAGGCGGAGCGGAAGCGCGCCTTCAGGGCGTGGGCGGCACATTGACTGAGCTTCCCAAGGAGGCGGCGGTCCTTCCGGAAGTACACCCGGAGCATTTTCGGAACCGTGAAAACATACTGGCGATGGGGGACGGGTGCCAGGACCTCCTCGGCCACCCAGTTCCCAAACTGGAGACCCCGCGTCTGATGGCAGGAAGGGCAGAAGTATCGGCTTTTGCAAGAGAAGGCGAGGAGGTATTCGTGCCGACAGGTATCACACCGGACCCGGGCGAAGCCCTTCGTAAGGTCGCCACACGTGAGGAACTTCTCCACAACGTGGCAGATGGGCCGTTTTCAGCAGCCTACTAGAACGCCGCCACCACGCCGTCGCCCCGCGGGTC
>CAVOIV010000021.1:0-97983 GCA_963695995.1 uncultured Methylomirabilota bacterium
CGAAGAAGAGCGCCCAGCACCAGGCTGTGGAGGAGGTCGCCCACGCCCTCGCGCGGGGCTACACGCAGGTGCTCGACGCCGACCTGACGGCCTACTTCGATTCCATCCCCCACGATCGGCTGCTGGCTGCCGTGGCCCGCCGCGTGAGCGACCGGCGCATCATCCGGCTGCTCCGCCAGTGGCTCCGCGCGCCGGTGGTCATCGAGCGGCCGGATGGCAAACGAGAGGTCCAGGGCGGCCAGCGGACGCGTCGCGGGACTCCGCAGGGTGGGCGATCTCCCCGCTGCTCGCGAACCTCTACCTGCATGCCTTCGACACGGCATGGCGAGCGCAGGGGCTGGAGCAACGCCTGCAGGCCCGGCTCATCCGCTACGCGGACGACTTCGTGATCTGTTGTCGGCAGACGGCGGCGCAGGTGCAGCCGCTCGTGACCCAGCAACTCCAGGCGCTCGGGTTGACGCTGAACCCGGCGAAGACGCGGGTCCTGGACGCGCGGCAGCAGTCCTTCACCTTCCTCGGCTTTACGGTGCGGGTCGCCCGGAGCTGGCGTGCGGGGGACCTGGTTCCCCCTGACCCAGCCCTCGGCCGCCGCCCGCCAAGAGCTGCGGGAGGCGGTGAAGGTGCTCACGGGTCGCGATCGTGCCCGGCGGCCAACGTCCGACGTCATCACGGAGGTCAACCGCGTGGTCCAGGGCTGGGGCGGGTACTTCCACTTCCGCCACTGCACGGCGGCCTTCAGCGCCCTCAACGAGTTCGTCTGCGATCGGGTCCGCATCTACTTGTCAAGGGTCGCCCATGGAGAGCCACTCAGGGTCACCCATGGTGAGCCAATGTGGGACGTGACCGGGTCCCTTGCAAGTCGTGGGTCCGCTCTTTCCGTTACTCCTTTGCGGGCGGCTTCGGCCGCCGGTGGGTGGTGAGCTGCTGCTTGGTCTGCTCGGCCCGGTAGCTCGCACCGGTGATCTCGAGGAAGTGGGCGCGGTGCGTCAGTCGGTCGAGGGCGGCCGAGGCGAGCAAGGGTTCGCCGAAGAGCTCGGCCCACTCCGCCCGATCGCGGTTGCTCGTGAGCACGATCGACGCCCGCTCGTACCGCTCGTGGATGATGTCGTACAGGTCCTCGGGGCCGGGCGCGCGCAGGGGCTTGAGCCCGAAGTCGTCCAGCACGAGGAGGTCGGGGCGCAGGTACTTGGCCAGCCGGTGGGCGGTGGTGCCGTCGGCCCGGCCACCCGCCAGGTGGGCCAGCATCTTGGCCGTGGAGACGAAGCAGCACCTCGTACCCGCGGCGGCACGCCTCGTGGGCGAGGGCCTGGGCGAGGTGGCTCTTGCCCACGCCGGTCGGCCCGTAGAGCAAGACGTTCTCGTGCCGGTCCACGAACTGGCAGGTGGCGAGGTCGAAGACCTGGGCCTTGTTCAGCTTGGGGTTGAAGCTGAAGTCGAAGCCCTCGAGGGTCTTCGTGGCATCGAAGGCCGCCCGGCGGAGGCGGAGCCGGAGCGCGGTCTGGGCCCGCCGCTCCACCTCGTCCTGGAGCAGCAGGGTGAGGAACTCGACGAACGAGCTCCGGCCCTCGATCGCCTGGCGGTTGCGCACGTCCAGGGTCGCCAGGATCCCGGAGAGCCGGAGCGTGCGGAGCATGGGGGTGAGTTGCGCGGTCAGTTCCATGGGGGACCTCCTTCGCCACCGGGGTCGGGGAAGAAGTCGGTCCAGGGCCGGGCATGGCGGGGCAAAGGCGCGGCCGGCGCGGGGACCCGGCGCGAGGTCGAGGAGCGGCTGCCGATCGAGGCCCGCCGCCAGGATGGTCTTCACCGTGGCATAGCGGTACTCCCCCACCGCACTCGCTCGGGCGCAGGCCGCTTCCAGCCGGGTCGGGCCGTACCGTTGGGCGAGGCGGAGGACGCCCTGCGCGCCGCGCAGGCGATCGAGGGGCCGATCGCCGAGGAGCGCGGCGATGAACGCGGCGCAGGTCGGGCCGATCGCGGCCGCCTGCTCCTGGCACCAGCGGGGCGTCTGGAGGAGGAAGTGGACCTTGTCCGGGGGCAGGTGATCGTGCAGGGTCCGCCGTTGGCCGGGGCGCGCCGCGAGGTGGCTCGCGACCAGCGCGTGGGCGTGGAAGCACTGGACCTGCGTGCCGGTGGCCCGGACCCAGAGCCGCTGCCCGATCAAGCCGGAACGGCGCCGAGTAGTAGGCCCCGTTGAAGACGACGTGGCAGTCCGGATGGAGCTTGGCCTGCTTCCAGGTCACCGGGGCCCAGGGCGTGGCCGGGAGCGGGAGAAGCGCCGCGCGCTCGACGGTCTCGAACAGGACGAGGGGTTGCTGCTTGATGGTGCCGTGGCACCGGCGCCCGGCCGTCTCCACACACCAGCGGAGCGCGTGCGCGTTGGCGTCGTGGACGTCGCGGAACGCCCGGCCCGCCAGGCAGTTCCGGTTCACGTAGTGGACGCCCCCCTGTTCCACCTTCCCCTTGTGCTCGGGCGTGCGCGGCCGACAGGGGGCGATGAGGAAGCCGTAGTGCTCGGCCAGCTCCCGGTAGACGCGCTGCACCTCCGGATCGTAGAGCGCGGCCCGCACGATGGCGGCCTTGAGGTTATCGAGCACCACCCGGCGCGGCACGCCCGGGAACCACTCGAACGCCGCGCGGTGGCAGCGGCACCAGGTGGCGACGGTCTGGTCGAAGACGAACTCGACGTACTGGTGGCGGCTGTACGACAAGCGTCATCACGAACGCCCAGGCGCGGCGCAGGCGGCCGTGGTCGGGATCGAAGAGCAGCCCCGCCGGGCCGAAGTCGACCTGGGCCTCGTCGCCGGGCGCGGTCTCTACCCGGACCGTGGCGCGCGGGGTCGGCGGGTCCACCCGCCGGAGGAACCGCTTCACGGCCGAGTAGCTCCCGGCGAAGCCGTGCTGTTCGACGAGGAGCTGGAAGATGGCCTGGCCCTCCACGCCCTGCTGGCGCCAGCTCACCACCTGGTCGTGGAAGGGGCCACGCAGGACTGTTCATGCGCCGGGCGCTCGCGCTCGGGCGGGCGGAGCAGCGCGGCAAGCGTCGCCGGGTCCGGCAGGTCGCCCGTGAGCAGGCCGTGACGTTCGGCCCAGCGCCGGTAGCTGGCCACGGTGTTCCGGCTCAAAGCCAGCTCCCGGGCGATCCGCCGCTCCGGCTCGCCTGCGCGGAGTCGGCGGAGCACTTCGCGTACATCGGTCACCTCACACCTCCGTCCAGCCATCGGCGTCACCTCCGGGTTGGGAGTTTCCGGAGACAAATCGCCGATCCGGCTGGGAAGCGCAAGGGATCCGGTCGTCGGGTGCGGGTGGCTCAGCTTGGGTGGCCCCAAGGTGGCTCAGTATGGGTGACCCTGCTGGCTCAGGTTGGGCGACCCTGGGTGGCTCAGTATCCCCGACCCCGGTGGCTCAGTATAGGGTGACCGCTGACAGGGACTTCAAGAATGGCGGCCGAGAATGGCGGCCTCGTGGCGTGCCCCACCCCGTGCGCGTTCACGACTTCATCGATCCGGAGAAGGGCAAGGCCATTCCGTACGGCGTCTATGACCTCGCCCAGTAACCAGGGATGGGTGACGGTCGGCATCGATCACGACACGGTCGCCTTCGCGGTGAACACCATCCGCCGTGGTGGAAGCGGATGGGAGCCAAGGCGTACCCGACGGCAGCCTGCTCCTCATGGTCGCCGATAGCGGCGGCAGCAACGGCATCGTGGCCGGCTCTGGAAGTGGGAACTGCAGCGCTTGGCCGATGCGACCCGGCTGACGATTCACGTCTCCCACCTTCCCCCTGGAACGAGCAAGTGGAACAAGATCGAGCATCGGCTGTTCTCGTTCATCAGCCAGAACTGGCGCGGCCGACCGCTCCTGACGCACGCCACGATTGTCAAGCTCATCGCTAACACACGCACGACCGCAGGCCTGACCGTGCGATGTATGCTAGATCAGCGTCGCTACCCCAAGGAAGTCAAGATCACCGACGACCAAATGGCCGCGATCCGTCTCCGCCCGGATTCCTTTCACGGTGATTGGAACTACTCTATCGCACCACGGAAGTCGTAGCTTGCATCAGTTATTTACTTGCGGACTCTTAACGTGGGTTTCATGTTTTGGTATGGTTACGCCCGACTTTGACGTGAAAACGCCTCGTTTCGCCCCCTCGCCCCGCGTAACCCCGCGATATTGCCAGGGGTGGGTTCGCCAGAATCGCCGAAATCCCTAGTACACGGATCACCGCATCTGCCTTGACAGATACTGCTCATCTTGGTATCTGGCTAGGCATGTTCCTCCGCGAGACGAAGCGCCGGCTGGCCGATGGGTCGACGGTGGCCTACTACCAGCTGGCGGAGAACACCTGGAATCCTGCGACGCGCCAGCCCGAGACGCGGATCGTCTACAACCTCGGCCGGGTGGACGCCGAGGCCCGCGAGCGGCTGCGACGCCTCGCCCAGAGCATCCTCCGTCGGGCCACGCCCGAGGAGGTGGTGGCGGCCGCCCCGGACATGGTGCTGGAGGACGCCTGGCCGTACGGGGGTCTCTACGTCCTGGACGCCCTCTGGGACCGGCTGGGTCTGCGGGCGAGCGTCACGCGGTGCGTCGAGGCCGAGCGGAGCCAGGCCCCGCTGGAACGCGCCCTCTTCGCGATGGTCGCCAACCGGAGTCTCGCCCCGCGCTCCAAGCTGTACTGCTACGAGCAGTGGCTCCGCGAGGAGTGCTACTTCCCGGCGGGCCGCGCCCTGGAGCTCCAGCATCTCTACCGGGCGATGGACCTCTTGGAGAAGTACCACGCCACCATCGAGCGCGATGTGTTCTGGCGGGTCTGTGATCTGCTGACCGCCCAGGTCGACCTCATCTTCTACGACACCACCAGCCTGCACTACGAGATCACCGACGAAGATACGGAGGCCACGACCAGCCCCGCGGCCGCGGGGCAGCGGCCGTATCCGGCCCAGCGCCGGTTCGGGCACGCCAAGAACGGGCGGAGCGATGTCCCGCAGCTCGTGGTGGGGCTCGCCGTGACGCGGGACGGCTTCCCGGTCCGCTGCTGGATCTTCCCGGGGAACACCGTCGATGTGACCACCGTCGCCCAGGTGAAGGCCGACCTCCGTGGCTGGCAGCTCGGCCGCTGCGTGTTCGTCGGGGACGCCGGCATGGTGAGCGCGGAGAACCTGACCACCCTGGCCGCCGGCGGGGGCCGCTACCTGGTGGGGACCCGCCTGCGGGCGGGCGACGAGGTCACCACCGACGTCCTCACCCGCCCTGGGCGCTACCGGACCGTGCGGGAGAACCTCCAGGTCAAGGAGGTCTGGGTGCCGGGACCCGACGCCGGCGAGCGCCGCCGCCGCTACGTCGTCTGCTACAACCCTCAGGAGGCCGCCCGCCAGGCCGCCCATCGGGCCCGGGTGGTGCAGTTGCTCGAAGGGGAACTCGCCGCGCTGGCCCACGCCGGGAGCGCCCATCCCCGCCGGGCCTGCGAGTTGCTCACCAGCCTCCGCTTCCGGCCCTACCTCCGCCAGACCAAGACCGGCCGCTTGGTCCTCGATCGCGGGGCCGTGCGGGACGCGGCCCGCTATGACGGCAAGTTCGTCGTCACCACCAACGACGATACCCTCTCCGCCGAGGATGTGGCCCTGGGCTACAAGCAACTCCTGCGGGTGGAAGAGAGCTGGCGAGAGCTGAAGAGCGGCATCCGCCTCCGGCCGGTCTATCACTGGGTGGCCCACCGGATCCATGCCCACGTCCGCCTCTCGGTCTTGAGCCTGCTCCTGGAGCGGGTCGCCGAGCACCTCGGCCAGGACACCTGGCGCAATCTCCGCGATCAGCTCGAGCGGGTCAAAGTGGCCGCCTTCCGGACCCCCCACGGGCGCCTCGTCCAGACCAGCGAACTCGCCCCCGAGACCCGCAACCTCTTGAATCGCTTACAGATCCCGCCTCCACCGCCCATCCTGGAGGCCTCCTGAGGGGCCGCCCCGTGCCTAGTACAAACGGCTGACCTGCCACCAGGGCTGCTCTGGGCTGTGTTCATCGTCAATTAGGTCGCGTTGGCGTGTCCTCGCCGCGTCAAACTCGGGGCAAAAGCTGGCCTGCCCCGACCGATTGGTCCACCCGCAATGTTAGTGCAAGCCGGCGTGCATGGGCGGGCGGCTGCACAGCGCGTTAAGCCATCCGCTCCCGGCTCCCCAAGCCCTCGCGTGGCCGCCCCTTGCGCGTCCCTCTCGTTTGGCGCTTGAGTAGTGGGGTCGCCGAACTAACATTCGGGCTGGACCAATTGGTGAGCGCAGGCCAGTACGCCTATTTCAACATCGAGAGGATTGCTTTCCGAAGTAGGTGTTTAAAGACGGATTTGTTTTCAATTCTAGAGATACCGAGTTCACGCTGAAATCGTTCTTTTGCATAAGAATAGTCGAGGGCGGTGTGCTCACTTACCCAGCCGACACGCATAAACAAGTCACCAACATAAGCTGACTTCATTATCGTGTTCTGGCTTGCTGCGATGTGATCAAGGTATGGGCTAGTTGCGCGTACCAATATCCAGAAATCTGGTGTCCGTCGAAGCACGTAATCATATCGCTCACAAAAGGTACGAAGAGCTTGCTCTCGATAAAAGAATATATGCTGACCACAGTAAGGAACCAAGTAGTCCCACTGGGCATCCTGTCCCTCGTAGAATTGGGTTGAGAACACGACCAAATCCGGTGTCGCGGTCAAGATCTCGTCAAGTGATTTTGCTGGATCAGGAAAATGTTCAAAGACTTCGAAAGCAGAGACCAGCCTGGGCCTTTTATCTTGCAACTTCGCTATTGTGAAATAGTTTGCATACTTAGAGCTATCATACTTATCGAAGGAAAAATAAATGTAGCCGCTATCCCTCATTAGGCGTGTTAACAGTCCAGCTGATCCTCCATAATCTACGCAATCGCCCTGCTTGTTAAAAGCAATCGTCTCCAAAAGAAAACATAGTCTTGCCCATGTTTGCAAAACGCGTGCGGCTTGACCTACATCGATATGAACGCCTGGTATTCCATATGCTTCCTCTAGCCAATAAGGCTTTTCAGTTTGAAGGCTACCGCACGCTTCACATTCAAAATAACCAACTTTGTGACGTTTTAGAATGTCTAGAGAAAACCTATAACGTGAAATAGATCCGCAAAGTCGACACTTCTCACTCATGGGACAAACCTCTTAAAATTCGAAAATAAAAATATGTTTTCACAACGTGTTCCTTTTACCATGAAACCCATGGTGAATCTAGGTTAGGTTCGGCGGGAACGTGCGGGGAAATACGAAGACCTCTCCTGGCCTGCCCGCATTGATTGGTCCATCCGTAATGTTAGTTCAAGCCGGCTCCTAACGCCAGCCCCGGGAGCGGCAGCGGGGTGAGCGTCGGGAGTGCCCGCGCCGCGGGGGCCGGGGGCCGATCGCCCAGGACACGGTGTGGCCGCACGGTTGTAATGCTGCCGCCACCCTTCGATCAAGACTTGGGCCTCGCGCAGCGGGGAGAAGATCTCCCGGTCCAACCGTTCATCCCGGAGCTTCCCGTTGAAGGACTCACTATAGCCGTTCTCCCAGGGGCTTCCGGGCTCGATGAACCGGGTACGGACGTCGAGCCAGGCGAGCCATGCCCGGACGCTCTTCGCACAGAACTCGGGGCCGGTGTCGGAGCGCAGGTGGGCCGGACAGCCCCGGGCGATGAATAAGTCCATGAGGGTTGCCAGGACGTCATCCGCCGTCCGCTTCCAAGCCACCACGATGGCCAACGCCTCCCGCGTGCACGCGTTCACGATCGTGAGCAGCCGAAAGGCGCGGCCGTCGTGGGTGCGATCGGTCATGAAGTCATAGGCCCACACATGGTTCGGGTGGTCTGGGCGCAACCGAATGCAGGAGCCGTCGGTGAACCACAGGCGCCCCCGTTTCGGTTGTCGCTGTGGCGCCTCAGCTTCAGCCCCTCTTGCCGGCAGATCCGGCAACGCGCGTAAGCTCAATACTTGCGCGGGCTTTCTGTTTGCCCTTCCCACACGCATTGTCTGGCCTTCGCCGAAAAGCGCCTTTTTTTCCCAGGTCTCACGGGCACCGCACACCAACTGAACACTCAGGCGAGTCGCCCAGGCCGTCTGAGCGTCGGGAACCGATCACTCTTCACGCGAAACAAATTCCCGCCTCCAGCGCATCCCGTGGACGCCTGCGCCGCAGTTGATGCTGATCCGACTGTCGGGAAAGTTTCCAGTTTCCGCCGAGTCGCGAGTTTGTCCCCTGAAAACTCTGCCCGCCATGTTTTTTCGCAACCGTTGGCAACCATTCACGGTGGTTCAAGAACTTATACATCCATTATTTTAATTAGCGATTAGGCACGTTTCATGCTATCTGTCGTAGAAATGAGTCCGTTCAGAAGTGGGTGGTGTGCCCATGACTGCGTTGCTCCCGGGATCACTCGACGCCCTCGGTGACCATCCCCACGGCCAGGCGTAGGTCGTGATTCGCCCGAGAACACGTCGCAGAGGTCAGGTGCGACACCAAGTTCGCCCGCTGCAGTGGGAGCGCGGGGCAGACGCCACGGACTCAGGAACCGGGGAGCCGGACTGGAGAGTGCGGCCCAACAGGAGGAGTGCTATGAAGCGGATAGGAACTCTTTGGAGATCGATCGGCCTTGTAGTGTTGGGTGTGGCGACGCTTCTTGTTGGAACGGCGGATCATGTACAGGCCGCGCCCCTTGCGTACATCACGAACTCTGGGGCGAATACGGTTTCGGTTATCAACACCGCCACGAACACCGTCACGGCCACAATCCCGGTGGGGACGAACCCCTGGGCGTCGCCGTCACCCCGGACGGGGCCCAGGTCTACGTGGTCAATCACGTCAGCAACACTGTCTCCGTCATTGCCACCGCCACGAACACCGTCACGGCCACAATCCCGGTGGGGACGAGCCCCTACGGCGTCGCCGTCACCCCGGACGGGGCCCAGGTCTACGTGGCGAACGCCGTCAGCAACACTGTCTCCGTCATTGCCACCGCCACGAACACCGTCACGGCCACAATCCCGGTGGGGACGAACCCCTACGGCGTCGCCGTCACCCCGGACGGGGCCCAGGTCTACGTGGCCAATTATACCAGCAACACTGTCTCCGTCATTGCCACCGCCACGAACACCGTCACGGCCACAATCCCGGTGGGGACGAACCCAACCGGCGTCGCCGTCACCCCGGCCGGGGCCCAGGTCTACGTGTCCAATTATGACGGCAACACTGTCTCCGTCATTGCCACCGCCACGAACACCGTCACGGCCACAATCCCGGTGGGGACGAGCCCCTACGGCATCGCCGTCACCCCGGACGGGGCCCAGGTCTACGTGGCCAATTATAACAGCCTCACTGTCTCCGTCATTGCCACCGCCACGAACACCGTCACGGCCACAATCCTGGTGGGGGGGGACGAACCCCAGCCGGCGTCGCCGTCACCCCGGCCGGTGCCAAGGTCTACGTGGCCAATTATACCAGCAACACTGTCTCCGTCATTGCCACCGCCACGAACACCGTCACGGCCACAATCCCGGTGGGGACGAATCCCAACGCCTTGGGCCAGTTCGTCGGGCCGGGTCTCGCGTTCAAGGTCGGCATCTACCGTGATGGCACGTGGTATCTCGACAAGGACGGCAACGGCCTCTTGGACTGCGCGACGGATGGCTGCATCGCCTGGGGGGGCTATCCGGAGGACAAAGTCGT
Source organism: uncultured Methylomirabilota bacterium (assembly GCA_963695995.1). Lineage (GTDB taxonomy): Bacteria > Methylomirabilota > Methylomirabilia > Methylomirabilales > 2-02-FULL-66-22 > 2-02-FULL-66-22. The sequence goes on from CAVOIV010000021.1 coordinate 9,708, forward strand.
CCTCGGCGATTGGAATGGCGACGGGACCACGCAGGTCGGGATCTACCGCAATGGTATCTGGTATCTCGACAAGGACGGCAACGGCCTCTTGGACTGCGCGACGGATGGCTGCATCGCGTGGGGGGGTTATCCGGAGGACATTCCGGTGGTAGGCGATTGGAATGGTGACGGGGCCACGAAGGTCGGGATTTACCGCAATGGCTATTGGTATCTCGACAAGGACGGCAACGGCCTCTTGGACTGCGCGACGGATGGCTGCATCCACTGGGGGGACTATCCGGAGGACATTCCAATGGTAGGCGATTGGAATGGTGACGGGGCCACGCAGGTCGGGATCTACCGCAATGGCTATTGGTATCTCGACAAAGGACGGCAACGGCCTCTTGGACTGCGCGACGGATGGCTGCATCGCGTGGGGGGGTTATCCGGAGGACATTCCGGTGGTAGGCGATTGGAATGGTGACGGGGCCACGAAGGTCGGGATTTACCGCAATGGCTATTGGTATCTCGACAAGGACGGCAACGGCCTCTTGGACTGCGCGACGGATGGCTGCATCCACTGGGGGGACTGTCCGGAGGACATTCCAATGGTAGGCGATTGGAATGGTGACGGGGCCACGCAGGTCGGGATTTACCGCAATGGCTATTGGTATCTCGACAAGGACGGCAACGGTCTCTTGGACTGCGCGACGGATGGCTGCATCGCCTGGGGGGGTTATCCGGAGGACAGGCCGGTGGTGGGAAAGTGGTGAGCACGGCAATCTGATGCGATGTGCCAGCACCTGTTGCGCCGGGTGGACTACCACGGGCGTCGGGGATCACCTCGACGCTCGTGGTGTTTTCCCCGTTGCCGTTTCAGGATCGTAGGCGACCCATCGCCTGGTTTCCCCACCACGATCCCGCGCTTGATGCCCGGCCCATCCATCGACCCGTGACGGGGCGAGTGGTAGTTTCCGAATATCCGTCCCTGGTCTCCCATCGGAGGGTGCCATGCGACTCCTCGCCATCCCTTTTTCCCTCCTTAGACTTGCCCTTGTCCAGACGCGAGGACCCCGATGGCCGCCCCCGCGTTGTCATTGAGGACTGGTACTACGGGATGGTCTTGACTGAGCCAAACGCACGTCGCCTACCGGTTTCGCAGATGCATACTGACCAAACTGGTTCTAGTGGATAGGACCTCGTAGACGGCTCAGAGGGATCCGCGATAATAATACCTTTCACCCAGATGGCCAGCGGACAATTGACACCTACTCTTATTTTGCGCCCACAACCTTCCAGCTGGGGTCCACCCCCGGGCGAGAGTCTCGATCCCCGTGGATGCGGTCCCGTTCAAGTACCAGACCGAGACATCCCCCGCCGTCTGGTGCTGCCAGAGGAGGTCGGGGTGCCCGTCGCCGTTGAGGTCGGGGCGCCCACAACCTTCCAGCTGGGGTCCACCCCCCGGGCGAGAGTCTCGATCCCCGTGGATGCGGTCCCGTTCAAGTACCAGACCGAGACATCCCCCGCCGTCTGGTGCTGCCAGAGGAGGTCGGGGTGCCCGTCGCCGTTGACGTCCGCGGCGCCCACGACCTTCCAGCTGGGGTCCACCCCCCGGGCGAGAGTCTCGATCCCCGTGGATGCGGTCCCGTTCAAGTACCAGACCGAGACATCCCCCGCCGTCTGGTGCTGCCAGAGGAGGTCGGGGTGCCCGTCGCCGTTGAGGTCCGCGGCGCCCACAACCTTCCAGCTGGGGTCCACCCCCCGGGCGAGAGTCTCGATCCCCGTGGATGCGGTCCCGTTCAAGTACCAGACCGAGACATCCCCGCCGTCTGGTGCTGCCAGAGGAGGTCGGGGTGCCCGTCGCCGTTGAGGTCGGGGGTGCCCACAACCTTCCAGCTGGGGTCCACCCCCCGGGCGAGAGTCTCGATCCCCGTGGATGCGGTCCCGTTCAAGTACCAGACCGAGACATCCCCCGCCGTCTGGTGCTGCCAGAGGAGGTCGGGCCTGGTGTCCCCGTTGAGATCGCCGCTGACGCTGCTGCCAGTGGGACTCAAGGCGGCAGTTCCACTCCCCGCTCCGCTCGTGGCCGCGATCGCGGCGAGTTCCACTCCCCGCTCCGCTCGTTGCCGCGATCACTGCGGCGGTAGCACAGGCCTGGTTGGAGTACGCTGAAGATCCGGCCGCGTTGTACGCACTCACGCGGTAACAGTACGTGGTACCTGCCGTCACTGTGCCATCGACGTAGCCCGTAATCCCCGCTCCAACCGTGGCAGAGTTCGCGAACGTTCCGCTGATCCCTGTGCTCCGCTGGATTTGGAAGCCATCCTCATTGGTGGATGCGTCGCTCCAGGTCAGGGTGAGTTGGGCGCCTTCGGCGGTTCCCAGAGCGAGACACAATATTGCAAGGCCAGTCATGATCGCGCGGCGGGTATAATTTTTCACTTGGCACACGCGCTTCAGAGATCTTGACGACATATCGTCTCCTTAGGTTGCAGGACTGCTAATTCAGGCTGTGAAAGAAGAGCGAGTCGCTCCGGAATAATTCGAATCAAACCGGTAACTGGCCTCGCAAGCCGTGTGCCGGAATCGTGGTTGAATATTGGTTCTTTCCCGGCGATGAGTTACGAGGATCTGGTTCGGACGGTGGGGAAAAAAGGGAAGAAATTTCCGGTCAAATTGACATTGGTCGTCTGCAAGAAGCTTCCCTGGCAGTCTCTCACTGTTCGTGACTATGCGCCTCTGGTTTGGCGGTTGAAAGGTCCCGTTCGGATAGGCTCAGAAGACCCTTGGTGATGGCGACCAACCTCTGCCTGCACTCCGAAAGTGTCCGAGTTGTGTCGCGGTGACGGGACAGCTTGTCGCCGCGGGCGACCCCTCTGTGCGCACTTCATTAGGCGAGCACATGAGCCGGACCTGCCGCGAGCCCAGGTGTGGACGAAACCCGATTCCAAATCGTTGGCACCGATGGCCGCTATCGTCTCTCGACGGAGTTTCACTGCTTGAAGCCCGTGCGTCGGTTGGGGGGCTCCGGCATTTGCGCACAGAGAACTGGCACGAATGAACAGGGGGCCGCTGCCATGCCGGGCAGCTTGACATTCTCCGACGCATGCAATAGGATGCGAGACACTCGATCGCCGCGGCGTTTATCGGTCACGCCCTCACGACAATTCTCACTGGCATCCCAGGGGTCCGATTGAAATGCGCTTTCCAACTGCGCGGGAACGCGAGCATCTTAAGGACCTTGTGGTCGTCTTGACGCAGAAAGAGATCAAGCTGCGCTACAAAAACAGCTGGCTTGGCTACGTGTGGTCCGTGGCTAATCCCTTGGCATTCGGCTTCCTCTATTTCATTGCTTTTCGGGTTTTCATGCGCGTAGACGTTCCGCAGTATCCTGTGTTCCTCTTGGCGGGAATTTTCCCGTGGCAATGGATCGCGAACTCGACCAGCGCAGCGCCGGGTCTCTTTATCGCAAACACAACCCTCCTCAAGAAGGTGCGCTTTCCGCATAGCGTGCTCGTTTTGTCTGTCGTTTTGAACGACGGGGTCCATTTCTTGTGTGCCATACCGGTGCTCGTCGTTTTCTTGCTATATTACGGGTTGTGGCCGTCGTGGTCGTGGCTGATCGGTATTCCTGTGCTCGCGGCCGCGCAACTCTTGCTGGTCTACGGATTGTCGGTCGCCATCGCGAGCCTGAATCTATTCTTTCGGGACTTGGAGCGACTCACGTCGCTTGTGATCACATTCCTTTTCTTTTGGACCCCCATCATCTACCCGGAATCCATGGTTCCGCCGCAGTACCGGGCGCTCATATACCTCAACCCCACTGCTCCCATTGTGCTCAGTTGGCGTCAACTCTTCCTGTCCGGTGACCTGAACTGGCCCAATATCGCGCTTGGCTCCCTATACGCGATCCTGGTCTTTGCGATGGGGACTGCGGTGTATGCCAAACTGTCTTGGAAATTCGCAGAGGTGATATGATTGCTATTCGCTTCGAGCATGTTTCCAAGTCTTACCCAATGTACAGCCAGATCCTCACAGGGCTCAAAGCGTCTCTGCTCCACCCGACCGAGACCCTTCAGCGATTCCGGAAGCACCGATTTATCGCGTTGAACGATGTGTCCTTCGACGTCGAGCAGGGCGAGTCCGTTGGGCTGATCGGCGCGAATGGTTCCGGCAAGAGCACGACGCTCGCTCTCATGGCAGGTGTGCTCAGGGCGCAAGCGGGCAAGGTCGAAGTCCGAGGGCGGGTGTGCCCGCTGCTCGAGCTGGGTGCAGGGTTTCACCCCGAACTGACGGGGCGAGAGAACATCATCCTCAATGGTGTGCTTCTCGGCCTCACGCGCCGGGAAGTGCTGGCGGCGATGGACCAGATCATCGCATTCAGCGAGCTCGAAAAGTTCCTCGACCAACCCTTGCGGACGTATTCCAGTGGCATGGTTGCTCGGCTCGGGTTCTCAGTTGCGGCGCACTTGGACCCGGAAATCCTTTTGATTGATGAAGTGCTGGCCGTCGGTGATCTCCGGTTTCAGGCGAAATGTCAAGAGAAGCTTGAAGCGTTCAAGAGACGGCAGATTACGATGTTGCTCGTCTCCCATTCTCTGAGTGACGTCCGTGAGTTCTGCGACAGGGTGATTTGGCTGCGGGACGGACGTGTGGCGGAAGATGGGGATCCGGGTGATGTGTTGCCGCATTACAAGAAGGCGATGGCCTCTGAGCCAGCGGGCCGAGGTGGATCGGGTCGCGCGACGTGCCAAAGTGCAGGATCTCAGCAGAGCTGAAACGCGAACCCGGCTGGGAGCCCCCTAGCAGGTTCGGTGAGTTGCGCAGCGCGATGAGGACGGACGCTGTGATGTTGGCCGAAGCCTGATAGTGACGCCTAGCCGTCGTCCCCACGAGTGATGTGATGTGGGACGACAGCAGGTCCAACGCCTTCGTCACCGTAGCTCCCTCTTGGGGATTCGGTCCCGGGCGGGTCGGGTACCCTTGGCGTTCCACTTGGGTCTCTCTGCTCCAAACATCAACACCGAACGCACTCAGCCGGGTCCTGCCGCCGTGCGCGCGGGCGGCCCCTTACCACTGACCCCCACCTGATGACTTAGGCGACAGCACGCAGGGCATTCACCAGGCGGCGCAAGTGACTGCCGACTAGGGCCGCGCCGGCGAGGCCGTTGGACCAACCGCTGGCGTGGTGTTTAGCTCGGATAAGCGCGCGAGGAGACATCGCGCAACGACATCATAGTTGTAGTTGGCAGCGATGTGTTGGCGGGCTCTCTCCCCCTTCTGCCGAGCCTCGTCCGGAACCTCGAATACCCGCCGAAAAATGCGCGTGGCCTCTGTGACGTCTGGGTCCGCCCACACATTGCCCCTACCGTAGGGGCCGACGTCTTCAGTTGATCTCCATGAGGCGGTACGGCACGAGGTAGCTATTCTCCTCAGTCATGAAGTCCATGTTGCCGGCATAGGCGGTGGCGATGACAGGCTTGCCCAAGGCCATAGCCTCAGCCATTGTCAGACCAAAGCCCTCGGAGCGGTGCAGTGAGGCATACGCGTCGCAGGCAGTGAAAAGGGAATACAACTCCCGGCGGTCCATGTAACGATCCAGGAGGAGGCCAGCGACCCCTTTCATTTCCCGCCGGAGCCGTCCGGCGAGAGCGGGGTCGTGGTCGAGATTGATGGTCTTGATCACAAGGAGGGTGTCCCGAAATGAGGGGCCGAAGGCATCTCGGTACGCACGGATGAGACCAAAGGGGTTCTTACGCTCAATGAAGCTCAGTGCGTCAAAAACAAACAGAAAAACCCGCTTTCCCGGCGGGAGACCCAGCTGGTCGCGCGTCAGCGGGGTGAAAGACGGAAGCACGACAGGGATGGGAACGCGCGTAACGGGGATTGGGGAAACGGTGCGCAGGGCCTGCTCCAGAAAGGCACTCGCGACCCAGAGCTCGTCGAAGTACGGGAATCGATCGTGCCAGATGGCGGGAAATCCGGACAATTCCCAGAACCAAAACCCGATATTGTGCCGCCTTTCGAAGACCTCCGGACCGAGGAGGGAGAACACCTCGAACACCTGGTCCGCGTTCACGTGCATGAGGTTGATGCCGTAACGTGCTCCTTGGGGCAAATGCACCACCGAGGTGTCGTCCTGCCGAGACAGGGAGGTTCGTAGATTGATCTGCGAGAAGGGAACGGGGTGTTGGGAAAGGGCCTTCAGTATCGATCGTGCGACCTCGCCAACCCCGGATTCATCCTGAAGATAGCCGATGACATTCAGTCCCCACGGATACGGGTGCTCGGCAGCCCCTCCGGCGCGCTTGGTCCGGGGAAGAAGGGGGCGACGCGGAGGGACGACGGTGTCCGCCTCCAGACGGGCGCGAATGCCACCCGCTCGGAGAAGACGTTCTCGGACCCAACGCATTCGACGTACGCCGAGGAATCCGCGAAGCTTGGGGAGGAGACCTAGGCGCTCGATCACCTTCTTGATGGCGAAGTACAAACGAGATCCCCACCGCAGTGATCGTCCTCGATCGCCTACCAAGTGGCCATCCATTGCTGGCCTCGGCTGTTCCAGTGCGGCCTTGACGGGTTTCACGAAAAACGCCTCGATCTTTTCGTCGCGCGCCCCCTGATCCACGAACCAGCGAGCGAAGGCCTCGCGATCATCATCCAAGACACGCGGGAGGGCTCGCTGCATGTCCACACGCTGACGATACACTTCCAATGAGAGATTGGTCAGAAGGATCGGATGCTTCGACTTGTCGGCGGGTTCGTTGAGCCAGTAGAAAAAGTCATCTCGGTGCGACGCTGATCGTGGGGATGGCCAACGCTTGCCGTCTTCATCGATCGCGCGCCAGAGATAGCGAGCAGCGGGCGGAATTCTAATTCCGTTGTCGAAAAGGTCATAGGCGCAGGGCCACCGAGAGCACTCCTCATAGCCATGCTTGGCGAGAGAGCGACGATATTCGTCAAAGAGTTCGCGGACGACCGGGAGATCCGCCAATCGGAAACGGTCCTGGTGGCGAGACAGATCGTGCGGCTGCTTCGGGTCATAGCCGCTGTAATGGAAAAACGTAAGAGGTGCCCCGTTCACCACAATGTCGTGACCTCGCCTTTCCACGCGCCGGTGATTCAAATTCCAATACGCCACGTTGCAGCCGGGGTCCTTTTGGAGCGCCACGTCGGGAAAGAGAGCAGGCGCAAAATCCATCCATTTCTGATCGACGAAAAGACCCTGCGCGGAGTCTACGACGCAATGCTTCGAGAGCTTCCGCTGCCACCACTGAAGAAACCGAGGCAGGTCGGGACGCCGAGATAGACCCAGGAACCCGAGATTGTAAACGCCGGCGCGAAGAATGAAGAGTTCGTCGGGCTGGTGGCCATCCTCCATAAAGTCAAGGATATGAGGGGTAAGCACCATGAAGTGAGTGTCGAGCAGACCAAAGATGCCGTCCAACGGCGCGTGGATCGTAATGTCGGGATCGAAGTAGCAGAGCCTGTCCACTCCTCGATTTCGGAAGAGGTGTTCCAAGAGGAACGGTTTGACTGCCGTGGAAAGCTCCATGATCGTGTAACGGAAGACCATGGTTTCGACGTGGGGGATGCCGATGTCTTTCGCCAGTATGGTAGTAAAAGGTTCCGCCGCCGGATCAAAACGACCCTCGATTTCGTCCACGAGCAGAACAAAACATTGGCCATCCGGGTGATGTCGCAAGAACGTTTCAGTCAGAGTCCGTGCTTGGGCCAAATAGTTCTTGGCGATGATGGTGCAAATGATGGGACCAGCCATATCAAGATTATCCTCATGAAAAGGGTGAGTCGACGCGCCTATGGGAGTCTCTTCCCAATCATGCGCTTTAGTTGCCCTGCTACCTTTCCCGCAAATTCAGGCCAACTCGTTGTGTCCATGCCTAATGCCGCATTGAGATGAGCGAGCCACTTATTCTCCGCGGCCAGCGTGGTCCGGAAGGACACAATGTAATCATCCTTCTGTGCCAAGGTCCCCTGCAAGTCGTCCACCCGCCGATGCAAGTCCAGCAGGGCCTGAACCAGACGGCCACCTGAAGTCTGGACCAGAGCGCTGTCGATCTCGTCTGGGGTATGACTCGCCAAAGCGGTGCGGCTGGCGGCCACGAACATGTCATGAGGGGCGATGGCCGGCTGGAATTCCGTATGTGCATACCCCAAGCGGCCAAAGAGAACACGGATGGATGAGGCGCTGAACAAGAAGATGTGCTCATCTCCTATGAGCATCTTGACGAACACGTCGTTGTGCGCCACCAAGTCCGCATAGGTCCTCTCCTCAGGAAACATGGGGGTCTGAATGAGCAGGAGGCCCTCCGGCTTGAGCAGGCTGCCGCACCGACGCATCGTGGCGACTGGGTCGGGAAAGTGTTCCAAAACATCCATCACAACGATGAAGTCCAGGGAGCCGGGCTCAATTACCTGATCCTCGATCGGACCCTGCAAGATTGGAACGTCAAAGGCCTTGCGCGAAAATTCTACCAACCAGGGGCTCAGTTCGAGTCCAGTGGCTTCAAAACCGATGCAGCGGAGCAGCGCGACGAAGCCACCGTGACCGCTACCCACCTCGAGGCTTCGCCCCGGTGGGAGCTTATGGTTCAGCAAGTGTCTCAGCCAGAACAAGCAACGGTTGGACAGGTCCTCGCGCGCTCGGACGAGGATGTTTGGAAACCCGTGGTTCTGTTCTTGATGTGAGAACCAGTAATCTTTGCCGTAAAAATCTCGTTCGTCGTCCGTGACCCTGGTAACATTGATCTTCGGTGCCTGCGTGGTGACCAGGGTCTTGCACGCCCCGCACTTCCGGTACTCGGGCGAGAAGGAACTGAGATCGGAGTTGCCGCACCAACACGTGTTCAAATAGCTTCCCTCCGAGCGGAGTGTTCGTTGGCTCAGCGCCGTCGTCGTTCCGGACTTGTAACTTTCAATACACCGCCGGTTAGAACGATTGGAGAGGGAGGACGAGTTGCCACATGTCCTACGTCGATTTGGAGCCTCTACGCCGTGGTAAGCCGGCAGACCCACACCAACACCAAGGTCCGAAGGCGAGTGCAACACCCCACAGAACGTGGGGCATCGAATTCACGGTATCAAGGGTGCGAGGTGCTGTCAAGGCTGGCCGAGGCGGGCTCTTCGTATTGCCAGGTGTCGCAAGACTGAGCCGGTTGCCCGCAATGCCTGTCTTGATCTTTCCGATTGGAATGCTCTGCCCCTGCCGTTTGCTCCCGACCTCTCACTCTTCGAAAACTCACCGGCGCTCTATCATAACGAATAGCCGGAAGGCCATCCATCGTCCGAGGACCGGCGATAGCCTGGCTTCGAAACGAAGAAGGGGTTCGACGAGTCCTTTGGGTAGGAGGCTCCAAGACCTGAAACCGCCTGATAGAGGAAACGCAATAAAGCTGAAGAGTCGGAATTCACGGATCACGAGTTCTGGAAACTCTTGGGCCATTCGCGACCGATTCCGCCGGAAGAGTAGAGTCGGGATGGCGGAATTCCCGTCGTAGGGATCCCTGTTGGTGTTCTGGATCATTTGGCTCAGGGGGTCTTGACCCATCAGAACTGGTTCATGGTGAAACCACTTATAGACGAACCAACTGAGAGGCGTGATCGCGGGTTCGATGAGGACTAGGCGGCCCCCCGCACGGAGAACGCGCTGCGCCTCGGTCAGGAATCGTCGCGGTTGCTCGATGTGGTGCAGAACATCTACCATGACGATGTTGTCGAACGTGCTGTCACGGAACGGCAAGGCTTGGGCGTCTGCAATGGCATCGAGCCACGGCGCCGACAGAACATCCGTCGAGACGACGGCCGGAGCGACTTCCTTGAGGTTTCCCGAGCCTCCACCAATTTCAAGTATGACGCCAGGTCGGCAGGCGTCCATGATCTGGCGATAGTAGTCCGCATAGATCGCCCGGAGCACTGGCTTCCTACGCCAGATCCTCCTGTACTCCTGAAGTCGCGGATCAGCGATGGCCAAATGACTTCCTCGTCGGCACGTGGCCCGCGTTTTTCACGCAAAGACAGGTGTCACGCAGCGATCCCCGGCGGAGCCTCCAGCGGGGAGGCTGCCGCACGTACTGACAGTCACGCGCCTCGGGCCATGGACCGGTGCGACAAGAACCACTTGTATGAGGAGAGGATTCCTTCGCGGAGGGGAATACGGTGACGCCATCCCAGCCCGTGCAGCCGGCTTACATCAAGCAGTTTCCGCGGCATGCCGTCCGGCTTCGAACGGTCAAAGGTTAGCCGCGCGGACGGATGGACGACGTCGCGCACCAATTCAGCCAACTCCCGGATGCTCAGGTCTTCACCCGTGCCGACGTTGATGTGTCCCTCTTCCTCCCAGTGGCGCATGACGTACAGGCAAGCATCAGCAAGGTCATCGACGTGCAGGAACTCGCGCCGAGGCGTGCCGGTCCCCCAGATGACTACTTCGTCACGCCCACCTTCTCGCGCTTCATGGAACTTCCGGATCAGCGCCGGCAAGACATGGGATGACGTCAGGTCGAAATTATCATTGGGTCCGTAAAGGTTGGTCGGCATGGCCGAGATAAAGTTGCAGCCATACTGTCGCCGGTAGGCCTGGCACAACTTTATCCCCGCGATTTTTGCCACGGCGTAGGGTTCATTGGTGGGCTCGAGGGCCCCACTCAGGAGGTACTCTTCCCGCATGGGTTGGGGGCACTCGCGCGGATAGATACACGAACTCCCGAGATAAAGGAGTTTCTTGACGCCAAACACGTGCGCGGCGTGAACGACGGTTCCGTGGATCATCAAGTTGTCGTAGATAAACTCCGCCGGGCGAGTGGAATTGGCCACGATGCCACCCACGGTCCCCGCTACCAGAAATACGTACTCCGGACGGTTTGCTCGGAACCAATAATTCACTGCGGCTTGGTCTCGCAGGTCGAGTTGCTCCCGTGTGGCTACCATGGCTGGTTCAAAACCTTCGATCTGTAGCCGCCGCAGGATAGCTGACCCCACCAGGCCGGCGTGGCCTGCGACGTAGATCTTGGCATTCGGTGCGAGTTCGAGCATAGAAAGCCCCTTTGGTGATCCACACGCCCCAACGCAAACCATGAAGGCATAACGGTTATGAGGTTACGGATTCTTAGCCCCAATCCGAGAAAACCGTTTCACCGCCAAGACGCCACCGGGGGCCGCCAAGGCCAGAAGAAGCCGATGTCAGGACCGAATCCCTCAGCAGACCTTGTGGGGCGGTGGCGTCCGGGACCGTGTTGGGCCTCGGAGCCTTTCCAATCATGGCGTCCTTGGCGCCTTGGCGGTTCAAGAATTTCGGATCAGGGTTGGCTAACCCCCTTCAATTCACATTCGCAGAGAAGCGCGTCTTCGATCGATCTCGACCGGTCTCATTCGTGATCTTAATCGGCGCATCCACACGAAACGCTCGCGCTCCTCCTTTTGTTCTTGCAGCAGCTCGGGAGGCTTCCACGGCGCGTCGAACGTGATCTGCCGCACCAGGACCGTTGAAGGTGCTTATGGGTACAATGGTCACGGCCCTGTCCAGTTCGCGGTAAGGGGCTGCGATGTCGTCGACACTGAACCCGCCCGCATTGTTGAAGATGCTATGGAATTCGTCGGTCGGGAGATCAGGAAACAGGGTTCGCCAGAAGGTCAAGTTCGGGACAAACGTATGATACGTGACGGAAGGATAGCCCAGTCCCACCAAGGGCAAACCCGTATGGCCGAAAAAGCTGGACCTGAACGGGACCAAGAGGAGGCCGGTGGCGGATTCCGCGAGGCGCCGGTCGAGCTCACGCGTGACCGGCGTGTCATGCCGGGTGAAGATCGGCTTCGTCGATTGGACGGGATTGAAGGTGCCTGTCGTTGCAACACCGAGTGCGACGGCTGTGGCGAGGACGACGGTGTGCGCCCGCGTGGGCTCTAACTTCCCATACCGATAGAGTACAGCGATAAGAAAGATCACGGGCACGACGGCAACATCAAGCCACGAGGCGGTCAGAGAAATCCCTGAGCGACGATACTTGAAGATGTACCATCCAATCACGACGAGCGTGGACAGGACTCCTGCGCGGACAAATGAAACGCGGAGACCGAACCGACTGGCCACGATAAACGCGAGGGTGAGGAGGAGCACGCCGGCGGCCACCACAATGCGGCGTGGCGGGACGCGATGCCAGAGGAGGAGGGTTCCCGCCCAGTTGGGTATCGGCAGCATCATCCAGGACCACGTGGCAAGCGACCCCGGCGGTAAGAACGCCGACGGTCCATGCCATACGGTTGGAATCCTTCAGTTGAAAGCGACGTCGGTAATCGAGGAAGCATAGCACAGCGAGCGCATAGATGCTGGCCATAGTGGAAATTTCGCAGATATTGATGCCGATGAGCGATTGGTGGCGGTGCATCTGAGACGTCGGCAGAAACTGCGATACCCAGATCTCAAACGATACACTTCCTCCAGGAAGGAGACGCTGGCCCGGATAGATCGTAGCGGCGAGCGCCGTGAGGGTGTCGCGCAGATAGTATGCGGCGGTGCCCGCGCTCATTGCGGATGTGATCGAAAGGGGAATCAGCGTCCGAGCGCGCAGCGACTCGGGACGGAGAGCCACCACGAGGACTCCGCCGGCAAAGGCGAGACTGATCAATACGGGAGGATAGAAATAACTCAGCATGCAGGACGTGAGCAGCCAATAATACAACGGCCATTTCAGTATCGGCCGCGCGTCCCACACGGCAATCAGTACCAGCCACGGAAAAAAGGGGAGGAAGAAATTGGCAAACCCGTTCCACCAATACTGAGTATATGGTGTGAAAAACACCACCAGTGCCATCAACAGCGAATGCAGACGGGACCCTCCAGCAGTTGCGAAGAGAAACGTGAAGCCTACCACCAGCATAGCGACCAGGCTGAACTCATAGAGTGAATATGCGAATGCGGGTGGCAGCACGAAGAAGCCCCAGACGTTGGGTTTGAACAACAGTCCCCAATCGAGGATTGGGATGCCGAAGAGACCGCGCAGGTCTTGAAAATAGGGCGGCGTTGCATCAAAACGGCGAAACCCGTTGTTCACCGCCATCTGAAACAGCGGTGTCTGCCAGCCGAACTCGTCTCCACGTATGGCTCGCGGCTGGCCCAGGATCAGACCGTCGTCTGCCGCCTCGAGATGGCGCAACACGATCGCGTAGCTGGATGGCGACCATGCCGAAATCACGTAGATGACGCCGATAACCGCAATGCACAGGAGCAGCAGGCGGTCGAACCGCTGGGTTCCCTCGCCGAGCCAAGCCATGCGGTGTTGACCTTTCACGTGGTCCGAACGAAAGAGCCGACCTCGTAGACCGGTCCCAGGAGACCGAACCAAGGCCTCAGTTGGGCAATTCGCCGGTGCTTGAACTGCTGCTGAGCGGCCGCAGCCACGTCCTTCTCGGTGGAAAAGTGGTGCCTTCGGATGTCGTAGCCTAGAAAACGAAAAGCGAGGCTCATCAGCGACCGCTCGACGGGAACGCCATAGACCAGCTGCCCCCCCGGCCTCAACACCCGGTGAATCTCGCGCAAGGGCGCGCGCGAGCTGGGGTGGCTCGAGGTGCTCCAAGATGCTAATCAGCAGCACCGCGTCCATCGAGCCATCTGCGTAGGGCATGGCGGTGACGTCCCCGTTGCACAGATGCGCCACAATGCCGCGTTTCCGCCAGAACCTCTCCACGCGGTTGGCGTCGGCCAGGAGATCGAGTCCGGAAATCCGACGATAGAGGCGGTGGAGAGAAGGGAAAGTCACGCCTGAGCCAAAGCCAACCTCCAGCACATGGTCCCCCCCCTCAAGTTCCTCCAGGCACATCTCGACTCGTCGGCGATAGAGTTCCCCCAAAAAAGGCCAGCGGTAAAAGCGGATCGGATCCTGCCGATTGTCGTCGCCCAGGTGGGTAAGCGGTCGCAAATCGAGTGTTATGCGGTGTGAGGAACGGTTCATCGAACGTCTCTTTTTCTTCGACGCTGTAGAAGTCGAGGCCAACGGTCCAAAGCGCCGCGCTCTTCCCAGCTACGGCTCACACGAAGCGCAAGCGCCGCGCCGCAAGCCACGCCATCCGCAGCAACAGCCAACCATGCCGCCAACGCGAAATGTTGGTCGTGCCGTAACTCCGTCGGCCGTAGCGAATGGGTAGGTCGAGAATCTTGAGTCCAATCCGCGCAGCCCCAAAAAGAAGGTCAAAGTCGCCAAAGGGATCCAAATTACCGAGGAACGCTCGGTTCTTGGCTATCCGCTCGTAGTCGCTGCGGTACAGCACCTTGGTTCCGCACAGCGTGTCCTTGACGGGCTGACCCAACAAGGCCGTGAACACAACGCTGAAGAATTTGTTCCCGAGGAAGTTCCAGAAGCGCATCGCGCTGTCCTCCATCGGGTAAACGAGCCGGACGCCGTTTATCAGTTCGCCCTGTCCGTTGACCAAGGCGGCGAAAAAACGTGGCAGGTCTTCCGGCGCAACGGTGAGGTCAGCGTCCAATATCATCAAGACGTCACCGCTGGAGTTGGCAAACCCCAATCGCACGGCATCACCCTTGCCCACACCGTCCTGCTGCAAGAAGAGGCAGCGCCGATGGGGGTGTTGCCGGATGCCGTCTTCAATGGCGCCGGCTGTCCCGTCCCTGGAGTGCCCCTCGACAAACACGAGCTCGGTACCGGACCCCATCTCTGGGACTCGAGCAAAGATCTCGGGAATATTGCCCGCTTCATTGCGGGCGGGGATGATCACGGACACGGCCGTTTTGCTGGAACGGGGGCGAGGAAACGGACGAGCCACGGTGACGTTTGTCACAGCCAGGTGGTTGAGCGGCCATAGCTTGACCAGGATGCGATTGAAGACGGAGCCCAACACAGGGGTTCGGAAAGGCCACAGCACCTCCTGGAACTCCCGCAGCACCTCGAAGCCCGCGAGCTGCAGGAGATCGGCGATGTCGTGGCGGGTTAGCCAGTTTTGTTGAAGGACCGGGCGGATCAGTCCGAGCGTCCGAGCTAGCGTGAGCGGAATTTGCCAAAGCCGACTGTAGCTGTTCAAAATCAGGCGCGTTCCCGGATGGCATAGCGGCTGCAAGACTCGCCAGCACGTGCTGGATATCCCAAAGGTCGTTGAGGAGGTCAGAAGCGATGATGACGTCGAAGGTTTCGTTGAGGTGGAGAGTCGTGAACGTCTGCCGTGAGGAACTCGAGTCCGGGGTGACGTTCGCGGGCGAGGCGGATCATCTCCTCGGAGAAATCGATTCCCACTCCACGCTTGGGCTGAAGACTCGCAAGCAGGTCGCCGCATCCGCAACCCAGTTCGAGTACGCGCTGGTCACGCGGAATCAGGAACGTGTATACCTCGACGAGGCGGTGCCGGTATCCCGCGCTGAGGTCTCGCCGACCGGACCAGCGCTGTGCGACCGCGTCCCAGTGGGTCCTCCGCTCCTGTGTATAAATACCAAAGGCCTCTCGTGCTCTACCGTCACAAGTCACCGGATCCTTGGTTAGACTTCGTCCCTGACAAAGCCCCCGAAAGGCAACCATCTGCCTATCGAGGAGCAGTGCCTGCAGCTGCATCAGTCCGCCAGCCCGCCCAACGCCTGCTGCGTGCTCGGCAACTTCGTCCACCACTAGAGCACCGAGTGACTGGTCGCTCGGCTCGGGTATCGGACGCTGGCCGCAGCTCGGGCCGCGGCGTGGGCGGTGGCGGGGTAATGCGTCCTAACCGGTGTCCGGAAACAGGGCGCGGTACAGGAGCGCCAAACGATCTACTACGCCGGATCGTCCGGTGGGTGCCAGTGGGGAGCCTGCATTTCCCTCCGATAGTCGCCGCGGCTGAAGTACTTCTCCAGCCATACATACATCACAATGAACAAGTACCGGCTGCCCATCTCTTTGATCTTCAGTTTCGAGGCGCCGGTCTTCCGGCTCCGCCACGAGATCGGGGTCAACGGTCCAGGAGTACCCGCGCACGATGGCCTTGAGAGGAAGCTCCACGGTGAGGTTGAAGTGGGGGGAAAGGATGGGGCTACATCCGCCGATGACCTCGCGCCGGTAGGCCTTGAAGGCGTTGGTGGTGTCGTTGAGTGGAATCCGGAACAAGACCTTGATGAAGAGAGTTCGCCATCCGGTTCAAGAGCAGCTTCAGTCCGGGGGTAATCGACCACCCGGCTGCCCCGCATGAACCGGCTGCCGAACACGCAATCGTAGCCCTCGGTTCAAGCATCCTCCAGTAGGTCACCACGTCGCGGGGGCATCGAACGCGTCGGCCATGCAAATGACCAGGGCGTCGCCCCGAGTGCTTCGAGGCCACACTGAATGGCCCGGCCGAAGCCGTGCGGGCCCGGATTCTGCAATGGGTGTAGTGCGGGCAGGGCTGTCTGCAGGGCCTCCAGCACTTGCCACGTACCGACTTGGCTTCCATCAACCACGTCCGATCTCGTGGGCACCTGCCGGTATGAGACACCGAGCATACACGGTCTCGGGAGGCACTCCTCCTCATCGCGTGCCGGAATCAGCACGAGCGACAACAACTTCAGCGGCGAAGACTGAACCACTGGGCGCGGCGAGCGTATTCATGGGCAGGTGACGTTGCCGGTTGGCGTTGCGCCGAGAGAAAGATCCAGCCAGTCTGGTCGAACTTCAGCAAAATGCGCGATTTCTTCGAAGATCGCGTCCAAATGCTGCGGGGACGAAAGCCGATCGAATTCGCCTTGGCGAGGCGCAATCGAGCACGATAAACGGCAGGTCAAAGGTCGTTCCCGCTTGTCCACGCCGATTTCACGACACCCAAAGCGCCGCGCGCACCAAGCAGAAAGTTCCGCGAGGGAGATCTGCATAGTCAGATTCGGCCCGCGACAGGTTGAAGACGCAGCGGTCCAGCTTAGGGTCTTCACGTCGCCGAGGAGCACGGCGAGAGGTAGATGGGGTGCAGGCAGTCGCGGACCTGATGCCCGGTGCCGCCAAAGCCGATGTACGTGAGCGGTCGGTGTAGCGACCAACTGTGGATCAGTAGCGAAGATCCCATGTCCGGTTTGCCGAACTGCCCCGCTCCAGCCATAACACCGCAGCGGTTGATCCAGACTGGGAAACCAAACGCGTGGGAGTATTCCAGCGCCAGTTGCTCCGAGGCCATTTTGGTCGAACCGTAAAGCGACACCGGCGGGGTCGTGGAAAAGGCTTCAGAAATCCCCTCAGGAGAAACGCCGGAAGGCGAATAGCTTGCGCAGGGCCGAAGGACGAACCGAGGCCCGCCGGGCCACGCGTCAGGACCCAGCCTTGGTGTTCAACGCGCACGTCTGACTGGCGACGGCGACGAGGAGTACGCCCGGCTGGTGCTGAGCAGCACGAAGCCGGCCCCTGTCCGCTTGCAGTACTCCAGCATGTTGACCGGCCATACAGATTGTGCTCAATCAGTTCGCGGCTCGCCCGTCTTCCCGCCAACGCCGGCCAAGACGCGGCGCGCGGCCGCATCGAGAACCGAATCGACACCTGTCGGTGCCGGTTGAACAGCCGCGGGATCTCGGATATCGGCAACCTGGACCGCGAACCCCTCGTTTCCGAAGGGGTTGCAGGTTCGGTTGCGCTGCCAGGGCGGATGAGGTTGTCTATTCCCAGAATCGTGCCGACCTTTCCGCTCTGTCGCCAAGCCGCGCGCGAGGGTGCTTCCGACGAACCCGACAGATGCCGGTGATCAAGACTTTCATGACAGTCGGTTTCGCCACGCCTTCACGCATCTGTTCGCAGTCGTATCGCGAAGGGAAATCGTGATATCCCACTTTGGATAGTGGCTCCGCATTTTGCGCAGGTCGCTGTAATAACAGATATGGTCGCCCTTGCGGGCATCGTCCACGTAAGTGAAAATCTGTGGTTGTCCCGGAGAGCTCCTCCGTGATTCGGAACGCTTCTAAGACGGAGCAGGAATTGTTCTTTCCTCCTCCGAGGTTGTAGACCTCCCCGCATCGAGGGGTCTCGGCGAACGCCTCGATGAAGCGCGCAACGTCACGGGAGTGGATGTTGTCGCGGACCTGCTTGCCTTTGTAACCGAAGACCTTGTACTCGACGGCCCTCGAGGTTGCACTTCACCAGGTAGCTCGAGAAAGCCGTGGAGCTCCACGCCGCTGTGGTTCGGGCCGGTCAGGCAGCCGCCGCGCAGGCAGCAGGTGGGCATCCCGAAGTAGCGTGCCGTATTCCTGCACCATGACGTCGCCGGCGGCTTTGGACGCGCCAAAGAGCGGAATGTGTCGACTGGTCAATACGAAAGGTCTCGGGAATGCCTTCCGCATAGGCCGGATCGGCGTAGTCCCAGCGCCGTGTCGAGTTCACGGAGCGGAATTCGATTGGGCGCGTCGCCATAGACCTTGTTCGTGGACATGTGGACGAACGGCGATTCGCGGGCAGAATTGGCGTGCGGCTTCGAGCAGGTTCAGGGTGCCGACCGCATTTGACGTCAAAGTCGTCGAAGGGCATGGCAGCGGCCGCGAGATCGTGACGACGGCTGCGCGGCGGTGTGGACGATTAGGGCCGAGGCGTTACAGATTCCTGCAGCAGGGCGAGCACGGCGGCGACGATCGCGGATGTCCAGTTCGTGGTGGTCGAAATTTTGTGCAATTCGCGCTGCAAGCCGGCGCTGATTCCACCGCGTTGTCGCCATGGGGCCAAAGAAGACGGCGCGCTGATTGTTGTCAACGCCATGGACCTGACCAGCCATGCCGGCATGAAGAAATCTACACACCTCGGAACCAATGAGTCCGGACGACCCCGTGACCAAGAGGATCTTTGAAGCATGTGACGAAATCTGCTGGGAAGATATGGCCGTCCTCTCTTTCCCTGGCAATCCGGTCAGCGACGGGGAACGCGGAAGCCAGAAATGAACCAAAAACCGCGCAACGGCAAGGCTAACAACGAGGCTCACTAGCAGAAGCGGAACGCAACGAACCCTTGTCCAGTGAAACGCCTTGTTCGACACATCTGCTCTTCCTGCCGACAAGGAGAAACTGCTTCCCAAAGAACGGCCATAAGGCGGGAAGTTTCAAATACAATTTTACGAAGAACAAAGGTGGAGTCCGTCCGGTTGACATCGAATATGGCAAAAAGCGCGGCAACCTCAATTGAATGCTAAACCCCTTCAACCTGAGTAGTTCGGATAGGGAAAGCTCAGGGATTGGAATGTAGTGATCCCAGAAATCCCATATTCACAGTGAACGTTCTTTATGTTAGGGCTGAGACAAATAATAAGCCCATCATATTTCAAACACCGAAATGCTTCTGCGATGGCACATTCAATGTGGCCCTTAATAGGAAGATGCCCAAAACTACTGTCAACACGACTCAAGAGACTCCGAGTGACTTCGCCTTGTTGCGAGCAGTCGGTGCAGACAAACGCGTTTCGCAGACAGCCGATCCCGGGCATCGGGGTTCAAGTCCATCGCGTATTTCTTGGCTGCTTTGATGTTGTTTATGAACTCTCCCCAGCCGGAACCGAGGTCTAGAACATGCGCTCCAGGGGAGATAAACAGGCTGAAGTATTAAACCGAGAGTGCTCCAAATTGTTCCTGTATTGCTCAGATTCCTTTTAAACGCCGGAATTCATGTCTAGGACATCTCGTTCTATTGCCAGTCTCCACCTGAAAGTGTCGAACGGATACGCCCTTATCCAGCGGGCCGACGGAGGAAACGCCAACGATCACAAGAGCCGGACGGCCCAAGACGACCTTCGCGCCGATTACTTCGAGAAGCTTGATGCGTCCTGGAAGGTTACGTCCCGCGTGCGCCGTTTGGAACGCTTCGGCTATACGGTGACGTTGGCCCCCTCGCAGGAGGCCGCTGGACGGGTTTTCGGTAACCGAACACTTCCGCCCGGCACGCTTCCAGGTAACCCCTTCCAAACTTCAGATCCGGCTCCAGGTAGTTGCCCTCAGCCCATTCGTTCCATGACTTCAGGAATATGAGGCGTTTCTCCGGCGGACGGTGCGCCACTTGTTCGAACGCCTCCCGCAAGTGCTGCCGGAAGAGTTCCGGTGTGGAGCCGAGAAAGACCCACCCCTGCGTACCATGACGCAGGGGAACTGATCGAAATCCTTGCGCAGGGGAGGGAGTCCAATCTTTATGTAGTCCTCGTACGGAATAATTTCCGGACCTGGGGATTGCTTAAGGTACGGGTTCCTGAAAGTCTTGACGGGCAACCGCTGCTCCCAGAACCCCTGGTTGGTTCCCTGCCCCGGGGGTGGGTGGAAGATGTGATAGACGCTGAGGAATGGATTGTGGAGGGTCATAGCATCGAACCCATCAGGAAAATCCGGTTCGCCCGAGGCGAGGACTTCATTGAAGGGACGTTCCAGCAGTCTCTTCCCGTTGAACCAGTAGTGCCAGTAACAGAATGCCTTGATCCCGTACTCCTGGGCGAGTTTCGCCTGGGCGATCCGGACCTCTGGTACCCGCAGGTCGTAGAGGCCGAGATCGGCCGGGAGCGTTGGCTGGTAGTGGCCCTCGAAGAGCCGCTGTGCTTTGGTGACGTTCGTCCGCTCGGTAAAGCCCTTGCCCCAGTTTTCCGGGATGGGATGGAATTGGGGAAGATAGTGGGCGATCAGGCGGGCGCGACGCTCGCGCTCCTCGGCGCAAGCATTGGGCATATCTCTTTCGTTCCCTTGGGATCTCGATTTGAAAAAATCCAACATGGAAAGACGACCTCCGAAGCGGAACAACTCCTGACAACTAAAGATAGTCGAATCGGCCGGTCCGATTTCGTCGTCGATGAACGCCCACCCGTTGAGATACAACCTCCCGTCGATCCTACGCAGTCGAGAAGTGATCGTGCCACGCCATCGAAGCATTCAGAGCTTGCGCTCAATGTTCCGGAGCACGCGCTTCGCGAACGCTCGCGCGCGCTCGAAAGATCTCAAGCTGCGGGCCGTCGCTTGGCTCGAAGTTCTCGTTCTGCCATCACGTCCGCGGGCACGTACGGCCGGATCATGTCGATGTGATCGGGGTAGAGAAGGTCGATCGTCTGCTTCACGACGAACGGCTGCGAGAATTCGTTTTTGGCGCACGTTCCCGGCTTGGTCTTTCTGAACACCGCGCTCCTCGGCCAGAAATCCTGCTCAATCTGCCATTCCGGCTCCAGCAGCAGGAATTGCTTCAAGATGTGGACGGACCAGAGCTGCGTGTCGTCCAGAACGAGCAACCCGCCAACCTTGAGCCGGTCGGCCGTGTAGAACCAGTCGATGAGCGGCACCGGGAAACCGTGTGACCCGTCGATCAACACCAGGTCCAGAGGGTCTGCCGGCAGGCGCGGCAGCACACGCTCCGAGCGTGTCGACTTCGAAGGTTACCGTGTCGAGCCGCAAATCGTTCTCTCGCGCGTAGTCGCGGATGCGCTGAATTTCGTCTGCGAGCGGCGCGACGCAGGTGTGAACGCAGCGGTTCATCGCAAACAGCAATGTCGTTACGCCCGTGCCCGTCTCGAGCGTCCGACAGCCCTCGTCCGCGTGAGCATCGATGAACAGCAGGATCTCGTTCATCACCTGCCACGACCGTGCTTCTCCATTCGCGGACATGCAGCAGCGGCCCCTTGCCCCAAAGCAGATCCTGTACGTTCATGAACTGATCCTCTATTTTCGCGTGAAGCGTGTGCCCGATGACGTCTTCGAATCAAAACGCCCGGAAGATCCCGGAACGAGTCCGCTTGACTTGTCGTCGAGGCCTCTGGACAAACGTTTCCCAGAGGGTGCCGACAGAGAATAGAAGAGGTCCTTTCTATTTCTTACATCTCACAAGCATCTTGCGCGCAATGCCTCAACGACCGTTACCCGAGGTCGGGGTCGCGCATTCATCTATTGTCACCACTAATTTCTCTATAATATGCCTCATTGTACCCCTGAAGCCACCAACTATCGCTGTGCGGGTCAATTAACGGGGCTTCTGAGCGCCTAAAAAATGCCGTGTTATTGTCAACGATCTCAAGCAGCTTAAACATATCGTCCGTACTGATAATATCGAACATTCTGCGTATCGATGGAATCTTGATATCATCAAGAAGAAGCAACCCGCGCGTCTCAAGAAGAGGGTAGAAGTAGAAATATTCAAGATCAGGGAAAGGGTATCCATGCGGCCCGTCAATGAGTGCAATTTGCACCTTATGAGTGAATCTATAGTTTGGAAGAGTCAACTGAGTCGGACCTTCCACGTAGGTAACACTCTGAGCATTAAGCAAAGGGCTTGCCTTGACTTGGCTAATGCTTCTGCCGTCGTTTTTGGCGAAGACCAGGTGGTTGGAAGAAAGATGCGAAAATAGGAGTGTCGTCTTTCCGGAGCCAGTCTCCACAGAGTTGTGGACAGCTCCGATTTGTTCTGCGTGCCGAACGATGCTGTGCAAAACATTCGGGCTGACCGATCCAGCGCCGTGCCAGTCTGCGGGTAGCTCTGCAATTTCATCAATGAGGGCGGCAATATGATTTCCGCCAGGGTCCCGGCCAACTAAGGACTGGGAGCCGTGTGGGAGTGGCCTCGCCAAGGACCCCGTGGGCTTTTTCCCATCAGCTCGCAAGCCCATATTTGCCCAATCCCGCGTAATCATCCGTCCGAAAACTTCTGCCTGGCACGCTTCGAGGTAACCCCTTCCAAACTTTAGGTCCGGCTCAATGTAGTTGCCCTCAGCCCATTCGTTCCAAGATTTTAGGAATACGAGGCGTTTCGTCGGCGGCCGGTGCACTACCTGTTCGATCGCCTCATGCAAGTGGTGCCGGAAGAGTTCCGGTGTGGAACTGAGAAAGACCCACCCCTGCGTGCCGGACCGTGCGGTGTTGTCCCAATTGGGTATGACGCAGGGGAACTCATCGAAATCCTTGCGCAGGGGAGGAAGTCCGATCTTGATGTAGTCCTTGTACGGTATAATTTCTGGGCCGGGGGATTGCCCGAGGTACGGGTTCCTGAACGTCTTGGCGGGCAACTGCTTCTCCCAGAAACCTTGAGTAGTTCCCTGGGATGGGTGGAAGATGTGATAGACGCTGAGGAATGGATTGTGCGGCGTCATGGCGTCGAACCCATCGACCTCGTATTGCCACTCGATCGTTCTGGCATTGCCGACGAAATAGAAGCCCGGGAGACCCTCCTTGACCGCCAGCTCCCGCCAGTGATTCAAGAAGCGTCTCGGCTCCGGCAGCTTGTAGGGCTTGTAAATGAGGAACAGCGGCTTGCCCTCGATCGTAAGATACCGCTTGTCGGTGAACGCCGGGAGGAGCGCGTAGAAGTGTGCCTCTTCATCCTGCGGACCCGGGTAGGTCTGCTCGATGAGAATCTTATCCGGGCATCCATGCCAGATGCCGGACCAGGTGTCGTTCGCCCAACCGACGCAGAAGGGGAAATCTGGTTCCCTCGAAGCGAGGACGTCGTTGAAAGGGCATTCCAGCAGCCGCTTTCCGTTGAACCAGTAGTGCCAGTAGCAGAATGCCTCGATCCCGTAATCCCGAGCGAGTTCCGCCTGCGCAATCCGGACCTCCGGTACCCGCAGGTCATAGAGGCCGAGATCGGCGGGGAGCAATGGCTGGTAGTGGCCTTCGAAGAGCGGACGTGCTTTCGTGACGTTCGTCCACTCAGTGAACCCCTTCCCCCACCACTTGTCGTTTTCCGGGATGGGATGGAACTGGGGGAGATAGTGGGCGATCAGGCGGGCGCGACGCTCGCGTCCGCTAGCGGAAACATTGGGCATATCTTCTTTCTTCCCTTGGAAACTTGATTTAAAAAAATCGAACATGGAATGCGGGCCTCCGAAATAGAACGGCGAACGATATGGCACTGATTCATCTAGCGGAAAGACGAATATCGATATAGGCGACTTTATCCGGCCGCCTTATGAAGGTCGTTATTTCACACGCCGACAAGTCGACGGGCCTAGTGATTGCTGTGAACCCTGAATCGTCATAATCTCTTCCGTTCTTGAAGAAGGCGGTAACGTCCGGTCTCTTGTTTTTCGAGGGTCTCGATGAGGAAGTGTCCTTGGGCTCCCTGACAAGAATATAGATCGCTGAATCGGCCGCTCCGATTGTCGTCATCGATAAACGCCCACCCATTGAGATGCAACTTCCCGTTGATCACTTGGATCTGGTCCAGGTTTATCCTGATCCTGTCCGTGACCCCCGAGTTACGGATCTGGTTGAAGAGTTTGACGGCGGTTACACGCTTTTCATAGCTGTTCTCTATGGCCGCATCCCTTGTGGCCACAAGGTATGCGCGGCCCCACTTGGAACAGGGCTCCAGATGGTTGCCCTCAGCCCACTCGTTCCAGGCATTGACGAAGACTATGGATTCATCACCGGTCAGGTTCATATTCGTATATTTCAGTACGGAGTCGAGCCAGTCGCGATACTTATCAGGAGTCGAGTTTATGAAGATATTGGCGCCTTTCTGCCTTCTGGCGGAATTGTCCCACGAGGGGGTGACGCATCTGAACCACGTGTAGTCGGGAGGGGGCTTTCTCAGCATCTTCGCTTGACAAGGTCTTCATAGGAACTGATGTAATTGTCAACGAAAACTTCATTGAGCCGTATATATTCCCCAACGTTGTGCCAATCTGGAGCAAATTCCAAGGCTGCGTCAAACCCTATCTGCCTCGGGTCGACAACGCCAATGCTTTCCACCCTGCAGAGAAAGAGTTCGCCGACGCCTGCCTTCCGAGCCTCTTTACGCCAGATTTCCGCGGTCTGAGAAGGATCGGGCATGTTTTCGGTACGGTACACTAGGAAGAGCGGCTTGCCATTGACCCGGATGTAACGCCGGTCATCAAATATTCGGAGGAGCTCCTGATATGCCGGCGGTCATCGTCTGCGGAGTATTCCTGCTTCAACAAGACATGGCTGTCCTCACCGTCCCATGTCCGGGTCCAGTTTTCGTTCGCCCAGCAGATGCAGAACGGAAAATCGGGTTTCCCTGAACGAAGCATCTCATTTAGCGGTCTTTCGAGGACCCTCTTGCCGGTGAACCAGTAGTGGTAGTAACAGAAACCGTAGACGCCATGTGCTTTGGCCAGCTCAGCCTGGGCGATGCGCGTCTCCTCCAGCCGCAGGTCGTAAAACCCGAGCTCGCCAGGCAGATGCGGCTGGTAGTGGCCTTCGAAGAGCGGCTGTGCTTTGGTGACGTTCGTCCACTCGGTGAACCCCTTGCCCCACCATCTGTCGTTTTCCGGGATGGGATGGAACTGGGGGAGATAAAAAGCGATTATTTTCGTTGACGGTGTGGAATCGGCTCGTGCAGCGTTCATTCATAACCTCAAGGATTCTCGAAGAACACTTTCCTTTTCATTTCATGCTGGCTCGATGACCCTTCAATGCGTTTGTGGGTTGCTAAAGTGAAGGCTGAACAAGAGACGAACAAGAACGTCGGCAAATCGGTTTGATCGGAACTTGATCTTTGGGTAGTTCGACTCTGCACTCTGCCAAATTCCGAAGGATACAGTATTCCCTGGCGGGCGGAGAGCCGACTGCTTTCCCATGAAGCATGGTCACGAAACAGCGCCCCGCCATATAGAAAGTCACTGACCTATGTCCGTAATCGATAGATAAGGTCGGAGCGCTGGGCGACGTTGATTGTCTCGGACCGCCTCGGCTTTGAGTAGGAGTAGGCCGGTTCGAACAGAGTCACGCGCATACGGAATGTCTACCCAGTACAAAAAGGCAATGTGCTTGCCGATGATGTCATCCACCGGTTTCCTGGCTCTCAGATCCTGCTCAAACGCCACCCGCCGCTCCTCCTGAAATTTGCTGATTCTGCTCGCTAGCGGAATCGAGCCCATATATGTGTAAGCAAAAAGCAACCCGAGTATCAAGACACCAATCTGAGCGAAACGATCTCGCCACCGTATCACCAGCAATAAATAGGTCCAAAGCACAAGGGGCAGGGCCACTACCCCATAATGCATCTCCAAGCCAGGCTCCCATCCACGTCCGCCACGGCCGAGGCCGATTGCCAACACCACCGCAATAATTGAGATACCAATTACCAAGAAATCAACTCTGGATGCTGGCCACTGAGGTGGCGATACTTGCTGATTTTTTGTCTCCCTTGAGTGAATGGATCTCGCGTAATGCAATACTGGCTTGATAGCTGAGAAAAGTGCGAAGGCAAATATCGCCAACAAGAGCCACCGAACGGCGGCACCAATGAGTCCGCGAGTATCCATCACGACAACACCAGCCGGGGAGACAGCTACACGGACGGCAACCTCGATGACGTCACGAACTTGTTGTGCCCTAAAGGGACCTTCCTGCGGAATGCTAAGAAGAATCGCCAAAGAAAGCATAGCCGTTGCAACGAGACCGCCGACGATGAGAAAAGAAGCGGGTGTTGAATTACCGATTTTTCTCGCCTGCCAAGCTGCACGAAGGGCGAAGTATCCAGATAGGATCAGCGCGGGTATTGATCCATATGTACCGGTAGCCGTGAGTGCTAAAAGGATAACCAAAAGCGCGACCAAGTCCAATTTCTTCCAGCCCGATTGTGCGCTATGTATTCTAGAAGCTGACCAGCTGACAATGAGCCCAAGCAAGAACGTTGCTGACCCAAAGCAGATGTGAAATCCCCACTGCAAGAAACCTTGGGCGAAGTGAAAACATGCAAGCGCTGGTACAAGATCAACAACGCTCGCTCGCCCTCGGATTCGAGCCGAAATGACTGCAATGAAGACTGTCAGAGCCGCAAACAAAGCAGCGACAACAAGGCTAGGTGTTCGATAGTCAGCGGTGACTCTAAAGGAAAGCCATTGAATTAGCTTTGGAAGCGCTATTCGGTGTTCATTATGGGATGCCCACAACCATTCCCAATCAAGAGAACTCTTGAGCAGATAAGGAATAAGGTTCCAGTCGTCAGAATAGGGATAACGCGCTCCGAACCGAACGATATGACTTACTGCCATAAGAAACAGAAACATTAGCCCAACCACCACTAATATATTGGGCAATTTCCGCATAAGATTCAAATCGCTCGTTCCCTTGGGCAGGGGGAATCAAATCCTTGTCGTGAAATTATATTATAAACGGGGGCGGATGGAAGGCAGCCTCCGCCCCCTTCGTTGTCGTTCGACGGAGCCAATCGAAACCCTTTCAAGCGACGGTTGATTAGGGTCTTTTTCGCACAACAATCACGTTCTGCGCACAAGCCCCAGGATCGTCGATGTAGTCGACGGGCTCGAACAGACGAGTCCAGCGGTTCAGCACGTATCCCTTCGGAATGCACGTTTCTCCAAAGAACGACTCGTCGAGGATATTGCCGCCGCCGACTGGTTCGTGGAGAAACTCACCACGATCGTAACGCGCGAGCGCTTGCTCTGTATCCATGTATGAAGCCTTAGCACCTTGAACCCAATAGCGCCTATCCTGCTGGGCACGCAACGCGGCACATCTCAGGATGAACTCGCGTGCCCACGTCGTGGCAATCAACAGTCCTCCGGGTCTGAGGATCCTGCTTGAACTCCGCTAGCCATTCCAGATGCGCGCGTTCCGATAGATGCGAGAACACCGAGTATGCATAGACAACGTCGAACGCCTGATCTGCGAGCGATGTGGGCGGAAACGGTTCCACCGCCTCGAATCTGCACCACGGGTTCGTCTGCTTGCAAATATCGATCATCTCCGGGAAGCAATCGATACCCCGGAGGTTTCGGGGTTCTACTTCGCGAAGAAAGAAGCGAATGGTTCTTCCCCAACCACATCCGAAGTCGAGAATGGTTTCGAGCGTCCCCTGTCCGTGTTTACGAACCAGTTCCTTCACCAACTGGTAAAGACCGAACGCCTCACGTCAGCGTCGTGTCCCCTGCCGACCCTGTAAATCGGGTCTGGATGTCTTCGGCCGGCATGGAGGGCAGAATCTGGCAGAGTTGCTGCTCGTTGTCCCGATAGCCCTGTGTGAACAGCCAGAACCAGAAGTCGTCGCTGACATCGCCGAAGAGTCGCTTCAGTGGGCGACCCTTGACGCCGCCAGCAAGAATCCCATCGAGCGTCGATTGGTGCGAGCGCGTAAAGATGCCGAGTGTGCGACAATCGGTATGCTGAATATGTTCACGCTCGCTCAAGATCTCATTGATGCGTCTTAGATACCTGAGGCCAATCGCCCGGTAACTGAAGTTGACTCTTATATCTCGACTTGCCCTTTCTCCAAGGTCATGTGCGTACTCTCGGTCCGACACCAGTTTGAGCATATGTTTGACTGCATGAGTAACATCTGGCTCGGCCCACACCTGTCCTTCGGAAAACGGGTACGCCCCAGTTTGTACGTTACGCAAATCATAGCGGACTAAACACGAATTTGTGTCGTTCATATAATCCAGATTCCCTGAGTACCCGGTGGCCACTACAGCCTTTGCCATGTACATTGCGGTAATCATGCCGAGCCCGAACCCTTCAGAGCGATGCAAGGATATGAAGCAGTCGCAGCATCGTATGAGGTTCTTTACTTCGTTATCAGTGAGTAGCTTGTCAATAATGAGGACCCGGTCACTAACTAATGACCTGGTCTTGAGTCGAGCGATGTGTTCGGAGAACAGATCATAATCTGCCTTCCTCGTTTCCCCACCCTTAGCCTTGATAACAAGGCAAATGTCATCATTCGGGCAAGAATTAGCAGAGGTCCTCCAACGCTCGCAACACCGCGAAGGGATTTTTCCGTTCAAGATAAGATGTGAAGTCAAAGAAGAACAGGAATGCGAAGGAGCTCTCAGGAATCTTAAAGTACCTCCGCCCAAGAAAGGTACTTAAAGTGACCTCCCCCGGAAGAGGCACGTGGGTTACAGGCTTGCTAATGGCTGACTTGAGTGATTCGTAAGTGAATCGGGATGGAGCCCAGACTTCGTCAAATCTATTGAGTTGATCCGCCCAAGGCTTCGGATATTCGCTTAACTCCCACATGGGATACACGATATTGTATGTCCCTCTGGGCAGGCCGCCTATTTGTCTGAGCGAATCCTCAACCATGTCGCCGTTGATGTGAAATATATTGATTTCCGGGCTCAACTCTTGAACGAGATGTCCTCCAATTTCGTTTCTTATATCCGAGTCGTCGCTTTGCGCACCATGAAGGTCTCGGATACCTACCTTAACTCCCAACGCTCGAAAGGCTCGAACGGAACAGCGGAGGTGTTCTCCTATACCAATAGACGCAGCTGGGAGGCCAACCAAGACGATTTTGGGTGCGGGAGCCATAAAGTTACTCATACGCCTTTCCATCGTCGCAATCTAAATAATCGCAATAATCGCAATCAGCCGCATGTCATTCTGGCGAAACACGTTTCTCTCGCTGTAGTAAGCGGGCATCTTGGGCATTACGCGTTGCCTCTAAAAATCCATGGCCGTATCGCCTGTCCGGCTCCAAATGACTTCCCTCTCCCCAATTGTTCCACGCATTGATGAACACGATACGCTCGTCACCGAAGTTCTGCTCGTGAGTGTAGTCGAGAATAGCTTCTAACCACGCCTGATACGTCTCGGGGTCGAGCATTCTCGAAGATCGCCGACTCATTTTGCCTCTTGGGAGTGTTATCCCACGACGGAGTGACGGTCCGAAACCGCACGTGACCAGGGCTCTCCGCCTGAAGCTTATTGAGGATGGCATGCGGGTAATCATGAATCACGCCGCGGAAATCGGGATTCACGAGCTGTCCTGGCGGCTTGATCGGCGCGTTCATGCCATGGGGCGGAAACTCCATAGAAGCATCAAAGCCGTATTTGGACGGATGTTCGCAAGTACTGCGAACACCCAAGGGACTCAGCTATGACTAAGTAAATCTCGCCGACTCCCTCTTTCCGACAAACATCGCGCCATATCTCGGTAGTCCGATTGATATTCGGAAAGCGATTCACATCATAATAGATGATGAGAAGCGGCCTGCCATTGACACGAGTGTAGTTCGGGTGGTGCAGATAGCGCAACATATCAAGAATCGCCACGTGGGAATCATCTTCCGAACGTTGCTGCGATATGCTTGTCCCGTTTTCCTGCCCGTCGCAACCTTCTGTCCAATGTGCATTCGCCCAAGCGATACAGAATGGAATGGCCGACTCCTTACCGCGGAGAATGCTTTCAAGCGGGGCAGCCAACGAGCGCCTGCCCGCCACGCCGTCATAGAGATAGCAAAAGCCGTAGATGCCGTACCGCCTGGCTAGTTGCGCTTGCTGCTCTACAGTTTCTAATACGCGAAGATCACAGAAGCCGAGATCAGCCGGCAGGTGCGGCTGGTTATGACCAATAAAGTTCGGGCGCGCCCCTGCGACCTTCGTCCACCCTATGAGTCCTTTTCCCCACCGGTGATCATCATCCGGAATGGCATGATACTGTGGCATATAAAGAGCGATGAGTCTGATCTGGTTGAGGTTGTCTATCTCGCGCTGCCAATACTCGCAACGTGCTTGCTGAAGGCAAATGGCGTGGGTTGCGTCGGAACCTTCATTCCCATTGTGCGAACCAGCGCTTGGTTGGTGGATCACAACTGATGTCGGGTTGTACATGAGCCGCCAACCGCGCTCTCGAAGATGAAAAGCGAGCTCCCAATTCTCGGAAGACGCATGGCCATGACTGGCGTCAAGCGCGCCAATCTCCTTGAAGAGTCTTGCGTTCACAAGGAAACACGCGCTGGAAGAAGACATCACTTCCCGACTGTAATTGAACCTGGGCAGATCGGGATCATCAGATAATCCAATCGTTCTTGACGTGCCATCTCGGTTGACCACGCGCGCCGGCTTCTCGGAGACTGCCGTCGGGAAACACTATTTTCGGAGTGACAGCGCCGACGTTATCGTAACTTTTGAAAGTCTCGATGAGGGGTTTGCAGCCAGTTCTCTGTGACTTGAACGTTGCTACTTAGAAAAAGAACGTACTCACCCCTGGCGTTCTGCGCACCGCGGTTACATGAGCGTGTGAAGCCGAAACCTTCTCCATTTTTCATGTAGACAAGATTAGGCACCCTCGCCAGGAGCTCATGCGTCTGTTCTGACGAACCATCATCTACTACAACAATTTCGTAAGGGACGCCCACGGAATATTTCATGCAGTGAGGTCAGGCACTCCAATGCACGTTTCAGGTCGTTCGCGACCCGAATAACAATAGAGACCGTGACGTGCTCCGCAGCGGGAAATTGCAGCGACGCGGCATGGGTCACCAGTTCATCTTCCGCGATAGAGACCATCACTGGTGATTTGAATGCAATCTTCTCCAACCGAGCCTGTTTCAGTCCAGCGATTCGTTGTGATAGCGTCTCGTATTCTTCCCATTTCGCCTCGTGCCCTATGACGCTTGTCGCCGGAGGCTCCGAAGCGGGCAACCGAGTATCTTGAGAGGAGACGCTCTGCGCGTTGATAGTTACTTGCCGTAGGTGATCTACCTTCCCTGAAGCTTCCTCCTCAGAAGGAGCAGACGTGGCACCACTTATCGGAGTCGGTTGTGCCTGCTGTGGGATTTCTCTTCCGGAACTTAGGATCACCCGAAGCATTCGCTTAGAGAAATCCCGTCGCCGTGAGCCCTCAGGAAGGAGCTTGTTGCGTAGTCCATAATACGCGGATAGAACCTTCCAACCGTGAGAATCGTAAATACGGTTCAGTTCGCCATCTAAGCGACGTACTTCCGCGTCGCTTTGCGTGAGGGCCGCGTGCTGAGCGTGGATCGTCGCGTGGAGCCGGGCGACCTCTTCGGCTAAGCGATCTCGGTCCGACGTGACACGCGACATGTCCGCGTCGCTTTGCGTGAGGGCCGCGTGCTGAGCGTGGATCGTCGCGTGGAGCTGGGCGACTTCCTGGACCAAGCGATCTCGGTCCGACGTGACACGCGACATGTCCGCGTGGAGCTGGGCGACTTCCTGGACCAAGCGATCTCGGTCCGACGTGACACGCGACATGTCCGCGTGGAGCTGGGCGACTTCCTGGACCAAGCGATCTCGGTCCGACGTGACAGACGACACTTGGGCCGTCAGCTCGTCTAGAACGCTCACTCGCGCTCGTAGCCGTTCCACTTCGGCTTGGAGAGCGCCGAACTCACCTCGAATCTGTTCCACCTCGGACTGATTCGCCCAAAATCCGACGCCCAGCACATCGGCTGCTTCCCCCTTCAGCATTACCTCATACTTGTACTGGGGTTTCTTGAGAAGCCCGAGCGCGAGGTCATCAAGACAAGAAATTGGAATGAGGGATTGGCGGCGCCGCAACTGATTCAAATTATCTTCTAGTTCAGAATGCCGTTCTTCCGGAATAAGAACGAGACCAGCCTCGCGTCCATCTCCAAAGAAATTGTTGGCGTTGCGCCGAAAATTTTGGGGATTGTAAGCCGGTACATTCAGAAGGTATATACGGTATTCCTCTTGCGTCATGAATTCTACGACCGGCCATCCGCAATGGAGTGAATTGCATTCGGCGAAGACAACCGGACGGGCCGCGCGAAGCGTGCGGCGAGATCCCTTTAGAACATTGACCTCCATATTCTCGGCATCAATCTTGATCAAGCTGCACCGCTCGATGGCGAGTTGGTCGAGGGTTGTTAATGTGATAGTGTGGCTTCCAATCAGCTCCCCAGTGTGAGGACCGGTCTCAAGGACGGGAGTTCCTGCGAAGTTAGACGAAGCGCGCACGTCTATGCCGTGTATGTGTGCCTGATGGACCTCATCCGATAGGCCTACGTTGAGCAGCTTCACGTTCGTCAGCACATTTTGGCCGATGTTCTTCTTGAGAACTTCGAAGAAGAGCGGGTGCGGCTCAAAAGCGTATACCTCCCCGCCACTCCCGACCCTCTTGGCAAATGCAAGTGTATGCGTTCCAATGAATGCACCAACATCAAGCACAGCGTCGCCGGGGGCGATCAGGCCCAGGAGAAACTCGACTTCACCTTGGGCCCATTCGCCATACTCTAAGAGCGATCGAGAGACGATAGTGTCGTTCTTGAAGAAGGATAAAAGCCCGTACCGGCATGGCCTAGTTTCGATGTCCGCTTCTCTCACAGTCGCCATACCCTTCCTGTCTAGGTTTCCGGAGCAAGAACCGCTGCGTGCCTGAAACGTTGGCAGCGGAGTTCCTTGTGGCCTGTGGCCAATCGCCGAAGCGAAGCCCATTACTTCATTAGCAGGGCCGAGGTTTTTGTGCCACGACTCAGAAGGCGTTCAGCGCACCTATGACACTAATGCAGACCGCCGAGCATTCCGGTTTCTTCGGAGCAACGCGTGGCGAATGCTCGTCTCAGACTCCTTGTGCCACGGCAGGCAGCGGCAAAATGGGCGTCCAATTCGCGATAGACAACGTCAGCCGAGAGATTGGCTAACGCAAACTCGCGTGCACTCGCGCGGAGTTCACGACTCACGTTCGCATCGGTTAGGATCTGTACCACCTGCATTGCCATTTCGGCCCAACTGTTTGATACCATATACGGGATATTCCCGGAGGTAGGAATGCCAGCCACGCCTTCCGGCCAACTGACTAGAGCTTGGCCATGTCCCAGGGTTTCAACCGATTTAACTTTAAGGCCAGTGCCGGCGTAGACTGGGTTGATTACCACGGGCGGCTTGTCGATAAAGTCCAGTCAAGTCGCCAGCATAGGGGAGTAGTTCAAGCCCTTGAGCCGCGCCGTCCAGGGAGTGACACACCTTGCCCACAATGCGTAGAATGCATTCGTGGCACTCGCTCACGGATAATCGGCCAAGCCTGCTCAATAAACTCCCGAACGCAGCGTACATTGAAAGGGTTGTTGGAAGCTACAATAAGTACGAAGGGTGGATTCGCCACTCGTTCTGAAAAATCTGCCAGGACGGCAACATCAAAATCAATTCCAGCTACAATCACTCGACATGTGGGCTCCAGTTTCCTGAAGGCGGCGGCCTCGGTGTCTTGGATGGCAATCACCAGGTCGGCCCGGTTAAGAAATGCCTTCTCTTCATCGGCCGAGGTCGCTAACGGATCGTCGAAGCCGTAGCTATTCACGTTCTTGGCTTTGCTCGAGAACATATCAATGAGATCAATCACCCGCAACGTACCGGCCGGCGCAAGCTTGAGCACACTGCTGGTCCAGATATACTCAGATAAAATCACTCGCGGCGAGAGCCGCTTGATTAGCTCTGAGGTTCGCCATAACACGGCATCGGGGCAAAGAGCCTGCTCCTGGTGCCGCCAGCGTTCCAGAATAGGCTCTGTCGTGATCGGCCGAAAACCGGTTGAAGAGATGTGATGACTATCAAAATCTCCCATCTCCTCGTAATAATCCACAAACTCGTGGATTTTGCGCCGCCTTTCGGGATCAAGGGGAGCACTTTCGGACAGAGGATTGACTAGGACGGCAATTTGGTAGCCGCGCTTCTTCAGAAACTTGATCAAATTGAAAATTCGCAGCTCATTACCGGCTGCCGGAGGGTAGAAGCGAACATGGGTTACCATGAGTATCGTCGGAGGGCACTTGAATAGCAGATTCCTCAAACAGATTGACAGCCGATTTATCTCGTTGCCAATTCTCCCCGAGACGACGGCGGCACTGAAGACTATGTGAAGGATATTCTTTGCGAGGAGCCTTCGTTTCGTACCCTGCGGGAGAAGCCGCTCCCTTACTTTGAAGTAGCCCGTCAACAGTCGCCAGCCACGGCCAGAGTGAACGTGTTGGATGTAAGCGTCTCTTTCTCCAAGCGCATACTCAAGGTCCGCGATCTTGGCATCCCTGGCTGTTACACCGGCTTCAAGCTCAGCCAACCGGACCTCTTTTCCCCTTAACGCGCTCTCGAGTTCTGCTATTCGTCCTGCCTGGTGTATAGAGAATCTTTCATTTGACTCCACCAACGTGGAAGCGTGGACATCTATTGGTTTCTCTGAGCAAAGCCCAAAGCGAAACAGGATTTCTCTCTCTCGACCTGTCGGGCTAGGACCGCTTTCCGTCCAATCGGGTCTGTTCGTGCTCACTTGCCCCTGATCGATGCCCAAGCTCCATATATCGGAGACGAGACTTGGCTTCTGCGCCAAGATGCCTACGTGCGGAAAATATTGCTCCAGGAACTCCTTGAACTCTTGTGCGTCGAATTCCCGGTCGTGAAACCCATGCTGGCACCGAGGCAGGTCGGTATCGGAGATCTTATTCGGACTGGAAACTATAAACAGTCCGTCCTTCTTGAGTAGCCTCCTCACTTCGACCATAAGTGCGTGCTGTTCGTCATTGCTGATATGCTCAGTGGCCTCGAAGAAGACAATAAGGTCGAATACTTCTGTTCCTTCGATTGGAATCCTTGCCGCGGAGCCGACTTTGAATTGCAGGTTGTCTCGTATGTACCTGCTTGCTGCATGGCTTATTTTCTCTTCGCGCATGTCAACGCCGATCACCGTTTGGGCGTTCAAGGACAGGAGATAGCTCCCGTAACCGTCGCCGCAAGCAAGATCCAAGACCGCTGCGCCCTCTGAAAACCGAGCGGCGTAGAGATACCTCTGCCAGCGATCGTAGCTCATCGCCGGTGAATCAGGGATCGGTAATTCCTTTTCACCTTCAGCCGTGCACCGCAATACTCTCACCTCTTTGAACGCTGAAAACCGTTCGACCGCCACGCCGCCGCGGGGTGCCAACGTTCGCCAGAAATGTATATCTCCTCTCAAACGCCCCAGGGCACCCCTGTTGGGCAGTGACGCCTGGGACGGTACGGGGGTCGCCCATCCTTGCCAAGGACGACGCTGATCGCGTCACAGGAGTCAAGACCCTATAACATTGGGAGGCCCAACGTGTCAACCTCATGGAATCGCTTGTGTGAATCTACGCCACTGAACACCGACCAACTCGGTGTCGTGTCGCGCCGCAAGTCTTCTTTGCTGCAGACTCCACCCTGGAGTATACTGCGACAACCTTCTTGGAAAGCCTTCCAGGAAGCCGGGCTGCTTTCTGAGACGGCTGTGGGGGGACGAGTGGTGCAGGCGCTGATCACAGGCATCTCCGGATTTGTCGGGAGCCACTTGGCCGACTACCTGTTGAACCATACCGACTGGCAGGTTGCGGGCACGGTGTATGGCCCTGTGGACAATGTAACCCATCTCAAGGATCGCTTGGCGTTGTACCCGGCCGAGCTATCTCAGCCCACGGTGGTCAGTGAAGTTCTGCAGACCACGCGACCGGATTACATCTTCCATCTGGCGGCCCAGCCGAGTCCAGCCGTTTCGCGAACGAGACCCTTGGTTCACGTTGGAGAACAATATCCGCGTTCAACTGAATATTTTGGAAGCCGTGGCGCGAATAGGCCTGGCGACCCGGGTCCTGGTGGTCGGCTCTGGGGATGAGTACGGGCTGGTTCACGCCGAAGGATCTGCCGATCGACGAGGACACGCCTCTTCGCCCGACAACGCCGTATGCGGTCAGCAAGGTCGCCCAGGATTATCTCGGGCTTCAGTACTACCTGTCGCATAAAGTGGCAACGATCCGCGTGCGGCCATTCAACCACATCGGTCCTCGCCAGAGCCAGGGCTTCGTAGCCGCGGACTTCGCGTCTCAGATCGCCGAGATCGAGGCCGGGCTGCGACCACCCGAGGTGCGAGTCGGCACGCTGGACGTGTCCCGCGACTTGACCGACGTTCGCGACATCGTCCGCGGCTACTACCTTGCCCTTACCCAAGGGGAGCCGGGCGAGGTGTATAACCTGGGCTCGGAGCGAGACCACACGACCAGGGCGTTGCTGGAGACCCTGATCTCGCTGGCGAAGCTCGACGTGCGCATCGTGCAGGATCCGGGGTTGCTGCGGCCATCGGATGTGCCGCGGGTCGTTTCGGATTGCGGCAAGCTTCGAGCGCGTACCGGCTGGCGGGCGGAGATCCCGTTCGAGCAGAGCCTGCGGGATCTTCTGGATTACTGGCGCGGGCAGGTCGCCATGAAGAAACAATGCAAGACGGACAACTGACAACCAACCACCGCAAGCCGGTATTGGTCAATTGACGCTGATTCAATAGGTCCAGTCTCCGCCGTGCCTGTTGACATCACGATCCGCTGGCGTTACGATAATCATACAATGTATTACAAGAAGTAGGGAGGCGTCCCTCGTGCAAAACCGAAGACTGGTCACCATTTCCCTTCCGCCTCGACTGCTCAGGGAGGCCGAGCGGCTTGCCGCGCAGGAGAACCGGACGAAGTCCGAACTCCTGCGGGAAGCGCTCCGTCTTTACATCGAGACGAGCGATGTGCGGAGGAGAGCAACACGGGAGCGAGTCTTCAGTCTCATCGATGGGGTGCAGGCGCGAACCAAAGACGTCGCACCCCAGGATATTCGCAGGGTAGTCCGTGAAGCGGTGGCCGTGGCGCGCCGCACGAAGCTCCGCGCCAGCGCATGAGGGCCGTCCTTGATACCAACGTCGTGATCTCTGCCATGCTCATCCGAGGCGGGAAGGAAGATCAAATCCTTCGCGCATGGCAACACGGCAAGTTTGAGTTGGTACTCTCCCCGCGAATTCTCGACGAGATGGGGAGGGCGCTTTTTTATGAGAAAATTCGGAAGGCCCGCTGGATGACCGAAGAGGAGGTTGTGGCGCTGGTGCGGTCCCTGGCGCATGAGTCTGTGCTCGTGCCGGGGCGAGTGCGGGTCCCGGTTAGCCGAGATCCTGACGACGACAAGTTCGTGGAGGCAGCCATCGAGGCCCGGGCGCAATACGTCGTGACCGGCGATAGGGATCTTCTGGCAGTGAAGGCGTACCGTGGCGTGCGAATCGTCACACCGGCTGCGTTCCTGACGACTCTTCGGAGGCAAGAGGAGAAGGAAGTCCAATGATTCGATCCGGGCATTGACACACGCTTCCATGGTAAAGGAAAGAATGTGCTGAGGAGAGCGAGATGCCAAAGGCACTGATCACCGGCATTACCGGCCAGGACGGCTCGTACCTGGCCGAGTTCCTGCTGGACGCAGGGTTACGAAGTGATCGGCATGGTGCGGCGGACCAGCACCGTCAACTTCGACCGTATCCGACACATCCAGGATCGGATCACGATCGTCCAGGGCGATCTGCTGGATCAGGTCAGCCTGATCAACATCCTGCAGGAGCACCGGCCCCAGGAGGTGTACAACCTGGCGGCGCAGAGTTTCGTGCCGACGAGCTTCGGACAGCCGGTGCTGACCGGCGAGTTCACGGCGCTGGGCGTGACGCGGGTGCTGGATGCGATCCGCATGGTGGACCGATCCATTCGTTTCTACCAGGCGTCGAGCAGCGAGATGTTCGGCAAGGTGCACGAGGTGCCGCAGCGCGAGACGACGCCCTTCTACCCGCGCAGCCCCTACGGCGTCGCCAAGGTCTATGGCCACTGGATCACGATCAACTATCGCGAGAGCTACGACCTGTTTGCGTGCTCCGGCATCCTGTTCAACCACGAAAGTCCGCGCCGCGGGCTGGAGTTCGTGACGCGGAAGATCACGCACACGGTGGCGCGGATCAAGCTGGGGTTGGCGAACGAGCTGCGTCTGGGCAACCTGGAGGCGCGGCGCGACTGGGGCTACGCCCCGGACTATGTGCGCGCGATGTGGATGATGCTGCAGCACGACCGACCCGACGATTACGTGGTCGCGACCGGCGAGACCCACTCCGTGCGCGAGTTCTGCCAGGAAGCCTTCGGGCACGTCGGGCTGGACTGGGAGAAGCACGTGGTCGTGGACCCCGCATTCTACCGCCCGGCCGAGGTGGATCTGCTGGTGGGCGATCCGGGAAAGGCAGGGCGCGTCCTGGGGTGGAAACCATCGGTGACGTTCCGGGATCTGGTGCGGATCATGCTCGATGCCGACCTGGAGGTGGTGCGCCAGGGCGAGGTCCACACCCCGCGGGTCGGATGACCTCAAAACAGACCCCGCCGGGGCCTCTCGCCACAAGATACACAAGAGGCACAGGCGGCATTTCCAAGGGCTGGCGGGGTGGACGGCGGATCGTTGCGTGGAAATCGAGTTGCTGGGGTCGGACCCTTATGATAAGAGAGAATCTGCCTGATCCGAACCGTCTCACCGCCAAGGCGCCACCGGGGGCCGCAAAGGCACGGTTGGCCACAAGAAGCCAAGGGCACGGATTTCACCGGGCTTCAGGGACGGACGGTCGAATCTTCGACCCCCGTGTGCGTTTTGTGCCCTGTGGCTCTCAGGCCCCGGTGACGTCTTGCGGTTCGAATTCGGATTGAGGCTGCTGGACACGGGGTACGCCGAGAATGCTCACCGCCCATTTCGACGAATTGTTGAGGGCGCTGGTCGCTGCGTGCCAGAGGAAGTATGGACGTCGGCTCGTCTCCGTCGCGGTCTTCGGATCCGTGGGGCGGGGGACGCCTCGGCCGGACTCGGATGTGGACGTTCTGATTGTCGCGGAGGGCCTTCCGCGCGGACGCATCGCACGGGTCGCGGATTTCGCGGGGGTGGAAGCGGAGCTGGCGGAGGTATTCGAACGGCTACGACGCGTGGGTGTCGCGACCGTGTTGTCGCCGGTCTTGAAGACGCCAGCGGAGGTTGAGCAGGGGAGCCTGCTTTTCCTGGACATGCTCGACGATGCGAGAATTCTGGTTGACCGTGACGGTTTCCTCGCCCACGCATTTGCGCAGTTCCGGGAACGGTTGGCGAGACTCGGCGCACGCCGGATCTGGCGGGGGAATGCCTGGTTCTGGGATCTAAAGCCGGACTATCGGCCCGGGGAAGTCTTCGAGCTGTGACAAACACATCCCTCGCGCAAAGCTACCTCATCAAGGCCACGAAGCGCCTGCGCATCCTCCAGGTGCTTCTCGACGACGAGGCGTATTCGGATGTTGTGCGCGAGGCGCAAGAGGTAGTCGAACTGTGTCTCAAAGGGATGCTCCGCCAGGTTGGCGTTGAGCCTCCGCATTGGCACGATGTGTCGCCGATGTTGGTGGAGTATCGAGACCGCTTCGCTGGACCGGTCGCGAAACATGTGGACCGACTCGTGGAGATTTCGGGCTGGCTTCGCAAGGAGCGGGAGTTTTCGTTTTACGGCGACATTGATTTCATCCCGACCGAAGAATATTCGCGGGTTGACGCGCAGCGGGCGATCGCGGATGCCGACGTGGGTCGTGTCGATCGCCGCCGAAGTCATTCCTCGGGAAAACGCACAGGCGACCCCCTGAGAGGCAAGATCGAACAGCAAACACGACCACAGGGGGGTATGAGAGCCGGCGCGCCGGTTGGTCTATCCCCAGCGGCGCTTACGTGTTGGCTCCTGCGCCAGCTACGCCTCGGTATACCGCAACCGTCTCCTCTGCGCATCGTTGCCACGAGAAACGCCTCGCCCGCTCGATTCCGCGCGCGCGTAATTCGGTGCGGTGCCCTTCGTCCTCCAGAAATCTTTCCATCGAGATCCTTAGCCCGTCGGTGTCGTCCGGATGGACCAAGTCGGCGGCATCGCCAGTTATCTCCGGGAGGCACGACACGGACGAGGTAATCACTGGCACGCCACTCGCCATGGCTTCAACCACGGGCAGCCCGAACCCCTCATAGCGTGATGGATAGACAAAGAGCCTCGCTCCCGCGTAGATGACGGGAAGCTCTTCTTGCGGCACGAAACCCAGAAAGCGCAGCCAACCCGCTGCGTCTCCGGCGTGTATCAGCCTTTCTATTTCTCCGGAAAGCCAACCGCGGTGTCCTGCGATCACCAGCGGAGTAACGGCGCGGAGCCGCTCAGGAAGGGCCGCGAACGCTCGGATAGCGGCCGCGAGGTTTTTTCGTGGCTCCAAGGTTCCGACCGAGAGCACGTAACCACCATATCGCAGCCCCCGAGAGGCAAGAACCGCGCGACACGCTGCCTCCTCGCGGGGCGCGAATACCGGATTCACGCCAAGATGGATGGCTGTAACGCGTTCTGCGTCGAGGCTGAAGTGCACGATGGCTTCGCGCCGCACTTCCTCGGAGTCGGTGATGATGTGCGCAGCACGAGCCAACGTTTTTGGCAAACACCGCTCTAAGTGTTTGAGACGCTCCTTCGGTTGTGTTTCAGGGTAATGTACGAACGATAGGTCATGCAGAGTGGAGACCATCGGTCCGTGGAATGGAAGCGCAATGTAGTTTGGCTCGTGGTAGATGTGAGGACGGAAGGCGCGCACACCGCTGGCGAAAAATGGGCGTTGCGCGGTTCGGACGACGATGTACGCGAAAGGGATCGTTCTTTTGATCGCTCGCTTGGCGGCGTCTGCCACGGGCATGGCGGAGGCGATGGAGCGGCGGTCCCAGCATGTGCCATAGAAATACCGGATGTCGATATCTCCACGCGCCTCAATCGCTGCCATCAAGTGGCGAATATATTGTCCGATGCCTGTGAGGGGCGAGCGTAGGGGAACTGCGTTGACCGCAAGTCTAAGCATCGGGGCGGCCTATATTGCTGGTTGATGGTGTGAAAACGAAAAGCGTGATCCAGCCATCCGGGATATGAGGTGCGAGCGATAGGGGTCACAACACGCCTCACACACCTTGCCGGAACCGCACCCCTGCCCAAGACCTCCGAGTGAGGCGAAGTATGGAGTCGTCTACGCCTACGCGTCAAGCAGAAAGGAGGCGCGCGGCGAGCGGGATCACTGGGCTATTGCGTTGTCTGGCGAGTCTCTCTGTGGTACGTTCGCGATGGCTTGGGCCGGTGGTCGGTAGGGCGGTGAGGACTGGAATGCGGGTGGCGCTGGTCCACGATTGGCTCACGGGGATGCGGGGTGGGGAGCGGTGTCTGGAGGTTTTCTGCGAGCTCTTTCCGGACGCGACGCTCTTCACGCTGATCCACGTGCCCGGGTCGGTGTCGGAACGGATCGAGCACATGCGGATTCGCGCCTCCGCCCTCAACCGGCTACCAGGGGTTTCGGAACGCTACCGCATGCTTCTGCCGCTCTTCCCCGTTTCTATAGAGCGTTTCGACCTTTCCGGGTACGACCTGATTCTGTCCAGTAGCCACTGTGTCGCCAAGGGCGTCCGCGTTCCGCCGGGGGCGTTGAATATCTCGTACATTTTCACGCCGATGCGGTACGTGTGGGATCTCTACGACGACTATTTCGGTTCCGGACAGGCGGGTCCGTTGAGGCGGGGAGCCATGGCGCTGCTTCGGCGGCGGCTGCAGCGTTGGGACGTAGCGGTCGCCGCGCGCGTCCACCATTTCGTGGCCATTTCGCGATACATCGCGGATCGGGTCAAGCGTCACTACGGCCGGGAGGCTTCGGTCATCTATCCGCCGGTGGACACGGCGCGATTCCGTCTCGGGGAGGGGAAAGGAGAGTTCTACCTGATCGTCTCGGCGTTCGCGCCGTACAAACGGCTCGATCTGGCAATCCAGGCATGTAACACCCTCCGACGCCCCTTGAAGATTGTTGGGACCGGCCAGGACGAGCGAAAGCTTCGGGCGCTGGCGGGTCCCACCGTGGAGTTCCTTGGGCCTCGGTCAGATGCGGAAATCGCCGACCTTTATCCTCGATGTCGGGCCCTGCTGTTCCCTGGGGTGGAGGACTTCGGCATCACGCCGCTGGAGGCCATGGCCTCGGGACGCCCGGTTATCGCCTACGGCCAGGGCGGGGCCCTCGAGACCATCCTCCCGCTCGATCCCGCGGCGCCGCGAACGGCCGGCCCGACAGGGGTCTTTTTCAACGCGCAAACCGTCGAGGCGGTGGTGGCTGCAATCGAGCGGTTCGAGGCCAACGGCGATCGCTTCGAGCCGACGGCATTACGGGAGCACGCCCTGGGTTTCAACCGACAGGTATTCAAGGATAGGATCGACGCATTTGTCGCGGCGCGGTGGGCGACGCACGTCAACGGGCAAGGGTTGTCCGATGTTGCGCAAGCATAGCAAGTTTTTCGAGAATCTTATCCTCCTAGTGGACCTCGCCACGGTGGCGGCGTGCTGGATGGGGGCT
Organism: uncultured Methylomirabilota bacterium; assembly: GCA_963695995.1. Taxonomy (GTDB): domain Bacteria; phylum Methylomirabilota; class Methylomirabilia; order Methylomirabilales; family 2-02-FULL-66-22; genus 2-02-FULL-66-22. The sequence goes on from CAVOIV010000021.1 coordinate 52,491, forward strand.
TACGGCTTTCGCTTCTTCCTGGATCCTATCCCCGCGCCCCGCGGCATCCCGGCGCTGAGACCCTATCTGCTGCTTCTCCTGCCGATGTTGTTGATCTGGCCGATCGTCTTTCGCGTCTTCGGCCTGTATCGGCCGCGTCGCATCGGCACGCGTCTGGGAGAGATCGCGGACATCGCCAAGGCCTGCAGCGCGTCCGTACTCGTGCTGACCGGCCTGACGTTCTTTGTCCGGGAGTTCGAGTTCTCGCGACTCGTCCTGCTCTACTTCTGGGCGCTCTCCATCGCCGGCCTGAGTCTGGTTCGCGGAGCGTTCCGGGAGAGCCTGCGGTTCGTCCGGCGGCGGGGGCACAATCTCCGATTCGCGGTGCTCGTCGGGTGGGGAGAGGTGGCAGCGGAGGTCATTCGGCGACTCGGCGCGCATCCAGAATTGGGCATCCGCCTGCGCGGCTGCTTCCTGGATCCGGCTGTCGGCGTGGCAGCCCCTGGGGATCTCCCGGTACTGGGTCCACCGGAAGCGCTGGCGCAATTTCTCCGCGACGAGGGCGTGGATCACGTCTTCGTGGCGCTGCCTCTCGAGGCGTCCCTCCGCCTTCCGGAGATCCTGAAGGGCCTGGACGACGCCATCGTGGATGTCCGAGTTGTCCCGGATTTCTCCCGGTACATGAATCTCCACGGCGGGATCGAGGAGTTCGAGGGGCTTCCCTTCATCTGCCTCCAGGGAAGCCCGGTGTACGGCTGGGACCGCGTGGCGAAGCGGAGTCTCGACGTGACGGTGGCGGGGTGCCTCCTCGTGCTATTGAGTCCCCTTCTGGTTCTGATCGCTGCCCTGGTGAAGTTGACGTCGCCTGGGCCGGTGCTCTACCGGCAAGAGCGTATGGGTCTGGATGGTCGGACGTTCTCGATGTTGAAATTCCGCAGCATGCGGGTGGGCGCCGAGGACGAGAGCGGGCCGGTCTGGGCACAGGCGGGCGACGCTCCGGCGCACCCCGATCGGCGCATTCCTGCGCGCCACCAGCCTCGATGAGCTACCGCAGCTTTGGAACGTCTTCACGGGAGAGATGAGCCTGGTGGGGCCTCGGCCGGAACGGCCGGTCTTCATTGCAGACTTCCGCCAGCGGATCCCGAGATATATTCTGCGGCACACGGTGAAAGCGGGCATCACGGGGTGGGCCCAGGTGAACGGCTGGCGCGGCGATACGTCCATCGAAAAGCGGATCGAGTGCGACCTGTATTACATCGAGCACTGGTCGCTCTGGTTCGATCTCAAGATCCTCTGGCTCACCCTCTGGAAGGGGCTCGTCAGCCGGAATGCATACTGACCCCCGGGACGTCCCGGAAATTGAACATGGAAAGCCGACCACAGGAAACCGGGCAACCAGAGAAACGGATGGCCGGTTTTCCCGTGTCGGCTGTCGGTCGTGTATTGCCGAGAACCTCGGTCGTCCGCAGGGGCCAGGCAGAACGTGAGACCGGACAGGAAGCTGTTTGGGCAGGCAAGGTTCCTATGGCGCTGGGGGCCGACGGATCGGGCAAGCGGAGACCGGATGCTCCTCGCATCCATCGTGTGGGTCGCCGTATCGGCCGTGGTGCTGCGCGGCATTGCCTGGTGCTACTTCGATCCGGTGACCTTCGACAGCGCGGTCTATTTCGAGATGGCCGCTCTAATCCGGGGAGGCCGGTGGGCTGAGGCGCTCGCCTACGACTACCCACCCCTGTATCCGCTTCTCATCGCCGGCCTGCAGTCTGTAGTGGGAAGCGCCGACACGGCCGGTCTGCTCATCGCCGCGGTCGCCGATCTGGTGATCCTGGTTCCGATCGTCGCGATCACGCGCGTCGCGGCGGGCGAGGCCGCCGCCTGGGGCGCTGCTTTCCTGTGGGTTGTTCACCTCTCCGCGATTCGGCTCGGCGTCCAGGCGCTCTCGGATGCCCCGACTGCCCTGTGTGTCGCCGCCGCGCTCTATGCCGGGCTCCGGGCGCTCGATCAGTGCCGGCTCAGGTGGGCCTGGGGGGCCGGGATGGCCAGCGGGCTGGCGTTCCTCTTCCGGCCCGAGGGGATCGAGCCCGCCATCGCCCTGGCAGTCTTCTACACGCTCTACGGGCACCGTGCGGTCGTGAACCCTTCCGAGAGCTGCTCGGGGCTCGGGGCTCGGGACGCGGGACTCGGGGAACGACCTACCTCTCACACCCTGGGGTCAAACCGCCGCACCGGTCGTGCAATCCGCCGAATGGGTTGGGTTCTTGCTCCGCTGGCGGGGTGGGCCTTCGTCGCCGGGCCCTACATTGCGTATATCAGCGCCGAGGCGGGGTCATTGACTCTTTCCAAAAAGAAGAGTGCTGCCAGCTTCGTCCGGTCCGTGGTTCCGCCATCGGAGAGCCGCGAGCCGAGAGCTGAGAGTCGCGAACGGAGCGTCGAGCCGCGAGCCGCGAGCCGCGAGCCGAGCCCTGAGAGCCTAGAGCCTAGAGCCCAGAGCCGCGAGGCGCGAGGCGCGAAGGGTGAAACGCGGGCAGAACGGACAGATTCGCGGCCGGCGAGGCAGAGCTCGCTCCATCGGGTCCTGGCTGACATCGACGCCTTTCAGAAGCCACTCGTCAATGGCCTCAGTCCGCTGCTCATGTTGACGGGGGCCGTGGGTCTGGGCGGCATCCTTCGCCGGCGCGCCGAGCGCTGGAACCGAAGCTATGCGCTCCTTTCCGGCCTGTTTATCCTGCATCTCGTGACTCTGGTCGGGCTGGCGGCGCAGGCGGGGCCGACCTATCTCGGCCGGCACCATTTCCTCCTCATGGTTGTCTATGCGTTGCCTGCCGCGGGCGCCGGGCTGGCGTGGGCCGTGGACTGGGTGGAGGCCCGTTTCCCCGCCCAAGGCTGGGTTCCCTCGGCCGCGCTCGGTCTGATCGTGGTTGCGACCGCACTCGCGGTGGTTACCCGCGGACCGGACCAGGGACGCAGCCTGCGGGAGGCAGCCGTCTGGATTCGAGCCCAAGTGGCCGGAACACCGATTATCGTGACCAGACTCGCCAAGCTGACGTACCATGCCCACGCAGAGCGCGTGGATTTGGCTGGGACGTATGACGAGATTCTCCGTCGCGCGCGCGAACGGTCTGCCCAATTTGTGGCCTTGTACCCGGATATGGTCCGATTGACCTCTCCGGATTTCTTGGACCGCCTTCCGTCGCCCGACCTGGAACTGGTGAAGGTCTTTCCCGAGCCCTCGCGCACGGCTCCGGACCAACGGATCGAGATCTACCGGATCCGCTGAAAGGAGAGAAGTCCATCGAGTGGCGCCTGACCCGCTCGGATGGTCCGTGGCCCTGACAAACCACCGCGGCAGGCCGCGGAATACCGGAAATCCATTGAATTTCCCGGTACGCTGGGGTACCCTCCGAGTCCCGCTGTTTGCCGGTTCCCCGAGATGCTCCTGGCCTTGCCCGTGGTTACATCCTGCGCTTTCCGCGCCCCAGGTGTCAGGCCGGTGGGCGCTCGGCCGCGTGGGGGCGATCCCAGGGGAGAACGCGGTCGGTCGGACGACACCCAAGGCGGTCAAGGAAACCTGGACTGATATGCACACACCCTGGCAGCAATTCCGTCGTTTTCTCCGATATGCCATCCCGTACCGGGCGCGGATCGCGTTCTCCGTCGGCTGTCTCTTGTTCATCGCGCTCCTGAACGCCGTTTCCGTGGGGTCGCTTCAGCCCGTCTTCGATGCGCTATTCGTCTCCGATGGCGCGGGGGCCGGCATCAGCTTGCCGACGCCCATCAAGCACATGCTGGGCAGTCGGCTGGGTCACCTGCAACGGTTCCTGGACGCCCACGGCGTGAGCGTGTTTCATTTCCTGGGGGCGATCCTCTTCCTGGTGTTTCTGGCCAAATCGGCCCTGACGTACGTCCAGCAGCTTCAGATGCGGCACGTCTCCGAGGGGATCCAGCGGGATATCCGGAACGAGCTCTATTCGCACGTCCAAACTCTTCCACTCAATTTCTTCACGCGGCGCGCCACCGGCGACATCATGTCCCGATTCAGCGCCGATATTCAGACGCTGGGCGACGCCTCCACCGAGTTGTTTCGCGACGCGCTGAAGGAACCCTTCAACATTCTCGGATTCATCGTCTTGCTGTTCATGATCAAATGGCAGCTCGCGCTCCTCTCCTTGGTGGTGTTGCCGGTGGCGATGCTGCCGATCGTCAAATTCGGGTCGAAGATCCGCCGCCGCGGCACACGCGCCCAGGAGTGGCGCGCCGAGGTGAACACCATCCTGCAGGAGACCGTCTCGGGCATCCGGGTGGTCAAGGCGTTCGGCATGGAGGCGTACGAGCAGCGGCGCTTCCGCGAGGCGAGCGGTCAGGTCTTTCGAGCCTTCATGCGGATCTGGCGTGTGGAGAGCCTGACGTCTCCCGTTCTGGAGGTTCTCGGCGGCATCGGCATCATCATCGCCTTTGGCGTCGGGGGGCATCTCGTCAGCACCAAGAGCCTCACCCCCGGGGCGTTCATGGCATTTCTCGGCGCGCTCGCCTCGCTGTATCAGCCGGTGAAGCGGATCGGGCAGATCAACAACGTCGTGCAGCGCGGTCTGGCCGGCATGGCGCGGGTGTTCGAGTTGCTGGACACACGCCCCGAGGTCCCGGCGCATGCCGACACCGTCACGCTGGGGCGGATGCAGCAGGGGGTGGGCTTCCACCGAGTGTCCTTCGGGTACGAGCCGGAGCGGCTGGTCCTGCATGACGTGACGTTCACCGCGAAGATGGGCGAGATCGTCGCCATCGTGGGGACGAGCGGCGCCGGAAAGACGACGCTGGTCAACCTCATCCCGCGGTTTTACGATCCGACCTCCGGCACGATCACGATCGACGGCGTGGATATCGCCCGGGCGACGCTTCCCTCGCTCCGGCAGCAGATGGGGATCGTCACGCAAGAGACCATCCTGTTTGACGACACGATCTTGAACAATATCGCGTATGGGCAAAGCAGCGTGCCGCCCGAGACGGTCATGGCGGCCGCCCGGATCGCGAATGCCACGGAGTTCATCGAGGCGCTCCCAGAGGGGTACCAGACGCGGATCGGGGAACGGGGGGTCCGCCTCTCCGGCGGTCAGCGGCAACGGATCGCCATCGCGCGAGCCATCCAGAAGGACCCGCCCATCCTGATCCTGGACGAGGCGACCTCGGCGCTGGATGCCGAGTCGGAGCGGCTCGTCCAGGAAGCCCTGGATCGGCTGATGGAAAACCGCACTACCTTCGTGATTGCCCATCGTCTCTCCACCATCATCCGGGCCGACAAGATTCTCGTCCTTGACGAAGGCGGGCTCGTCGAGCAGGGGACACACGCCGAGCTCATGGCCGCCGCCGGCGTGTACCATCGGCTCTACCAAAGCCAGTCGCTGGCGACTCCCGTTGCTGTGGACTCGGCACCGTGACGCCGGTGGTCTGCGATCTGTGCGGGTCGGCTGATGCCGCGCCCGTCATGACGCAGGCCGATCCCCGCTCGCCGGCAGGGGCGGGGCCCTTGCGGGTGGTGGAGTGCCGCGGGTGCGGGCTTCTGTACCTCAATCCAAGGCCGGAAGGGGCAGACCTGGCGGCGTACTACCCGGACGACTACTACGACAATCTCGCGGCGGGAACGAACCGTGTCACGCCAAGATCCGATGTGGGGCGGGAGCTGCACTACGCGATCCGGCAGGCGCTCTTGCAGCGGTACTACGGGTACCCGATGTTTGCGGGGCGTGGAGGGTCGACCAAGCGCGGTCTTCCGCGATGGATCGGCGCAGGTTGCGCCGGCCTCGAGCGCTGGCGGCTCCAGGTGAGCGGGCGAGAAGCTGCCATCATTCCCTTTGTCGGCCAGGGGCAACTCCTGGATGTGGGATGCGGCACCGGGAAAGACCTGCTGCGTCTCCAAGGGTCCGGCTGGGCGGTGACCGGGGTCGAGATCAGTCCCTACGCGGCGTCGCTGGCCCGCGCCCGGCTGGGGTGCGAGGTCGTGGTGGGCCATTTCGACGAGGTGGCGCTCGAGGGGCGGCGTTTCGACGTGGTGCGCCTCTCCCACGTACTGGAACACTTTCCGAGTCCGCGGAAATCACTGGAGAAGGTGCGCCGGCTCCTCCGTCCCGGGGGTTTACTCTGGCTTGAGGTGCCGAACGCGGCGAGTGTCGAGCGGCGGTGGTTCGGCAGGCATTGGTTCCAGTGGGACTTGCCGAGACACCTATACCATTTCACGCCGGCGACGCTGGTGCGGCTCCTGCGGGAGGTTGGGTTTCAGCCTCGGAAGGTGAAGTGCGACGGCAGGATGGCGTCCTTTGCTGAAAGCCTGGCGGACCTTCTGGCTGAGCGAGTCGGCGTGCGCCGACGCACCGGCACGCGGGTGGCGCGACTCGCCAAACCGCTCGTCTACGCCCTGGGGGCCATGAATCTTGGCGGCATCCTGACCGCCCACGCGGTGAGGGCGTCGGACGACAATGGCCAATGAGTTGGGTCGCGGCATGAGCGGTGTGGATCTCAGCATCGTGGTTCCCGTGCGGAACCAGTTGGCGCACAACCAGTTGTTTGTGGAGACGCTTGCCGCGTTTTCCACGACGCGCACCGAGCTGATCGTGGTGGACAATGACTCCACCGATGGGTCGGCCGAGCTGTTCCGACAGGCCGGCGCCCGCGTCATTCCCACCGGGGGGAACCTGTGTTATCCGGAGAGCATGAACCTCGGCCTGGCACAGGCGACGGGGGAGTATGTCGGGTTCCTCAACAACGACATCGTGGTCAGCCCGGGCTGGGATCGGGGTCTGATCGATGCCCTGCATCGGCATCGCCTGTGCGTGGTGTCCCCCGTCGGGATCGAGCGGATGCCCACCGTGGCGTTGAGCCGTGCCGTGCAGGAGCGCTGGCGGCTGGTGAAGCGTCGGGCCGGACCCGTGGAGGCCGCGGACGATCTCCGGGGCGCCCTCCAGACGATGTACGGCGACTGGCGCCGGTTCTGCGGAGAAGTGGGGACCGCGTTCCACGGTCGGCTCGTCCCCGGCATCGTCGGGAGTTGCGTGGTGATGTCCCGGGCGTTCGCGGAGCGGATCGGCGGCTGGGACCCGCGCGTCCAGGCGGCAGACTGGGATCTCTACCTGCGCCTTCGGCAGCAGGTCGAGGAGCAGGGCGACATCGCGCCGCCGGCCGTCGCGGGCTGGGTGTACGTCCACCATTACGTCCAGGCGACTCGCCGCGGTGAGCGCGCCCCGTTCACCTGCACGCATCCGCGGCTCACGGTCCAGGAGAAGTGGGGCGAGGCCGCGATCCGCCGCTGGTTCTTCGACCCCCCGCTGCTCGTGCCGCCGCGGCTTCGGAGCGCCCCCGCGGCGTACCTTGCCGGTCGCGCTCTTCGGTTCGGCAAGGATCTGCGGCGTTCCCTTCGCGACGCGAAGTTACTCGCGTGCGAGTTCCCTGGCGCCGAGGAGTTGTTGGCCGCGGTCGCCCGGGAACAGAAGCCAAGCTGAGACCTCCTGTGCACGACACGGCCCGACACTCTACCTCGCTCCGAGTCCTGTACCTCCACGAGTTCAGCCGGATGGGAGGCGCGGAGTTGGCCCTCCTTCGACTGGTCGAGGCGATGCCGCCCCTGGGTGTCACCCCGATCCTCGCGTGGCCCCGGCGCGACGGGACCGTCCAGCATCTGATTTCCCGCGGCGTCCGGGTGGTCGGACTCCGGGTGCCCCGGTGGCGGCACGGGCTGTCGCTGTGCCTTCTCCCGGTGTTCCTGACGCGGCTCCACGGCGTTCTGGCCGGGGAACAGGTCGATCTGGTTCACGTGAACAACTTTCGCTCGGTGCCGTTCGGACACCTCGTCTCAGAGCGGGCCGGGGTGCCGTGCGTTGCCACGGTCCGGGAACAGGTTTCGCCGGAAAAGGTCCGGCAGTACCGGCTGCAGCGGCCGGATGCCCTGATCGCCGTTTCGGATGCCGTGGCGCAGAATCTGGCGGACGGCGGCGTCCTGGGAGGTCGCGTCACGACAATCCGATCCGGCGTGGCGCTGGGCAAAGTACGCGACGCCGCCGAGCGCCGCGGCCTGCGAGAGCGGTTCGGCATTGCGGCTGATGACCCGGTGATCGGTATCGTGGCCCACATCCTCCCCCACAAGGGGTTTGACGATTTGGTGGAGGCCCTTGCCCTCATTGCCCGCCAGGTTCCCGCCGTTCGGTGCCTGGTGATCGGGGAGGCGCCCCGCGGGCGATATCTTCGACATTTGCTTGATCTGGCGGAACGTCGCGCGGTGCGGGAAAGACTGGTCCTGGCAGGACCCCAAGAGGATGTCTCGCGATTCCTCGGTGGCATGGACCTGTTCGTCCTTCCTTCACACACCGAGGGTCTTCCGCTCACGGTGCTCGAGGCGATGGCGGCGGGCAAACCGGTAGTTGCCACGACCGTCGGAGGGATCCCCGAAGCCGTCCGTCACGGCGAGACCGGCCTCTTGGTGCCGCCCCGAGAACCTGGGCACCTCGCAGAGGCAGTGATCACCGTGCTCAAGGACCCGGTCCTGGCGAACTCGATGGGGGAGGCCGGCCGGACCCGAGCGCAGGAGGTGTTTTCGCTGGAAACCGAAGCGCGACAGACGCGCGCCGTATACGACGACGTCGTGGGAGTCCGGCGGTTATCCGGGTCGGATGGCGGCGGGGAGGCCGGGTCGTGACGACCTTCAGCCCGGCGACGCTGGCGATCGCCCGCGGACGCGACTGGACCCTGGACGCGCTGTGGCTGCTGATCGTCGGCGGCGTTTCGTCGGCCTGGTGTCTGACGGTCGCCAGCCAGCTTGGCGCGACGTTCGACGAGCCCTTCTACCTTGCCCAGGGTCTGGAGTACTGGCGTACCGGAAGTCATGCGCGGCTCATGAGTAAGGGCACGATGCCCCTTGCGGTGGACCTGACCACCTTGCCGCTGTACGTGTGGGAGCGATGGGCAGGCGTCCGGTTTGATCTGGCAGGGGATTTCGATCGTGTTCTCTTGGTGGCACGAGCCGGAACCCTCGTGTTCTGGTGGGTGCTGCTGGGGTACGGGTGGCTGGCGGGACGCTTGCTGGGCGGGCCATGGGGGGGGCGGCTGGCGGTCGCGCTGCTTGCGGCGGAGCCGAGCTTGCTGGGCCACGCCAGTCTGGCCACCACGGATGTCGCCGTCACGGCCTGTATGGTGGCACTGGTGTATCACTTTGCCGTCGGGCGCGAGGCGGGATGGTTGCGGCGCCTTGCGATTCCCACCGTCTGGTACGCGGCCGCCGTGCTGGCGAAGGCCTCCGGCCTGGTCTTCGGTCCACTCTGCCTCTTGGCGGTCGAGATCGAGCGACTCGCGCGGGCCGGGGCGTTCCGGTCGGGGATAGCCGCGCGGTCGCCGCGGGAGCGCCTCCGGCATGGGTGGCGGCAGTTGGAGCCGTTCCGCCGGGATATCGTGCGGATCGTGGGCCTTGGCCTGGTGCTGGTGTTTGTGTACTGCGGAAGCGACTGGAGCGTCGAGCCGTCGTTCGTGGCCTGGGCGCAATCCTTGCCCGACGGGCCCACCGGCCAGACGATGCGCTGGGTCGCGGAGCACCTGCGGATCTTCACGAATGCCGGACAGGGGCTGGTGAAGCAGATCCAGCACAACATACGAGGGCACGGGGTGTTTCTGCTCGGAGAGGTGCGGCCTCGCGCGATCTGGTACTATTTCCCGGTGGCCTTGAGCATCAAGATGACACTGGCCGCGCTGTTGCTCCCCCTGGTGGTTGCCGCGATCCGACCGCGCGCGCTCCGCAACTGGGCCGTGGTGGCCGCCCTCGTGCTATTGCTCTTCAGCCTCACCTCCCGGGTGCAAATCGGCGTGCGGATGCTCCTGCCGCATGGTGGGCCTGGGCCTCGTGGGGGTGGCCGCGGCGGTCGCGGCGGCGTGCCGAGAGCTCGGTCCGGGCTGGCGGCGACGCCTCCTCGCCTCGGGAGGCGCTGCGGGAGTCGTCTGGGCGGCGTCCGCGTCCGCCCTCGTCTGGCCCCACGGCCTCTGCTACGCCAACGAACTGTGGGGTGGCATCGAAAAAGGGTATCTTCACCTGAGCGACTCGAACTACGACTGGGGCCAGGGGCTTCCGGAGCTGGCGCGGTGGCAACGATCCCGCGGGGGCCCGCCCGTGGATGTGTGGTACTTCGGGACCGATCCCGTTCTGAAGCAATTGCCGCTTCGAGAATTGCCTCTGCACGTCTTGCCCCCCATCGCCGGGCCCGAGGATCTGGCGGCGCGAGTCCAGGGCCGCTACCTGGCGGTGAGCACGACCCTGCTCTACGGAGCGTACCAGTCGGAGGAGCGGCGGCGCCAGCTCGCGTTTCTTCGCGCGCGCGCTCCGGTGGCACGCACGACGACCTTTCTGATTTATGACTTTCCCCGCGAAACCGGCGGCGGTGTGGGAGGAGCAGGCGCGCCATGAGTGACCGATCACCGAGGGGTCCGTGCCCTCGTGGGAACCGTCCATGAATGCGTCCGCCCCGCCGATGCGTGATGGGGAATACCGACTGGCCACCTGGTTCATCCTGGCTGGGGCATTGGTCGTCGCTCTCGTCAGTGCTCGTCCCTACGCGGGCGGCTGGAACGACGGAAGCCGGCTCGCCACGGTCGAGAGCCTGGTGGACCATGGCACGCTGGCCATTGACCGGTCCATTTTCGTGCAGGTGCCTCCACGGCCGCGCCCGGATGATCCTGGGCCCTATCCGGCCGATGACCCGGTGCTACGGCACGGTACGCGGGATAGGCTCTACATCCAGGGCCACTTCTACTCGGACAAACCCCCGGTGCCGGCCCTGCTCATGGCCGGCCTGTACCAAGGGCTGCAGTGGGTGACGGGGTTGACCGCTCGGGAGCGGCCGGATCTCTTCTGCTACCTGATGACTCTGTGCACGTCCGGCCTCGCCTACCTTGTGGCGATCTGGTCGGTGCTCCGGCTTGGCCGCCTCGTGGGGCTTTCACCGGGCGTCGGGTTGGCACTCGCGGCGAGTCTCGGTCTGGCGACGGTCGCCCTCACCTACATCCGTCACGTCAACAGCCACATCCTGCTGTTGGGGGTGACTGCCCCGTTGCTGGTCGGTCTGGTCGGGTTGGCCGACGACGTTCGCGCCGGGCGCCTCTCCTGGTGGCGACTTATCGGGATCGGAAGCCTGGCGGGACTGGGATACTCGATCGACCTCGGGGCTGGGCCGGCGATCCTGCCGGCCACCATGGTTCTGATCGTCTATCGGGTCCGGGCGTTCAAGCCCATCGCGCTGTGCGTGTTGGCAGCGCTGCCGTGGATTGTGCTGCATCACGTCGTGAATTACGCCATCGGCGGCACGTGGCGCCCCGCCAATGCCGTTCCGGCGTATCTCGTGGCGGCGGGCGGTGGGTTCACGTCGCAGAACATGACCGGCGTCTGGAATCACGCCAATGTCGGGAAATTCCTCCTCTACGCCGCCTCGCTGCTGTTCGGAAAGCGGGGGTTCTTTGGCCACAATCTCCCGCTGTTCCTGACCCTCCCGGCGCTGGTCTTCCTGATCCGGCGACGCCCACAAGAACTTCCCGGAGATCCTTTGTGCCCTCGCGTGGTCTGTCGGGACGTGGCTGGTCTACGCGGTGGGATCCACGAATTCCTCTGGGCTGGCGGCATCCATCCGATGGTTCGTCCCGCTCCTGGCCCCCGCCTATTTCCTCGCCGCCCTCTTCCTGCGCGAGCGGCCGGAGTACCGCGCGGATTTCATCATCCTGAGCGCCTGGGGGCTGGTCATGGCGGCGCTCATGTGGTGGAAGGGTCCCTGGATGCCGCGGATGGTGCCGCTGTTCTGGCCGCTGCAGGCGGCGGCGCTCGTGAGTTGGCTCATCTACCGGTCGAGACAGCGATGGCGCGCCAACGAGATGGACGCGCGCGTGCCGGGGGAGGCGGCGCATGATGGGAAGGCCGATTGAGGCGGGGGGAACGTTCTTAGGTCACACCACTGTCACACCCTGGGCCGCCTGCTGAACCTCAGACGCCACACGAGAGTCGCCGCCTCCAGGATGATGCCACGGGACATCTTCGAGATTCCTCTCTGGCGGCCGTAAAAAATGATCGGGACCTCGGCGAGCCGCCCACCATCTCGCCAGGTACGATACGCCATCTCAATTTGGAAAGCGTACCCGTTCGCCTTGAGACGGCCGAAATCCATTCGTTCGATCACCGACCGTCGGTAACAACGAAACCCCGTGGTCACATCCCGGCTTGGAAGGCCGGTGATGGTCCGGACGTACAAGTTTGCCGTCCAGCTCAACAAGACCCGGCTCATCTCCCAATCAATCACTCTGACCCCGCCGATGTACCGCGATCCGAGGACCAGGTCATGGTCGGTTGCCGCCTGCAATAAGGCGGGAATCGCCGCGGGGTCATGGGACAGATCCGCGTCCATCTGTAGAATCCACTCGTAGGTCCCTTTCAGGGCCGTGCGGAAGCCGGTGACGACGGCGCTGGCATACCCCTGTTTTCCTTGGCGATGGATCACCGAGACTTGCGGATGGGTGCGCGCCAATTCTTCGGCCAACTCTCCGGTTCCATCCGGGGAACCGTCGTCGACGAAGAGAATATCGAGAGCGAGACCCAGGCCGAGTAGGCGCGCGGTCAAGGGTGGAAGGTTGTCGCGCTCGTTGTAGGTAGGGATGATGACGATGGCCGACATGACGCGTGTGACTCCTTGACGCGCGCGGGGATCGGCGAGTGTGTATCACGGGGTGTGCGGGCTTGCAAGAGAGAAAGAGCTATGATAGGAACGCCGCGGCATGGGTAGCCTGTTTCCCGAGTGACAGGTGGAGGCGAGCGTCGTGGGACACGGATGGGTGACGTGGCTGGTCGATGGTCAACGCGTCCGGGCGGCATGGGCGATGTGGGCCATCGTGTTTCTCGTCTTCACGGCCGTAACGATCGCCAAGCCGGAGTTCCGCTCGGTCACCTCCGCGTATCGAAACGCGTCGGAGAACTGGCTCGCCGGGCGAGAGGTCTATTCTCAGCGCGAGGGGGAGATGAACTATCTCCCCCAGTTTGCCATCCTTTTCTCGCCGTTCGAGCGGCTGCCTAAAGCGGTCGGGGACACCCTGTGGCGGCTTCTGCAGATGGGCGTCTTTGTCAGCGCCCTTCGCCGACTCGCCACGATGGTCCAGTCGGGTCGGAAGGATCTCTTCCTGCTCGTGTCCATCCTGGCGGCGCCCGGTGCGTTCAATACTGTCATGAACGGCCAATCGAATCTCCTGCTGGCCGGCGCGATGGGCCACGCGGCGGTCGATCTCCTGAATCGTCGGTTCTGGGCGGTGGCAGGGTGGCTCATCGCGGGCCTGATCGCCAAGCCGATCGCCGTGGTGATGGTCCTCCTCGTGGCGGTGACAGACCGGGCCGTGATCCCCTGGCTTCTCGGTGGGATGGCGCTGACTGCCCTGGCCCCCCTGGCGTTCGACGCCTGGCCGACAGTTGCGGGATTGTACAGCGCCTGGTTTCGCCAACTGCTTTTGCTCGCGCCATCGGAAGAGCGTCGGTTTGAAGATCTGGCAGGCCTCCTCCGCGTCCCGGGCTGGCACCTGGACCCGGGTGTGTGGTTTGTGCTCCGCGTGACGGCGGGAGCCGCGATCCTGGCCGCGTGGTGGATCGGCTCTCGGCGACTGGGGGGACCCCACCGCGTACTGACGCTCCTGGGCCTCTCGGCGGGGTACCTCATGCTCTTCAACCCGCGCACGGAGTCCAATAGTTATGTTATCCTTGCGCCCGCCATCGCGGTCCTGGCGGCACGTTTCCTGGCGGTGGAATCCTCCCGGGTGGGCTGGGTGCTGGCGGCGCTGGCGCTCGCGCTCGGGAACGCCGGCATGGGAAACCCCATCTGGCCGTTGACCAAGCTCTGGCTCAAGCCGGTCGTGGCACTGGCGTTCCTCGGATGGATCGTCCACCGAATTGTCCGCCGCCGGCCCGCCGCCGACAGGCGACCTTCCGACGGTTGACGCCACGGCATGGGGCGGGGGAGACGAAGCGCGCGGGCGGCGCGGGGTGGGCGCGCGGGGTGAGGCTCCGGCAGCGGGATACTGCCGGATGGGTGGGGATGAGAGACCGGGCTCATCGAGGAGACGGCGTATGCCGCGGATATCCGTCGTGATCTGTTGCGCTGACGTCGCCGACACGCTCGAGGCGGCGTGTCGCTCCGTCGCCTGGGCCGACGAGCTGGTGGTGGTGGACTCGGGTTCCGCGGACGGCACCGGGGAGATCGCCCAGCGCTTCGCCAACCGGTATGTGGTCGAACCCTGGCGCGGGTACACGGCGCAGAAGCGGTTTGGCGTCAGCCTGTGCCGGAACGATTGGACGTTTGTGCTGGATGGAGACGAGGAGTGTTCGCCCGAACTGGGGGACGAAATCCGCGCCTTGACCGAGGAGGAGATGGCGCGCCGCGACCTCTTCCTCATGCGGCGACGAAATTACGTGTTGGGCCGCTGCGTCCGTGCGTTCAGCCCGGATTGGCAGAACCGGCTCATCCACCGGGGTCGATGTCGGTGGGCGGACGCGGACGTGCATGATCGGCGCGTTCCGAGCCACCCCTCCCGGGTGGCGCGGTTGCGAGGCTGGATGGAGCATCGGCGACACAGCCAGGCGGGGTTCGCCGATTACTTCGACGGCCGATTGGCGGACAAGCGGCTGAAGCTCGCCGCCGAGGAAATGCTCCGCAAGGGGAAGCGCTGCACGTGGTTGGATTTGCTGCTGCGGCCGCCGCTCACGTTCGCCAAGTTCTACCTGCTCAAGCAGGGTTTTTTGGACGGGCAATTCGGCCTCTTGATTGCGCAGCGCGCGGCCGGGGCCGTGCAGCTCCGCTATGCCGCCCTCTGGGCGCGTCAGCACGGCATCGAATGGAGGACGGGGGAGCGGGACAGGGGCGCCGCATCCGCTCCGCCGCCGGCACCCGCCGGGGATCAGGTCATCCCGTGACCGATCACGTGGCAGACCACTCGACCATAGCGCGGCGATGGTTCGTGCGACCATGGGCGCGGCGCGCCTTCGTCGCGGTGTGCCTGGCGGTCGTGGTCGTCCAGACTGTCGTGGTCGTTCACCGCCGGGAGACGCACCGCGGGGATTACGACGTCTCGCGGGAGATGGGGCGCAGGTTTCTCGCCGGCGAGTACCTGTACGCCGGGGGTCTGCACTACCCGTATACCCCGACCGCCGCCCTGTCGTTCGCGCCGCTCGCGCTGGTACCGCCCGGGGTCGGCCTGGCGCTCCGCTATGCGGTCGCGATCGCCGGGCTCTGGCTGACGCTCCGGATGTTGCGCACGCTGGTCGGGCATCGCCGCCGCCTGGATTCCGGCACGGTGTTCGCGATCGAGGCCATCACGCTCGTCCTGGCCGCGCAGTACATCATCCGGGATCTCGACGACGGCGGACCGCACCTCTTACTTCTGGCGATGCTGGTGGCGGGGATTTACTGCGTGTCGCGGGGGTGGGATGCGCTGGGGGCGACGTGGTTCGGGTTGGCCACGGTGCTGAAGGCGCCGGTCGGACTGATGCTTGCCGTTCCTCCTGTGGAAGCGGCAATGGAGGCTGGCAGCCATGGCAGTGGCGGCCGCCGTGCTGTGGACCGTTGCTACCCATGGCGTGGATGGGGCCCGCGAGCTGGTGGAGCCACCAGGAGGAATGGACCCGCACGGCGCTCCAGTCGGTCCTGGGCAATCCCCGGCCCGGGGTCCGCGAGAGCGAGCAGCGGGTGCAGAACCAGAGCCTCAAGCTGGCCCTGACGCGGTTCCTGGTGGCCTACCCGGACGGCCACCCGCTCCGCGTCGCCCATCCCGCGTACCTGTCCGTTGGACACCTGGATCCCCAGGTGGCCGACTGGGTGGTCAAGGGGGGCGTGCTGGCGTTTCTCATCGGCTGCGCGTGGCTCATGAGGCGGCGATACCGCGGCCCGGACGACCCGACCTGGCTGCTCGAATGCAGCGCGGTCCTGATCCTGGCCCTGCTCCTCTCGCCGGTCACGTGGACCCAGCATCTCGTGCTGATCATCCCGGCGCTGTATCTCGTGATGGTCGAGGGCCAGGCCATCAGGCCGCTCGGCTCACTGGTGTCCGCCGGCATGTGGGTGTATGTGGTGCTCGCCCTGGTGTTGAATCGAGACATCGTGGGGAAGGACTTATCCCTGGTCCTGTTGAGCTACCACATCCACACGCTGGCCTTGCTTCTGGTTCTCGCGATCATCCTGCTCCGACGGCCCACGGCAGACTGCGCCGTTGTCAAAGAATAATTGACCGGAGAAATTCAGGAACGGCATAGGGGCCGTAACGAAATTAAAAAATGGACAGTTATTTCGTAACGGCTCCTAACCCCTGCATTCGCCTTCCCAGACGCGCACGCCAGGTGCAGAGTGATCGACGCTTCGAGACCTCGCCATGTGCGAAGCGAAACCGGGCTCACGCGAGCGGACCGGTCTCCGCCTCGACGGCGGCCAGGAGACTACCGTCGTCCACCAGCGCGAGGATCACGGTCGAGGTCCGGACGCAAGGCCCGGTCGGCCTCCAGGTGGGCGCTGCAGCGTCGAATGCGCGGCATGCGCGACGAGGGCGCCCCGCCCGGGTCGGAGCGGGTGCAGGAAGTCCAGTCCCTGTGCCGCGCAGAGGAACTCCAGGCCGAGGACCGTCGCCAGCCGATCCGCCACCTGGGCGGCCTTCACGGCGGCCAGCCAGCCCATGCTGACGAAGTCCTCCTTGTTGCCGGAGGTGGGGATGGACTGCACCGAGGCAGGGGAGGCCAAGACCCGGGTCTCGGCCGCCAGGGCGGCCGCCGAGATCTGGGCCATCATGAAGCCCGAGTTGAGACCGCCCGCCCTGACGAGGAAGGCGGGGAGCTCGCTGAGCTGCGGGTTGACCAGCCGCTCGATCCGGCGCTCGACGAAGCCGCAGAGGCCCGCCAGGGCCATCGCCACGAGGTCCAGGGCAATGGCCACCGGGTGCCCGTGAAAGTTCCCGCCCGACAGGACGTCGCCGCTCTCCGGGAAGACCAATGGGTTATCCGTCGCGGCGTTGAGCTCCCGGGTAAGCACCGCCTCGGCGAACGCCAGGGCGTCGCGGACGCCCCCGTGGACCTGCGGGATGCAGCGCAGGGTGTAACTATCCTGGATCTTGCCGCAATCCCGGTGGGAGAGGTTGATCTCGGAGTCCTGGAGCAAGCCGGCGGAGGTTGTCCGCCGTGGCGACCTGGCCGGGATGCGGGCGCACGGCCTGCAACCGAGGATCGAACGGAACGACGGAGCCGCGGAGCGCCTCCAGCGTCATGGCGCTCGCCACATCCGCCAGTTTCACCAGGCGCCCGGCGCGCACAGAGGCCAGGGCCCCGATGGCGGTCAGTCCGCAGGTGCCGTTGATGAGTGCCAGCCCCTCCTTGGCTTTGAGCGCGAGCGGCGCGAGGCCCGCGCGCCGCAAGGCCTCGGCGCCCGGGAGGCGCTGCCCGTCATGGGTCGCTTCCCCTTCGCCGATCAGGACCAGGGCGAGGTGGGCGAGCGGCGCCAGGTCGCCGCTGGCGCCGACCGAGCCGCGCTCGGGGATGACGGGGTGGACCCGGCGGTTGAGCAGTTCGCAGAGCAGCTCAATGATCTCGGGCCGGACGCCGGAGTGGCCCTTGGCCAGGACGTTGGCCCGGAGGAGGATCGTCGCGCGGGTTTCCGCCTCGCCGATGGGGTCCCCCGTGCCGAGGGCGTGACTGCGGAGCAGGTTCGCCTGCAGCGCGTCGCGATCGGCGCCGCCGATGAAGACGTCGCTCAGCGGGCCGAAGCCGGTGCTCACCCCGTAGATCTTCCGCTCGGCGGCCAGCGCGTTCTCGATCACCGCACGAGCCGCCACGACCTTCGGGCGCGCGGCAGGTGCGAGCGTCGCCGCCGCGCCGCCTCGCGCGACCGCCTCGACCTGTGACAGGGTCAGATGTTCCCCGTCGAGAAAGACTTGTGACACGTTGGAGTCCTCCGTTTCGACCGGTTCCGCGTCTCAGGGAGCATAGCCTTCGGTGGAATGGCAGGTCAACCGGAAATCCGTGACGCGGGCGCTGGAAACGCTTTTTCGCCCAGGCTGCTCAAAAAGATCCAGATGCAAGGCGGCACGCTGAAGCCCGAGCGAGGCGTACTGGAGGTACGCCGCAGCGAGTGGCGAGGCGGGCCAACGCAGCAGATGGGTCGTTTTCAGCAGCCTGCCAGGACCAGCCAGACGCTCAGCAGGATGACGCCGAGGCCGGCGAACAGGCCGAGCGTCACCGGTTCCTGCAGGAACAGGACGGCCCAGAGAAGGCCGAAGAGCGGGATCAGGAAGGTGACGGTCGAGGTCTTGGTGGGTCCGGTGTTGGCAATCAGCCGGAAGTAGATGAAGTAGGCGAGCACGGTGCAGGGGAGCGCCAGCGCCAGCAGCGAGAGCACGACGGGCCAGGTGGCGGCCTCCCGGGGCGGGGCGACGAGCATGAGGGGCGCCAGGAGGACGGCGCCCCCGCAGACCTGACCCGCGGCCGCTTGGAGCGGGGTGAGGTCGCCGAAGCGCTTGCGCGCATAGACTGCCGTCAGCCCGTACGACAGCGCCGCGAGCAGCGCTTGTCCCGTGGCCAGCAGGGTCGTGGGCGTGACGGGCAGGGGGCTCCACCCCACCAGGATCGAGACCCCGCCGATGCCCAGGCCGGCACCGAGGATCTTGCGAAGGCCCAGGGACTCGCGCAGCCAGAGTGCCGAGACGATGGTGGTGAAGAGGGGAACGGCGGCATTCAGGACCCCCGCGATGGACGCGTTGAGGTGAATGGTCGCGTTGCCGATGAGCACGAAGGGGATGGCGTTGCCAATGGCCCCGATCAGGAGGAACTGCCGCCAGCGCGTCCGGAAATCCGGCGTCTGCCCGAGGCTCTTGGCGATGGCCAGCAGCAGGCCGCCCGCGATGATCACGCGGATGGCCATCAGGGAGACGGCACCGAGGGCCGGGCCGGCGATCCGCATGAAGATATAGGAGGCCCCCCAGAGGGCGCCCAGCAGCGTGAGCAGCGTCAGGTCGAGCAGGGACATGGGCAGGTGTCTGTACCGGCGAGAGGCCGGGGCGGCTGCCGGGCGCATGGGTGTCCGTCCGTGGAGGTGTCGGTCGATACGGCCGGGGCAGCATATGCCGCGGCGATGGGGCCGTCAACGACAAAGGTCGGGAATGACCTTGACAGGCGGCCGATCTCTGCATAGTTTCCGGCAGGCGCGAGGCGCGACCTCGGCGCGGGGGCGGCGAGTGATCGTCTGAGTCGTCTGCCGTCGTTTGATTCGTTGGACCACGGGGAATGCGCAATCGCTGTTCGTCAGATATCGGCCGGATGTTCGCGGCGGGGTATGAGGATGTCGTGGATACTGTGACCGCCCTCCGGGAGTCGCCGATCATCCTGACCGAAGGGGCGCTCATCGAGCGCCTGCGGCGCGATCCGGCCGTCTCGCTGGATCCCCACGTGCTCCATGCCGGTTTCGTCTATGATGAAGGCGGCCGCCGAGCGTTGCGCGGTCTGTATCGGCAGTATCTCGATATCGGATTGGCGGCCGATCTCCCCATGATCGTCTGCACGCCGACCTGGCGAGCCAACCCGGTCCGGTTGCGACAGGCCGGCCTGGCGGACCGGGATGTCAACGGCGACGGCGCACGTTTTGTGGCGGCGATTCGCGACGAGTACGGCGCCTATGCGCGCCAGGTGTTCATCGGCGGACTGCTCGGGTGCGCGGGCGATGCATACAAGCCCGAGGAGGGACTGCTCTGCGGATGAGGCCGCCCGCGTTCCATGGCGGTGCAAGCCACGGCGCTGGCGACGGCCGGTGTCGATTTCCTGTTCGCCGCGACGCTGCCGAATACCGACGAGGCCCTGGGTATGGCCCACGCCATGGCGGCCTGCCGGATTCCGTACGTGGTGAGCTTCGTTCTGCAGCGTGACGGACGGTTGCTGGACGGGATCCCGCTCCACCAGGCCGTCGCGACGATCGACGAAGCCGCCAGTCCGCGCCCGCTCTTCTATATGGCGAACTGCGTACACCCCCAAGTGTTCGAGGCGGCGCTGGCGTCCGAGATCTCTCGCGCCCGCAGACGTCCACGAGCGGGTGATCGGCCTGCAGGCGAATACCTCGATGCGGAGTCCGGACGAACTGGACGGTCTCGGCGAGGTGGACCCGGGCGAGGGGCCCGAGGTGCTCGCCGACGCGATGCTCCGGCTGCACCGTCGGTTCGGCACCAAGGTCCTCGGCGGCTGTTGCGGGACCGATGATCGCCACATCGCGTGGATCGCGCGACGCGCGCAAGAGAGCGTGAGGCCCATTCTGTAGAGTGGCAAGGCCCTCTCGGCGGGAGGACGGTATGACGGATCCAAAGACCGGACCGATCACGAGGGCGCTCGCGGCCGTCTGCAGCCACTGTCCCATCTGCAATCACGCGCGAGCCCACCCCGAGTCCTGGCTCGGCCGTGTGCTGCATCATCCGATCCACGCCGACCATTGCCCTTTCTGGAAGGCGGAGCGAGACGTCGCCGGTCCCCGCGAGACCCCACAGCCGTGACGCGCCGGCCGCCGAGACGTCGAGCCTAACGCTTGCGCCGTCGGCTGGGTTCTGATATAGGTTGCACCCGGAGGCTTCGCCGACGCCATGGATCCCATCCTGCTGTCCCGCATCCAGTTCGGCCTGACGATCTCCTTCCACTACATCTTCCCGCCGCTGAGCATCGGGCTGGGCGTGATCCTGGTGATCATGGAGGCGCTCTACCTCAAGACCCGCAACCCGCTCTACCAGCAGATGACCCGGTTCTGGACGCGGATCTTCGGGCTGACGTTCGCCATCGGCGTGGCCACCGGCATCGTGATGGAGTTCCAGTTCGGCACGAACTGGGCGACCTACTCGCGCTTCGTCGGCGACGTGTTCGGCAGCGCCCTGGCCGCCGAGGGGATCTTCGCCTTCTTCCTGGAATCCGGCTTCCTGGCGATCCTGCTGTTCGGCTGGGACAAGGTCAGCCCCCGCATGCACTTCTTCTCCACGTTCATGGTGGCCTGGGCGCGCACTTCAGCGCCATCTGGATCGTGGTGGCCAACTCCTGGATGCAGACGCCCGCCGGGCTTCCACGTCGTGCAAGGCGCGCTGCGGCCGCGCGCGGAGATCACGGACTTCTGGGCGATGGTCTTCAACCCGTCCTCCATGAACCGGCTGGCCCACACGGTGCTCGGGGCGTGGCAGGCCGGGGCGTTCCTGGTGCTGTCGCGTGAGCGCGTGCTACCTGCTGAAGCGCCGCCACGTGGAGTTCGCCCGGGCCTCGATGCGGATCGGGCTCGTGGTGGCGCTGGTCGCCTCGCTGGCCTCAGCTCGTCACCGGCCACGCGAGCGCGCTGGTGGTCAGCAAGAACCAGCCGGCCAAGCTGGCGGCCTTCGAGGGGCATCTCCCCGCGTCGGCGCCCGGCGGGACTCTCGCTCTTCGGCTGGGTGGACGAGGAGGCCGAGCGGTTCGTCGGCGTGAGCATCCCGGGCATGCTGAGCTTCCTGGTGCACGGCGACGCCACCAAGCCGGTGACCGGGCTGCACGCGTTCCCGCCGCAGGACCGCCCGCCGGTCAACCCGGTCTTCCAGACCTACCACGCGATGGTCGGCATCGGGATGGGCCTGATCGGCCTCAGCCTGCTGGGCGTCTTTCTCTGGTGGCGGGGCAGCCTGTTCGAGACCCGCTGGCTGCTGTGGCTGTTCGTCTTCGCGGTGCTCGGCCCGCAGATGGCCAACCAGCTCGGCTGGTTCACCGCCGAGGTCGGGCGCCAGCCGTGGATCGTCTACGGCCTGATGCGCACGGCCGACGCGGTCTCCCCAGTCGGTCACCGCGGCCAGATTCTCGCGTCGCTGGTCCTCTTCCCGCTGATCTACCTCGCTGCTCTTCGTCCTCTTCATCTATCTGCTGGACCAGAAGATTCGACACGGTCCGCTGGCCGACGACCTGGACGTGGCGTACCACCAGAGGTGACGATGGCGCTCGATCTGAACACGATCTGGTTCGTCCTGGTCGGGGTGCTCCTGACCGGCTACGCCATGCTGGACGGCTTCGACCTCGGCGTCGGCGCGCTGCACCTGTTCACGACGACGGGACGAGCACCGCCGGCTCATGCTCAACGCCATCGGGCCGGTCTGGGACGGCAACGAGGTCTGGCTGGTGACGGGCGGCGGCGCGCTGTTCGCCGCGTTCCCGGAGGTGTACGCCACGGTGTTCTCCGGCTTCTATCTGGCGTTCATGCTGCTGCTCTGCGCGCTGATCTTCCGCGCCGTGGCCATCGAGTTCCGCAGCAAGCAGCCGATGCGCTGGTGGCGGCAGATGTGGGACGTCAGCTTCTCGGCGGCCAGCATCGGCTGCAGCCTGCTCATCGGCGTGGCCATCGGCAACATCGTCTGGGGCGTCCCGCTGGACGCCCAGCGGGAATTCGCCGGCACGTTCCTGGGCCTGCTGCATCCGTATGCGCTGCTGGTCGGCGTCACGACGGTCGCGCTGTTCATGATGCACGGCGCGATCTACGTCGTCATGAAGACCGAGGGGGAGCTGCACGCAGATCGCGCGCGGCTGGATCAACAACACGATCATCTTCTTCATCATCTGCTACGCCATGACCACCATGGCGACGCTGCTGTACGTGCCGCACATGGCCAGCACATGCAGCGGCTACCCGGTGCTGTTCGTCGTGCCGCTGCTGACCATGCTGGCCATCGCCAACATCCCGCGCGAGATCCACCACGGCCGCGACTTCCGGGCGTTCCTGTCCTCGTGCGCGACCATCGTGGGCCTGATGGCGCTGTTCGGCCTCGGGATGTTCCCGAACCTGGTCCTGTCGCCGGCCGAACCCGGACCACAGCCTGACGATCTACAACGCCGCCTCATCGCCGAAGACGCTCGCGCATCATGCTGATCATCGCCGGCGATCGGCGTGCCCATCGTCCTGGCCTACACCGTCAGCATCTACTGGATCTTCCGGGGCAAGGTGAAGCTCGACACGATGAGCTATTGAGGCTGCCTCGGGACGCGGCCGCGGGCGACAAACGGACACGGCATTCCGCGGGGCGAGGCGGGGAGAGGGGCGGGCCATGAAGACCCTGCAATGCGTGCCGAATTTCAGCGAGGGGCGAGACCCGAATTTCCTGCGGGAACTCCAGACCGTCCTGGCGCGCCACCCGGTCAAGGTCCTCGATCTCTCCATGAACAAGGACCACAACCGGGCCGACGCCACCTTCCTGGGCGCGCCCGACGCCGTGGAGGCCGCCGCCATGGCCGTCGCGTCGCGCGCCTTGGAACTCATCGACATGCGGACGCACAAGGGCAGTCATCCCCGCATGGGCGCGGTGGACGTCGTGCCGTTCGTCCCGATGCGGGGCATGACCATGGCCGAGGCGGTGGAGATCGCGCGGCGATTCGGCAGGGCCTTCGCCGAGAGGCATGGGATCCCGGTTTTCTTCTACGAGGAGGCGTGCACCACCGAGGCGCGTCGGAGCCTGGCCGACATCCGGAAGGGCGAGTACGAGGGGATGCCCCGGAAACTCCAGGATCCGGCGTGGATCGTGGACGCCGGCCCCCAGCAGCTCAACGCGAGATCCGGCGTGACGGCGGTCGGCGCCCGCATGCCTCTCATCGCCTTCAACGTGAATCTGCACACCGACGACGTGGAGGTCGCCAAGAAGATCGCCAACGCCGTCCGGCACGTCGGCGGTGGCCTGCGGTTCGTGCGGGCCATCGGGCTTCGGCTGGAAGACAAGGGGATCGTCCAGGTCTCCATGAACCTCCTGAACTATCACAAGACTCCGATCCACCGGGCGCTGGAGTTGATCAAGGCCGAGGCGGCCCGTTACGGCGTGCTGGTGAAGGGGTGCGAACTGGTGGGGATGATTCCCATCGAGGCCCTGGAAGAGGTCGCCAGCTACTACCTGCAGATTCCAGGTTTCAACTCCAGGCAGATCATCGAGTATCATCTGCTTCCGGATTGAGCCGGGCACCGCCCGGCGATGTCATCCGGCCAGACGACCCGCACGCCTCCCGCTGGAGATCAGTCCTCCGCGCGCTCGATCCTGGTGCCACTGCGCGCCGCGATGCGCTCGCGACAGGCTCGCCTTCCGCGCCACCAACAGCACCGCCCCGCCAAATCCCACTTCGTCGCGCCAAATGCGACGACGCGACGTCCCGATCCGGATCGCCGGGTTGCCGATTTCCCCCACCCGGAAGACGACGCGACTGACCGGTCGCGACAGACCCTCGGCCCTGAACGGCCCGCCCGTGTGGTAGAGGTCGTCCACGTCCGCCGGTCCGACCCGCGGCGGCTCGCGTCCGGTGGGATCGCCAAACGTGATCTCGGTGAGCGTCAGGACGCCGTTGCCGGCCACGAACACCTCGGTCACCGGCAATCCAAACAGGGAATTGGTCCAGGTCAGGACCACCTGCTCGCCGTCGGGCAGAAGCTGGGAGAGGATCCTCCTCCCGGTCTCCGCGTCCGTCAGCTCGAGCCACGTGGATCCCGCCGGAGCGAGCGTCCACGCCGCGAGCGCGAGGACCGGGAGGAGGATCAGACACGCCGCCAGGACGCGACCGCGGACTTCGCATCTTACTTCAGCGCACCCTTTTCCTTGAAGAACTTCTCGGCGCCGGGGTGCAGGTACTTGACCGCCTCCGGGGTCATCTGGGCGATGGATTTCGCGGGCGTCAGCTTCGTGGCGTCCTTCCACACGGCGGAGATCTCCGTGGTGTTGGCGAAGATCGCGCTCACGATCTGGTACATCTTGTCCGCGGGGAAGCTCTCCATGGCGTTCACCACCGCGGTAATGGCGATGGCCTCCACGTCCTTGTCCACGGCGCTGTAGCCGCCCTTGGCGAAGACCGTCTTGTGGAAGACGGCGGGGTTCGCCTTCATGATCTTGTCGGCCGTCTCGCCGCCCACCGGCGAGCAGCACCATCTTGAGGCCGGGAGTGCTGGACAGGTCGATGATGGACGAGGTGGGCACCGCGCCGCTCCAGAAGAAGGCGTCGATCTTCCCGTCCTTCAATGCCGCCACGGATTCCCCGACTCCCAGCTTCTCGCGGGTGAGGTCCTTGTTCCAGTCGATTCCCAACGCCTTGAGGACGTAGTCGGCCTGCTCCTCGGTGCCGCTGTTGGGCGCGCCGACCGACACCCGCCGCTTCCTGAGGTCCATGACGGACTTGATGCCGGTGCCCTCCTTGGTCACGATGTGCAGCGGCTGCTCGTAGAAGCTGAGCACGACGCGCACGGGCTGCTTCTTGCCCAGCTCCTTCACCATCTTCCCTTCGTTGGCCCAGACCGCGTGGTAGTCGTAGGCGAATGCCATCCCCGCCTTGCCGGCCACCAAGAGCTTCAGGTTGTCGATGGCGGCGGTGGTGGCTTCGGAGGTGGCATCGGTGTTGGGCACGTTCTTCCCGATGACCCCGCCCATGGCGCCGCCCAGGGGGTACCAGACACCGCCGGTGCCGCCCGTGACGATGCTGAAGGAGAATTTCTCTCCGGCCGCCGCAGCTCCCGGCAGGAGCACGACGGCGAGGATGAGGAGCAGCGCGACGTGCCATGTGCGACGCTTCATGATCTACCTCCTGAATGGGATTGAGAGGACATACCGGTTCTCCGGTCTTCGTGCTCAGATGCGGGCGGCCTCGCCGGCCGTCAGGCTTTGCGAACGTCATCCAGTTCCGCACCGACGATGCCGGCCCCGACGACCGTGGGCGCGAGCCCCAGCAGAGTGAGCTCGAGGGGGTCGAGAACCATGATGCAGGCGATCAGCGATGAGTACGACCCGCTCCGGAAGGGACACCGGGCCGCGGCAGATATCCCACGATGCCGAGGGAGAGCAGGAACAGGGCGATCGTGCTGGAGATCGTCGCCAGGAGGAAGCCGAGCAGGGTGGCCCCGATGATGAGCAGGTTGGCGCCCTCGGGGGAGGCCGCGAAGAGGAACGGGACGAGAAAGGCCGGCAGGGAATACTTCCAGGCCTGCATCATGGCGCCGAAGGGATTGCCGCCGGTGACGGCGGCCGCCGCGGACGGGGACAGCCCGACGGGGGGAGAGACCTCGGACAGGACGGCGAAGTAGAACGCGAGCAGGTGGGCGACGTGGGCCGGCATGCCCACCTTGACCAGCGCCGGGGCCACCATGACCACCGTCATGATGTAGGTGGCCGTGATGGGCAGGCTGAGGCCGATGAGGAAGGAGGCGACCATCGCCAGGAACAGGGCCAGGATGGGCACGCCGCCACTCAGGGACATGATGAGGCTCGAGACCTTGAGCCCCAGGCCGGTCAGGGAAAACGTCCCGACGATCAGGCCGGCCGCCGCCAGGAGTCCCGCCACCGGCAGCATGTTCGCGGCGCCCTCCACCGTGGCCCCCCAGAGCCGACGGGGCGTCAGCCATTCGGCGCGGTCCTTGCTCAAGAAACTGGTGAGGACGGTTGTCGAGGATCGCCCAGATGGCCGAGTCTTCCGGGGACCGGCCATATCCGAGCAGGATGACCAGGACGATCAGCGAGATCAGGTGGTAGCCCCGCGTGCGCATCACCGCGCCCAGCGTCTTCCCGGTGGCCTCGGGAGCCGCGAAGTTGAACTTGCGCGCCTCGAACTCGACCATGAAGAAGGTGCCCGCGTAGTAGAGGAGCGTGGGCACGGTGACCATCACCACCACGTCCCAGAAGGAGACTCCCAGGAACTGCATGATGAGGAACGCGGCGGCGCCCATGAGGGGCGGCGACAGGACGGCCCCGATGCCGCCGGCGGAGATGAGCCCCGCGGCCATGTTCGGGGAGTAGCCGGCCTGCTTCAGGATCGGCCACATGATCGGCGACACCGACATGGTGGTCGCCACGCCGCTTCCCTGCGGGCCGCCCAGGAGCGCCGTGGTGATGACGGCGCCGCGGCCGGCGCTGGCGGGGCCGCGCCCCATCACGGCCAGCGACATCTCCAGCCAGAAGTTCCCGGCCCCGGCCGCGTCCATGAGGGTGCCGTAGACCACGAACAGTGTCACGAAGGAGACGCTGACGGAGAGCGGCACGCCGAAGATTCCCTCCAGGGTCATGTACGAGTGGCCGACGATCCGGTCCAGGTCGTAGCCCTTGTGGGACAGCGGGCCGGGGATGAATCGACCGAAGTAGACGTACAGCAGGAATCCGACCAGCACCAGCGTGAACGCGCCCCCCACCGACCCGACGGGAGATCTCGACCAGCAGGACGATGGCCACGATCCCCAGCCAGAAATCCGCGGGCTCGGGCACCGTGGAGCGCCGGATGAATTGGTCCAGGTCAATGAACGCGTACGCGATGCACGCGACGCCCAGGATCGCCAGACTGACGTCCATCCAGCGCGTCCAGGGTTTGGCGTCCTTCGACACGGGATAGACGAGGAACGACAGGGCGTAGATGAAGGCCATGTGGACCATGCGGAACAGGTACGTCTCGACCGGGACCACCGCGCCGTACAGCGACCAGGCCACGAAGGCCACGTACAGAAGGGCGACGAGCCGAGGGGTTCGGTCTTCTTGGTTCTGGCATGGGTCATCCCTTTCTGCCGGTCCCGTGCGAGACTCCGACTCCCAGCCGCGGCGATGCCGTCGGCGCAGGGTGATCCGAGAAGCCACCGGGCCACCCGAGAACCGCGCGGCCGTTGCCGATTGTCGGAGCAACTTGGGGCGCGTGCGGGACAGAACGCCGCCTTCTATGTACCCCAGACCCATTTTGTCGCGCAAGCGAATTGTCCCGGAGTGATCCGGGATCGGCCGAGGCCCCGCGGGGATGGATATCGGCGACGGGGAGTCCGGGTAGCGGCGCCGGAACGGTATCCATTTTCCTCATTGACAAACCGATTTTACTGTGTCATCTTACGCGCATACAGGATCGGTCCGGTCGCCAATGAACGGAGATCGGTTACCTGATTCCGGAAAGCGCGGGCTCCGGCGAGGGCCGATTCTGAAAAGCGTTACGCCAGCTATCAGGACTCCGACCGTACCTCGGTAGTCGCTGGAAGGGGCGGTCGGAGTTACCAAGGGGGTCGCAGGCTTCGGGAGGGGGAGCCTGAGACCCCCTTGCCTTTTTCCTAAAGGTCGCCGGGGACGGAGGCGCGGCAGGAGTCGGATTGAGCGGTGCTGACCGCGGTTGTTGACTTGCCTGCACGATCTCTGATATCAACCGATCGCGCGATCACACTGTTGCAGCAGCCCGCAGGGAGGAGACGGCCGCCGGGAGCTGACCGAGTTCGCCGCGATCTGCGCGAGCATCGGCACGAGCTGCCGCTTGTCGTTGGCCGCCTGGGTCACGGCCGCGGCCACGATGACCTGGGCCGGCCGTCCACCGCCGCCTGGGCGTTGTAGGCCTGCACGAAGCTCTTCGTGGCCCCGTCCTTCATGATGCGCGACTCGGGGTCGGTGAAGTTGCGCTGGGCCTTCGGCGTCGGGCGTCGCCTGCGTCGGGTCCGCGCCCGTGGGGGCGGGCCTTCGGCTTCCGGCCGGTCGGCCGCCTGGCGCTCCCGGGCGGCGCAGCTTGGCCTGCGCGGCCGCCGCGGCCTCGGCGGCCGCCGCGCGGGCCTCGGCTTCGAGCGCGGCCTTGGCGGCCCGGATCTTGGCGACGTCTCTCGCGGCGGCCAGTGCCGCCGGCAACTGGTCCCCGCGCCGGCCGCGTCCGTACTGGGCGCCTTCGGGGGCATCGACGTGCTGTCCTCCACAACAACGTCGGGATCGCCATCCCCGGCGGGCCGGTCGAGCTGTCCGAAGACGATTGGGATCGGGTGATGCGGGTCAACGTGAAGAGCATGTTCCTGACCTGCAAACACGTCCTGCCGCAGATGGAGCGGCAGGGTCGGGGGGTGATCGTGAATATCGCCTCCCACAACGCCGTCCGGAGTCTGCCGGTCATCGCGATCGCCTACGCCGCTTCCAAGGCCGCCGTCATCGCCATGACGCGGGAAGTCTAGCGGGCGCGGACAACCCCGTGGATGAGCGCTTGGGGTGGTCTCCGCGGTCGGATCACAGACGGGCCGGTGGATCCCTCGGGAGCGTGTCCCGCCACCGGCGGCAGGTTCGCTTTCGGCACGGCGGCTTCACGCCGAATTGACGAGCAGGGCGATGCCTGGGATACTGCCTATGCTGCGTTGTTCCTAGCCTCCGAGGAGGCGAAGTACGTCACCGGGACGACCCTGATGGTGGATGGCGGGATCACTTGCCGGATACGCTAGCGGGACCCGCCTCCATCGCGCCGTGGGAGACCGCGGCGAGCGATCCGACCCTTCGGGAAGAAACGAGGAGAGCTGTCGTGGAGATGCACGCGATCGTGAAGGCCGGCGAGGGACCGGGGGTGGAATGGCGACGAGTGCCCGTTCCCGATCCCGGTCCGGACGAGGTGCTGGTGCGGGTCACGGCGTCCGCCGTGTGCGGAACCGATCTGCACATCGCCCAGTGGAGCGCCTGGGCGCGGAATGCCGGGATCCGGCTGCCCCTGGTGATGGGGCATGAGTTCTGCGGCGAGGTGGTGGGAACCGGCAGCCGCGTTCGGGCGCTGAAGCCCGGGGACTACGTCGCCGGAGAAACCCACCTTCCCTGCGGGGCGTGCTACCAGTGCAGAAACGGCCTGCAGCACATCTGCGGGAATCTGACGCTTTTCGGCATCCACCGCGATGGATGCTTTGCCGAATACGCCACCATCCCGGAACTCTGCGCCTACCGGGTGCCGGCGACGATTCCGCCCCGGATTGCGGCGATGCTGGAGCCGCTGGGGACCTCGTTGCGGGCGGTCCTGGAGATGGACGTGGCGGGCGGCACCGTGGCCGTCATCGGATGCGGACCGATCGGGCTCTTCGCCATCGCGTCCGCCAAGGCCATGGGTGCCTCCCGCATCATCGGCCTGGACGTGCGGGACGAACGGCTGGGCCTGGCCAAACGCGTGGGCTGCGACCTCGCACTCAATCCCCGCCACGACGATGTCGCAGATCGCATCCTTGCGGCGACTGAAGGCGTGGGGGCCGACGCAATCGTCGAGGCGTCTGGGAGCGAGGCGGCCCTGGAGGGCGCGTTCCGGTTTCTACGAAAGGGTGGACGGTGCGCCCTGATCGGTCTGCCTTCCGGGCCCGTCCGGTTGAACCTGGGGCCGGATGTCATCTTCAAGGAGGCGACCATCGTCGGCATCCACGGACGGGAGATGTTCCGCACCTGGACCAGGATGCAGCAGTTGCTCGCGAGCGGGCTGCTGAACGTGGACCCGGTGGTGACGCACGAGATACCCCTGGAGCGGTACGGGGAGGCCCTGGCTTTGCTGGAGGCGGGCGCAGGGGGCAAGGTCATCCTGGTCCCATGAGACAAGACTGGGACCGCGAGGCAATGACTGCGAGGCAATGACGGTTGACAGTTCTCGGTTCCCGATGGTAGTTATACACGTTTCTTGACCCACATGACCCCTTCGCTACGGGGGGCGAAGCGTGGCCTCGCAGGATCTACAAACCAACGTTGCTGAAGACGATGATTCGCATCCGCGCCTTCGAGGAGCGGGTGCGGGACCTGTTTGCGGCCGGCCGCCTTCCGGGCTTCGTGCATCTGAGCATCGGCCAGGAAGCCGTTGCCGCCGGGGCGTGCTGCGCGCTGCGACCCGACGACTACCTCCTCAGCACCCACCGGGGCCACGGGCACCTGGTGGCGAAGGGTGCCGACACGTCGAAGATGATGGCCGAGCTGTATGCCAAGCGGACCGGCTCGTGCAAGGGGAAGGGTGGTTCCATGCACATCGCCGATGCATCGGTCGGTGTCCTGGGCGCCAACGGAGTGGTGGCCGGAGGCCTGACGGTGGCAGCCGGCGTCGGGCTCTCGATCCGACAGCGACGGAGCGGCCAGGTCTGTCTCACCTTCTTCGGCGACGGCGCGGCCAATCGCGGGCCGGCACACGAGGCGCTGAACCTGGCGGTGATCTGGAATCTTCCCGTCATCTTCCTGTGCGAGAACAATGGTTGGGCCTCGACGACCTCTCATCGCTACGCCTCCTCCGTCCCCGACCTGGCGGTGCGGGCGTCCGGGTATGGTCTCACGGGCGTCGTGGTGGATGGGATGGACGCCATGGCGGTTCACGATGCGGTGCAGGCCGCCGTGGATCGGGCCAGAGCCGGAGGCGGTCCGGCGTTCATCGAGGCCAAGGTGGTGCGCTGGCAGGGGCATTACGAGGGGGACCCGCAGGGGTATCGGGACAAGCGGGAGATTGCGGACGGGAAGGCTCGATGCCCCATCCACCGACTCGCCTCGGCGTTGACGGCGGCCGGGTCGCTCTGCGACGAGGACGTGGCCGCCTTGTTCCGAGCCGCCCAGGACGAGATCGATCGGGCGGTGGCGTTCGCCGAATCGAGTCCGCTGCCGGCCCCCGAAGAGGCGCTCCAGGACCTGTTTGCGGACTAGCGGGCTGCTGAAAAGGGCCCACCTGCTGCGTTGGCCCGCTCGGGCGCTCGTTGCGGCGTACCCGAAGTACGCCTGACCCAGCTGGCTGGGTGCCGCCCTTTGCGAGCCGTCCCGCGAAGTCGCGGGACATCTGGACCATTTTGAGCAGCCTGACGCAAGGCGAATTTCTTCGGCAGCCTGCGAGAAATGTTCACGAGCTCGTGCGGGGGGCGAAGGGCTGCGAGACGTGGCCGACCCATCGGCCCGTCGGCACGACGCTCCCCATCTGTTTCATCCGCAGTTCGGATTTGACGCCGCGATGCGCACGCTGACGATGGCAGAGGCGCTCCGTGAAGCGCTCATCGAGGAGATGGCCCGCGATCCGCGGGTCTTCGTCCTCGGCGAGGATCTGCGCGCCGCGGCGCCGTTCGGTATCACCAAGGGGTTCGTGGACCAGTTCGGCGAGGACCGGGTACTCGACACACCCATCTCGGAGGCCGCGATCATCGGGGCCTCTCTCGGCGCGGCCATCACCGGGTTGCGACCTGTCGCGGACATGCACTTCGCCGACTTCGTCACCTGCGCCATGGACGAGGTCGTCAACCAGATCGCCAAGGTGCGCTACATGTTCGGCGGCCAGGTGGACGTGCCGCTGGTGCTCCGGATGCCGACGGGGAACGTGAAAGGGGCGGCGGCGCACCACTCTCAGTCGCTGGAGGCCTGGTTTGCGCATACGCCAGGGCTGCGCGTGGTGTTCCCTTCGACGCCGGCAGACGCCAAGGGCCTGCTCAAGACCTGCATCCGGGGCCTCGACCCCGTGATCTTCTTCGAGCACAAGCGGCTCTACAAGGTAGCGGGCGAGGTACCGGCGGGGAGACGTGTGTATTCCCCTGGGGCGGGCCGACGTGAAGCGTCCCGGTGGCGGACGTGACGGTCGTGGCGACCGGGTGGATGGTCCATCAGGCGCTGGAGGCGGCGGACGCGTGCTGGCGCAGGACGGCGTCTCGGTCGAGGTGCTCGATCCGCGCTGTCTGGCGCCGTTCGACAAGGCGACGCTCTTCGCCTCCGTCGCGAAGACCCACCGAGTGGTCATCGTGGAAGAGGCGGTGAAGACCGGGGCGTTCGGCGCGCAGATCGCGGCGTGGCTGGCGGAGGAGCTCTTCGACGAGCTGGATGCGCCGATCCAGCGCGTCGCCAGTCGGGACGTGCCCATGCCCTTCAGTCCGCCGATGGAAGAGTTCGTCATCCCCAGCGTGGGGGACGTGGTTGCCGCGGTTCGGAGACTCTGCTGAGCTGCAGGATGCGGCGAGGCGTTCGGCTGCGGTCGTGCCGAAATCCGACAGTCAATAGAGGAGGCGGGGAAATGCGCATCAAGCTCGTACTGGTAGCCGTCGTGACCGCTGTGGCCCTGTGCTGGTTCGTCCCGGGGACGAGCGACGCCGGCACCTACAAGCCGGAATTCAAGAGCAGCCTGGTGGTGGGACCGGCCGGCCCCTGGGGCGAGGCCTCGGCCAAGTTCGCCGACCTGCTGAAGGAGCGGACCCAGGGTCGGATCAACGTCAAGAACTACTACGCCGGCCAGCTCTTCGCCGGGAAGCAGACCAACGAGTTCACCCTGCTGAACCAGGGGGTGGCGGACTTCGCCTTCGGCTCCACGATCAACTGGTCGCCCCAGGTGAAGGAGCTGAACCTCTTGTTCATGCCGTTCCTGGTGTCCTCCTACAAGGCCCAGGATGCCATTCAGGCGAGCGAGGCCGGCAAGAAGCTCCTCCAGCTCATGGAGTCGAAGGGGGTCATTCCTCTGGCTTGGGGCGAGAACGGCTTCCGGCAGGTGACCAACTCCAAGCGGGCCATCAAGTCCCCCAGCGATCTGGACGGCCTGAAGATCCGGACCACCAGCTCGCCCATCTTCATCGACATCTTCCGCGCCCTGGGGGCCAACCCGGTGAACATGATGTGGGGCGAGGCCCAGACCGCCTTCCAGCAGGGGACCGTGGACGGCCAGGAGAACCCGGTGGTCTCCGTCATCATCCCGTCCAAGCTCTGGACCAGCCAGAAGCACATCACGCTCTGGAACTACGTGAACGACCCGCTGGTCCTGGGGATGTCCAAGCTCACCTGGGACAGCCTGACGGCCGAGGACAAGGCCATCGTCAAGAAGACGGCGGAAGAGGTCATGGCCTGGCAGAAGAAGGGGTCGCGGGCCGGCCTGGAGGATTCCAACGAGGCCATCGAGACGCTGAAGAAGAACGGCATGGAGGTCACGGTCCTGTCCGCCAAGGAGATCGAGCCGTTCAAGGCCAAGACCAAGCCCGTGTACGAGAAGTGGACCACCGAGATTGGGGTGGACCTGGTCAAGGCCGCCGAGAAGGCCGTGGCGGCGGCGAAGTAACCGACCGGACGCTTCCCGGACCCCCGGCCGTCCATCGCGCCGGGGGTCCTCCGGTGCATCCCGTACTGGGGACGATATGCGACAGGTTGTCGAGCGTGCGGAAGAAGGCCTCATGGTCTTGGTCATGGCGGTGATGACGGTGGTGGCGTTCGTCAACGTGGTGACCCGCTATTTCATTCGATTCGCGTTGGCTTTTACCGAGGAGATCGTGGTGAGTCTGTTCGTGTGGCTCACCCTCCTCGGGACGGCGATCGCCTTCCGTCAGGGGGCGCATCTCGGATTCAGCTTCATCGTGGACCGCACCCCGAAGGCGATGCAGCGCGTGTCCATCTGGTTCGCGGCGGCGCTGGGCGTGGTCCTCTTCGGGTTTCTGATCTACTTCGGGATCGGACAGATCGCGGTCCGAACGGATGCTCGGGACGACTTCGGAGTCGTTGGCGATTCCCCAGTGGTGGTACACGGCAGGCATTCCCGTGTTCGGGCTGCTGATCATCGCCCGGATCATCGAGGGGGCGATCGCCGCGGATCGGAAGGTGCGTGCGTGATGGATAGCGGAATCCTCCTTTTCGGTTTGTTCTTCCTCTTGCTGCTGGTGAATGTCCCCATCGTCACCGCCATCGGCATCCCGTCGCTCTTGTTCCTCTGGCAGTTCAACCTCGGGATCCAGGTCACCGCCGCCAACATCTACGCCAACATCGCGAAGTTCCCGCTGCTGGCGATTCCGTTCTTTATTTTGGCCGGCTTTGTGATGGACCGGGTCGGCCTCTCCCGCGGCCTGGTGAACCTCCTCAGCCTGGTGATCGGGCCGATTCGTGGGGGCCTGGGCTTGGTGGCGGTGGCGGGCTGCGTGCTGTTCGGTGCCATCTCGGGGACCGGACCGGCTGACACGGCGGCCATCGGCACGATCATGATCCCCGCCATGGTGAAGCGAGGCTACCACGTGGGTTTCGCGGCCGCGCTGGTCGCGGCGGCCGCGACGACGGACGTCCTGATTCCACCCAGCGTGGCCTTCGTGGTGTACGGCGTCATCACCGAGGCGTCGATCCCCCGGCTGTTCGCCGCGGGGGTGATTCCCGGCCTGCTCATGGGCGTGGCGCTGGTCATCCCCGTGCTCTGGATGTCCCGAACGCGCGGGTGGGGTGGGGAGCCGTGGGGGACCTGGGGCGAAATCGGGCGGGCCGCTTGGGAGGCGAAGTGGGGTCTGATGGCCCCCGTCGTGATCCTGGGCGGCATCTACGGGGGAGTCTTCACGCCGACCGAGGCGGCAGTGGTAGCCGTGGCCTACGGCCTCTTTTATGGCGCCGTGATCGCGCAGAACCTCAATTTCGGCACCCTGTATGAGGTCCTGCGGGATGCCGCCGTGGCCACGTCCGTGGTCATGGTCGTGGTGGCATTCGCCGGGCTCTTTTCGTGGACCGGATCCACGATGGGTGTGATGGACCGGGTGAGCAAGTCTCTGCTGGGGCTGACGCAGAATCCCGTTATCATCCTTTTGCTCTTGAACTTCATGCTGATCATCGCCGGGATGTTGCTCGATGCCATCTCGATCTACTATGTGTTTTTGCCGATCTTCATGCCCCTCATGAAGCAGTTCAACTGGGACCCGGTCTGGTTCGGCGTGATGATGACGGTGAATCTCGCCATTGGCACCATCACCCCGCCGGTGGCAGTCAATCTCTACGTGGCGTCCAATATTTCCAAGACCCCCATGGCAGAAGTCTCGCGCTGGGTATTGCCGTTTTTCGGTGCCCTCGTCGTGGCGCTCCTTCTGGTCACCTACATCCCGGCCTTGTCTCTGTGGCTGCCGGACCTTCTCGGCGTGAAGTAGGGATGGGCACCGGACAATAGAAAACCGACAACCAGAAACCGATCAATACCTTTGGACGTTGGCCGGTTGTCAGTTGTCGGTTTTTCATTTTCCGTTGGGACTGCGCGTACATCCTCTCGCTTGTCTCGCCTCCGTCTCCACGGTATAGTGATCCGCCTGGGGAGAATTCGGCATGCGCCATTTGATCGTCGGCACCGCCGGCCATATCGACCACGGCAAGACCACCCTGGTGAAGGCCCTCACCGGGACGGATACGGACCGCCTGAAGGAGGAGAAGGAACGGGGCATCTCCATCGAGCTGGGGTTCGCGTTCCTGAGCCTGCCGGACGGCACGCGGGCCGGGATCGTGGACGTGCCGGGCCACGAGCGATTCGTCAAGACCATGGTCGCCGGCGTTGGGGGCATTGACCTGGTGGTGCTGGTGATCGCCGCCGACGAGGGGGTGATGCCCCAGACGCGCGAGCACCTGCACATCTGCGAGTTGCTCCACGTCAAACAAGGGCTGGTGGCCCTCACCAAGGCGGACATGGTCGAGGCCGAGTGGCTGGAGATGGTGCAGGCCGACGTGGCCGAGTTCCTGAAGGGGACGTTCCTGGCAGGGTGTCCGATCGTGCCCTGCTCCGGGACAACGGGGCAGGGACTGCCGGCCCTTCTTGAGGCGATCCAGACGCAAGCCGCGGCCGCCGAACCCAAGCGCACGCAGGGGATTCTCCGGCTCCCGGTGGATCGCGTGTTCAGCATCAAGGGGTTCGGGACGGTGGTCACCGGCACGCTGTGGAGCGGCAGCCTCGCCGTCGGGGATGAGGTGGCGATACTTCCGAGAGATCTCCGATCCCGGGTGCGGCGGCTCCAGGTGCATGGCGAGACGGTGGAACGGGCGGAGGCCGGCCAGCGAACCGCGGTGAACGTGCCGGAGCTGGAGGTGGCGGAGATCGCGCGGGGAGATGTCCTGTGCCTTCCCGGCACGCTGTGTCCGTCGCCCTCGTTCGAGGCGACGCTGTCGCTCCTGGCGGATGCCCCCCGGCCGCTCGGTAACCGCGCGCGGGTGCGCTTCCACCTGGGAACCAGCGAGCTCCTCGCCCGGGTGGTGATCCTGGAGGGCGAGGAACTTCAGCCGGGGGGCCGGTCCTACGTCCATTTCCGGCTGGAGACGCCGTCGGCCGCCCTGCCCGGCGATCGGTTCGTCATCCGGAGCTACTCGCCCGCCGTCACGATCGGCGGGGGCAGCATCCTGGACCCCAACCCGCCGAGATCCCGCCGGACGCGCGCCAAGCTCGTCGCGCACCTGCGGATCCTGGAACAGGGCCGGCCGACGGAACGGATCGAACGGCACCTGCTGGCCGCCGGGTTCGCGCCCATGACGCCCGAGGCGCTTCGCGCGCGGAGCGACCTGGATGAGGCGATCGTGGCCGAGTCGTTGCGGGAACTCGTCGAGATCGGGCGGGCCGTTCGGGTCGGGACCAAGGAGGGCGACGGGACACTCCACGTCGACCGCGTGGACGCGCTCCAGGCCGACATCCTGAACCGCCTGGCCGAATTCCACGCCAAGGAGCCGCTGAAAGACGGTCTGGCGAAGGAGGAGTTGCGCAGCAAGTTGCCCGACCAGTTACCGTCTGCCACGTTCGTCTGGATGTTGGGGCGCCTGACCATCGCCGCGCAGATCGCGGTCGAGCGCGACAAGGTTCGACTGGCCGGCCATCGCCCGACCCTGTCGGCAGCGGAAGAGGAGATCAAGGGGAAGATTGCCGCGGCATTCCGGGATGCCGGATGGCAGCCTCCCGCACCGGAGGCGGTGTTGAGTGGGCTCAAGGCCGAGCGCAAGCTCGCTCAGGCCGTCTTCCGCCGTCTGGTGGACGACGGGACCCTCATTCGGGTGGGGGACGAGCTGTTCCTCCACGCGGAGAGCCATCGGGCCATGCGAGATCGCGTCCTGGCACACTTCGGCACGCATCCGACGATCAACGTGGGTACCATGAAGGAACTGTTCGGTCTCTCGCGGAAATACGCCATCCCGTACCTGGAGCACCTCGATGCGAGCCGGATCACGCGGCGCCAGGGTGACGAACGCGTTCCCTACAAGTAGCAGCGGCGCGGGCGAACACGCAGGGGGTGCCAGGTCTTCTCTGATAACCGACGGCTGACCGTGGCGTCCGTGCCCCTTTTCCATTGACACAGGGTCGGACCTGGGCGATGCTACCGACTTGCTGCAGAGTGGCAACCGGCTTTGGGCGTTCGAGAGGTTCCCGTGAGACGTGTATCGCGGGGCCGCATGCCCTGGCTGAGTGTTAACGCTGACTGCTGACCGCCTTTCGGCGAGGAGAAGTGCCATGTTTGGGTTGGGACTACCGGAACTCGCGATCGTCCTGGTGATCGTCATCTTGATCTTCGGGGCCAGTCGTCTGGGAGACATCGGGTCCGGGCTGGGGAAGGCGATTCGCGGTTTCAAGGATTCGGTGGCCGGGAAGGACGCCATCGACGTGACGCCGAAGAAGGATGACGACTCCAAGAAAGCCTGAAGGAGAGTGGAGAGCCGAGACCGGAGAGCCAGGAGCCGCGATCGGAGCGTTTAGGCCCTGAGCTTGCTTGTTCCTGATTTCTTTCTCCCCCGCGACGGATTTTCTCGCTCCTCCCCCGTTTAGTGCCTGCTGTCAACCTGAGCAAATGTCGTTAGGAGCCGGAGTCCCCTTCCAGGTCCCGCCAGGCAGGAAGCCCCCCGAGGGATGTCGCCGCCTTGACGGCCCGCACGATCGCCTCGGCCACCACGTCGGCGGCGGCGAGGCCCAGGGTATTGGGCTCCGCCTCCACGACGCCGGTCGCCAGGGCGATGACCAGATCGCCGTCCAACGTGGTGTGGACGGGACATATCGCGCGTATTAGGCCGTGCTGCGCCGTCTGGGCCAGCTTGGTTGCCTGGAGCTTGGTGAGGCGGGCGTTGGTCGCGACCACGGCCAATGTCGTGTTCTCCGCTTTATACCCTACGGGGCGGACGCCGTCGCGCATGGACGCGGCGGTATTCGCAAGGCGAAAACTCTCCGGTGTCGTCCGCGCCCCCGCTAGCAGGGTGCCCGTGGCGGGATCGCGGACGTCGCCGAAGGCGTTGACCGCAACCAGCGCCGCCACCTTCACCCCTCCCGATACCTCCAGCGCCGCCGATCCCAGACCGGACTTCATTGCTTGGGATACGCCGAACAGTTTCCCCACCGTGGCCCCGGTCCCCGCGCCAACGCAGCCTTCCGGGAATGGACCGGAGGTCGCCTGCCTGACACGCGGCGTAGGCCATGCGCGCGTCCGGCCGGGCCGCCGCGTCGCCCAGGCGCAGATCGAAAAGGATCGCCGCGGGGACGATGGGTACCCGCGTGACCTGGACGTCGAAGCCCACACCTCGTTCCTCCAGGTATCGCATGACCCCGCCGGCCGCATCCAGGCCGAAGGCGGACCCTCCGGCAAATAGGACGGCATGCACGGAGGGGACGAGGTGCATGGGGTACAGCGCGTCCATCTCCCTCGTGCCGGCCGCGGAGCCGCGGATGTCTACCCCGCCGACCGTGCCCTCCGGACACAGAATGACCGTACACCCCGTGCAGCCGACCGTCGTCCGTCCCGTGTCCGACCCGAATTCCCGGTATGGCAGTCAGCATGATCCGTCTCCTCCGTTGGGCGCATGATACCGAAGCGGCACGGGGGGCGCAATCGCGATGGTGGCGCCGCCGAACGAAGAGTAGCCGCGCATTGCCGGATGGTGTCACCGGCCGCGGCCGGTCCGCTCACAGGACGATACGGTGGGGGTTCTGGTTGTGTTCTTGGGTGCCGTTTGCTAGCGTGACAGGAACACGTGGCTTGGGGGCGCACACCAGGGAGACCAATGGAAGAACGGAGACAAGACCCGCGCATCGACGTCGAAGTCGAGATCGAGATTCACTACCGAACGCTGCAGGAGTTCGTGACCGCGTACACGCGAAACATCAGCGGGGGAGGCGTCTTCATCCGGACACCGAAGCCGCACGAGCTCAACCAGAGAGTTCGGTTGCGATTCACCCTCCCGGGCGTTGACCATCGGTTCGACATCCCGGGGATGGTGGTGTGGGTGAACTCGTCGCCGCAGAGCGCGTTTCCCGCCGGCATGGGCGTCAAGTTCGCGGACCTGACCCCGGCGGATGCCGAACTGATCAAGAACTTCGTGAAACGGACCAAAGGCGAAACCCCGGGTTCGGAGAAGGACAAGGAGACAGAGAAGGAAAAAGGAAGGGCCAAGAGGTCCTAAAAACGTCCCCCGCACCCACCTCGCGCGCCGCCTTGCATCTGGACGTTTTTGAGCCGCCTGGGCGAAAACGGGTTCTTCAGCATCCTGCTACGCTTCAGCCAGTGTGTGAAGCGGGCCCTCCAATCGCGGGCGCCAGAGGCTGGCGGTCAGCAGGTCGCGGTTCATGCCGGCGATGAAGTGCATGCGGATCTGCTTCGGGCAGGCACCTTCGCACTCGCCGTGATTGGTGCAGCCGCCGAATCCCTCCGCGTCCATCCGCGCCACCATGTCCAGGACGCGGCGGGACCGGCGCGGCTGGCCCTGGGGCAACAGGCCGAGGTGCGAGATCTTCGCGGCGGTGAAGAGCATGGCCGAGGCGTTCGGGCAGGCCGCCACGCAGGCCCCGCAGCCGATGCAGGCGGCGGCGTCGAAGGCAAGCTCCGATTTCTCTTTCGGCACCAGGATGGCGTTGGCGTCCGACGCCGAGCCGGTCGGGGCGTCGATGAATCCGCCGGCCTGGATGATCCGGTCGAGCGCGCTCCGATCCACCATCAGATCTTTGATCACAGGGAAGGCGGCCGCCCGCCACGGCTCGATGATCAGGTGGTCGCCGTCCTTGAAGGCCCGCATGTGAAGCTGGCAGACTGTCGTCCTCTGCCAGGGGCCGTGCGGCCGGCCGTTGATCACGAAGCCGCACGAGCCGCAGATCCCCTCTCGGCAGTCGTGCTCGAACACGATGGGGTCCTTGCCGCTTAGGGTCAGCCCCTCGTTGACGACGTCCAGCATCTCCAGGAACGACATCTCGTGGCTGACGTTCTTGGCCTCGTACGTCTCGAAGTGTCCGGGATCCTGCGCGTTCCGTTGTCGCCAGATTTTGAGAGAGAGGTTCATTTGTAGCTCCGCTCCGATAGCGCGATGTTTTCGAAGACCAGCGGCTCCCGGTGCAGTGCCGGGGTGCCGAGGTCGCCCGTGTGCTCCCATGCGGCCACATAGCAGAAGTCGCTCATCGTCCCGCCTGGCCTCGTGATCCTCCGTCTGACTCTCCTCGCGGAAGTGACCGCCGCACGACTCCCGGCGATGCAGCGCGTCGACGCAGATCAACTCGGCCAGCTCCAGGAAATCGGCCACCCGGCCGGCCTTTTCCAGCGATTGGTTCACGGTATCGCTTCCGTCCACGACCAGGACGTTGCGCCAGAACTCCTCGCGCAGCGCCGGGATGCGCTCCAGCGCCTTGCGCAGGCCGGCCTCGTTCCGGGCCATCCCGCAGTGGTTCCACATGAGAAGGCCCAGCTCCCGGTGGAACGAGTCGACCGTGCGCTTCCCCTTGATGGCGAGCAGGCGGGCGATCCGGTCGCGCACCTCGGCTTCCACGCGACGCACCTCGGGGTGATCGACAGGGATCTCGTGGAGCTTGGTGCGGGCGAGGTAATCCGGGATGGTCGCCGAGAGGATGAAGTAGCCGTCGGCCAGCCCCTGCATCAGCGCGCTGGCGCCCAGCCGGTTGGCGCCGTGATCCGAGAAGTTGGCCTCGCCGCCGACGAAGAGGCCGGGGATGGTGGACTCCAGATTGTAGTCCACCCACAACCCGCCCATGACGTAGTGCACGGCGGGGTAAATCCGCATCGGCACCTTGTAGCGCGTCCTCGCCCGTGATCCGCTCGTACATCTCGAAGAGGTTGCCGTACCGCTCGCGGATCACCTGCTCTCCCAGGCGCTGGATGGAGTCGCGGAAGTCCAGGTAGACGCCCAACCCCGTGCTGCCGACCCCGCGTCCCTCGTCGCAGACCTCCTTGGCGGCGCGGGACGCGATGTCGCGGGGCGCCAGGTTGCCGAAGCTCGGGTATTTTCGCTCCAGGTAGTAGTCGCGCTCGTCCTCGGGGATCTCGTGCGGGGCGCGGGCGTCCCCTTTCCGCTTGGGGACC
Source organism: uncultured Methylomirabilota bacterium (assembly GCA_963695995.1). GTDB lineage: Bacteria > Methylomirabilota > Methylomirabilia > Methylomirabilales > 2-02-FULL-66-22 > 2-02-FULL-66-22. Next base: position 94,238 of record CAVOIV010000021.1, read on the forward strand.
CAGACGCGGCCGTCGTTTCGGAGCGATTCGCTCATCAGTGTGAGCTTGGACTGGTACTCGCCGCTCACGGGAATGCAGGTCGGGTGAATCTGGGTGTAGCAGGGATTGCCGAAGAAGGCCCCGCGCTTGTGGGCTCGCCAGATCGCTGTGGCGTTGCAGTTCTTGGCGTTCGTGGAGAGGTAGAAGACGTTGCCGTAGCCGCCGGTGCACAGGACCACGGCGTCGCCCAGGTGGGTCTCGATCTGCCCCGTCCGCAGGTTCCGGGTCACGATCCCGCGGGCGCGCCCGTCCACCACGATCACGTCCAGCATCTCGGTATGGGTCTCAACCGACACCGTGCCGGCCGCCACCTGCCGCTGCAACGCCTGGTAGGCGCCCAGGAGGAGCTGCTGGCCCGTCTGCCCACGGGCGTAGAAGGTCCGGGACAACTGGGCGCCGCCGAACGATCGGGTGTCCAGCAGGCCCCCGTATTCTCGGGCAAACGGCACGCCCTGGGCCACGCACTGATCGATGATCCGGACGGACAGCTCGGCCAGCCGGTAGACGTTGGCCTCGCGGGCGCGGAAGTCCCCGCCTTTCACGGTATCGTAGAAGAGGCGCCAGGCGCTGTCGCCGTCGTTCCGGTAGTTCTTGGCGGCGTTGATCCCACCCTGGGCGGCGATGGAGTGCGCCCGCCGGGCGGAGTCGTTGTACGTGAAGCATCGCACGTTGAAGCCCAAGTTCCCCCAGCGAGGCGGCCCCGGAGGCACCGGCCAGGCCGGTGCCGACAAACAGGATGGTGTACTTGCGCCGATTGGCGGGATTGACGAGCTTCAGGTCGAACTTGTGCCGGCTCCATTTCTGATCGATCGGACCGGGCGGGATCTTGGCATTCAACCGGGAAGCGGTTGCGGCGTCTGTCGTCGTCTGTGCACTCATCGCAGACACCCCTCCTTACTTGATCAGGCCGGCCAGGACGGCGACCGGCACCGAGATGTTCCCGAGCGTCACACCCAGCGCGATCAGGCCACCCACCGTCGCAGTAGACCCGGTCGCCCCAGGCGGTCGCCACGCCGAGCGTGTGCAGGATGCTCCAGCCTCCGTGATACCAGTGGAGCCCCAGGAAGAGCTGGGCAAGGATGTAGAAGGCCGACACGTACCAGACGGAGAAGCCGATGACGACGTTGCGGTACACTGACGTCGGCGAGTACTGGCCCGGCCCGTAGCCGACCGCCCCGAAGGTGAAGTGGAGGACGTGGTACACCACGAAGAGCGCGATGACGACCCCGCCCCAGCGGATCGTCCGGGACGCGTAGGTGGACAACACCGGCTCCTTCTCCTCGTAGCGGGTCGGACGCGCCGCCCAGCTCCTCCGCGTCACCTGCCAGGCCGCCAGCATGTGCAGCGACACCGCCCCGAGCAGGGCGATCCGGGTGATCCAGAGCGCGCCGCCATGGGGTAGGAACGGGTGGCCGACCTCTCGAAGCCAGACGGCGTAGTCGTTGAACACCTGCTCGCCCTTGAAGATCTTGAGCGTCCCGTAGGTGTGCACCAGGACGAAGGTCATCATGACAATCCCGGTGAGCGACATGACGATCTTCTTCCCGATCGTGCTGCTCCACAGCGTCAGCAGAGCGCCGACGACATACGACTGTGGCTGATGCCGGGGATGTGTGAGGACTTCGGTGTCCATAAGATGCCCCCTCCTTGCCCAGAGCCGCCCGCGCGCGCCGCCCCTTGCTACCTCGTCCGCGTGACCGCCAGCAGTATCAGCAGGAGAGCTTTGATCCCGGTCGCGAGCGGCGCCGTCTCGATGAACTCATCCCACCGATGCTCGCTCTCCCCCGACGTGACGGAAACGTACACGGCGGGAATGCCCATCGAGAGCGACACGTTTGCCTCCGTGCCGGTGGCCTTGCTGGAGGTCTTGATCCCGAACGCCCGGTAGATGGCCGTACAGGTCTGGACCGGCGGATGGTTCGTCGGAGTCACCCCAGCAGGCCGGTCCCCCCCAGTTCCAGCTTGGCCTGGCCGTCCCCGTCCTTCGCTCGTCGCTCGACGATCGCCAGCGCCTTCCGCTCGAGGTCGGCTAAGCATCGCATATCCACCGAGCGCATGTCTAGCAGCATTTCCGCCTCGGATGCGATGCGGTGTTGACCCTCGAAAACGGAAACAGTTTCTCGAACTTCCGCCCGGTGAAGTCATGAGTCTGGCGGAGGAGGACATTCGGGACAACTGGGAGCGGTACCAGGAGGAATTCCTGCGGAGAAATATCGGAGGTGTTTCCTCTCTTCGATGGGTCCCCGGCCGTTTGTTCGTTGAGACCGTCTTCAGGGAACTGAGAGAATTACCTAGACATCTCAGCTCGGATTCTCTATTTTTTGGAGCGCGTCCCGAGGTAAGAATCAGCATCTGGATGCGAGGGAAATGTTCAAAAACGTCACGGCTTGTGCGGGGATCATCGAGCGCCAGTAAGAGGTATTATTTAACGAGTCGGAGGCGGATTGGGCCTGGTGGCCCTCCTGGTCTTCAAAACCAGCGTAGCGCCTAACCCGCGCTGGGTGGGTTCGATTCCCACACGCCTCCGCCACCATAAGGGCAAGCTCTGAAAAACAGGGCTTGCCCTTCTTTTTTCATCAGTTAGCTGTAGTGATGCAAGACCGCCACAGGTGGCAGAAAGGGGCCGGAAAGGGCTCTACAGGTGGCACTTTAGTGGCAGTCGAAAAATGCCCCTGCAACCAACCCCCGCGCAACTGGAAACGGCGAGGCTCACCAGGGGTGCTCCCGTCAGATCGAGAAGAACAGGAAGCCTCCGAGGGCGACGACGGTGACGCCCGAGCCGATGAGAAGGAGGGGGGCGGGTTCCGTCAGCGGGTAGACAATCGGGATTGCGACCACCACACACCCCACAAGGGCCACGAGCAGGGAGACAAGTCGAGGGTACGGGGTCGGCTTCGCCATCGTCGCTTCCATCGCAGTCCTCCCTGACACGGTAACACCGACGAAGTTTGTAACCTGGCTCGGGACGCCGTGACGTGAATAGAGTGCAAGGAGTGTACCGAGTGGTCCGGGTAGTCGCGCTGGCCGCGAATTGCGGCACAAGTCATTGCCCCCATTGTCGGTTGGGACAACCGGACGGATCTGACCCGCGTTCCCCGGTGAGGCTCTCGATAGTCAGGCGGGGTGGGGGCGGCTGCCAAAGCGGCGGGTGGCAGTCGACGGGCCGGAACGAAGCGGAGGGAAGCGCATGGCCGGCCCTGCGGTCTGTCCATTCACGAACGAGGTCGCAGCAAGAATCCCGAAACCGGAAAGACCCTGCACCACACCTGCTTGCATCCGAATGGAGCAGCGAGGGATCGAGCGCGCGGGCGCTGGCTCAGGCAGGATCATCGGGAAAGGCGAGCCTGGAGTAACGGGCGGAATCCAGTCATTCCGCATGCCAACACGCCAAAGATTTTCTGAGAAATATTCTTGGGTCACCTATCCATGGCGGCTGGCTCTCAGCGCCATATTGCCCGGGCGCGCCCCATATCGGCGGTCAAGCGCGGGTTCGGATCCCCAACGGGATTCGTTGGCCTTTGGAAGGTTGAGATTCGGGGGATTTTTCGAGTGGCCTAGACCTGCGCGCGGGCACGTTTTCTGGATGTTCCAGGACTCAGCTTCTCCCGCGGGGCTCACTTTATGAGGGTTGGTGCCGGGGGAAGGGACCCATATTTGTGCAAAACGGATTTCAGAGCCCGGAATCCCTTCTCCGACTTGGACGGTTG
>CAVOIV010000022.1:0-120688 GCA_963695995.1 uncultured Methylomirabilota bacterium
TCCTCCATTGACTTCTTGCATCCGACGGCGTATAGCTTGCGGTGTTGTTTCGCTGGAGGCCATCTCGAATGCTCTGTCGGAGCCTGCGTAACGTGCTCGTGGGCCGCTGGATCTTGGCCGGACTCGTCACTGGCGCTGGTCGCCGCGTCTGCCGTGTGCCCTCCCATCGCGCCGGCAGATGGCGCCGCGTCAGTCACCCTTCGCGCCCCCGAGATTTCCCCTAGCGGCGCTGGGGGCTGCCGCCCTCGTCCGGCTGGAAAAACAGGCCCACTCCAATCGCGTGACCTTCCCGAAACCGGACCGGAACGGTCATCCGTCTTGGGTCGAGCGGACTCGCGCCATCCGACCCATGCTCCAGCCGTCCCTCGACCTCTCATGCGCTTCCTCGGCGTTTCCTTCCGTCGCACCACTCTCGCTGCGCGCGACCCGAGCGACTCGGGTGAGCCGTTTCTAGCCGCATCGCCACTCTCCTGACCTGTCGCTTTTCACAATGAACGGTGGCGCCGGGCGCGAGTTCGCCCGCGCAGCGCTTGGGATTCCATGGAGGAGAGAAGCCATGAGCGAGGAAACGACCCAGAAGGAGCTCGGACCAAAGAAGCGGCTGTCGAAGAACGCCTCCATCGGCGTCATGGTGGCCGGCGGTCTCATGATCGTGATCCCCTGGTTCTTCTTCCCCGCCGAACAGGGATCGGCGCTGCAGATCGTGAAGACGATCGTCGGGGTGGCGGGATTCGTGGTCCTGTGCGTGGGAGCCTACTACCGGCCGTAGGTTGGACAACTTGGCGGTGATGACCATGGCCCGCGCCTCTCTGGCGCGGGCCATGTCGTTCTACCCTTGCTTCAGCGCGTCCCGAACGCGATCAGCGATCTTCCGGCTTTCCGGATCGTCGGTGACGAGGTCGATCTGGTCCGCGCCCCGGGCCCCGAGGCCCAGCCGCGCCGCGCGGGCGATCTGCTCTTGATCGAAGACCCGGCCGCGCGAGATGGTCGCGTTCCCGCCGTGCATCCGCAGGATGGCCACGCCCACCGCGTCCACCGCCACCCGATCGGCCCCCAGGAGCATGACCTGCGGCTTGACCAGCGTGCCGCTCTCCGGGCCGCCGTCGGTGAAGCCCTCCAGGCCGTCGAGGACGATCATGGCCGGCCGGTAGAGCTGGTTGATCTCCGCGATCATCTGCCGCTGGTAGGACGATCCGTGCAGCTCTCCCATGTAGTTGTAGTTGTCGCGGGGCGAGTACTTGGCCACCATCCCCACGGAGTTCTTGAGCGACATGGTGAAGTGTCCGCCGTACCGGTGCGTCTTCAGGCAACAGGTCTGGACGAGGAGGTCCGCCTCCTGGAAGAGGCGGGGGAACAACACCCCGCGGGACCAGTGGCCGCCGGGCAGACGCTCGTCCGCCCAGCCCTCCGCCGCGCGTCTCGTCCAGGACGACGGCGCGGAAACCGAGCTGGCCGGCCATGGGCGAAGACCCCCTTGCGCTCCATGACGCCGCGGGTGTCGCCCATGCCGCTCCGGTCGGCCACCACGATCTCGCCGGCGCCGCCCGCCTGGAGCTGCCGCACGAGCGCGCCCAGCGTGTCCGGGTGCGTCGAGGCCGGGAACGCGTCGGCGCTGTTGAAGTTCGGCTTGATGACCACGCGCTTGCCTGCGGACCGCGGGCAAACCCAAGCGTCGCCAGTCCCCGGCGGATGCCGTCCGCCCGATCGGTCGTTCGCACCAGATATACCGGAGACGTCGCTGCTCGGGCCGTTCCTGCCGTCACCGCCATGGCGACACCTGCCTTGAGAAGCGTCCTGCGAGAGATTCCATCCATCGGTCCGCCCCCTCCCCGGTCGGCCGCCATTGCCCCAGCGCCGACCCAGGTCGAGGGTATCCCGCTAGACGCGCTCATCGTCAACGCGCCGGCGGCGCAAGCTGTCGACCAGCCGAGTCCGGAACAAGGCGCCGTACGTGAATGGGTATCGCAACGGCTCCGCAACCCGCTCACAGGTGGACGGCCGCCGTCAGATGCTGCGGCCGATCGGGGTCCAGGCCGGCTCCGACGGCCCGCCAGTACGCCAGCGCCTGGGCGAAGGGAAGGTAGAGGATCGACCGGGCGGCATCGGACAGGCCGATCCCCAGCGTCACGTCCACGTCGGCCTCGGCGGCGGCCCGCCCGTCGTCCCGCAGGACCACCACCGTGGCCCCGAGTCGCCGCAGGTCCCGGATCAGGGCCGCCTCCAGGCGAGCCCCGGCCTCGGTCCCGAACACCACGGCCACCGTCCCCGGTCCCGCGACGGCGATCGGCCCGTGCCGGAACTCCAGCGGATGATACGCCACCGCCGTCCGCTGGGCCATCTCGGTCATCTTCAGCATGGCCTCCCAGGCGATGCCGTGGGCCGGCCCGGCGCCGAGAAACACGAAGCGAGCGGCGGTCGTACCGATGTCCCGCATCAGCGGGATCGCGGTCCGAAGCGCCCGCTTCCCCAGCGCCGGCAGCCGCTGCAGCTCGCACCGCAGCCGCTCGTCCCCGCCCCGCTCCGCGGCCAGGGCGAGCCCGAGCAGCAACAGGCTGCTGAACGACTTGGTCATGACCACGCTGCGCTCGCCGCCCTTCGGCGACGCAGAGCGTCGCATCCGCCGCCAGCGCCAGCGGACTTCGCGCCGCGCACGTGAGGCACAGCGTGGCGATACCCCGGCGGCGGGCCGCCTTCACGGCGCGGACCGTTTCGGTGGTGGTCCCCGACCGCGACGCGGCCACCAGCACGGGTGACGAGTCCTGCGCGAACACGCTGTCGGGGAACTGCAGGATCTCCGACGCCGGTACGGCCTTGGCCGGTAGGCCGGTGATCTCCTGGAAGACCGCCGCGGCCGTCATCGAGAGATAGTAGGACGATCCGCACCCCGTGAAGACCGCGGCGTCGGGAGGCCGCTTCTCGAAGAGTCGGTTCACCCGTGCGGTATCCCGTTCGAAGCGCTGGAGCGCCGCCGCCCACGCCAACGGTTGATCCTGGATCTCTCGAAGCGTCAGTGCACCTCGCATGATGAAACGTCCTTTCTTGGAAGGGAATCGGGGTGAGGGGGAGGAGGGCCGACCTCTCGGACCTGCCGCCCACCCCTAAACAGGATGCTGAAAAACACGCTTTCACTCAGGCTGCTCAAAAAGGTCCAGATGCAAGGCGTCCCTAGGGGTAGGCGTACTGGTACGCCGTAGCGTAGCGCGCCAACGCCGCAGATGGGCCTTTTAGCAGCCTGCCCATCCCGCCTGGGACCGGATGAACCCCTCCACCTCGGTCCGGCCGGCAAAGGCGCCGCTGCCGCCCGGCCGGCCCACGGTCAACGCCCCGCACGCGTTCGCCCAGGTGGCGCACGCTTCCACCGGCCACCCGTTCAGGTACCCCAACAGGAACCCCGCATTGAAGGCGTCGCCCGCACCCGTGGGGTCCACCGCCTTCACCGAGAACCCCGGATGGTCCTGCCACACGCCACCCCGGATGACGCTCGCGCCGTCCGGGCCGCGCTTCACGGCCACCAGAGGCACCCGCGCTGCGAGCCGGGTGGCCGCCCGCCGCCACTCGGGATCCTTCCCCAACGCCGTCGCCTCGACCCGATTCACGAACAAGATGTCCAGGTCGCCGTACAGGCCCTCGATCCCCGCGTCCCACGCCTCGGCCGGATCCCAGCCGGGGTCGAGCGACACCGTCAGGCCGCGCGTCCGTAGCTGCCGGAACACCGCGGCGCATCCGGGCTGCAGCGCCCGCTGGAGAAAGAGGGACGACACGTGCACGTGTCTCGCCGACGTCAGGTAACCCAGGTCCAGCTCCGCCGCCGACAGGTGCGCCATGGCGCCGGGGTAGGTCACCATGGCGCGGTCCTCCGGGTAGGCCAGGGACACCGTGACCCCGGTGCGCACGGAGGCATCTCGGATCACGTGGCCGACGTCGATGCCTCGCGCGGACAGCGCCTGGACCACGAAATCGCCGAACGGGTCGGCCCCGACCTTGCCCACGATCCCCACCGAAAGGCCCAGGGCCGCCAGGTTCGCGGCGCAGAGGGCCGTCGAGCTGCCCAAGGTGAAGGTCGCGCGCTCCGCCAGGATCTCCCGGCCCAACCGCGGCGGGCCGGCGATGCCGTCCAGGATCAGGTCCGGATTGAGCTCTCCGACCGCGACCACGTCCAGCCCGCTCATGCGCTCACCACGGTATCCGAAGCAGCCGGGCCATGTTCCCCCCCAGGATGGCCCGGCGTCCTGCGTCCGACACCTGGAGCGCCTCCAGCGCCTCCCGGTGCGATCGCAGACAGCCAGTGCCGGTAGCCTTCCGCGGCGTGGCGCGAATCCGTGCCGAAGAGGATCCGGTCGCGGACCGAAGACGTCCAGGAGCCGCTCCAGCACTGCCGGCAGGGTCAACGGCTGCGGCAGGTACCGCATCCACGTTCCCGAACCGGAGGTATCCGCATGGACGTTGGCGCAATGGTAGGCGAGAAAGAGGGTTTCGCGGAAGAAGCCCGCCCCGGCATGGGCCACGATCAGGGGCAACTCCGGAAAGTCGCGGGCCACCGGGTGCAGGTCGAGAGGATTCGAGTAGCGCAGGTCGGATCGGTAGTCCAGCGTGACGCCGAAGTGAAACACGATCGGGATGCCCAGGGCCTCGGCCCGCTCGTACACCGGATAGGCCCGCTCGTCGTGGGCGTGGAACTGCTGGATGGAGGGATAGAGCTTCAACCCGCGAAAGCCCCGCCGCCGAACGTCCTCCTCCAGAACCGCCGGCGCATCGGCCTCCCAGGGGTTCACGAAGGTGAAGGCGAAAAACCGGTCGGGGCGGCAGGCCGCGAAACGACGCAATGCGTCGGGTCTGGGGGCCAGGGCCAGGACGACCGCGGCGGCCACGCCGTGCCGATCCAGCTCTGCCGCCCAGCGCGCGGCTGCGCTCTCCACTGGCTCGTCGGTGGGTACGGCGGACGCGATGGCCTGCTCCCGCTCGTACCGCTCGCGTCGCGCCCGCGCCGCCGCCGCCACGCGGGGCGACCCGGCCGGCAGCCACGCCAGTTCCTCTCGCTGGGTCTCCGCCGTGAGGAGGTGCATGTGCCCGTCCAGGATCTTCGTATCCGTCGTTCACGGAATGACCACCCCCAGCCGGGCGAGGTCGGCGGCGCATTGCTCCGGGGAGTGGAACTGAACGGCGTGCATCCCCACCCGCTTCGCCCCCTCGACGTTTCCGGGCCGATCGTCGATGAAGACGCAGGCCTCCGCCGGGATGCCCGACCGACGCACTGCCTCCTGATAAATCGGCGGGTCCGGCTTCATGGCGCCGACCTCGTACGACACGATGAACGCCTCGAAGATTTGGAGCACGTCGACGGTCTGCCGGACATAGCCGAAGTGGATCTCGTTGGTGTCGGAGAGCAGGTAGAGGGGGTACCGCGTACGCAGCCGGCGCAGCAGGTCGCACGTGGCCGGGATCTCGGTGAAGATGTCCCCGTACATCCGGAAGAATTCGGCATACGGCATGTCCACCCCGAAGAGCCCCATCACCTTCCGGTGGTATTCCGGTCCGGACAACCGCCCTCGCTCGAACTCGGTCTGCAGGTCGTTGCCGTACACCGCCGCGTAGATCTCGTCGGCGCTCTTGCCGATCCGCTCAGCCAGCCGGCCGCAGAAGATCCGGTAGTCGTAGGTGCAGATGACGCCCCCGAAGTCGCTGATGATCAGCCGAATTGCCGAGTCCTGTTCCATCACGATCCTCCCGCACAAAGCCAGCGGTCGAACCAGGCGTAGGCGGCCCCCCGCATGGCGGCCGAGAAGCCGTGGCCCCCCGGAAAGACCCGGAGCCGCAGGCGATCCTTCGCCCTCGCATACGGTCCCCGCGCGGCGCGCACGGTGGCCCGGACGCCGGCCAGGGGAAAGATGGGATCGTCGCGCCCCGCCAGGGCCAGGAACGGTCGCGGCGCCACCAGGCCAAGGACACGCCCCACGCCCCCATGGCGCAGCAGTCCCGGCACGTACGCGGCGAAGTTGTGATTGATCGCGGCGTCGAAGATCGCCTGGTAACTGCTGAACCCGCAGCTCGACACCGCCGCCGCAACCCGTCGGTCCACGGCGGAGAGGAAGAGCGTCTCCTGTCCCCCCAGCGAATGTCCGAGACAGCCGACCCGGCGCGGGTCCACCTCTCTCCGGGTCGGTGAGATAGTCGAGGCCACGCATCAGGTCCCAGAGCATCTTCGCCTGGAGACACGACCCCTCGGTCAGCCGCTTGGTGGCCTCGAACCGCTCGTAGTCCTGACCCCGCAGGACCGGATGCTGGCGCTCCTCGAACCCGATCGCATCCGGCGCCAGCGTCACGTAGCCGCGCCGGGCCAGCTCCAGGGCGTACGCCTGCTCCGGATTCCCGGCCAGGCCCGCCGGCTCGCTCTTCCCCAGATGGAATTCGCGGTTGTGCTGGTGGACGCAGAGGACGGCGGGATGGGGGCCGGGCGCGTCGGGAAGGAACAGGTAGGCGTGCACCCGGTCCCCGCGCTCCACCGTCGTAGCTGACCTTCTCCCGGACCCCCCCGGGAAACGGCACACGCTCCATACGTCGAGGCGCGGAGGGCACACCGCGCGGGCATTCGTCCCAGGAGCCGGAGCAAGGTCCGGCGGAATCCGTCCGGCATGGTCCGCTCCTCACACCCCGAGCGCTCCGCGCTCCCCCAGCACTCGATAGGTCAGGAACAGCGGCACGAAGGCCGCCACGATCAGGATCGAGGCCAGGGCCGAGGCGGTCCCGAAGTGGTTGCTGAAGACCTCGGTGAAGATGGCGACGGACATGGTGGCCCAGGGACCCGAGTAGAGCAGGATGCTGGAGCTGAGCTCACCGATGGTGGTCATCCACGCCAGCGCCGCCCCGGAGATGATGGCGGGAAACATCAGGGGGATGGTCACCTTGACGAACGTGCGGAACGGCGGCACACCCAGACTGACCGAGGCCTCCTCCACCCGGATGTCGATCTGCTGGAGCATGGCCGTGCAGGAGCGCACCGGGTACGGGAGATGCCGGATGAAGTAGGACACCAGGAGGATGACCCAGGTGCCCGTCAGGACGACCGGCGGCCGGTTGTAGACCACGATCAGCCCTACCCCGACCACCGTACCCGGGATCGCGTAGGCCAGCATGATCAGGCTGTCCAGAATCGCGTGGGCCCGCGATCGGCGCCGCGCCAAGAGATAGGCCACGAGCACGCCCAGGAACACGTCCAGGACCACGGCCAGCGCCGTGAGACCGAAGGTGTTGGCGATGGCGCGCGGGATCCGGAAGAAGATGGTCTGGTAGCTCTGCAGGCTGAAGCCCGCGTACATCACCGGGCCCTTGGTCGGCATGAACGAGGAGATGATGATGGTGAGGGCCGGGATGAGGGCCACGATCACCACCGCGTAGGCGAATACGGTCAGCAGGAGGAGCTGCCCGCGGCTGGTGCGCTTCACCTGCAGCGGCTGGATGCAGACCACGTTGTAGGCCTTGCGGAAGGCGTAGTAGCGCTGCGCCATCAGCGCGACGGTGTTCACCAGGATGAGCAGGCTCCCCAGCGTACTCGCCATGGCCGGGTTGCCGCCCAGCTCGTTCATGAACTCCCCGTACATCAGCGTGGGCAGCGTGCGCAGGCCCTCGCCGATGATCATGGGCGTGCCGAAGTCGGCCATGGTCCCCATGAAGACCAGGAGGCCGCCGGCCGTGAGCGACGGGGCCAAGATGGGCAGGATGGCCGTGCGGATCGTCCGCCGGGGCGGGGAGCCCAGGCTCAGGGCCGCGTCCTCGATGGACTGATCCACGGACCGGAGCGCCGCCGACACCAGGAGGAAGACGAAGGGAAAGTACTGCACGATGAAGACCAGCAGGATCCCGCGCCAGCCGTAAATGGTGGGCAGGCTCCAGCCGAACTCCCCCAGTATCCGGTTCACGAGCCCCATGCGACCGAACAACACGACCCAGGAATAGGCCCCGATGAAGGGGGGCGACAGGAGGGCCAGATTGGCCGCGGCGCGCAGGAACGGCCTGCCGGGCAACGGATACCTGGCAACGGCAAAGGCCAGCGTCGTGCCGAGGAGAAGCGCCCCCAGCGTGGCGAGCGTGCTCAAGTACAGGCTGTTGATGATGCTGGAATAGTAGTACCGGTGGGTGAAAAAGCGCTCATAGTTGGCGGCCAGGACGAAGCGCTTGTCGTCGCCGCTGAAGCTGGTGACGAGGACGGTGACCAGTGGATAGACGAGGAACGCCAGGACCGTGAGGAAGGCCGCGACCGTCACGGTCCACCAGAGGTCTCGGCGCCGGCCGCGCATCCTATGCCTCGCCCGCGTGGTCGGGCAGGAGGACGGCCCGATTGGCGGCAAACCACAGCGTCACGCGGTCCCCCACCAGCCGGATGGCGGCGAAGTCCGGATTGTGGATGTCGGCGGTGACGGTGAGGCCGTCCGCCACCCGCACCTCGTAGCGGACGACCGCCCCCAGGTAGGCCGCTTCGGTGACCGTCCCCGTGACCGAGTTCCACGCCTCACCGGCGTTTGCGCCCGGCTCCAGTGCGAGCGACTCGGGCCGCACCCCGACCGAGATCGACGTCCCTGGCGCGCCTGCGGCGGGCACCTGCCAGCGTTCGCCGAAGCCCGTCACCAACCCCCGTAGTTCGCCCGCGCGCACCGTCCTCCACGCGACCGCGGAAGACGTTCATGGTGCCGATGAAGTCCGCCACGAAGCGGTTGGCGGGCTTGAGGTACAGCTCCCAGGGCTTCCCCACCTGGAGCACCCGGCCCCGGTCCATCACCGCGATGGTGTCCGAGATGGCCAGAGCCTCCTCCTGGTCGTGGGTCACGTAGATGGTGGTGATCTGGAGCTCACGTTGCACGGCCCGGATGAGCGAGCGGATCTGGACGCGCAGCTTCGCGTCCAGGTTGGACAGCGGCTCGTCCATCAGGAGCAGCCGCGGCTCGATCACCAGCGCCCGGGCCAGGACCACCCGCTGCTGCTGCCCGCCGGAAAGCTGACTGGGCATCCGGTCCAGGAGGCCTTCAAGTTGCACCAGTTGGCCCGCCTCCGCCACCTTGGCGGTAATCCGATCGGGCGAAACGCGGCGCGCCTTCAGGCCGTAGGCGATGTTCTCGCCCACCGTGAGATGGGGGAAGATGGCGTAGCTCTGGAAGACGACGCCGATGTTGCGAAGGTAGGGGGGAACCTCGTCCATCCGGTCTTCATTGAAGAGGACACTGCCCGCATCCTGGTCCAGGAGACCCGCGATGATTCTGAGGAGCGTGGTCTTGCCACAGCCGCTGGGACCGACCAGCGTGAACAGTTCGCCCGGCCTGACCTCCAGACTGATGCCGTCAATGGCCGGCATCTCCCCGAATCGCTTGACGATCCCCTGGACTTGGACGCGTGTCATGGTGTCCCATCCTGCCCGCGCAAAAAGGGAAGCGAGGCGGCAGACTCGCCTCGCTTCCCCGACGATCGCATCGCCGAATCGGCCCCGCTCACTGGGTCTTGATCAACGCATCCTGGAACCGCTTGAGGAGTTCGGTGCGCGTCTTGGCCGCATAGTCCAGGTCGTACTGGATGGCTTTGATCTGGTCCAGGACCGGCAGGCCGGCCGGCGAGCCCACGTCCTTCCGCACCGAGCGGCGGCCGAACCGTTCCACCATGAGCTGCTGCATCTCCTTCGACACGGTCCAATCCAGGAACAGCTTGGCCGCGTTCGGGTGCGGCGCGTTCTTGATGACGGCACTGCCGTCCAGCGTGATGGCCGTCCCCTCCGAGGGGTAGATCAGGCCGATGGGCGCCCCGCCCTTCAGGTATTCGAAGGCCGCCTGCTCGAAGGTCAGCCCGATGGGGTACTCACCGTTCGCGACGCCCTGGTAGGTCATGCTGGACTTGGGCAGCACTTTGCACTGGCGGAGCAGATCCTCGACGAACTTCCAACCGGTCTCGTTCTTCCCGTAGAGGGTCAGCCAGGTGACCAGCAAGGTGTAGGACGAACCGGACTTCGAGGCATCGGCGTAGGCGACCTTTCCCTTCCACTTCGGGTCCAGAACGTCCTTCCAGGCCTTCGGCTTCTCCGCCTCGCTCACCAGTTTCTTGTTGTACATGATCACGTACGGCATCGTGGTGAAGGGCGACCACACCCGGTCCGCCGGCACCTGACCGGGGAAGAAGTTGGACGCCTCCGCGGAAAGGTACGGCTCGAACAGCCCCTTCTTGTCGCCGATCGCCTCCGGTCCGAAGCTCCAGCCCACGTCGCCCAGCGGCCGATCTTTCTCGGCCTCCATGCGCTTGATGATCTCGCCCGTGCCGGCCACCACGGTGGAGACCTTGATGCCGGGATACTTCTTCTCGAAGGCCGCCGCCACCGCGTTCACCATGTCGGAGTCGGCCGCCGAGTACACCACCACGGTGTTCTCCGGCTTGCCCTGCGCCCAGGTCGTCCCCAGGACCCCGGCCAGAACGCACGCGACGAGACCCACCCCCGCCAGCCACCTGCCTGTCCGTGCCATGGTTCGCCTCCTTCTCGGTTGCGAGTTTGTCCGACCCGGGGATACGGGTACTACAACACGCCCAGAAATGCAAGCGGGAGGCGGTTCCGCCCGCCAGCATCCGGAAAATGCGGAAACACCCGTTCTCCTCAGGCTGCTCAAAAAGGCCCAGATGCAGGCGGCGCGCGATGGGCCGAGTGAGGCGTACTCCAGGTACGCCGCAACGAGTGCCCGAGCGGGCCAACGCCGCAGATGGGCCTTTTTCAGCAGCCTGTCAGAAGAGGTCGGCGATTCCTGAAAAACTCGACACCGTGTGGGTCGGCGCGGGCGTCTCGGGCGGGAGCGGCGCGGTTCCGCGATCGATCCAGATGACATCCAGCCCCATGCCCTGCGCACCGAGCACGTCCGCCTCAGGCGTGTCCCCGACGAAGATCGCGTCCGCCGCCGACACTCCCATCCGCCGTAACGCCTCGGCAAAGATCTCGGGTCGAGGCTTGCACCACCCCACGTCCGCCGAGACCACCACCGTCTCGAACCGATCCAGGATGCCCTCGGCCCGCAGGGCGGCCTTGACCGTGGGCGCGTAGTCGAAATTGGAGACCACGGCCAACCGGAAGCGGGAGTGCAGCCGTTCCAGAACGGCCCGATGCGCGTCGGGGAACTCCATGGCGCGGGCGAGCAGTCGCATGTGCTCCGCGATTCCCGCCTCCAGGAGACGGTCGGCGTCGGGCCCGGTCGGGATACCCAACTGCTCGAAGAACCTCTGGAAGCGCTCGCGCGCCGTGATCTCCCGATGATGCCGGTTGCGGAGCTCTTGAACCGTCCGGGACGCCCCCACGAAGGCACGGCAGAAGTCCTCGCAGGACACACTCGGAAAGTCGGGCCTGAAAAATTCATACAGCAGTGGGCTCGTCGTCCGCACGTCTTTTCCGTCTAGCTGGATCAGCGGCAGACGATCCCAGTGGAAGTTGACCAGCGTATCGAACATGTCCAAGAGCACTGCCTGGTAGCGCTTCATCCTTCCTCCCGACCATCTGCTCCGACGCACCCGGAAGCAGCCTACGAGGCCCGGCCGCGAGCGGTCAGTCATCAGCGGTCAGCAGCTCGGCTTCCCAGCCTCTCGTTTCTCGGCTCGCGACTCGCGGCTCGCGGCTCATTCCGCGCTCTCGCCCACGCCCGTTCCCCTTGACCTGGATGCCCCTTCAGTGGCATTCTGGAGCCGTTCGGCGGCAAGATATCGCGGCAAGGGAACACACATGGCCACGGACAGCCAACAGATAGCCATCACGTTGCATCGGATTCCTCGCAAAGAAGTCTGCGGGGTCGTCGTCCTGGAGCGACAGCAGGATGCCTCCTGGCATGGGCGCTGCAGCAAGTGCGGCGGGGAGTTCCGCCTGGAGCGTGACCCGAAGTTCGAGACGCAGGTCCGGGCCATGCGGAACTGACCCGTTGCCATCCGATCAGCGTCGCTGCGCGAGGTCGAAGAGTAGAAACGTGATCGCGTAGAGGAGCGCGATGACCGCGCCGCCGGCGTAGGCCCGCGGGCTCAAGCCGGCTGCGGGCGAATTGAGCAGCCACGAGCCGTTGGCGATCGCCAGGCTGACGAGCGACGTCCCCAGGCTGAGGTAGGCCAGACTGATCCAGATCCGCATGAGCGCCCCCCGCGACAACAGGGTCGAGGCCGTAACCCCCTTCGGATCCCCTCACGCAATGCGAAGACGCTGGGCACTCAGGTGTTCGTTCTTGCACCGCGGACAGCGCGACGGATCGGAGAAGCGCTTTCGGTCCTTGAACCGAAAGCCGCACGCCTCGCAAACCGGAGCCTGGATCTCGATCCGCTGCCGCGGCGCCACGGATCGCGCGATATGCTCCAGGTCGTTCACGATGACCCGCTTGGGCAGGAGATATCTCGCCGCCAACTCGTCCAGCGTCCACGCACGCTCCGCAAGAGCGCCCGGATCTCCTGTCGCCGCGTCTGCTCCACCGCCACCCCCGATGGAACCACAGATTACACAGATTGTGCAGATTTCACGGGAGAGGACTCCCGAGCATAATCTGTGTCATCTGTGAAATCTGTGGTTACCTCTCCATCCGCTAGCTTTTCCCCCCGCCGACGGTGATCCCGAGCCATTGCTCCCACAGGGTGATCAGGATCGGTTGGGCCTCGGCCTCCCTTGCCCTGGGCCTTGACCATGCGGAACAGTTCGTGTGCCAGGGCCGTCACCGGCACCGGCACGTTGGCCGTGCGGGCCATGTTCAGGGCGTACCCCACGTCCTTGGTCATGATGTCCACGGTCCCGCCGGGGACGAAGTTCCGGGTGAGCAGGCGAGGGATCGTCTCTTCCATGACCCGCGAGCCGGCCCAGCCCCCCTTGATCGCCTCGTGCAGGGTGGCGGGATCCAGGCCGATCTTCACCGCCAGGGCCCACGCCTCGCACACCGACGGCGAAGTTGGCGGCGACGATCATGTTGTTGATGAGCTTGGTCGCTTGCCCCATGCCGCTCCCGCCCATGTGAACGACGGATTGTCCCCAGACAGCCCAGGATGGGCTTGACGCGCGCAAAGGCCGCGGCATCCCCGCCCACCATGAGGGACAGCGCGGCGTCGATCGCCCCCTGCTCGCCGCCGCTCACCGGGCCGTCCAGGAAGATGATCCCCTTGCGCCGCCGCGGCTGCCGCACAGTCCTGCGCGACCTTGGGCTCCGTCGTGCTGAGATCGACGATGGTCGTCCCGGCCTTCATGACCGCCAGCAGTCCGTTCGCCCCGATCACCACCTGCGCGGACGACGTCTCCGGTCGGAAGCGACAGACAGCACGACGGCTCCGCCCGCGCCGACCTCGGCCGCGGACTTCACGCCCGTTCCCGCCGGCTGCCGTGAACCTCGCGAGCCGTCCCGCGTCCGTGTCGAAGCCGACGACGGCGTACCCCGCCTTCACCAGATTCCGGGCCATCGGCCCGCCCATGACGCCAAGTCCGAGAAAGCCAAGTGCGGTGTCAGGCATGATGACGCTCCTTTGACCAGCGTGGAACGAGATCGCTCAACCTCTCGTTGTGGTTTCCCTCCTGGAGAAGGCCCAGATTCCGAGCAGGATCAGATTGATCGGCGAGATGATGGACAGAACACCGTAGAGGATCGGGTTCCGTCCGTGTTTGCCGGCAATCCTCCCGAAGCAGACCGCAACGTAGGCCAAAAGTAAAACCAGTCCGACGATACCCCATGTCGACACACCAACCACCTCCGGCGAAAAAGCAGACCACATCCCCCGACGGGCGTCAAGTTGAAATCGAACCCGATTACCCGCCGATCGTGACGGATAGGCCGAGATGTGCGGCAACCTCCCGGAGTGATGTCATGGCGTCGTCGCCCACCGGGTCGCCGCCCGCGAATTCGTACCGCCGACCCGCGAGCAGGTACTTGTTCTGACCGAGCCGGTGGTAGGGTAAAAGGTGAAGCTCCCCGATTCCGAGTCGGGCGACCTGCTCGGCGATGGCCCGGATATCTTCCGCCGTATCGTTGAATCCCGGTATGACCGGCACACGGACGATCACCGTCGCGCCCGCTCCGACGAGCCGCTCCAGGTTGGAGAGGATGAGCGCGATGTCCCCACCCGTCTGCGCCCGGTGCGTCTCCGCATCCACGTGCTTGAGGTCGTAGAGGAACAGATCGGTCCACGGCAGGATGGACTCGAGGGCCGCCCACGGGACATGGCCGCAGGTCTCGATCGCGGTATGGATCCCGTGGAGGCGGCATCCCGCGAGGATCTCACGGGCGAAATCCGATTGGGCTAGCGGCTCCCCGCCCCCCAGGGTCACACCCCCACCGGAGTTGGCGTAGAACGGGGCGTCCTTCAAGACCTCGGCCACCACGTCAGGCGCCGTGACCCGCCGCCCTGCCACCGTCCGCGCTTCGGCCGGGCAGGCGTCGGCGCACGCGCCGCATGCCGTACATCGGCCCCTGTCGTACGCCAACCTCTCGCCGGTGCGCCAGACGGCTCCGTGGGGGCACACCTCCGCACAGCCGCCGCAGGCCAGGCATGTCGTCGGATCGAAGAGGAGTTCGGGGTCGAACCGCTGCGATTCCGGGTTCGAGCACCACAGGCAGGCGAGCGGACAGCCCTTGAAGAAGACCAGCGTGCGGATACCCGGTCCGTCGTGAACCGAGAAACGCTGGATGTCGAAGATGATTCCGGATGCGTCGGCGCGGTCTCAGACACGGTGCTCGGTGCGCTCGATGATGTCCTCTTGCAACACCGGGTCGATGGTGGTGAAGAGGACGCTGAAGCCCGCCACGCGGACGACCAGGTCCCGGTGACTGCTCCGGGTGCCGCTGGGCGTCGCGCAGGACGGCGGAGTTGATGACGTTGAACTGGACGTGCTGCCCGCCGAGCTGGAAGTACGTCCGGATCAGCGCCACCAGGTTCTCCAGCCCGCCTCGCCGGCCACCGACTGGGGGCTCAGCTTGATGTTGAGCAGCGTCCCGTTGGAGGCCTCGCGATGGTCCAGCCGGGCCGCGGACCGGATCACCGCCGTCGGGCCGCGGCGGTCGCGTCCCTGGGCCGGCGAAATCCCGCCGTCGGCCAGGAGCATCCGGGCCGTCCGGCCGTCCGGCGTGGCGGCGACCGCGTCCCGGAAGAGGGCGTGCGCCGAGATGCTCTGCAGCCCCGGCTCGTACCGGCCGCCGCGCGGGTTCCGGTACTGCTTGAATCCCGTCAGGATCCGCGTGGCCAGGTCGCGGGCGATCTCGTCCACCTCCTCGTTGTCGTTGCCGATACTTGGGGGCGCGGTTGAGGAGGAGGAGCCGGCCGCTCTCATGCCCTGCGAAGTCCTGGTCGAGCATCGCCAGCAGGGCGGCCATCTCGACCCGCCGCTCCTCGAACACCAGCCGCTTGATCGCCATCAGCGCGTCGGCCACGTTGGCCAGCCCCACGCTGTTCGGCCCCGTGTAGTTGTAGACCGCCCCGCCCTGCTCGTAGGCCAGGCCGCGCGCCAGACAATCGTCCACGAACAGCGAGACGAACGGGTTGGGGGCGAGCTGTCCCGTGCAGGTCGTCGAGGATGTTGTCGCCGATCACGATCAGCCGGATGACGTGGTCGAGCTGCCGGTCGAGCGCCGCCACGACGTCCTCGTACAGGCGAAGCCGCGGAACTCCGGATCGGCCGGGCCGAGCCGCTCCCCGGTCACCGGGTCGGTCCCGTTATGGAGCGCCAGCGTCAGCACCTTGCCCAGGTTCAGAAAGCCTGCCGGATAGTACCCGTTGGTCTTGCCCGGCACCTGCGGCTCGACGCAACCGACCTCGGCATAGCCCCGGGCCTCTTCCAGGGGCACACCCATGTGCTGGAGCACCGGGACGATGGCGTCGTCGTTGAAGAACGCCGGAAGCCCCAGCCCTTCCCGCGCCAGATCGGACGCCGCGCGCAGGAAGTCAGGCGGCGTCTCACGATGGACCCGCACCGACAGCGACGGCTGCGGGAGGCGAGTCCGACGCGTGGCCTCCAGAGCACAGATAGGACAGCTCGTTGGTGGCGTCTCGCCCGTCGCGCGTCCTGCCCCCCGACGATCAGGTTCTGGAACAGCGGGATAACCGCCGAACCCGATGGAGGCCGTCTTGTCCCGGAGCTTCATGATCTCGTTGAACTTGACCCAGAGGCAGTCGAGCAGCTCCAGCGCGCCGTCGCGGTCGAGACGCCCACCGGTCCGGTCGGCCTCGTAGAACGGGCGCATGTACTGATCGAAGCGGCCCGGCGAGATGGAGTGGCCGTTCGACTCGATCTGGATGACGAGGTGAACGAACCAGAAGGATTGCAGCGCCTCGTGGAAGGTCTCGGCGGGTTCGGCCG
This sequence comes from uncultured Methylomirabilota bacterium, assembly GCA_963695995.1. GTDB lineage: Bacteria > Methylomirabilota > Methylomirabilia > Methylomirabilales > 2-02-FULL-66-22 > 2-02-FULL-66-22. The sequence goes on from CAVOIV010000022.1 coordinate 16,310, forward strand.
GCACCTTCCGGCAGATCCGCGCGATCTCCAATAACTCGGCCCGCCGGTCCGGGCATGCCTCCGCCGCGGCCATCTGTTCCGCACGCTCCGCAAACCGGCCGGCGAACCGGATCGCCGCCTCGGCCACCACCACGGCGGCCTGGCAGAAGTCCCGCTTCCGGATCGCGTCCGGATCGGTCAGGTCCAGCGCCGTCAGCCGCTCCCGAGCCTCTCGCGCGATCGCCTCGAGCCCCCGGGTGAGCACCCGCGCGTAATCCGGTGCGAGGTGGCCCACGCCGCAACCCATGCTGGTGAGCAGGAAGAGCAGCGAGTGATGGGACTGGAGGACGTCCTCGGGTAACGCATGAACGGCCCGGTCGCGGAACGACTTCCCCCGCCACCTGGGCAGGATGCCCTGGAGCGCCTCCCGCGATTCGGGCGGAACGGCATACCGGTCGGCCGCGCGTGTCGGCAGCGTGTCCAGCTCCTCGAGGATCCACTCCCAGGAGTACTCCGGAAAGATCGGCGCCGAGCGCGGCCGGCTGGCCTGGTTGCCGACGATCAGCTCATCGGGTCCGATGAAAATAGACATTCGGTCCAGGACCGCGCCCAGCGCGTGCGCCCGCACCAGGATCGGGGACAGCGTGCCCGACGAGACGCTCGTATACGTCCGTCACGATCGCCGCGCGCTCGTGGCACACGGAAGGCTCGTGCGCCATGAGCCGCTCGCGCAACCTGGTTGTCCGGTCTGGTGACGCATGCATCGTCGAATTCTCCGTCACTCCTGCATTCCCGGCTGGTCCGCCGGGGCGAAGCCCTGACCCCGCCCCGGCGTCCGCACCCTCACTTCGCTGCGTCCCGCACCGCCTGCACGATGTCGGTGCCGATCTCTTTCTCGTACTGGGCAATGATGTGCTTGACCGAATCCTGGAACGGCTTCTTGTTCGTAATAACGTTGACCTTGACCCCCTTGGCCTTGATCTTCTCCAGGTTCTCGACGGCGGCCTTTTCGATGTAATCAAGCTGGTAGGTTTCGGCCTTCTTTCCCGCCTCGCGGATGGCTTTCTGGATCTCGGGGGAGAAACTGTCGAACCGCTTCTTGTTCAGCACGAGCACGCACGCCGTGAGGGAGTGTTCATCCAGCGAGTAAAACTTGATCACGTCCACCCAGCCCCAGCTCACCACGCTGGCCGGATCGTTTTCCCCGGCGTCCACCACGCCCGTCTGGAGGGAGGTGTACAGCTCCGAGGAGGGCATCGGGGTCGGCAGCATCCCGAAGGATTTGAACATGTCGACGTAGACGGGGCTCTGCATGCTGCGGATCTTCATCCCCTTGGCGTCCTCGAGGCTCCCGATGGGGCGCTTGGTGTTGAAGATGCTCCGGATGCCGGGAAGAATATACGCAACCAACACCACGCCATCATCCTCGACCTGCTTGGCCAGCTTCTCGCCCACCGGCCCCTGCACCACGCGCTTGAAATGGCCCGCGCCCTCGAAGAGATACGGCAGATCGAACACCTTCATGGACGGGGCCCAGCCGAGGATATAGGTGGAGGCCGCGATTGAGGCGTCCACGGCCCCGCTCTGGGCCATCTGGGCCAGTTCCGCCTCGTTGGAGCTGAGCGAACCGGAGTGGAAGATTCGCGTCTTGACCTGGCCCTTGGTCAGTTTCTCCAATTCATCGGCGAAGACCTTCTCCATCCCGCCGAGGTATCCCCCCTTGGGTGGCTGACTGGTCGCCAGCTTCAGGGTGAACTCGCCTGCCTCCGCGAACCCGGCCAAGACGACCACACACACGACCAGCGGAACCATCCTGCAGCGCATTACGCTCCAGATACTCATCGCATTTGCCTCCTCGGCCGTCGCCGGCTCCGCCGCCGACTCGACGGACCGTATGCCGACATCTCGCAGCGCTCCTGCAGCGGAAGGCCGGCGCGACCGATCCTGACCGCCCGGGCATCCTGGATCTGACAGGGTGCCGCCCGGAGACGCAGGGCAGAAATGCCCCACGCCTCCGGGCTTCGGGTGGCTCTGGGCGGCTACTTCGCGTCGCGGACGGCCTGGATCAGGTCCTTGCCGATCTCCGGCTCGTACTTGGCGATGATGTCCTTCACCGCATCCTGGAAGGGCTTCCGGTCCGTGATGACGTTGACCTTGACCCCCTTGGCCTTGATCTTCTCCAGGTTCTCGGCCAGCGCCTTCTGGATGTAGTCGAGCTGGTAGTTCTCCGCCTTCTTTCCCGCCTCGCGGATGGCCTTCTGAACGTCGGCGGGCAGGCTGTCCATCTTCTTTTTGTTCACGATCATCACGTTGCAGGAGATGGAGTGTTCGTTCAACGAGTAGAACTTGATCACGTCCACCCAGCCCCAGCTCACCACGCTGGCTGCGTCGTTCTCGCCGGCGTCCACCACGCCCGTCTGGAGCGAGGTGTACAGCTCCGAGGCGGGGAGAGCGGTCGGCAGCATGCCCATGTTCTTGAACATGTCGATGTACACCGGGCTCTGCATGCTGCGGATCTTCATGCCCTTGGCGTCCTCGATCTTCTCGATGGACCGCTTGGTGCTGAAGATGCTCCGCACACCGGGAAGGATGTAGGTGATGAGATAGACCCCGTCGTCCTCGACCTCCTTGGCGATGACCTCACCCACCTTCCCCTGCACGACCTTCTTGAAGTGGGGTGCACCCTCGAACAGGTAGGGGAGATCAAAGACCTTGGCCCGGGGGGTCCAGCCCAGGATGTAGGTGGTGGCCCCGATGGCGAGGTCCACTGCGCCGCTCTGGGCCATCTGGAACAGCTCGGCCTCGTTGGAGCTGAGCGACCCGGAGTGGAAGACCTGGACCTTCACCTGCCCCTTGGTGAGTTTTTCCACCTCGTCGGCAAACACCTTGGGGGTATCGCCCAGGAATCCGCCCTTCGGCGGCTGGCTGGTCGCCAGCTTCAGCGTCACCTGCCCGGCCTGGGCGACTGGAACGGCCGCGACCATTCCGGCCACCGCCAGGACGGCGACCGCGAATACGAACCGTGCAACGCGCTTGCGATCCATGGATGCCTCCTTCGTGGGGTTCACCATTCTCCAACGACGGGAGCCAAGGCCGACCCATGTTGCCCTAGCCCCCACGACTCCTACCGGCGGAAATCACCCCCTCTCATTTTCCGAGCAAGAGATTCGGCAACCACATGATGACGTCAGGCCAGTATGCAATCAGCGCCAGGATGACGGTCATCGCACTCAGGAACGGAATCAATTCCCAGGTGAATTTCTCCACCTGAATATCGCCGATGGCCGCGCCTACCCACAAACAGGAACCGCAGGGGGGACTGGCCAACCCCATAGCCGACGCGAAGACCATCGTCACCATGAAGGCCACCACCGGGATGCCCAGTTTCTCGGCCAAGGGAAGAAAGATCGGCGTGAAGATCAGGATGATGGGTATGGCGTCCAGGAACGTCCCGATGGCGAGGTAGGTAAACAGCATCCCGGCGATGATGAGAATCTTGCTGGAGGTGTAAGTGGTGATGAACTCGGCGATGGCCTCCGGCACCTGGGCGATGGCCAGGATCCAGCCGAAGATCACCGAGGCGCCCACGGCAAACATCACCGTCGAGGTTCGTGTGCATACCCCGACAGAGCTCTTGTAGATCTCCTTCAGCGGGGGAAACCCGCGCATCATGATGGGCCCGACGATGAGGGCGTAGATGATGGAGATGTTGGCCGCCTCGGTCGGGGTCACGATGCCGGTGAGGATGCCGCCCATCAGGACCACCGGAATGCCCAGGGCCGGAATCCCGTACCACAGCGCCTTGGCGCGTCCGGCCCAGGTCAGCTTCGGCTCTTTGGGAAAGTTGTACTTGATACCGTAGTACACACTGACGACGAGGAGCGACAAGGCCGCCAGGACGCCCGGAATCACCCCGCCCAGCAGGAGGGCGGCGACCGAGGACGAGGAGACCAGGGCCGCGACGACCATCAGGTTGCTGGGCGGGATGATGACGCCGATGGTCGAGGCCACGACAGTAAGCGCCGTGGCGTAGGCCCGGCTGTACCCCTGCTTGATCATGGCCGGGATGAGGACGGTCCCCACGGCCGAGGTGTCGGCGACCGCCGCCCCGGTGATCCCGGCGAAGAACATCGCCACCACGATGGTGATGTGGGAGAGCGCCCCTCGAATGTGCCCCACCATCGCGTTGGCCACCTTGATCAGGCGATCGAAGAGGGTCGTCATGGACATCAGATCGCCGGCCAGGACGAAGAACGGGATGCATAGGAGGATGTAGTTGTCCGCCCCCCCGAAGAGCCGCTGGGCCACGATGATCGTCGGGATCTCAGGATGGATGAACTTGATGGTGATATAGGCGGTGATGATCATGGAGTGCGCGACTGGGATGCCCATGAACATCAACACCAGGAAGAGCAGCAATAAGACGGTTCCACTCAGCATGGACGGTTCCTCCGCGGCTCAGGCGAATGGGTTGTCGGGCCGCTCGTGAAGGACGGCCACGATGTTGCGGGACCGGTTCAGGAGGCTGAGCATCACGGCCGCCGGGAGCCCCCAGTAGATCCAGTCCAGGCGAAGCTGCATCACGGGCGAGATCATCCGCTTGCCCATCTGCACGAAGGCCAGGCTATCCATGAGCAGCCAGATGAAGAAGGTGAAGATGAGGATCTCGCCCGCGCCCCAGAAGACGTAGCGCAGCTTCGGGGGGGCCTGCTCCACGAAGTAGCTCACCCGGAAGTGCTCCTTCTGGCGCTCGGCCATGGCGTTGGCCAGGAAGATCAGCCAGAGGAACGCGAAGCGGGCGAACTCCTCGGTCCAGGGAAGGGCCACCTCGAGAACATAGCGGCAGATCACCTGGACGAAGATCACCACCACGGTGACATAGAGGATGATGAGCGATGACACGTCGCAGAACCAGTCGAGCAGCTTCAGCAATACCTTGACCACACTCGTTCCTCCTTCGGCAAGACCCGCGGGATGGTCACGCATCAATGGCGGTGAGACCCCTGCCCCTTCGACCCGGTGTCCAGGAAGCGGTCAATCTCGATGATCCGGCCGGTCTCCGCCGACCGGTACGCCGCGAAAGTCACCGCGAGCGTTTGGAAGTTTCGCGCGGCCGACTGGGTGACCGGCCTTCCCGTGAGCATGCAGTCCGCGCATTCGCGCTCGAAGCGGTAAAAGCTCTCCACGTAGTCGTCGTAGGGCGACCGAGTCTCGTCGATCACTCCGGCGTCCCCCTGGGTGACCCGGAACCGCGAAGCGGTTCCGCGCGTCATCGTGCCCTCGTACAGGACCGCGCCCGTGTCCCCTTCCAGGATGAACCCGCCGTGGGGCAGTCCGCCCGGTTTCCACGCGATGTCGACGACCGCCGTGGTCTCCGGATACTCGAACACCACGAACGCCAGGTGCTCTCCCCGCATCCGGGGGTTTCCATGGCTCAGGCGCGCATACACGCGAGTCGGAGTCCCAAGGAGGGTCAGGAGCATGTCAATCAGATGCGTGCCATACTCCAGCAGGACTCCCAGCTTCGCCTCGTTCTTATAGGCCTCCGGCGGCTCCTTCCCATCGTATTGCGCGAGGCGCAGGAACCGGGGCGTACCGAATTTTCCATCTTGATGGCACGCGAGGACAGTTTGAAACCAGGGGCGATACGGGTGGTTCTCATGGACCGCAAAGAGTTTGGGATAACCGGCCATCGCCCGGATCAACGCTCGGGCGTCCTCGAGGTCATCACAAAGCGGTTTCTGGCAGATGATATGGACTCCCGCCGCTTTCGCTCGCAGGCAGTGCTCCCGGTGGAGCCAGGGCACGCTGAGGATGTCCACGAAGTCCAGCCGCTCCTCGCGAAGCATGGTGTCGAGGTCCGCGTACACGCGGGCCGCCGGGACGAACTCGTCCCGCCGGGCCTCGGCCCGGCTGAGGGTACGATTGCCGAGGGCCACGATCTCGACCTCGGGGATGCGCTGCCAGCCCCGCAGGTGGAACTCCGAGATCATCCCGCAGCCGAAAACGCCGCCCCGCAACGTCACACCGTCACTCCCGTCGTCTCACCATCCACAGCCGAAACGCGGCTGGTCCGCACGAGCTGCTGCCGCGCCTGGATCTTGCACCGCACAGGGGCTGTAGCGGTATCAGGAACCGGCGCCGCCGTCAAAGACAAAGCGCGGATTGGCCGGCCCATCAGAGAATCGTCCGGCCCCCGTCCACCGGCAACGCCACCCCGGTGATGAACGCGGCCTCGTCCGAGGCCAGGAACAGCATGGCCTTGGCGATGTCCTCGGGGACGGCGGGCCGGCCCAGCGGACAGACCTTGCTCCAGCCCTCGAACGCGTCGTCCTGGTATCCGCCGCGCGTCATCGGCGAGTCCACAAAACCAGGGCAGACGCAGTTGACGCGGATCCTGTGGGGCGCCCCTTCCAGCGCGGCCATCTGGGTCAGTTGAAGGATTCCGGCCTTGGCCGCGGCATAGGCGCCGTGCCCTTCCTTGACGCGGATGGCCATGCGGGAGGCGATGTGCACGATGGCGCCGCCACCCTGCTCCCGCATCGCCTTGAGCGCCGCCTTGGTGACCAGGAAGGCACCCGTGAGGTTCACGTCCAGCATCTGTCTCCACTCGGCTTCCGGCGTCTCCTCCAGAAGGTGGCCCTTCAAGATGCCGGCGCAGTTGACGACGACGTCCAGGCTGCCGAACTCCGTCCGCGCGCGATCCACGGCCGCCTGGACGTGATCCCAGACGCGTCACGTCGCACGCGCACGGCTCTCGGCTCGCCCTCCCGTTTTCCGGATGCCCTCGGCCGTCGCCGCGGCCGCCGCTTCGTTGACATCCGCCACCACCACGGCCCCGCCCCGCCCGGCAAAGAGCTCGCAGGTCGCCTTCCCGATCCCCGACCCTCCGCCCGTCACCAACGCAACTTTCCCCGCGAATTGCATCTCATCCTCCAAGAGAGTCTTGAAGCGCCATGTCACCAAGAACGCCAGAGGACGGAATGGAACCACAGATTTCGCAGATTACGCAGATTCATCCGACTACCGCCCTCCGCCAAGATCTGCGCAATCTCGTGTAATCTGTGCCGTTTCCTCGATGTCGTCTGGCGCCTCGTCTCACACGATAGCCCTAATATTCTTTCAGCAGTTGTCGCGCGATCACGACCCGCTGGATCTCGCTGGTGCCCTCCCAGATCTGATACACCTTGGCCTCGCGGTACATCCGCTCGATGGGAAAGTCGATGCTGTAGCCGTACGCGCCGTGGATCTGGAGCGCGTCCGCCGTCACCTTCACCGCCAGGTCCGACGCCAGCAGCTTCGCCTCGGCCGCTTCGCGGATGATCGACCGCCCCTGGTCCTTCAGCCACGCGGCGTGCCGCAGGCGCAACCGCGCCGCCTCGATCCCCGCCGACATGTCCGCCAGCATGAACTGGATGGCCTGGAGGTTCGCGATGGGGCCGCCGAAAGCGGTCCGCTGCTTGGCGTAGCGGATGGCCTCCTCCATGGCGGCCTGCGCCAGCCCCACCGCCTGGCAGCCGATGCCGATGCGCCCCGTGTCGAGGGACATCATGGCCCGCTTGAAGCCCTCCCCTTCGCCGCCCAGCAGATTCTCCTTCGGTACCCAGCAGTTGTCCAGGACCACCTCGCCCGTCCCCATGCCCTTGACGCCCATCAGGTGCTCCTTGGACCCGGGCGAGAAGCCGGGCGTCCCCTTCTCCACCAGGAACAGCGTGATCCCCTTGTGCCCCTTGCTCTTGTCCACGGTCGCCACCACGATCGCCAGGTCGGCCAGCATGGCGCAGGTCAAGAACCGTTTGGTGCCGTTCAGGACGTACCCGTTCCGCTCCGGTTTCGCCGTGGTCTGGATCCCGGCCACGTCGGAGCCGGCGCCGGGCTCGGTCTGCGCGATGATGCAGATCTTCTCCCCCGAGCCGAGAGCCGGCAGGTACTTCTGCTTCTGGGCGTCGGTCCCGTTCTTGAGGATCATGTTCTGCATCAGCGTGCTGAGGAGCTGGATGTCGGCCACCACGACCGAGGCACGCGCCATCTCCTCTTGCGCGATGGCCCAGCTCACGATGTCCATGCCCGAGCCGCCGTACTCGGGCGGCAGGGTCATCCCCAGGATGCCCAGCTCCGCCATGCGCTTCCAGAGATCCCACGGAAACTCGTCCGTCCGGTCGATCTCCGCGGCCCGCGGCTTGATCTCCTTTTCGGCAAAGTCCCGCACCATGTCCCGCAGCATCCGCTGCGCATCGTTCAACTCGAAATCCATTCCCGCCTCCTTAAATGTGGCAATTTGGCAACTGGGCCACCAGGCGATCGGGCCGTTAACCACAGATGCACAGATGCACAGATCGGATCCCGGCCACTTGGGTTCTCGGAGAATCTGCGCAATCTGTGTGCATCTGTGGTTATCTGGGTTCCCGTCGTGTCACAGACTGCCCTCTGCCGGTACACCATCAGGCCGTGCTCGCCTTCGCCGACCACCTCGTTCCGTTGGTTCAGCATCGCCACGTACTCGACCACGATTCCCCGATCCGGCTTCTTCGTCTCTCGTTTGCTCTGGATGGTCACCCTCAGCCGGACCGTATCCCCGATCAGGATCGGCGCCGTGAACTTGTAGTTCCAGTAGAGCGACGCCATGTAGCGCGCCGCGCTGAATTCGGGAATGCGGAACTTGAGCCCTTCGGTCAGCGCCAGCCCGAGGAGCCCGTGGGCGATCCGCGTCTTGAAGGGCGTCTGCTTGCACCACTCCTCGTCGCTGTGGACCGGGCTCCAGTCCCCCGAGAAGGCCGAGAAGTTCACGACGTCCGCCTCGGTGATGGTGCGCGCCGGCGAGACGTGCTCCTCGCCGACCTCCATGTCCTCGTAGTACCGCTCCATCGCCACTCCTTTCCTTCCTGAGTCAGGGGCCAGGGGTCAGGGGAATTTCGTTCGGCCCTCGCTTCCATTTCGAAATTCGAAATTCGCAATTTTCCCCTACGTCCACTCCGCCGCCAGCCCCATCGGCTCGGGGCGGAAGATGCGGGCATCCATCGTCCGGCACTCCGGCGCCACCCGGAGCGGGAATCCCACCTTCGACCGGATGTCCCGGTCCAGGTCCACACCCGGCGCCACCTCTACCAGAAGCAGCCCCTGGCGATCCAGGCGGAACACGCCGCGCTCCGTGACGTACCAGACCTCCTGGCCCTGCTCGGCCGCCCGCGGCCCGTTGAACGTCACATCCTGCGCCCGCTCCACGAACTTCTGGAACCGCCCCTCCTGGACGATCCGGACCCGGCCGTCCTCGATCCGGATGTCCAGGCCGCCCGCCGTCAGCGTCCCGCAGTACACCAGTTTCCGCGTCCCCATGGCAATATTGATGAAGCCGCCCGCCCCCGCCAGCACGTGTGGCTGGGCTTTCAGTCGGCTGACGTTCACGTTCCCCGCACCGTCCACCTCGGCGAAGGCCAGGCATCCAACCGTCACGCCGCCCCCGTCGATCAGGTCGAACTGCGCCGGCGAGTCGATGATCGCCTCGGGGTTGTGGGAGGCGCCGAAGGCGAAGCCGGTGAGCGGCAGCCCGTTCACCGCCCCCTGCTCCACCGTGAAGTTCAGTCGGTCGAAGACCCCCTCCTCGAAAGCGATCTGCGGAACCAGGGAGGAGATGCCGAACCCCAGGTTCACGATGTCGCCGGGCCGGATCTGCATGAGGGCACGGCGCGCAATGACCTTCTCGGGGCCGAGCGGCACGGGCTCGACCGGAAACGTCGCGGCGCGGATTTCGCCGCTGATAGCCGGATCGTAGGCGATCCCCGTGTTCTGGCGCTGCTCCGGGTCCACCACGAGCGCGTCCACCAGGATTCCCGGAACTTTCACCTTCTGGGGGTCAAGCGTGCCCGCGGCCACCACGCGCTTCACCTGGGCGATCACCGTGCCGCCGGAGTTGTGCGCCGCCGTCGCCTGGGCCAGGACGGCCAGCGTCACCCCTTCGTGCTCCATGGTGATGTTCCCGTTGACGTCCGCCGAGGTCCCCCGGATGATGGCTACGTCGATGGGAAAGGCCCGGTAGAGGAGCCATTCCTCGCCCCGGAGCTGGATCACCTCGACCAGATCCGGCGGCGTCACGCCGTTCATCCGCCCGCCGCGGTCCCGGGGGTCCACGAACGTTCCCAGGCCGATCTTGGTGATGACCCCCGGTTTCTTGGCGGCGATGTCCCGGTGCAGATGCATCAGGACGCCGAGCGGAAGGTTGTAGGCCTCCACCTGGTCGTTCAGGATCATGGCGTAGATCTTCGGCGGCGGCTTCGACGCTGGACCGTTCACGTACGAGCCGCCGATGAGCCGCTTGATGAGGCCGGGGTGGGCCAGGTGATCCATCCCCACGGTGCCGAAGGAGTCGCCCACCGCCACCGGGAAGACCATGGTGAGTCCCTTGGGTTCACCCGTCGCCTGGAAGCGCGCCTCGATCCCCGCCAGCACCTTGTCCGGGACGAGCTGTGCCGCCGAGCTGCTCACGGTGACCGTGGCGCCAGTCGGAACAAGCCGGGCGGCTTCCTCCGCCGTGAGAATCGGTTTCTTGCGCTCAGCCACGACTGCCTCCTTTGTGGACTTCGGGTGAACGCAGCTTCCGTCCCCGCAACGCCGCTCGCGGGTCGAGCGCCCCGCAGGTCCGTCTCACGATGAGCGTCGGCGCCAGGACCTGCTGCAACGGACTCTGCCGATAACGCTCCGGATCGCGAATGTTGTCCAGGATGCCCTCCACGGCCAACCGGCCCATCTCGGCGAGGTGCTGGTCCATGGTCGTGAGCTGGATGGCCTGGTGGGCGGCCATGGGGATGTTGTCTACCCCGACCACGGCGAGGTCACCGGGGACGGACAGCTCCATCTCCTCGGCGATCTCGATCACGCTCAACGCCACCCGATCGCTGCTCGCCACGATGGCGGTCGGCCGGTCCGGGAGGGTCAGGATCTCCCGGGCGGCCTCTCGCGCCAACTCCGGCTTCACCCCGCGCATGCGGACGAACTGCGGCTGCGAGCGGACGCCGGCCTCCCGCAGAGCGGCCCGGTATCCACGCCGCCGCTCGGCGGCGGATGACAGTCCGGCCAGCGTCCCGATGAAGCCGATCCGCCGGTGGCCGAGCCCCAGCAGATGCAGCGTCAACTCCCGCCCCGCCCGGAAGTTGTCTAGGACCACGTAGTTGCCTCGGCCCGAGCGGAGCCGACGGTTGTACAGCAGACAGGGCATGCCGGAATCGATCAGTCGCTCCACGGCCGGGTCACGGAGGAACACCGAGCCCAGGATGATCCCGTCCACGCGCCGCTGGCGGAGGACCTCGATGTACTCCGCCTGCAGCTCCGGGATATTGTCGGTGTCGCAGAGGATCACCGTGTAGCCGTGGGCACGCGCTGCCTTGACGATGGCCGCCGCGGTCTCTGCGTAGAACGGGTTGGTGATGTCGGTCACCACCAACCCCAGGGTCCGCGTCTCGCGTCGGGCCAGGCTGCGCGCTACCGCGTCCGGCCGATACGCGAGCGCCGCCATGGCCCGCTCCACGCGGGAGCGCACCTCGGAGCGGACGTGGGGGTACCGGTTGAGCACGCGGGATACGGTGGCGCGTGACACGCGCGCGCGGCGCGCCACGTCGGACATGGTGGGAGCATGGATCGGTGTGCGCTGTTCGAGCACGGCCGCGGTCCAGAGGGGATTCATTGAAACCGGTTTCAAGAACGCGTCACACTAGCCGAGGCGAATCGCGTCTGTCAAGGAGAAAGGTCGGCCGCGCGCCGGTCGGGGATCAGTTGCGGTCCGGAAGCAGAACCGTCCGTAGCGTCGTCCGGTCGGCCGCCATCTGGAGGGCGGTGGCGAGTTCCGACATGGGCAGGCGCGCCGTGATGAGGTGCTGGGACGGGTACGTCGCCTGCAACGAGCTGACGGACGGCCTCGGCCACGTCCACCGGGGTGTGGTGGTAGATGGGTTGGATGGCTACCTCGCCGGAGAACGCTATTCCGTCAGACGGACATCCGCAGGAACGCGTAGAAAGCCGGCGGTGGCGAAGTGGATGTCGAACGCGAAGGCGTGCCGTATCCGCTGCTGGCGCATGAGGGCGAAGCTCGTGGCATCCACAAAGCTAAACGGATGGTCCGCGAAACGCTCTAGGATCTCGTACGCCTGCCGCTCCACCTGTTCGGTAATGAACAGCCGCTCGATTCTTCGGCTCTGGGCGAGCATATCCAGAAACCGCTTGGCCTCGCGATAACCTCTACTCACGCGGAGCAGTGTATATGTCTCGCCGATAACCAAGTTCGATGCCACGAGCGGCTGCTCAGCCGCAAGGATGTGCGCGAAGGTTTCTCGGGCCACCTTGTGGTGAGCATCGTCCGTGACCTGGACGGCGAACCAGGCCCCTGTGTCAACGAAGACGCGGCCCACTGTCACCGGTTCCGCCTTCGCTCGGTCGCCGCAAGGAAGGTGTCGTGCCGGGCCGAAATGTCCTTCCTCCCCACGCGACCAGCCTGCCCAATCAGGGACAGGAGCGGATCTGCGCCGTCGCGCTCCACATGCTGAAACATGAGGTCCACTCCCTCTCGGACAAGCTTGGCCTTCGAGACACGCATCCGGCGGGCAAGAGACTCCAGTCGGCGATCTTGCTCCTCCGTTAGGAGGACCTGTACACGGGTCATGGCTCCCCTCCGTTCCTTATTCAGGTGTGTAATACTATGTAATACTTACACACCTATTGCGATACGTCAAGACCCCCATGGGCGAAGGACCCAGAGAACCGGCGCGTTGCCGGCGACATGCGAAAAGGGTCAGGATCGATCGGGAAGCAGGATGGTCCGCAGCGTCGTCCGGTCGGCCACCATCTGGAGGGCGGTCTTGAGCTCCGACATCGGGAAGGCGGGCCGTGATGAGGTGCTCGACCGGGACCTCGCCGGCGACCAGTTGGCGCACCGCCTCGGCGACGTCGACGGGGGTGTGATGGTAGATGGGCTGGATGGCGATCTCTTGGTAATGCAGGTGGCCGATGTCCACCGGCAGAGTCTGACCCGGGGCCACACCGCCAAAGGAGATGAGCGTGCCGCCTCGCCCCACCAGGCTCAGGGCCTCGCGGTGGGTCTCCACGGCGCCGATCACCTCGATGACCACGTCGGCATCGGGTCGCCCGATCGCCTCCTGCAAGGCATCGCGGGAGGGGCGGTCGGTCGTGTTCAGCGCATGGGTGGCTCCCATGGCCGTCGCCACGCGCAGACCGACTGTCGAGCCGATCCAGCGAGACGATGATGAGATTCCCGACCGTGGCGGCGCCGCAACGCGTTCACCATGAAGAGACCCATGGGGCCCGCCCCCAGGACCACCACGACGTCGCCCGGAAGCACCGACACTCGCCGCACGGCCTGGACGGCGCAGGCGTATGGCTCGGTGAACACCACCTGCTCCAGCGGGACGCCGTCCGGGACCGGGTGGAGATTCACGCCGGCCAATCGCTTGGGCACGAGAATGTACGGCGCGAACGCGCCGTTCAGGTACTCGATGGTCTCGCACATGCTCGGCCGCCCGCGACGGCACTGCCGACAGAGAGGGCCTTCCGCCGGTTGACACGGGGCGGAATTCGCGGATGCCACGCGTTGCCCCGGACGCCAGCGGATCTCGACGCCCGCGCCCACTTCCGCGATCGTGCCGGCCCACTCGTGGCCGAAGAGACCGGGCGTCTTGATCATGGGGTGATGGCCGCGGAGGAATACCTTCCGGTCCGTGAAGTCCACCGAGGCCACGTCCACCCGGACCAGCACCTCGCCCGGCCCGGGCCGCGGAATGGGGACCTCTTCGAAACGGACGTCTTCGGCGCCGTAGAGGAGCGCGGCGCGCATCTGCCGGGATGCCGGCAGCGCCGGGTTGAGAGGCGCTCGGATCAACCGATGGAGGCGTCATGGGTGGTACACCACCTTGGTCGCCTTCCCCTCCCGCTGGAGGCGCACCCCTTCGTCGAATGCCTCGAGCGGCAAGCGATGGCTGATGAGCGGCGCCACGCGGACCCGGCGGCTGGCAAGCAGCTCGACCGCCCGGGCAAGCGTCGCCGGCGTCGAGGAGTAGGTGGAAAAGACCGCCAGCTCCCGATGGTAGAGATCCACAAAATCCAGGGTGAGCCGCGGCCCGTCCGCGGCGCCCGCAAACACGTTGATGCGGCCCCCCGCCCGCACGGCGCGCTGCGCGTCCTCCAGGATTCGACCGTTCACCACCGTGAGAACCGCCCCATCCACGCCCACACCCTCGGTCAGATCGGCCAGCGTCCGGCCCACGCCGGTCGCGCCGGGGTGGACGGCCAGCCGCACGCCGACGTGGACCGCCAGCGCGAGGCGCGCGTCCGAGATGTCCAAGACGATCGCGTCCGCCCCCTGGGCCAGGATCACCTGCGCGATGAGCAGTCCCATCCCGCCGCCGCCCACCACGGCGATCCGGTCGCCCGAAAGGACCTGGGACCGCTCCACGGCCCGCACCGCGCACGCCAGCGGCTCCGCGAAAGGACGCCTCCTCGTAGGTCAGGTCATCGGGGAGGCGGAACGTGACCCGCTCCACGTGCGGCGTCGGAATCCGGATCAATTCGGCAAAGCCGCAAGGGTCGACGTTGGTGGCTTTGAACTGCCGGCACATGGACTCGTTGCCGTGCCGGCAGGCCCAGCACGATCCGCAGGGGACGTGATGGGCCGCCGTGACGCGATCCCCGGGGACAAAGCGAGTCACTCCCCGGCCCACCGCCCGCACCACCCCGGCGAACTCGTGGCCGAGTCGTACCCCCTGCGGAATCCCGTGGCTGGGCGAGCTTCGCCAGATCGGTGCCGCACAGACCGCAAGCCCGCATCTCGATCAGAATCTCGCCGGGCCCGATGGTCGGCGGCGGCGCCTCGCACAGACCGAAGCCGCCGGAGGGAAGGGGGAGAATGGCTTTCACGGATCAGCGTCGGCCTCGATCGCCTATCCGGCGGACGGGCGCCGGGCCGGGTGGGAGGGGCGGGGCGGTCGTGTCTGCCCCATTCCGGTGCGGTCCCCGGTTCGCGGCAGAACGGGCCGCTCCGGCACGGGTGTGCGATCGGAGAGGGCGTGAGGTGGCGGCGGCGGCACCTCGTCCGGGTCGAGGGTTCGCTTCCGGAGTCCCTTGAACGGCAGCGACCGCGCCATGACCTTTTCCTTGCAGTTGACGCAACGCCACCCGAGGCACAAACCGTACTTCTGCCAGATCCAATCCGCCGGCATGCATCCGGCCACCGCATTTCCGGCAGATCTTGGTTCCCGGCTCGGCGCGCCCATCGCGGCGTCTGCCGGCGCGGATTCCGTTCGCGCCGCGTCCGGCGGTCGTCGGCCCTCGCCGCCTCCGCCCCCGGCGCTGCGCCTCCGGCGCGCCTCCGGGCTTCTCGCTGTTGGGCTGGCGCGCGTCTGGTTTCCCCCCTCCCGGCTGATCCATCGCACCCCTCATCCCTGACCAAGACCCTGCGGGACCGGCGACCCGTGCGTTCGGAACGGTTAATGAGCCGCGGCCGACCCCGGGCCGGCCACCGATCATTTGTCTGCGGCTCGACACGCGGGACATGGGCACAGGCCTCGCAGATACTCGAACGCATAGATCCCGCTATCGTGCCCGTCGCTCCAGACGAAGTTGATGGCGTAGCGTCCGACCGGCGTGACGCTCGTCGCCTGCACCTCCCCCGCCTGCAGCACCGGCCCGCTCAGGACGGTGAGGCTCAGCCCTCTGCCAACCGCTCTCTTGCTCCGCTGGTCGTTGCAGAGGGCGCACGGACACTCCTTGCGAAGCAGGTCGAAGGAATACACGCTCTCATGACCGTCCCCCCAGCGAATGCGCAGTTCGCGCTGCGCGGGGCTGACCGAGATGTCGGCGGGATCGGTCGAGGTCGTCTGGCTCACGTTGAACTCCACTGACGGAATCTGCGATTGCCGATTGTCGATTGCGATTGGCACGGTCCGAGGAATCGAATCCTCGCAATCGTCAATCGACAATCGTCAATCGACAATTCCGTCTAGTACCCGCGCTGCAATTGAGACGAGACGGCCATCTCCTCCTCCGCCTCGGGAATCATCCCCAGGTCCCGGTAGACGGTGGAAAGACTCGTATGGTACAGGACCTCTTGCGCGTTGATGGCGATCGCCTTCTTGATCGCGTCCACCGCCTCGGGCAGCCGCTTCAGTTTGTGCAGGGTGTGCCCGATGGCCAGGTGTGCATCGGCGAATTGCGGATCCAGCTCCACCGCCTTGGCAAGCTCGGCCAGGCCTCCTCGTACCGGCTCTTCCCGTACAGGCCCAGGCCGATTCCAAAGTGCTCGTCCTTCGTCGGCATACGCTATCTCCTCTCGGGAACGTCGGGCGCGGCAGTTAGGAGCCGTTACGAAATATTGGTCCATTTTTGAGATTTCGTTACGGCTCCTTATGTCGTTTCTGGAATTTCTCCGGTCAAGTTATTCTTTGACAACGGCTTAGGGCTCGCCGCCTCCGGGCGGCGGCGCCCCGGCGCCAGCCGGTTTTTTTCGGCGACGCCGGCGCTTCTTCTTCGCCTCGCCTTCTTGGGCCGCCGGCTGGGCGGGGCGGGCGGGCTGGGCCGGTCGGCTTGGGCGGGGCGGGGTGGTCGGGCGCCTCGGGCGGGTTGGGCCGGTCGGCTTGCCGCGCGCCGCGCGGTGGCGCGGAGCCGCAGAGGACGGCGCATCCGCGCCCCACGTCGGCTTCACAAAGAGGTCGTCGCCTGCCCACTCCACCGGAATCTTGTGGCCGATGAGCTCCTCGATGGCCGGGAGGGCGAGCACGCATGCCTCGTCCGCCAGGCTGATCGCCTTCCCCGAGGCGCCGGCGCGGGCCGTCCGGCCGATCCGGTGGACGTAGTCTTCGGCGTCCTGCGGCAGGTCATAGTTCACGACGTGGGTCACCGCCTCGATGTGCAGGCCCCGGGAGGCGACATCCGTGGCGACCAGGATGTGGAGTCCCCCCTCCTTGAAGGCCTCCATGATCTTCAGACGCTTGCGCTGATCCACATCGCCGGTAATGGCCCGGGCGTGGTACCCCTGCCGGATCAGTCGGTCGGCCAGCCGCTCCACCTCGTGCTTCATGTTGGCGAAAATCAGGATCCGCTTTCCTTGCTCCTGCGCCATGAGGCCGAGGAACAGCGGGAACTTCTCCTCCCGCGACACATGGTAGAGCACCTCTTCGACGCCTTCTGCGGTCACCCGCTCCGGCGCCACCGCCACCATGGTCGGATTGTTCATGGACTCGTACGCCAGCTCCAGCACCTGCTGGCTCAGCGTCGCCGAGAAGAGCGAGGATTGCCGCTTTTCCGGCGGCGGCAGGTGTCGGACGAAGTAGCGGATGTCCTTGATGAACCCCATGTCGAACATCCGGTCGGCCTCGTCGATGACCAGCACTTCCACGGCGTTCAGCTCGAACACACCCTGCTTGAAGTAGTCGATGAGCCGCCCCGGCGTCCCGACGAGCAGGTCCACGCCGGCCCGGAGCGTCTCGCGCTGCTTGTGGTAGTCCACGCCGCCGTAGACCACCTGCATGTCCAGGCCCGTCTCCTGCCCGAGGAGGCAGGCGTCGCTGTGAATCTGTACCGCCAGTTCCCGCGTCGGCGCGACCACCAGGGCGCGGGGCGCAGCCATGCCCTTCCGGCGCCGGTCGGGCTCTCGCAAGAGGCGCGTGAAGATGGCGATCAGAAAGGCGGCCGTCTTTCCGGTTCCGGTTTGGGCCTGGCCGGCCACGTCGCGGCCGCGGAGTGCGATGGGCAGCGTTTCTTCTTGGATGGGCGTGCAGGTCGTGAATCCGGCGGCCTGAATCCCTCGCATCACGGATTCGGGCAAATCGAGGGAGAGAAAATCCATGCTCATCCTGTGGGTGATTGGAACCAGCCTGGCCCTGCCGGGAACGTTCCCGACGGCGGAAAGCTTGGTACCGGGGAGAAGAAATCGGGACGATGATCCATCCGCGACGGGCGCGTGGACCTCTTTTCATACAGATTACACTCGGAACGGCGACCCTGTCGAGGAGTTTTCTGTGGCGCTTTGCGGCAGCGCTCCGCCTGCCGCCGCGGCGGGCTGGGTAGCCCGGCGCCACGCCGGTCACAAGCGCGGAAAGAACCCCTCTGCGATGCGCTGCAACCCCCGCAAGTCGTGGATGACCAGCCCCGCCTCCGTTTCGCTGATCAATCGCTCCTCCCGCAGTTGGCGCAGGGTGCGCGACAGGGTTTCGCTGGTCAGGTTGAGATGGCTGGCGATGTGCTTCTTCAGTCCGGGGAATGCGATGGCGCCCTCCTGGTCGGTTTGGGACTGCAGCAGGTACCCGGCCACACGTCCGGCGGCGTCGCGCAAGACGATGTCCTCCAGCAGGGAGACCAGGGACTTGACCCACATCCCCATGCTGGACAGAATTTGCAGGCTCAGGCGGTGGTCCTCTCGCAGGGCCTGCATGAAGGACGCCGTGGGCAGCAGGACGCAGTCGGTCGCCTCCAGCGCCTCCGCGAACGCGGGACACGGGAAATCCCCCAGGACCGCGACTTCGGCAAAGGTCATTCCCGGGCCGGCCAGGTGCAGGACGTGCTCCTTGCCGCTCGGCGCGAGCTTGTACACCCTCACGAGACCGCTGGCCACGATGAAGACGCCGGGGGCGGTGTCGCCGTCCCGGAAAATTACCTCCCCTTTCTCGTATTCGCGGCGGACGGCCATGCGGACCAGCCGTTTCCGGCTCGGACCGTCCACCTGGGAAATGAAGCTGCATGCGGCGAGGGTTTCGGCAATATCCACCGGCGAACCCTTTCACGACAGCGAGTTAGGAGCCGTTAGAACGTTACGAATTCGACGTCTCCTATGCCGGAAGCGTTTCTTTGACAACGGCTTACCGGAATTGATCTGGATCAAGGACCACCCGAGCGCGTTGTGGCATTATACGGTACAAGAACCGGGGCGCATAGGGGTTCAGGTCTGAAGGTGAGCGGCCGAGGAAGGAGTGGTGACGATGGCGACGCGCAAGGTGGTCCGGATCGACGAGGCGAAGTGCGACGGGTGCGGCGAGTGCGTGACGAGTTGCGCCGAGGGTGCGATCGCGGTGATCGATGGCAAGGCCCGCCTGGTAAGTGAGATCTACTGCGACGGCCTGGGCGCCTGCCTGGGCCACTGCCCGCAGGGCGCCATCACCATCGAGGAGCGCGAGGCCGCCGCCTTCGACGAAGACGAAACGCAGAAATATCTCACCCGCATGCAGGGAGCGCACCGGGCCGCCGCACCGATTCCGATTATGGACACGCCGCACCAGTGCCCCGGCTCCGCGATGCGGAGCTTTGGCCGGCCGGCGGCCGGCGCCGCGCCACCTGCCGCCACCGGTGCCGTAGCATCCGAACTCAGCAACTGGCCGATCCAGCTCACCCTGGTCCCGCCGGCGGCGCCGTACCTGCACGGTGCGGACATTCTGTTGGTCGCGGATTGCGTCCCGTTCGCCTATCCGGAATTCCACCAGCGGTTCCTCAGGAACAAACCGGTCCTCATCGGGTGCCCCAAGCTGGACCAGATGGACGCGTACGCCAAGAAGCTGACCGAGATCCTTCGGGTGGCGCGTCCCAAGAGCCTCACGGTGGTCCACATGGAGGTCCCCTGCTGCTCCGGCTTCACCCGCCTCGCCCAGTATGCCCTGCGCGCCGCCGAGAGCACCGTGCCGCTCACCGACGTCACCATCGGCATCCGGGGCGACGTGCTGGACACCACCGAGGTTGCCCTGCAGCGGTAGCGTCGCGGTCTCCGCGCCAGTCAAGAACGTGACATCACGCCGGCCTTGCAGGATACTGAAAGAACCCGGTTTTCCCCAGGCTGCTCAAAACGGTCCAGATGCAAGGCGGTTTGCCGGAGGTCGAGCGAGACGTACTGGAGGTACGTCGCAGCGAGCGCCGAGGCGAACCAACGCCGCAGATGGGCCGTTTTCAGCAGCCCGCCTAGGCCTTCGGCGCCACGCAGATAAACCCGAGGGGCGCATCCGGCGCCGCCTGGAGTTGGTGCTGTTCCTCTGGGCCGATGTAAATGACGTCGCCTTCGGCGATCTCGTGCCACTCCGTCCCGATCAGCACCCGCCCCCGCCCCCGCAGGACGTAGACCTGGTGAATCTCCGGATGATTCTCGAAGGCCGAGTTGCCGCCAGGCTGGACCTCGAAATAGCGCATGGCGAACCCCTGCGCCCCATCCTTGGGCCCGATCAGCACCCGCTTCGACACCCCCTTCACGGTCGGATGGTTGTACGTCACGAGATCGGTGTTCTCCCACTCGTATCTTCCGGGCAGCTTCCTGTGGATGACGCCCATCGTTCGACTCCTTTCCGACAAAGCCGTGCGAGGCGGCCAACCCGAAAGCCGGCCGTTACCGCCCCGAGCCCGCCTCGTCCGCGGATGGGCGGATGACAAAGGCCAGCACGACGACGACCGTCATGACCCAGCCGCGGGCTGAAGCGGGCATCCGCTGTGTCATGCGGCAGGTCCGTTCGCTGGGAGCCGGATGGCTCGGGATGGCGACGCGTGAGAGTAACAGGCAGGGGGGTGGATTGGCAATTGACAATCGGGAGAATGCCTCGCCCCCCTTCGTTGACCCCATGGCGGCGATCTGGTAGGTTCCGGACGGTCTATTCCCCTGGCGCTCGTCTCGCGCGGCCCGGCGACAGGCTGCACCCGCGCGGTGACGGTCTTCCGGCTGCGTGACGCCCCGTCGGCGCCCGCGACGTGGTCCGCGCTCGACCCCTTTCATGGAGAGACGCAATGACTGGCGCGCAGAGCCTGTTGCAGACCCTGGTGAACGGCGGCGTGGAGATGTGCTTCACCAATCCAGGCACCTCCGAGATGTACTTCATCGCGGCCGTGGATCGGGTGCGAGGAATGCGGACTGTCCTCGGCCTCTTCGAGGGCGTCTGCACCGGAGCCGCGGATGGTTACGCTCGGATGGCCGGAAAGCCGGCGGCGACGCTCCTGCATCTGGGGCCGGGGCTCGGCAACGGGTTGGCGAATCTCCACAACGCCCGACGGGCGAATTCCCCCATGATCAACATCGTGGGCGACCACACCACGTACCACCTGCGGCACGATCCTCCGCTGACCACCGACATCGAATCCATCGTACGGGGATTCTCGGGCTGGGTGCGGAGGAGCCGATCGGCCGCGGACGTTCCCGCCGACGCCGCGGACGCCCTGGTGGCGGCGATGACGCCGCCGGGGCAGGTCGCCACGCTGATCTTGCCGGCCGATTGCTCGTGGAACGAGAGCCGCGAGCCGGCCCCCGGCCCCCGCCTGCCGCGGCCGGTGCCGGTCGAGCACGCGACGATTCGACAGATCGCCGATGTGTTGCGCATGAGGGAGCCGGCCGTGATCCTGCTATCCGGGACCCTGCTCATGGAAGACGGGCTCCGTCTCGCGGGGCGAATCTCCCACGCGACCGGCGCGAGGATCATGGGGAACCGGGTGAACGCCCGGAGCCAGCGAGGGGCGGGCCGCGTCGTCATCGAGCGTCTGCCCTACCCGATCGCTCCGGCCCTGGAGATGCTGCAGGGGACCGCGCATCTGATCCTGGTCGGATCTCCGCCACCGGTGCCGTTCTTTGCGTGGCAGGGAAAGCCGAACTGGATCATCCCGGAAGACGTGCCGGATGCATGTCCTGGCGAGGCCGGAGGAGGACTCTCTGGGCGCCATGCGGGCGCTGGCGGACGAGCTCGGCGCCGCGACAGATTCGTCGACCGTGGATCCGGGCATCCGGCCGCCGCTCCCGACGGGAGAAATCACGGCGGAGAAGGTCTGGCGTGCGCTCGCGGCCCTCATGCCCGAGAACGCGATCGTCTCCGACGAGGGGGTGAGCTCGAGCCGCGACGCCGACACCTGGACCATCGGCGCGCCGCCGCACGACTGGTTGAACGTCACGGGAGGTTCCATCGGTCAGGGGTTGCCCGTGGCCACGGGAGCGGCTCTGGCCTGTCCCGGCCGAAAGGTGTTCGCGATGGAGAGCGACGGGGCCGGCATGTACACCCTCCAGTCGCTCTGGACGCAGGCGCGAGAGCGGCTGGACGTCGTGACGGTGATCTTCGCCAACCGGGCCTACAAGATTCTCCGGGGCGAGTTGCGAGCAAATGGGGATCGCAGACCCGGGGCCCAAGGCGGCCGCCATGCTCGACCTCGGCAACCCGAACCTCGACTGGGTGAAGCTGGCGGAGGGCATGGGCGTCCCGGGGAGTCGAGCCGGGACGTGCGAGGAATTCACCGATCAGCTCCAGGACGCCATCCGGACGCGCGGCCCGCGGCTCATCGAAGTGATCCTGCCGTAGGCGCACGTCGTTGCGATGGGGCAGAGGAGCATGATTGAACTTCGAGTCTCCCCTCTGCGCCTTTCCCGCCCTCGACGGAGGAAATCCGGGCAGGTCGCCCACTCGGTGAAACGCAGCAGCCGCGTTTCGACGGCTATCGCGTCAGGACCTCGGGGTTGACGATCCCCTCGGGCCGCTCGCCCCGGAGGCCCCGGACCAGATTCTCTGCCGCCATGGTCCCCGACCGCTTGCGCGCATCCGCCGTGGACCCGGCGCAGTGCGGGCTCAGATAGACGTTATCGAGACCCCGCAAGGGGCTGTCGGCGCGGAGCGGCTCCCCCTCGAACACGTCCAGACCGGCCCCGGCGATCCGCTTGGCGTGGAGGGCCTGATAGAGGGCCTCGGTATCCACGATCCCGCCGCGTGCCGTGTTGAACAGGAACGCCGTCGGCTTCATCAGGGCCAGCCGCTCGGCGTTGATGAGGTGACGGGTGGCCTCGTTCAAGAAGCAGTGGATGCTGACGAAGTCGCTCTGCCGCAGGAGATCCTCCAGCGAGACATAGGCGATTCCCTGCCCCTCGGCGAACGGGAGATCCTGGACGAGGTCGAAGGCCAAAAGGCGCATCCCAAAGGCCTTCGCTCGCTTGGCGACCTCCTTGCCGATGGTCCCGAGCCCCACGACCCCCAGTGTCTTTCCGTCAAGGTCCATGCCCTCGTAGCGGGTCCATGCCCCCCGCGGGACCTCCGCCAGGTTCTCCGGAACCTTGCGGGCGCAGCAGAGCATCAGGGCCAGTGCCCAGTCGGCCACGGCGTGGCGGTTCACCCCGGGCGTCGTGGTCACGATGACGCCGCGGGCGGTGGCGGCCGGGACGTCAACGGCGTCGTAGCCGACCCCGGTCCGGGAAATGACTTTCAGACGATCGGCGGCCTGGATGACCTTGGCTGTGAACGGATCGGTCGAGACGATCGCGCCGTCAATCCCCTGGAGGAGGCCGATCAACTCCTCCTCCGTCCGGCCGCCGTGCCAAGGACGATAGACCGTCTCCATGTCATGCGCCCGGAGATACCGGTCCACGTCGTCGCCCGCCTTGAGGAAAATGCTTGTGATCAGAATGCGTGGTGTGGACATGGGAAGGCAATCCTCCTGTGTTCGCAAGTGGACAGGTAGCACATTCTGACTGGCTCTATTGCTCCCTGGCCGGCTTCATCAGCTCGAGGACCGTGGCCTCGTACTCACCCCAGAGTCAGATACCCTGCGCACCGGCAGAAGCACATCGAAGGAAAATTGGTCAGGTCCGTCGGCGGAACCGGCCGGGCCGCTCGCCGGTCATCTGGTCGCCATGGACAACCAGCCGCCCGGCCACCGCCACCGCCGAAAGCCCCACCGGATGCTGGCAGGGATTCTCGAAGGTCGCCGTGTCGCTGAAGATCGCCGGATCGAAGAGCACCGCATCCCCCTGCTGGCCCACCTGGACCTGGCCGCGGTCGCGGAGACCCAGCCGGGCGGCGCTGGCGGATGTCATCTTGCGGACGGCCTCCTCCAGCGTAAGGGACTTCAGCTCCCGGACGAAGCGCCGGATAACTCTGGGAAAGGTACCGTAGACCCTGGGGTGCGGCTTTCCGCTCCGCGGCGCCCCGTCGGATCCGATCATGGCAAAGGGAAGGGTCAAGAAGCGCGCGACGTTCTCTTCGTTCATCGAACCGGCGATGATGTTCACCGCCCCCCGCTCGGCGACCAGCAGGTCCATGGCCCACTCGAACGGATCGGCGCCCGCGTCGGCGGCGGCCTGGGCCACGCTGTGACCCTGCACCCGGGCGTTGGCCGCTGAGTTGACGGACGAAATGATGATCTTCTCCCAGCCGGAGTTGTGATAGATGTTTTCCCAGCCGGGCAGGCCGTCCTTGATCTGGGCGACGATCTTCGCTCGCGGCGCCGGGTCGCCGAGGCGAGAGACGAGGCGCTCCGCTCCCCCCTCCAGCGCCCAGGGCGGGATGACCGCCTGGAGCGAGGTGCTGGAGAAATGGTAGGGGTAGACATCGCAGGTGACATCCATCCCCTCCCGGCGGGCGGCCTCGAGCTTGGCTACGGCCGCCTCGGCCTTCCCCCAGTTCCGCATCCCAGCCGCCTTGAGGTGCGATATGTGAACGGGAACCCCCGAGGCCCGGCCGATGGTGAGCGCCTCGTCAAGCGCATCCAGGAGTCCCTCGGCCTCGTTCCGAATGTGGCTGGCGTAATAGCCGCCGCGCCTCGCGACCACCTTGGCCAGGGCGATGACCTCCTCGGTGGTGGCGAAGAGGCCCGGGGCGTAATACAGCCCCGTGGACATGCCGGCCGCGCCCGCGTCCAGGGCCTCTTCGAGCAGGCGCATCATGGCGCCCAAGTCGGCCGGTGTGGCGGGCCGATCGGCGAATCCCATAGCCGCCACTCGCAAGGAGCCATGACCGACCAGGCCGGCCACGTTGAGGACCGGCCGTGCGGTCTCGACCCTGGCCGTGTACTGGCTGTAGCTCCGCCAGTCCACCGCCTGGCCGAACCGGCCCGGCCCGCTCAGACAGTAGTCCACCCCCATCTGCGCCCGCTCGGACACCAGCGGGGCCAGCGAGGCGCCGCAGTTTCCCACCACCTCCAGCGTCACCCCCTGGCGGATCTTGATCTCCCCCGCCGGGCGCTCCAGATGATAGGCGTCGAAGTGGCAGTGCAGATCGATGAAGCCCGGGGCCAAAACCAGCCCCTCTGCTGGGATGACCTGCGTGGCCTGGCCGTCGAGGTGTTGCGCCACGGCGGCATACCGGCCCTCGGCCAGCGCGACGTCAGCCGTGAAAGCCGGCGCGCCCGTCCCGTCAACGACCGTGGCCTGGCGGAAGAGAAGATCGTACATTCCACGCTCCCTCGCACGCTGCTGAAAACGGCCCATCTGCAGCGTTGGCGCGCTCGGGCACTCGTTGCGGCGTACCTGGAGTACGCCTCACTCAGCCCGGGTACCCATCGGGTGGGTGCGCCGCCTTGCATCTGGACCATTTTGAGCAGCCTGAGAAAAAGTAAGTTCTTCAGTAATCCGTTACGGTTCCTGATCTGCCACACGGCGCAGCGTGTTCCGAGCCTCGTCAAGCGCGGCGGGGTTATACGCCAGATCGGCCGCCGAGAGCGCCAGGACCTTGGCCGCCATCAGCGTGGCTTCGATGCCGCGCGGCGTGACCGTGTCGTCCGCCAGCTCTCTGGAGTGCGGCCGCGCGCCCGTCATGGCAAAGCGAATCTGGATGCAGGGCGTGACCCAGGTCACTCCCCCCACGTCCGTCACGCCCCCGTCCCCACCTTCGGAGGGTGGGAGCGCCTCGCCTAGGTATTCGAAGTTGCGCCGGGCAACATCTCGCAGGACGGGGTGTTCCAGCGTCTCGCGGAAGAGCGGCTCGTGGTGGCGGATCTCCAGGCGGGCGCCCGCCGCCAGCGCCGCCCCCTCCGCCGCCTGCTTCACCTTCGGCAGGACGACCTGTTCCAGGTAGCGCCAGTCCCGGGCCCGCACCGTGAACCGCGCCTGGGCGCGCTCGGGAACGATGTTCTGCGCATCCCCGCCGTGCGTGATGATGCCCGCCAGCCGCACGTCGTCGCGGAGGCTGTGCTTGAGATTGCGGATCTGCGTGTACGCCGCGATCAGCGCGTCCAGCGCGTTGATCCCGTCCTGAGGGCTCGCCCCGGCGTGCGAGGCCTGCCCGTGGAAGGTGAGCTCCAGCGGGTGGCTCGCCCACGAGCTGCCGCCCAGGCCGTTCTGCCGGCTCGGGTGGGCGATGAAGGCCGCATCCACTTCCCCGAAGAGCCCAGCCTCCACCATGGCCAGCTTCCCACCTACGGTCTCTTCCGCCGGGGTCCCGATCAAGAGCCACCGGCCTTCCCGGTCCGCGCGGGATCGCGTGGCTGCAGGCCAGCGCAGCGACTGTCGAGCAGGCGGCGATCAGATTGTGCCCGCAGCCGTGGCCGATGGCCGGCAGCGCGTCGTACTCCGCCAGGAAGGCGATCGCGGGGCGCCCGGTGCCGCGGGCCGCGCGCAACGCCGTCGGCATGTCGGCGATGCCGGCTTCAACGGAGAACCCCTCGGTCTCCAGAATGGAACGGAGCTTCTGGCTGGCGAAGACCTCGGCCAGGCCGAGCTCCGGATTCCGGTAGAGCGAGACGGCGATGTCCTCGACGAGCGGTCGGTACCGGTCAATGCGCGAGACGATCGCCTGCCGGATCTCCTCGGGAGTACTGAACTCGACCATGCGCTCTCGCTCCATCGCGGGGTTGGCGGGGCCGTCTTGGCCTGAAACCGCCGCCCCCGTCGGCATCTCAGCGTCGCTGCCGGTTGGTGTGGGGGTCCAGGACATCCCGCAGGCCGTCGCCCAGCAGATTCAGACCCAAGACGGTCAGAAAGATGGCCGCGCCGGGGAAGACGGACACCCAGGGCGCGGTGAAGAGTTGATCCTTGGCCTGGGAGAGCATGCTGCCCCAGGAGGGCGTGGGCGGCTGCACGCCCAGACCGAGGAACGAGAGCGACGCCTCCAGCAGGATCGCTCCGGCCACGCCCAGGGTAGCGATGACCAGGATGGGGCCCAGGACGTTGGGCAGGATCTGGGTGAACATCAGCCGGACACGACCGCAGCCCAGGGCCCGCGCGGCCTGGACATACTCCAGCGAGCGCGCCGAGAGGACCTGCGACCGCGTGATTCGACAAGAATAAGACCAGTTGGTGAAGCCCAGCGCCATGAACACGTTGAGCAGCCCCGGCCCCAGCAGGGCGACGATGGACAGGGCGAAGATCAGCGAGGGGATGGAGAGCATGATGTTGGTGAGGCCCATCACCAGGTCGTCCCACCATCGCCCGAAGAATCCGGCCGTGAGCCCCAGGATGACGCCGATGAGGCTGTTGATCCCCTGGCTGATCAGGCCCACACTCAGCGAGATGCGCGCGCCGTAGATGATGCGCGAGAGGATGTCCCGTCCCTGGGCGTCGGTGCCGAAGAGGAATTTCTGGCTGGGCGACTCGAGGGCGTACATCAGGTTGGCGTCATCCACGGGGTGGTAGGGGGAAAGCCAGGGGGCAAAGAGAGCCGTCAGCGTCATGAGGGCGACGATGATCCCGCCCACGAGAACGTTGGTCCGGGTCTTGAGTAGCTTTCGGAGTGCGCTCATCGGTACTCGATCCGGGGATCGATCACGGCGTAGAGGAGATCCACGGCCAGATTGATGACGAGAAACGCCAGGATGAGGAGCAGCACGCAGCCCTGGGTGACCGGGATGTCCCGCTGGAAGATGGAATCCACCAGGAGGGAGCCGACCCCCGGCCAGGAGAAAAGCTTCTCGACGATGACCGTGTTCCCGATCAGCGCGCCGAACTGCAAGCCCCGCCGTGGTCAGGACCAGGATGAGCGCGTTGCGCAGGATGTGTTTGCGGTTGATCACGACTTCCGCGAGACCCTTGGCGCGCGCGGTGCGGATGAAGTCGGCGAGCTTGATCTCCATCACCGCCGCCCTGGTGGTCCGGGCCAGCAGGGCCATGTAGGTCACCCCCAGCGTGAACGCCGGCATCAGCATGTGCCGGAGGCTGCCGTCGCCGTAGCCCGAGGTGGGCAAGAGCGGCACCGCCACGGCCAGAGCGTACATCAGCAAGAGCCCCAGCCAGAACTGCGGCATCGAGACGCCGGAGACCGCCCCCACCATGGAGGCCGTGTCCAGCCACGATCCCTGCCGGAGGGCCGAGAAGAACCCCAGAGGAATGCCCAGGCCCAGGGCGATGAGCATGGCCGCCACGGCCAGCCGCAGCGAGGGCCCCACGCGCTCGAGGACCAGGCCGCCCACCGGGTCGCGCCGCAGGAAGGACCGCCCCAGGTCCCCCTGCGTCAGTTTCAGCATGTAGTCGAGGTACCGCTCGTGGAGCGGCTTGTCCAGCCCCCAGAGCTTCTTCATCTCCTCGACGTACTTGGTGTCGAGGCCCCGGTCGCTCTCGGCCAAGGCCGTGAGGGCGGCATTCCCCGGCAGCACGTTGAGGAGCACGAAGACGATGAGCGTCACGCCGAGGATGGTGGGGACGAACTGCAGCACCCGGCGGATGAAGTACGCGAGCATAGGCTTGGTTCCGCAATGCTTCGAGGGGTGTGCCGACCGGCAGCCCCCGACGGCCGGGCCACCGGTCGGCGTCTCGATTGGAAAAAAGTGAGCCGTTCGGCGATGGAGCGTTCAGACCATTGGGCAAATCGGAAACGCTTCCCTAATTGCCTACGCGCCGAATTGCCCAATTGCCTTCGTGTGTCACTTCTCCTTGGCCCGCGGAGACGACTCCTCCACCCAGATGTTCACGTAGTCCTGATACACCATGTCCACGGCGGCCGGCTTGAGGCCGTGAACCCAGGGGTGATAGGCCATCACGGCCTTGTTGTAGTTGAAGAACATGAGCGCCGCGTCCTCGAGCAGAATCCCGTCGGCCTGCTGGAGCAGGGCCACCTTCTTGGCCTCGTTCCGCTCCGCCGCGGCCTGCTCCAGAACCTTGTCGAAGGCCGGATTCTTGTAGTTGATGTAGTTGCCGGCCACCCGGGAGGCGTCCCCCTTCCAGCGGGCCAGGGCCTGGTACGGCTCCGGTCCCGTGCCCATGGAGTAGCTGAACATGTCGAACTCACCCTTCTGCAACCGGTCGACCAGCGCTGCCCCCTCCAGTTGCTGGATCTTCAGGGTGATATTGATCCGCTTGAGCATGGGCATGGCGGCCTCGAAGATGACCGTGCCCCAGGAGGCGTTGCCGGTGCTCACGGCCTCTGACGGTGAAGCCCTTCTCGTATCCGGCCTTCTTCATCAGCTCCGCGGCCTTCGCGGGGTCGTAGTCGTACGCCTTCGCCTTCGGATTGAAACCGGCCGAGGTCGAAGGCAGCCAGCCCACCGCCGGAACCGCCTTGCCGTGCAGCAGTTTTTCGATGATCAAATTCCGGTCGATGGCGTGGTTGATGGCCTGGCGGACTTCCTTCTTCTTGAAGGGCTCCTTGTCGAAATTGAAGCCAATGGCCCGGGTGAACATCTCCGCCACCTCGATGATGTTCTTCGAGATGACCGGATCCTTCTTGTAGACCGGATACTGCACCGGCTCGATGACGGTGGCGTCCAGTTCCCGAGCCCGGAAGGCGTTGTCCCGCGCCTGACTCTCACTGATGATCTTGAAGACGATCTTGTCCAGGAAGGGGCGATTCGGGACGAAGTAGTCGGGGAACTTCTTGACGGTGACCTCGCTCCCCTTGACCCACTTGACGAACTGGAAGGGGCCGCAGCCCACCGGGTCCGAGGAGAAGCCGTCCCCCTTCTTCTCCACCTCGTCCTTGGGCAGGATGGCCGTGCCCGGTTGAAAGAGGAAGAATGGCAGGTCTACCGGGTTCTCCAGGGTGATCTGAAGCGTGAGAGTCATCGATCTTCTTGAGACCCGCCATGGTCTGGGCCTTGCCATCCTCGACGTCCTTGGCCCCCTTGATAATTCGCACGTACAGCGCCGAGGGGGACTTGGTGGCCGGGGAGGACACCCGGGTGTAGCTGAAGATGACGTCGTCCGCCGTCATCTTCCGGCCGTGGTGAAACTTGACGTCGTCCCGGAGCTTGAAGGTCCACACCTTGCCGTCCGCCGAGACGTCCACCTTGCTCGCGAGCTCCAGCTTGGGCTTGTTGACCCCGGGCTCCCACGAGTAGAGGCTGCGGTTGAGACTCGTCATGACGAGGAAGTCCTGGATTCGGGTGGACTTGTGGGCGTCCAGGCCCAGCAGATCGCCGCCGTAGGGCGCGACGTAATTAAACGTGCCGCCCGCCCGCTCGGCCAGGGCAGGCGAGACCGGCAGGATCAGCATCAGCGTCAGCAGCACCCACAGACCTTTCTTCATGATCTCCTCCTCTTCGCCAATCGCGTGTGAGATTCATCCATACCGAAAAGTGCCCGCGCCACGTCTCCTCGCCTCAGACCCCTAGAAGGCCGACCCGCTGGTTGAAATCGGTGATGAGCGCGTCGATCCGGTCGGCCAGACCAAAGGTACCGTCCCAGTAATGCTCGTGGTCGCGCCACTGTGCACGGAGCTCGGCCACGTCCCTTCCCTGCTGTTCCACCCAGGTGAAGTACTTGAGGTTGTGGATGGCTTTCTTGTCGTAATACGTGAGCTCCTTCGTATGGTCGAAGGTAATGCCCGTGAGCAGTTCCAGATCCCGCTCCGCCTGGGACGCGCGGTAGGCGCCCCGTTCCTGGGTAAGTTCATCGAGTCGCGAACGGTAGAGATCCATCGAGTCGGTGGCCACCGTCACCACCCAGTCGGCGTCCGTCAATTCCAGGTACTTCGCGAATTTCACCGCCGCAATGAGGTTGCCCAGCCCGGAGATACCCAAAAGGTCGAGGCGGCCGGCAATCTCCGCAGGGACACCGGCGGCGGTCAGCGCCTGCCGACCCAATCTCTCGTTGAAGAGCCGCAGCAACCGCACGGGTGCCTCGTCGTCCACCGCGATGACGAAGTCGGTGCGCTTGCAGTCGTGAACCCAGGGCACATGCTTGTCCCCGATTCCCTCGATACGGTGATCACCGAACCCGTTCATGAGCAGCGTGGGACACTGCAGGGCTTCGGCCACGGCCAGCTTCGATCCGGGAAACTTCTCCTTGAGGTAGTAGCCGGCCGCGAGCGTGCCGGCCGAACCGGAGGATCCCACGAAGCCCGCCACACGATCGCCGGGTTTGAGATGGCCCCGCAGGGCCTCCTCGGCCGCGTTGCCCGTGACCATGTAGTGCCACAGCGGGTTGCCCATTTCCTCGAACTGGTTGAAGATCATGAGGTCCTGGCCCGAGGCTTTGAGCTCCCAGCACTTGTCGAAGATCTCCTTGACGTTCGACTCGCACCCGGGCGTGGCGATCACCTCGCCAGCGATCTTGCGAAGCCACTCGAATCGCTCTCGAGACATCCCCTCGGGTAGGATCGCAATGGCCTGGCAGGCCAGCAGGGCCGAGATGTAGGCCCCGCCGCGGCAGAAGTTTCCGGTGGAGGGCCAGACGGCCTTGGTGGTCAGGGGGTTGAATTGGCCGGTGATCAATCGCGGCACGAGGCACCCGAAGGTCGCCCCCACCTTGTGGGCACCGGTCGGAAAGTAGCGGCCCACCAGGACCAGGATGTTGGCCGGGCAGCCGGTGAGCGCCGGAGGAAGTACGATGTGGTTGACGCCCCCGAAGAGTCCGCCGCGCTCTTGGGGTTGGTTCTTCCAGGTGATCCGGTAGAGGTTGGCGGGATGGACGTCCCATAACCCGATCGTGGTCAGGACATTCCGGACCGAGTCCGGTACCAGGCTCGGGTCCCGCATCATGGCGAAGGTGGGCAGGGTGATGCCCTTGGCCCGGCAGAAATTGACGGTGCCCCCCAACACCTGCTGATTCACCGCAAGGTCCAACACCGGCCCGACCCCTCCTCTGTTCAAAGGGGAAACGCCCGTCCGCCGCCGTCCACCTGGTCCAAGCCGGAAATCATCTTCTCCGGGATCTTCACGGTCCGCGTGGCGGCAGCGGTGTCCTTGAGGCCATTGCCTGTGGCCAGGACGACGACCACAGCGTCTGCGGGCAGACGGGGCTGGGCTTCCAGGAAACCAGCAAACGCTGCCGCACCCGCCGGCTCCGTGAACAGGCCAGCCGACCGCGAGAGCCTCGCCTGCGCGGCCAGGATGTTCTCGTCGGACACCCGCACCACCTGACCGCCGTGCGCTTTCAGTTGTCGCAGGGCATGGAATCCGTTCCGCGGTACATCGACCGAGATGGAATCCGCCACGGTGCTCGCGGTCTCACGCCGGAAGACGCCGGTTTCGAAGGCCCGGGCCAACGCATCGGACCCCTCCGCTTGGACGGCGTAAACCACTGGGAGCCGGTCAGCTGAGCCCCAGCCGGTATAGGTCCTGGAAGCCCTTGTAGACCCCGGCAGAGAATACAACCGTCGCCGGCGGATACAAAGACGAAATCGGGCGTCCGACCCAGTTGGCGGACAATCTCCAGGGACACGGTCTTCTTGCCCTCGATGGTCATGGGGTTGTAGGCGGTGTTGCGGTTCAAACCGCCGAACCGGGCGGTGTAGCCCACGGACAGGTCATAGGCATCGTCATAGGAACCATCCACCCGGAACACCCGGGCTCCGTACTGAAGGGCCTGGATGAGCTTGGCCTTCCGGGGCGGCCTTGGGCAGGAAGAGAGTCACCTTCTGCCCCGCTGCCGCACCCACGCCGGCCATGGAGGATCCGGCATTCCCGGAGGAGGCCAGGACGATCTCCTGGATGCCAAACTTGATCGCGAAGGCCGACACCAGGAACGAGGCCCGGTCTTTCAGAGAACAGGTGGGATTCAGGCCGTCGTCTTTGATGTACAGACCGGGAAAATCCAGCTCGCGCCGGAGCCGCCCTGGCGCTCCAGAGCGGCGTTCCCCCCACCGGAATAGGCGGAAAGAACCGCTGCTCGACGGGCAGGAGCGAGGCAACGTCCCAGTCTCGTCGGGGCCTTGCCTGAAAGCTCCACCTCCAAAACGCCGCGAAGCGGCTGGTCCGGGGCCTGGGTCGCAGAACAGTCCGGACACACCATGACTCGCGGCTCGATGGAAAACCGGCGGTTGCATTCGCTGCAAAGGTAAGTGAATTCCACTAATCGAACCTGGGCAGGCGTTCACCGATCAACATTTTCGGCGCCCACACCATGACACGCCAAGGGTGCTACACCATCGGACGGTATCCTACCTCTCCGACTTCGGCCCGCTTCTTCTTGATCTGATCGGTCACACCTGACCGCTGAACAGGGACCCGCTTTCCCCGGGCGGCCCTGATGGAATCGAGGAGCGCCCTCGCCTGCTCCCCGAGCACCGATGTCGTGACCGATCCCGATGGTCGGCCTAGCAACGGAGGACGCCACCGTCGTCTGGTCGGGAATCGGGAGGTCAGCGACAGTGTGCGCCCCGGTTAGGGCAGAGTCGACAAACCGCGCTAAAACGAGGCCAAACAGTTGGCGCTCCTTTATCACAAAACCCAACGACCCGCAACGCGTTTGGCGGTTCTTCGCATAGAACGACGCGGGCCCCGTACCGAGCTTCTTTCTTGACAACCACGCCAGCTCCGCGGCATGCTCCACCGTCATAGGAAGGCCGTTCACATGCACAAGGCGAGGCTCGCATCGTGCGATGTCTGAGAGCCGCTGGCGAATAACCCTCACCCCACTCTACTCATCATGCGACTACAAAATAAGGTCACGCTTGATCACAGGCGCAGCAGCGGGCATCGGCGCGGAAATCGCAACACGGTTCGCGGCGGAAGGCGCGCAGGTGTTGATCGGAGACTTCGACGCGGTGTCTGGGAAAGAGACCGCCGACCGGATCTGCCGAGCCGGTGGCCGCGCGCGATTCGTCCCCCTCGACGTCACGCAAGAGGCGAGCTGGTTGGAGGCGCTGAACGGGATCCGGACGACGGAAGGCCGGCTCGACATCCTCGTCAACAATGCGGGGATTACCAAGCGGATTCCCATCACCGAGATGCCGCTGAGCGACTTCGAGTCGGTGATGGCCGTCAACGTCCGGGGGGTATTCCTCGGGATCAAGCACGCCTTGCCGCTCATGAAGGCGCACGGCGGCGGGTCCATCGTGAACATCTCTTCCATCGCCGGTCTCGTGGGCCACAAGTTCACCAACGAGACCTATTCCACGTCCAAGGGAGCCGTGACCATGCTGACCCGGAGCGTGGCCGTCCGCCATGCCCGAGACAACATCCGGTGCAACTCGATTCACCCCTGCACCGTGGATACGCCGATGGTACGGGAGCTGTTCAAGGATCCGGAGAAGAAGAAGGAACGATTGGACGAGGTGCCCCTCGGCCGGATCGCCGTTGCGGGTGACGTGGCCAACGCCGCCCTCTTCCTCGCCTCCGACGAGGCCAGCTTCATCACCGGCGTGGCGTTGCCCGTGGACGGGGGGCTGACGGCGTACTGAGTCGACGGACGCCAGGGGAGGGGATAACCGGGGTCCGACCGCCCCGATCTGCGGCAAGTTATTCTTTGACAACGTTGGGTACACGCGGACACAAATTCGATGACGTATACGTTGACGCTGATAAGTACCGGTCCCGCGACCGACGTGAGACAACGGCCTAGCAGGAGCGAAAAACCCGTTTCCCAGGCGGCTCGAAAGGCCCGATGCTAGGGGCGGACCGACGGCCGGGGTAAGGGCGACTGGAGCGTACGCGGCGCCAGCGAGTGCCGAGGCCGGTCCAAGGGGACCGGCAGATCGTCACCGTAATTGCGGGCAGCAGCCTGTTAGCGGAGGAGATGCACCCCCAGCCCGATGAGGGCTCCGCCCAGGACGAGCCAGGCCGAGTTCAGCCGCAGGCGGAAGATCAGGATGGTGGCCACGAGCGCCGTGCCGACGGTGATCCAATCCACCAGGGCCGCACGTCCGAGCTGCCAGGTTACCGTCGCCATCAGACCGAGCGAGGCAACGTTCACGCCGTCCAAGAACCGCCCGGCCCACGCGGATCGCCGCAGCCGTGGGATGAGCGGGCTGCTGGCCGCCACGAACACGAACGACGGAAGAAAGATCCCCAGCGTCGCCAGGAGGGCGCCGGGGACACCGGCCACAACATAGCCGATGAAGGTCGCCGTGGTGAACACCGGCCCGGGCGTGAATTGCCCCACGGCGATGGCGTCCATGAGCTGCTGGTCGGTGAGCCAGCCCCACCGCTGAACCAGGTCCCCCCGTAGAAAGGCCAGCAGGACGTAGCCGCTTCCGAAAAGCACCGAGCCCACCTTCAGGAAGAACCCCGTCAGCGCCCAGAGGCTCACCGGCGCGCTTGCGCTGGCAGCCACGCCCGCGGCGGACGCCGGCGCACCCGCCCACAGGATCGAGCTGGAGACGGCCGCGGCGGTCGCGGTCTGGGTCCCCTTGCGCCGGATTGGTGTCGCCAGCATCACGACAACCCCGCCGACGAGCAACAGAAGGACCTCGTCCCACCCGAGGAACGACAGTGCCAGGACCACTGCGCCGACGACTCCCGTGAGGGGGTCCTTTGACCGCTTTCGTCGCAAACCCCCAGAGCGCCTGGAACACGATCGGCGATGATGACCGGCTTCACCCCGTAGAGCAGCCAGGAGACCTCGGGCAGCGCACCGTATCGGACATACGCCCAGGCCAGGGCCAAGGTGATGGTCATGGCGGGCAGGATGAAGCACGCTCCGGCGACGAGCAGCCCCCGCCAGCCCGCCCGGAGGAGCCCGAGGTGGATCGCCATCTCGGTCGAGTTGGGCCCGGGGATCAGGTTGGTCGCCCCGAGCAGATCCAGGAACCGCTCCCGCGTCAGCCAGCCCCGCTTGCGGACGACCTCGTCGTCCATCATGGCGATGTGCGCCGCCGGACCGCCGAAGGCGATCGTCCCCAGCTTCAGGAAGAGACGGGCAACCTCACCCACGCGCGATGGCGTATGGCCGGGATCATCCCTTCCGCTCGCCATTGTCCCCCTCTGAACCCTCCGGTGCGTCCCGAACCACGTCTCGTCGTTCCGGCGTCGGAGGGAACCGTGGCGCGCCCAATGGGCGTGCAAACGAAACAGCGGCGCGGCCGGCGAGATCGTCGGCCGCGCCGCTGTCTTGAGGAGCGGAATCAATCGCGAGGCAGTAGCCCCGACGCGCGTCTCGACCGTACGTGCGGATCGAAGCGCGTGCCCGTGTTAGTGATACACCACCCCCGAGTCCAGGACCAGCACCTGGCCGGTGGTGCTGTCGCTCCGGCAGAACTCCACGATCTGGCGGGCCACGTCGTCCCGGTCGACCGGCTTCTGCAGGGCGGCAGCCTTGGTGGTCCGCTCCACCAACTCCGGGGCCAGCTTCGACGTCATCCGG
This sequence comes from uncultured Methylomirabilota bacterium, assembly GCA_963695995.1. Lineage (GTDB taxonomy): Bacteria > Methylomirabilota > Methylomirabilia > Methylomirabilales > 2-02-FULL-66-22 > 2-02-FULL-66-22. The sequence goes on from CAVOIV010000022.1 coordinate 52,440, forward strand.
GTCCCCATCATCGTGCCGGGCGCGACCGCGTTCACGGCCACCTCGGGCCCCAGGGCCACCGCCAGGCAGCGGGTCAGGTGGATGATGCCGGCCTTGGAGACGGCGTAGGCCATGCTGCTCCCCAACGGAGCCAGGCCGGCGATGGAGCCGATGTTCACGATCCGGCCGCGCCCCTGCTTTCGCATGATCGCCGCCACCGCCTTGACGCAGAGCAGGGGCGAGGTCAGATTGGCCAGCAGGATCTTGTTCCAGAGCTCCAGCGTCAGGCCGTCGAGATCCTTGAACGGCACCGTCTGGTTGAAGGCGGCATTGTTCACGAGGATGTCCACCCGGCCGTATGCTGCCATCACCTGATCCACCATGCGCTGGATCTCCGCAGGCAGCGTCACGTCGGCCTGGATGGCGATGCAGCGCGGCCCCAGCGATGACCACTCCTTGGCGAGGGCTTCGGCCTGTTCCTTGGAGTGCTGGTAGACCCCGGCGACCTGCACGCCGTTCTCGGCTAAAGCCCGGCAGATCCGCTGTCCGAGCCCGCCCGTGCAACCGGTGACGATGGCACTCGTTCCTTTCAATTCCATGACCGTCCTCCGTTGAAGATTCCGCATCTCCGCAGGATACTGGAAACTCGCCTTCGCCCAGGCTGCTCAAAACGGTCCAGCTGCAAGGCGGAACGCGCGTAGGCCGAGCGAGGCGTACTCCAGGTACGCCGCAGCGAGTGGCTGAAGCGGTCCAACGCCGCAGATGGGCCGTTTTCAGCAGCCTGCCTACTCCGCCGCCACGGCCCCGTGCTCCTTTGCGATCGCAAGAAACTCGTCGTCGGTGAGCGGGCGGTGGTGCGCGATCCCGGCGCGCTGACATTCCACCAGGATGCGGCCGATCGCTTCCGGCGAGGCCGTGAGCCCGTAGTCGGTCAGCTTCTTCGCCACGGCGCCCACGTCGCTCCACTTGCCGACCACCACCCGGGGAGTCCGGCCGACCAGCTCGGGCTCGAAGGGGAAGGCGTACGGCCGGACGCCGGCCGCCTCCATGGCGCTCGCCGTCTTCCACTGCTCGACGCTGAACGCGCCCTTGCCGGTGACCGGCTTGAAGTAGTCGAGGGGAATGCCGGTGATCTCTTCGACGACCTTGCCCAGCCACGGGAGCATCTCCAGGCGGAGCCCCGTGTCCACGCCGTAGAGCACCTCCAGGGCCAGTCGCCACCTCGTCCAGGGCCGCGTTCCCCGCACGATAGCCCAGGCCGTTCACGGCCACGTTCAGGCCGGTGGCGCCGGCCTCGTAGGCGGCCAGGACGTTGGCCGTGGACAGCCCGAAGTCGTTGTGGCAGTGGACGTCCACCTCCAGCCCGCTCCACTCGCGCACCTGCCGGACGAGGAACCCGACGGCGGCGGGCCGGGCCACGCCGAAGCTGTCCACCACGGTGACGGCCGAGGCGCCGGCCTGCTTGCCGACCAGCACGGCCTCCTTCACCTGGTCCAGCGTCGCGCGGGTGCCCTTCCACCAGGAAGAGATTCGCCTTGCAGCCGGCCTTGCAGGCGGCGCCGATCTGGTCCGCCGCCTGGTCGAGCAGCTCCTTGCGCGACCGGCGGAGGTCGTAGCGCTGGTGCTCCTCGCCGATGCGGTACCAGACCATGATGTGCCGGACGCCGAGCTCCAGCACTCGCTCCACGCGGCCGGGGTGCCAGGTGACGTAGAGATCGAGCGGGAGCTTCCGCCGCAGGATGGCCCGCACGGCCTCCAGCCAGCCGGGCACCGTGAGGAACAGCTCCATGCGCCGGATGCCGACCAGCGCCAGCGCCTCGGCGATCCGCACCTTGTCGTCCACGGTGAACGCCACGTCGGCGCACTCCTCGCCGTCCCGCACGGTGATGTCGTGCAGGGCCACGGGGTGCGGGGGCACCTGGAGGCTCGGGTCGAAGTTGTGCGGGCTACAGTGCCAGTGGGCCTTCCGCCAGGGCTCGTGGGAGTTCGGTTCCATTGATCACCTCGTGCGTTGCTGGTTACGGATTTCGGGCGCAGGCGCCGGGGGCCCGGCCGGATTCGGATCGCCGGCGGGTGGGAGGGAGGCCGCACCTCAGCAGTGCCCCTCGCGCACGGCCTCCGATTCCAGGGTCATGCGGCCGTGAAGGTAGTGCCACAGATCCCGGAGCGTGTACACCACCATCAGGGCGCCGGCGATGGGCATGGCCAGGTACCAGAGGGCCTTCGGGAAGCGCCAGGATCGGGGACGGGATGGCGGTCCGCAGCGTGAGCACCGCCCCCTCGTAGGTGAAGACCAGCAGGAAGAGCAAAGACACCAGGCTCAGGCCGATCTCCAGGAGCTGCCCCGCCCGCGTGCCGGCCAGCATGCTCGGGACCAGATCCACCCGGAAGTGGGTCCGACTCCTCCAGAGGACCGCGGTGCCGAGAAAGGTCATCCAGGCGAAGGCCATCTCCACGATCTCGTCCGCCCAGCCCAGGGAGAAGAGCGGCATGAAGCGGATCAGGATCAGGCTCGTCACCAGGACGATGAGCAGGGCGAAAGCGGCCAGGCAGACACCTCGCATGGCGGCGGCCAGGCGGCGATCCATCTGGGCACAGCAGGAAGAGGCCCCCGGCGGTGTCATTTCGCCACCCCCATGACCAGGTTCGGAATCCAGACCACCAGACCGGGCACGTAGGTCACCAGCCCGAGACAGACCGCCAGGGCCAGGATGTAGGGCCCCAGCTCCTTGGCCAGCGTCCACATTGGGACCTTGCTGACGCTGGACACCGCGTAGAGGACCATCCCCACGGGCGGGGTCAGGAGCCCGATCATCAGGTTCAGGGTGAGGAGAACGCCGAAGTGCACCGGGTCCACCCCCACCCGCGTGATCATCGGCATGAAGATGGGGATGGTCAGGAGCATGATGGCGATCGCCTCCATGAAGCAGCCCAGGATCAGCAGGATGGCATTGATGACCAGGAGGATGACCCAGGGGGTCGAGCTCACGGACATCATCCCCTCGACCAGCGCCATGGGGACCTGCTGCCGGACCAGGAGGAAGCCGAAGATGCTGGCCGCCGCGACGATGAACAGGACCTGGATGGTGTTCTGGACCGTCTCCCAGAGGATCCGGGGGAGATCCGCCGGCTTGATCTCGCCGTAGACCAGCATCCCCAGGATCAGCGCGTAGATGCTGGCGGCCACGGCGGCCTCGGTAGGGGTGAAGATGCCGGCCAGGATCCCGCCGATGATGATGATCGGGGCCCCCCAGGCCGGCGTGGCCTGGAGGGTCGCAATCATCAACTCGCGGCGGCTCGCCCGCTCCTCCCGGCGGTATCCCCGCCGCTTGGCGAGGATGGCCACCGTGAACATCAGGAAGATCCCCATCAGGACGCCGGGGAGGAACCCCCCCAGGAACAGTCGGCCGACCGAGGTGCCGGTGATGCTGCCGAAGAGCACGAAGGGGATGCTGGGGGGGATGATGGGCCCGATGGTGGAGGCGGCCCCCACCAAGGCGGCCGAAAAGGAGCGGGGATATCCGGCCTTCTCCATGGCGGGGATCAGGATGGTGGCGGTTCCCGTCGCATCCGCCACCGCCGACCCGGACATCCCCGCCATGATCATGTTGGTGACCACCGTGACGTGGCCCAGCCCCCCCCGGATGTGTCCCACCAGGCACTGGGCGAAGTGGACCAGTCGCTGCGTCATCCCGCCGGTGTTCATCAGGTTGCCGGCCAGGATGAAGAACGGGATGGCCAGGAGGGTGAAGCTCGTGGTGCCCGAGTACATGCGGGCCGGGAGCATCAGCAGGACGTCCGCCTGCCCGAGCGCCACGAAGAAGATCACCGCCGTCACCCCCATGCACAAGGCGATGGGGAGGCCCAACATGACGAACAGGAGCAACACCGCGAAGATGGCGGCCGTCATCATGGGTCTGGTCTCCGTCCTCGGCTACTTCTTCCGGGCGTCCTCGACGAACTTCAGGAACGTCTTGACATTGTCCTCGCCATAGCGCTTGTAGATCTTCTCGTTGGCCGACCCGATGGCCGCGCGGAAGGCCTTGAGGTCCGGCCGCGTGACCTGGAGACCCGCCTTCTCGAACTTGCCGATCAGATCGGTCTCTTCGTCGTTCAACGCCTTGCGCACCCAGTCCCCGGACCGCTTGGCCTCTTCCTTCAGGATCTGCTTCTGCTCCGCGTTCAGCTTGGCCCACGTCTTGGTGCTCACGACCGGGATCAGGCAGGAATACGCATGGCGGGTGAGGGCCACCTGCTTCTGCACCTCGTAGAACTTGGCGTAGTAGATGGCATTCAGCGGGTTCTCCTGGCCGTCCACTACGTTCTGGGCCAGGGCCATGTAGACCTCCGGCCAGGCGATCTGCGTCACCACCGCGCCCAGCGATTCGAACAGCGCCTGGAGGTGGAACTCCGGGGGCACCCGGATCTTCAATCCCTTGACGTCCTCGGGCTTCGTCACCGGCCGTTTGCTATTGGTCAGATTCCGGAATCCCCATTCCCAGTTGGCCAGGTAGATGAGACCCGCCTTTTCGAACTGGGGAATGAACCACTGCATCGCCGGCCCGTCCATCGTCCGGTGGGCATGCTCGTAATCGTCAAAGATGAACGGGATCTGCGGCGTGGCCGAGGCCTTGACGTGGTTCTCGAGTTGCCCTTGGGTGTTGAGGGACATGTCGAGCGTCCCCAGCACGACCTGCTCGATCATCTCCGGCGGCGAGCCGAGGGAATTGTTGGGGAAGAGCGTCATCTTCACCTGCCCCTTGGTGCGCTCCTCCACCTTGGTCGCCATCTGCTTGGCCCCCAGATACACCGGATGCTTCTCGTCGATGTGCAGGGCCACCCGCAACTGGATCGTTTGCGCATTGGCCGTGGACCATCCGATCTGACACAGAACGAACGCGGCGACGAGCATCACCACTGTCCATGAGACGCGATGCGACTTCATTCCGGTCCTCCTTTCGACGGTGCAGAGAGACAGTTGGATTTACGGGCCATTCGCAGATCGGTTTGCGACTCCCGGGCGATCAGCGAGAATCTGGTCTTGTGACGCGCCGTGCGGTGGGACAACGTACTCTGGGCCGCACTCGATTTATCAAGCGAATTTTCGCGAATGACTCTCCGAAGCGATACAGAAACCCGTGCGGCGGCCCACCCCACTCGGCCACTGGAGTTGGAGCAAGCTTTGGGTTACCATGCGAGCGCGATTCCTCGGCGCGGGAGGCCGTATCGGTGGCCTGGCGAACCCAGCCGCGGACTCCACGCAGAACATCGGAGCGCTAACAAGCTGCGCAAAGAGCCACCCTTTTCAGGCTGCTCAAACAGGTCCAGATGCAAGGCGGCCCGCCGAAGGCCGAGCGAGGCGTACTGGAGGTACGCCGCAGCGAGTGGCGAGGCGGACCAACGCCGCAGATGGACCTTTTTCAGCAGCCTGCCAAGGAGCGGACATGGGATTCGCTGGGAAGACCGCCATCGTGACCGGAGCGGGCAAGGGGTTCGGCCGAGCGATCGCGCTGCGGTTGGCGCAGGACGGCGCGGGCATCGTGGCAGCGGACATCCATGCGGCTCACGCAGAGGAGACCGCGGCCCTGATTCGCACCGCAGGGGGCGAAGCAACGCCGTGCGTCGTGGACGTCGCGTCGGCGGGAAGCGTCGAGGCGATGGTGCGATGCGCTCTCGCCCACGGTCATGGCCGCGTGGACATCCTCGTGAACAACGCCGGCATCTGGAAATCCACGCCGACCGAGGAGACCACGGAAGAGGACTGGGACCGGGTGCTGGGCGTGAACCTGAAGGGGGTCTTCCTGTGCTGCCGCGCCGTGATCCCCATCATGAAGGCGCAGGCACGGGGGCATATCGTGAACATCGCCTCAATCGCGGCGCGCAACGGGGGAACGTTTTCCGGCATCCATTACGTCGCGTCCAAAGGGGGCGTCGTGGCGATCACCAAGAAACTCGCCAAGGAGTTGGGCGCCTTTGGGATCGTCGTCAACGGCGTCAACCCGGGCCATAGCGACACCGGCATCATGGCCGGCCTGGACCTCACGGCCGTTCGGGATGCACTCGTCAAGAACACGCCGCTCGGCCGTCCCGCCGAGCCGGAAGACATTGCGGATGTCGTCGCGTTCCTCGCCTCGGACGCGGCGCGTTTCGTCCACGGAGAGACCATCGAAGTAAACGGTGGACTCGTCTGCGACTGATTCCGGGGCGCAAGACAGGCGCGTAACTATATCTGTCGAAGGCCGGGGAAAACTGTGGGCACTGGGGCCAAAAAGTGCGCCAATCGGTACTGGAAACCCGTCTAGACTTCAGAGGGAGGGGTATTACACGGACAGGTGTTCTTTGATGGCCGCGATGACCTCTCGGTAGCCTTCCTCGCTAAGATACTGCTTCTCCACCGGATGAAGGGCAAACGGCTGGCCCCACCCTTGACCGTTCCGATACTTCGGGACAACGTGAAAGTGAAGGTGGGGAGCCAGATCGCCGTAAATCGCATAGTTGATCTTGTCCGGTCCGAAGGCCCGTTGTAGTGCGGCCGCGGTCCGCGAGACATCCGGGAGAACCGGCCCAGCGTGTCGGGATCCAGCCTGAAGAGTTCGGTCTCGTGCGTATTCAGAGCGACGACGCACCGCCCCCGGTACGTCTGCTCGCGGAACAGGTAGAGAGTCGACGTCTCCAGTCTGCAGATCTCGATCGAGATGCTGGACAGCCGCTCGTCTCGCGCGCAATAGGAGCAATCGCTCGGTTGTGGCTCCATTCGCCTTCCTCTTCTGCGTACCCGAAGTGGCGGACCTCGTCGGATGGCAAATCCATCGGCCTTCACTGCCCTCGCGGGGCGCTCCATCGCGGAAACTCCCCCTATTTCAAGACGCGTGGCAGCCACAGCGATAAGGCGGGCACATAGGTCACAAGCATCAGCACCGCCAGCATTCCGAGAAAGAGAACGGCATGAACGCTCGCAATACCTCGCGCATGTTGATCTGGGCGATGGAGCAACACACGAACAGGACCGCCCCGACCGGTGGCGTGAAGAGGCCGATCCCCAGATTGACGACCACGATCGCGCCGAAGTGGATCGGATCTACTCCCAACTGCATGGCGATCGGTCCCAATACCGGAACAAAGATGATCATCGCGGGAGTGAGATCCAGTATGCACCCCGCGATGAGGAGCACGACATTGAACACCAAGAGCAGCAGGAACTTGCTGTGCACTGTCTGGGTAAGGAACTGCCCGATGAGTTTCGGGATCTCCTCGCTGGTCACGATCCAACTGAAGGCGGTCGCGGTGGACACCATGAGCATGACGATGCCGTTGATGAGAATCGTCTCGAGGAGGAGGGTGGGGATGTCCCTGAACGTGAGTTCTCGGTAGAGGAAGAAGCTCAGAATGACGGCGTAGGCCACCGCCACGACCGCCGCCTCGGTCGGGGTGACGATACCCGCGATGATGCCCCCAAGCACGATCACCACCGCCATCAGCGGCAGGATGCCATCCATCAGGACCGCGAGACTCTGGCGGAGGGTATACCGCTCCTCCCGGGGATAATTCCGCTTGTTTGCCAGGACCCAGCTGATCGCCATGAGCACGAAGCCAACGAGGATGCCCGGGATCGCCCCAGCCAGGAACAGATCGCCGATGGATTGATTCATGATGATGCCATAGAGCACCATCGGGATGCTGGGTGGGATGAGAATGCCGATGACCGCGGCCGTTGAGGTCACGGCCACGGCGAAGTCCTTCTCGTAGCCCTTCTTGGTCATGGCGGGAATCAGGATGGACCCGATCGAGGACGCATCCGCCGTAGCGGACCCGCTGATGCCTGCAAAGAACATGCTGGCCACGATGTTGATGTAGGCCAGTCCGCCCTTGAACATCCCCACGAGGACCGAGGCCACCCGGATGAGGCGATCCGAGATGCCGCCGGTAGCCATGATCTTGCCGGCAGGATGAAGAAGGGGATCGCGATGAGGGGAAAACTGTGTCGATCCCGGCATACATCCGCTGCGGGATCATGATAAGAGGCGTGGTGCCATCCAGGATGATCCAGAGCGTCGCCGCAATGCCGAGCGCGTATCCGACCGGCACGGTGAGCACGATGAGCAGGACAAAGAAGGAGAATAGGAGGATATCGAGCATCCTAGCTCCCTCCTCGAAGACCCTTGGCCGTCTTGATCAGATGGATAATCGCATACCCCAACGTCAGAAGGGCGGACAGCGGCAGGACGGCGTACACGGTTCCCATGGACATCCGGGACACCGCCGCGGTCTGACGGGACGCGACCCCCAAGAAGGTTGGGGTGGTGATCAAAATACCCGCACTGAAGAGGGCAATCAGCACGTAGACGGCCACGCGCAACGCATCACTTGTTCGCCGCGACACTTTCCCCTGAAACAGGTCGAGGCGGATGTGCTGGTCGCGGTTCATGACGATGGCGGCCCCCAGAAAGGAGACCCAGATAAAGAGAAACCTGCCCACTTCCTCCGTGAAGGAGATCGGAACCGGAAAGATGTAGCGGGAGAGCACCTGGAAGAGGGTCACAAAAATGAGCAGCAGGAACATGGCCATGGCCACCCGTTCCAGCAGGTTGTCACATGCCCGTTTCAGCCAATCCGTCATGAGTATCCCTTCGAGGTGACGTCGGCATGCGCCGTCGACGCGTCGCCCTCTCTCCCCGCTTCCCGGTCGGGGGCCGGGCGGAATCCGATCCGGCTCAGTACCCCGTGATCCAGTTCCGGTCGCCGTAGGCTTTCCGCCAGTTCGACGCGAACGCGTTCCAGCGCGCCAGGGTATGGCCGTTCTGGAAGAAGAGCTTCCAGACGCCATAGGGCGCCGTGATCTCATCGGCGCCCGACGCCAGGCTCTGGACCAACTGAGACGCACTCCGCACCGCCGCCATGAGCTGGGTCGGCAGGCCGTGCTGGTCGTAGATCTCGCGGATCGTCGCGATCAACTGCTCGGTGGGGTTCTCATCCACCTCGCCCAGCAGGCCGATGAAGATCGCGGCGTGGTCCGCCCCTGCTCGGCCCACGGCAATCGCTTCCAGCGTGGAGTGGATCGCCGTGGCGCAGGTCCGGATGCCGGCTTTCTTCAGGTGCCCGATCGCCTGGACGCCGTCCGCGTTGGTCTGCACCTTCACGATCACCCGGGGGTGCAGGGCGGCCAAGGCCTTCGCCTCCTCCACCATCTTCTCCGCCCGCTCGGCCACGACCTGGGCGAACACGTCCATGTCGGCGATCGCGCAGATCTCCTTCAGGTTCCGCACATAATCCCGGTTGATCGCCGCCACCATGGTTGGGTTCATGGTGACGCCATCCAGGATCCCCCACTGGGCGATCTCTCGGATTTCGGCCGGCTCGCAGGAATTGAGATAGAGTTTCACGGCGTGCTCCTCGTTTGCGACAGCACCTGTGAAGGGTTATGACGCCTGACCCCGGAACCGTCCCGACTCCACTGCGGACATCCGGGCAGTCGGGACGGCTCCAAAGCGCGTGTGTGATTCCCTATCAGGCTGCTGAAACCTTAGCCTTGCGTCAGGCTGCTCAAAAAGGTCCAGATGCAAGGCGGCACGCCGTAGCCCGAGCGAGGCGTACTGGAGGTACGTCGCAGCGAGTGGCGAGGCGGGCCAACGCAGCAGATGGGCCTTTTTCAGCAGCCTGCCATATCTACTGCTGGTACTGCGCCAGCACCTTGTTCCACTCCGCCGCCGCGTCGTCGAGCGCCTGCTTGGCGTTCTTCTTGCCCTGGAGGACGTTCTGGATCTCGACGGTCAGGGCTTTGTTCAACTGGACCGCGTTCGGCATCCCAAGGTTCGGCGACTTGGCGTTGGGGAGAAGCAGTTGCTGCACGAAGACCTGGAACAGCTTCTTCTCTTTGAACCACGCCTGCTCGGCAACGTCTTTCCGGCTCGGGAAACTGCCGGAGCCTTTGGACCACATCTCGATCCCGACCGGTCCGTGCAGCCAGCGCATGAACTTCCAGGCCGCTTCCTTGTTCTTGGCTTGCGTGGTCATGCAGTTCACGGCGCCGCGGACAACCGTCCCGGTGGTCGTCCCGCGCGGCATGGGCGCCACGTCGAATTGCAGGTTCGAATTCATCTGGCGCTGGATGGGGATCCCGAAGGAGCCCTCGAACATCATGGCGATGTTCCCGGCGGCAAAGTTGGCCCGCTTCTCCTTCTCGCCGCTGCTGAGAATGCCCGGCACCGAGACCTTGTGGACATTCATGAGGTCCACGTACCACTGAACGGCCTTCACGCCCGCCGGACTGTTGAAGACGGCCTTGTTCGTCTTCTCGTCGATCACGTCGCCGCCCGCCTGGTAGATCAGCGGGTAGAGGTCATAGGTCAGATTGGTCGGCGGCTCGGCCGACATGGTGCCCGTGGTCGCGAAGACCTTCTGTTCGGGGTTGGTCACCTTCTTCGCGATCTGGACGTACTCGTCCCAGGTCTTGGGCGGCCCGGCGATCCCGGCCTTCTTGAAGATCTCGGTGTTATAGAAGAGCGCCACCGGGCCGGTCTCGATCGGAAGGTAGTATTGCTTCCCCCGCCACTTCTTGTGGAACGTGGGGAAGATGTTGTCCATGAACGGCTTGGGCTCCTTGGCGATGAAGGCGTCCAGAGGCTCCAGGATCCCAAGCTCGGCGAATTCCACCGGCCAGTCCACCTGGGCCATCACCACGTCGGCCAGCATGTTCGCCTGGAAGAGGTTGATCACCTTGTCGTGGAATCCAAGGAAGGGGTTATCCACCAGGGTGAGCATGACATCCGGGTTATCCTTTTCGAACGCGGCCTTGACCTCGTTCATGAGCTTCTCGCCCACCTCCGTGGTCTTCCACTGGAACCATCGCACCTCCGTTTTGGCCTGGCCGGCCTGGACCGCGGCCGGGAAGGCCAAGGACAACCCCAGAAATCCGACAAGCACGACCACGAGAAGCATCCGAATCCTGTGCGACATACGTCCTCCTTTTCTTCGCTACTGCGACCTGCGGCCAGGTTTGCCTCACGACCGAAGCACGCTCGGCCTCGACGAGATGCGATTATCCTATGGTCTTGTACTCTGGCACCAGGAACACCCCTGCCTCGCCGTCCCCGGCGCCGCCAAGGGGCCCGCCTGCGCCGACAATAGCCCCCGCCGGTCCGCCACGACTTATGGGTGATTTGCGTGACGGCGGATATATTCGACGAAACCGCGGACAGTGCGCTGGAGGTGCGCCACGATGTAGCGTCCAGCCGCCTCGGAGTCCTTACGCACGCACGCCTGAAAGATCCGGCGATGTTCTCGCCGTCCGTACTCGATCGTGCCCACCTTGGCCAGGTCTAGCCGAAGATACGGCTCCATCTGCCGCCGCAGTGTCGAAATGGTCTTGCGGAGGTACTCCTGCTCTGCGCAGGCGCAGAGGCTGTCGTGAAACTCCCAATCCAGGCGTACCCAGTCGCTGGGTGACAGGTTCGGCCGCTCCATCCGCTCCAGGATGCGTCGCGCGCGTTCAGCGACCTGAGGCGTCATCCGATCGGCCGCACGCTGCACGGCTATGCGCTCCAAAGCCATGCGCACCTCGAAGATCTCTTCCAGCATCCGGCCGTCGAACGCCGCCACCCGGGCCCCGCGCTGCGGATCGAGCACCACAAAGCCCTCCGCCGCCAACTGATGGAGGGCCTCCCGAATGGGAATCACGCTGCACCCATACTTCCCGGCCAGCTCTTGCTGCCGGAGCCGCTGGCCGGGGGAATACACCCCATCCACGATGGCTTCCCGCAACGCCTCGACGGCGGCTTCCTGTCTCGTCTTCGCCGTGGTCATGGTGTTAATGATTATATAATGTATAAATTCTGTCAAGCGAGGATTTCTTAAGCTTGCTCAAGGCGTGGGGTGCCTGTACCGCTCCCGGTGTCCTCGACACGGCGTAGGGATGGTCACGCCGCCCCGGCCGGTCCCCAAGTCTCGGGCCCCGGCACCCGGCTGAGGCTGCTTTCCAACTGCCTATCCGGTGTTCCGCCGCAATGCCCATCAACCGGAGGTCCCTCGCGCCGCGGCACTATTCCCGCTGCCGAACGGCTTGAATATAACGAGTGATCTGATCCAGGTGCGAAAGGTCGTGACCGGCCAGCATTCGCAACATCACGCCCAAGGACTCCGGGCCGCGCTCATTGTGCTGGCCGGTGCGCTTCAAATCCGCCGGTGACATTCGTTTCCACAACGCCAGATTGAACTGGCGCATCGTCCGAAACATTTCCACGAGCTCCGACGGCTCGCGCTCATTGTGCCGTTGGCCGGCCACCCACAAATCCTGGTTCATGCCCAGAATGGTCGGATTGTCCTCGCAAAGAATCAGCCTCAGGCGATACCCATACACCCATTCGCTGTCGGCGAGATGGCCGATGACCTCATTGGGCGTCCATTTTCCTTCAAACGGCCGGGTGCGCAGCACCGTCGCCGAATGCTTGCGCACAATGTCGGCCAATGTGGACGCCGTCTGCGCCAATACCTCCAAAGGATTTCGGTCACCAAGCAGCTTGAACATCTTCTCGCGATACGCCTGTGGATCGGACACCCAAAGTCCCGCCTGCGCCGTGGTCATGGTCCACTCCTTCATATGGCCGAGTGATTTCGTAACCGCTCCCAATGGGCGCCGGCACTCGCTTCCATGTGGTGGAGCACATACCGACGATAGTAGCGCTATGCCCAGACAGGTCAAGGGGACGCCCGCGCCCTCCTCGCGCAAACGCCGTCGGACCTGGAATTGCCCGCAAATACGGACGCCCTGCCGGTCTCCCAGCAGGGCGTCCATGTCTCGGGCGGTGAGAGCGCCGACAAAGGATCCTTAACCTACAGGATTCGTGAGCCGTGTTTGCGATCCTGCGGGGTGGCTGTCCGTCGACCCGGCCGGGCGTCGCCGGTTACAGCAGGTCAACACGCTCGTCGTGGAACTCGGCGGCGGCGAGGACGCGCTGGTAGTTCTGCCGGTTGAACCAGGTGAGGTTGTCCTCGGCCGGCCGGGTCGCAGCCTCGATGGCGTTCCAGTCCTCCCGGGGCATATCCCAGTCGGCCGCCTCCAGGTCCTCAAGCATCTGCGCGCGCGTGCTGATCCCCAGGACGACGGCGCTGACGAACTTCCGGCCCAGCGGCCAGGCGATGGCCAGCTTGGGCATGGAGACTCCCGTCCGCTCGGATACGGCCTGGATGGCCTGCGCAGCCCGGTGCCCGTTCGGATGCCAGAAGCGAGCCCCGTCCATCTGCATCCGGAGCTGCATCCGGGTCCCCTTGGGCGGGTCGGCCATTCCCTTGTACTTCCCGGCCAGGAGTCCGGCACCGAAGACGCCGTAGCAGGTGAGGCCGATTCCACCTGCCACGGCGGCCGGGATCACCTCCTGCTCCAGCTCCCGGTGGATCGGGCTGTAGATGTACTGCCCCGCCACCAGGGGCGCGAGCCCCAGCCGTTGCGTGACCCCCGTCCCCGTGGCGATCTGCCACCCGAACAGGTTGCTCACGCCGACGTAGCGCACCTTCCCCTGCCGGACGAGATCGTCGTAGGCCCGGAACGTCTCCTCCAGGGGCGTGACCGGGTCGGGGCCGTGGAGGTAGTAGAGGTCCAGATAATCGGTCTGGAGGCGCCGCAGGCTGGCCTCGCAGGCGGCCAGGATGTGCTTGCGCGAGGCGCCGAAGAGGTTGGGCTGACTCCCCACCGGCATGCACGCCTTGGAGGCGAGGACGATCCGCTCCCGAGGTACCTCTCGCAGAAAACGACCCACGATCTCCTCGGCCGACCCGCCGGCGTAGACGTTGGCCGTGTCGATGAAGGTACCGCCCCCGTCGAAAAACGTCTGCAGGATGGCGCGCGCCTCCGCTTCGTCGCATCCCCACTGCGGAGCGCCGAAGTTGAGCGTGCCGAGCGCGATGCGCGAGACCAGCAGACCGGACGATCCAAGGAACCGATACTTCATTGTGCCTTCCTCCTGTCGGTGTCAGATGTTTCGCGTGGGTTTCCTTCGTCCCACACGACTCCGCCGCCGCAGCCTCGTGTTCCTTTGCGATGGCGTTGTGCTCGTCGTCGGAGAGCGGCGGCGGGCGTTACTCGACCTCAAATCAGTGCGTTGCAGGTTGCGCAACGATATCGGTGCAATCCGGAGACTGCACCGGTCTCGGGAATCTATTCCATCAGCGACGGAAGCCAGGTCACCGTCTCGGGGATGTAGGTGATGATCAGCAGCGTAACCACACCGACGAACAGGAACGGCAAGCGCCTCGACGAAGGCCTTGTGCAGCGGCGCATCGGCCATCTTGGCCGCTAGGCTCAGGGTGAGGCCGACCGGCGGGGTGATCAGGCCGAGGCACAGGTTGAACACCAGCACGATGCCCAGGTGCAGGCCGTCAATGCCGAACTGCTGGGCCAACGGGTAAAGAATGGGTACGAAAAGGATCATGGCGGCATTGGCCTCGATGAACATGCCGGCGATCAGGAACATCACATTGATGAGGGCGAGCAGCACCCAGGGACTGGTGGTCACGCTGCTGATGGCCGCGGTGAGAATCTGCGGCAGCTTGTAGACGACCAGCAGCCAGGAGTAGAGCTGCGCGCAGGCGATCAGGATCATGATCGAGGCCACGACCGTGACCGAACTCCACAGGGCCTCGTAAAACTTCCGGAAGCTGTCGAGTTCCTTGTAGATGAACGCGCCCACGAAGATACAGTAAACGGCCGACACCGCCGCGGCCTCGGTCACCGTGAACACGCCGATGAAGATACCGCCCAGGACGATGACGGGCATGAGCAGCGCCCAGAACACGTCAACCAGGCTTTTCCAGAGCTGTCCGAGGCTGGGCCTGCCGAAGCGTGGGTAGTTGCGCCGCACCGAGATGATATAGACTGCGATCATCAAGCCCACGCCGAAGATGACGCCCGGAACGGCCCCACCGATGAAGAGCTTCGTGACGGACGTGCCGGTGATCACCCCGAACACCACCATGGTAATGCTGGGCGGGATGATCGGGCCAAGCCCCGCCGCCGAACCCACCAACCCGCCGGCGAACTCCGCGCTATACCCGCTCTTCTTCATGGCCGGGATCATCACGCTGCCGATGGCCGAGCAGTCGGCCACGGCCGAGCCGGACAGGCCGGAGATGATCATGCAGGCCACCACCGAGACCTGGGCCATGCCGCCCCGCACCCAGCCGACCACGGCATTGGCGAAGGCCACGATGCGCGTCGTGAGTCCGCCGGCGTTCATGGCCGCCCCGGCCAGCACGAAGAACGGGATGGCCATGATCGGAAACGAATCGATCCCGGTGAACAGACGCTGGACCATGATGGCAAGCGGGACATTGAGGTCGAAGACCAGGAACATCATGCTCGAAAGTCCGAGCGACACGGCGATGGGAACGCCGAAGAACGTCAGCAGCAGAAAGAACAAGAGCAGGAGTATGGCCGACATGGTCTCAGGCCTCCTGGCCGAAAAGCTTTCTGGTCATCTTGATCAGATGCTCGAGCGTGAAGACGAGCAGCAGGGCGGATCCGATCGGAATGATGACGTAGGCCCAATAAAGCGAGATCTGCAGACCGGGCATGGTCTGCCGGAGAACCGGCCCGAGGGTCTTGTAGCCTTCCCAGCCGACAAGCGCGAAGAAGGCGATGCTGGCGGTCGCTTCGAGCACAAGGCACGCGTAGCGCCCCTTCTCCGCAAGAAGGTAATCGACGAAATCGATCCGGATGTGTTCGCGAGCGCGCGAGACCAATCCGATACCAAGAAAAGTCATCCAGACGTTCCCCGTCCGGGCCAATTCCTCCGACCAAGGCGGGGTGTAATTGAAGCCGTATCGGGAGATGACTTGCAGAAAGATGACCACGACCGAAACGAACATGACAACGGCCGACACCGCCTTCACCGCGCGGTCGATCACATCGAGGAGTTTCCGCATCATCGGATCATTCCCCCCCCATGTACTACGCAGCGCGGAATAATGGCTACACCGCCCGCCGCGCTGCTCCGTTCGTGGGGAAGGCCCTCGCGCTTGCACACCGAGCGACGCAAGCGCTCGGCCCTCCCCCGGACCCCCACCGAGAGGGGCGGGCCGCCGCCCCTCGTCGGACTCTCCCCCGGACTGTGCGGTTCTGATTGGCGTGTCGCCTGTTTTGCGCGCCGCACAGTAAAACGCGAGGGCGGGGTCGCCCCGCCCTCGCGCCAGAGCCGTCCTACTTGAAGTCGATGACCTTCTTGATAACGGGAACCAGCTCGGGATAGGTCCCGTGCACCGAGGCGACCGCCTTCTGCCAGCGCCCCAGCTCCTCGTTTGACAGCGTGATGATCTTGACCTTGGGATTGGCCTTGAACTTGGCGAGGATGTCCTGCTCCTTCTTGCTGGTGTCGTTCGAGTACTCGTCGCCGGCGGCGTCAGCGGACTCGATGATGGCCTTCTGCAGCCAGTCGGGGTACTTCTGGAAGGTCTTGGCAAAGAACATGAAGTTATAGGAGCTGATGATATGGCTCGAAAGCGTGATGTTCGGCGCGACTTCTTGAAGGCTGTTGGAGTTGATGGTGTCGAGCGGGTTTTCCTGCGCGTCGATGACCTTCTGCTGCAGGGCGCCGAAGACTTCGGGGAAGGCCATGGGGGTCGGGCTGGAACCGAGCGCCTTGAAGCCGGCGATCATGACCTCGGAGGTCGGCACGCGGATCTTGAGTCCCTTGAGGTCTTCCAGCTTCGCGATGGGGCGGCTGGAGGTGATCTGCCGGCCGCCGCGGTACATGATGCCCATCAGCTTGAAGCCGGTCTTCTTCTCGACCTCACCGAAGTACTCACCCTTGAACCCCGTGTTCCAGAGCTTGCGATAATGCGCCTCACCGGAATACAGGAAAGGCATGAAGCCGAGCGCGGCGTAATTGCTGTAGCGCTGCAGCGTGCCGACATCCTCGATCAGCGCGTCGACGGTGCCGGTCTCCATGCCGAGCATCACCTGCTCCTTGGGACCGAGGGACGACGAGCCGTAGACCTCCACGCTGGCCTTGCCGCCGGTCTTTTCCTTGACCAGGCGGGCAAAGGTCTCGGAGGCTTTCTGGCGCTGATCATTCATGGGGCCTTCGTGAGCCAGCTTGAGGGTGATCGGCTTGGCCGCTTCGCCCGCCTGGGAAACACTGGCGAACGCGCCAAGCACGAGCCCGAGACCGAGTGCGATGCACGATGGCTTTCCTCATGGCTTCTCCTCCTGTTCGAAAGTGATGATGGTCTTGATGTCATCCGGCAGGGCGCCCTCGGCGAGCCGTCGGATGACCGTGGGGGAATCCTGCAACGAGACCCGCTGGGATATGAGCGATTTCAGGTTCACGCGGCCCCGGGCGTACTCGCGCAGGGCCATGTCGTAGTCGTCACCCGTGTACATGGCGGTGCCGACGAGCCGGCGCTCGAAATTCTGCACCAGCCAGAGCGGGACCGGCGTTTCGCCGGGGAACAACGCCACCTCGACCACCGTGCCACGGCGCCGGCACATCTGGAGGGCCTGCTGGAGCACCTTCGGCACCGCGACGTTCACGAAGACCACGTCGACGCCGAGACCACCCGTGCGGTCGATCACGGCCTGGACGGGGTCGGTGGCGGCAGGATCGTAGGCCTCCGCGGCGCCCAGGCGGACGGCCATCTGGCGCTTGGCCGCGGACACGTCGGTGGCGAAAATGGCGCCCGCGCCGCTCAGCTTGAGCGAGAGCAGCACGGTCATCCCGATGGTGCCGCAACCCAGCACGGCGGCCGTCCCGCCCGGCGCGATCTCGACGTTTCTGACCGCATGCAACCCCACCACGAAGGGTTCGACCGCGGCGCCTTCCTCCCAGCTCATGCCGTCCGGCATCTGGAAGCACATCGGCTCCTCGGCCATGACGTATTCGGCGAAGACGCCCACCCAGGTCCCTACGCCGATGAGGCGCTTGTCGGGGCAGACGTTATACTCTTTCCGCTGGCAGAACCAGCACGTCCCGCACCCGATGTGCGGTTCGATCACCACCCGGTCGCCCGGCTTGACCCGGGTCACCGCCCGGCCGACGGCGGCGACCTCGCCCGCGGCTTCGTGGCCGGTGACGACCGGCGGCACGCGGTAGGGGTGCTGGCCCTTGAACGCCATGATGTCGCTGTGGCACACGCCGGCAGCCTTGATCTTGATCAAGACCTGCGTGTCCGTGATGGCGGGCACCGGCACATCGATGATCTTGGCTTCGCCTATCCGGGGAAACTGCAGAGCCTTTATGGCGCTACCCTCCGGTGAACCACCATTGGAATGGGAAAAACACCGAGGTTCGCCCATTCATCGTCAGAATCACTCCCGCCGCCAACCAGGACTTGGTTGGGAACTGATGACATTTCACCACAGGAATTGTCAACAAGAAACGCTTCCCGCGGTCTGCATTCATGTCCATTGATGGACAGGACCATGGATGAATTTCCTCCTCACACCGACGGTGCTTGCCCCAACCCGGGCTGCGCCAACCCGACCAGGAAAGCGATCTTCGCCGTGTCCTCCGCCAATTCCGCGTCGTCGAACGCCTGGCACAGACTTGGCCCGAACGCGGTCAGGCCGTGTCGCTCCATCAGGAAGACATTGGCCGTTGGCGCCGTCGCAATAGCCTCAAGCACCATCGCCTCGAGATCTCCCGAGCCGCCCGCCGCCGCCTGGACGACCGAGCCCTGCCGCAGCTTGTTCTCGGCGGACACGGTAACCAAGGGAACCGGAATCCGGAGGTTGCTATACACCGTGGCATAGGTCGGGTGGACGTGCACGACCGCCCCGACATCCGGCCGCGCCCGGTAGATTCCCAGATGAAAGCCCGTCTCCTTGGACGGCCGAAGACCCGCCGGGTTCTCCACCACGCCACCCCGCAGGTCCACGACCAGGAGGTTCTCTGGGCTGACATCGCGGAGGGACACCCCGGTGGCGGTGATGAGCGCCAGCTCTCGCCCGGGAACCCGAGCGCTGACGTTTCCCCCCGCCGCCCCGACCAGCCGACGTGCGTAGCAGAGGCGGGAGTACCGGCTCAATTCCTCCGCAAGTTCCTTCTCATCCGCCAGGATACCCATCACGCCTGTCCTTTCTTGAGAATCGCCAGTTCCGTCGCCTTCTCGATCGCCAGGACGAAGTTCTGTTCGTTGGCGACACCCTTCCCGGCGATGTCGAAGGCCGTACCGTGGCCCACAGAGATCCGGATGAACGGAATGCCGGCAATCACCGTCACAACCTCGCCAAAACCGAGGAGCTTTCCCGCCATATTTGCCTGATCGTGGTACATCGCCAGCACCAGGTCGTACTCGCCATCCCGCGCCTTGAGGAAGACCACATCGGCGGGGATGGGGCCGATGGCATTGATACCGGCGACGCGGGCAGCTTCGATCGCCGGGATCGACCCCTCGACCTCCTCGCGACCGAACAAGCCCCCCTCGCCGGCATGGGGGTTGAGACCCGCCACGGCGATGCGCGGGTTCTGGATGCCGAAAGCGCGCAGGCTCTCGTCCGCCAGCGTCAGCATCCCGAGGACCCGTTCCTTGGTGACCGCCCGGCAGGCCTCCTGCAGGGCGCAGTGCGTCGTGAGCATCATGACCCGAAGATTCCCGAGGAGCAGGATCATGCCGAAACGTTTTGACCCAGCCATCTCCCCCAAGATCTGCGTTTGCCCCTCGAACTGGTACCCCGCAGCCCGCATGGCTTCTTTGTTCAGCGGCGCGGAGACGATGGCGTCGATCTCCCCCCCAAGCGCCAGCCGGCCGGCTTCCTGCGTATAGACGACCGCCGCCTTGCCGGGGGAGGCGTGCACCACACCGACCTGAAGCGCAGCGACGTCTACCAGGCCGAGGTCGAGCACGTCCAGCACCCCGGCGCGGTACTCCGCGGCGCTCGCCGCGGTAACCCCCCGGAACCCGACGGGTACGCCCAATCGGCGCCGATAGAATTCCATCACCGCGACGCTGCCGATGATCAGTGGCCGGCAGAGCGCGTGCAGCCGTTCGGTCCGGAAACGCTTTCAGGATTAGCTCCGGACCGATCCCTGCGGCGTCTCCCATGGTAATTCCGAGAATCGGTTTCACGGCACCTCGCTCCTTGGTCCACGGGATGAGAAGACATCCAGCATCCGGATCACGGCGTCATCCGGGCCGACCGACCCCCCTTTCAGCATGCAGGGGCGGCCATCCAGCATTCCCCCCTGGATGGTACCGTACGACACGACGTCGGCGAAGACACCATGGATCCAGAGTCGGGTGACGCCAATCCGTCCGAGCAGATCAAAGGCGGTTTCGCCCCCGATGATCGCCAGGCCCTCGGGGGGGCGTTGCCGTATTCGGGACACGACGGCAGCCGTCAGGCATTCGAGCGGTGTGACGCCTGCGGCGTCGGGCGGAATCTGCTCGGGGGTGAGGCGCACAATGAGCGCGCCGGTCGGATCTGGCGGCCAGCCGAGCGGTCGTGTGGGATGGACGTCCACGATCCGCACCGTCCGCTCGCGGGCAGCCGCTGCCAACTGAACATGGCTGCGCTGGTACTGGGACCCCGATATGATGAGCACCCGATCCGCCCGGGGAGGGGCCGTTCGCACCGGGACGCATCGTTCCATCCGGCCCGCCAAGGCCTCGGCCAAACCCAGGGACCCAACCAAGAGGACCTGCGGCGTACGGAGGGCCTCGTCAATCACCCGGATCAGGTCGTTCTGTGTTTCGGCGTCGCAGATCTCGCAGTCGATCGATCCGGAACGCCTGATGTTCTCCCGCACATCCGCAGAATAAATGGGCCAGGAGGGATCCCGCGCAAACTCCGTCTCGTGAATCGGCACGCCGGCAAGATACTGCAGGCCGCCGCGCGTCACCCGCCCGATGCGCGGAATGGCCGGAGCCACCACGATGCGGCGGGGGCCCAGGGCCCGGGCCAGTCCCTCCAATCCCGCCCCCACCGGCCCGCGGAAGGCGGTGTCGATCTTCTGAAACACCACGCGGCGATCGGCGAGCCGGCGAGCCACTCGATCGCTGGCGGTGCGGCTCTGGTCCTGCGACATCCGCCGCGACTGCAGGTTCACCACCGAGAGGCCGCCCTCCGACGCATCGAATGCGGCAGGCGTCACGCAGATCCGGACCGGGCCGACCGCGGGGCCGAAGTAGCCGGCGACATCGCAGGCGCCAGTGAGATCATCTGAGAGGATCCCAAGATCCTTCGTCGAGAGTTTCACCGGACTTCTCTCGTAGCTCCAGCGGCACCAAAGCCCTGTGAGGGCGTTGCGGCCGGAAAAGGCCCCCGAGATTCAGGCATTGCTTCTTGGTGATGGTAGCGCTACCATAACGTAGTTCTCGCCCTAAAATCAAGAGCGGCGCTCCCATCGTACGGAGGAGAGGACATTGGGAATGGACAGGGACGGGCGGTCGTCACCGGCGGCAAAGGACCCGATGGGGCGCCGTGCCCGTCGGACGAGCGGACGCGCCACCATGGAGGCGGTCGCGCGGCACGCGGGCGTGGGAACCATGACCGTTTCGCGTTTTTTTGCGTCTCCGGAAGCGGTATCGGCAGAACTACGGCAGCGCATCGACCAGGCGGTGCGCGCCCTCGACTACGTGCCAAACAGGATCGCGGGCGGCCTCGCCTCTGCCCGGTCCCGGGCGATCCCCGTGCTCGTCCCTTCGCTCGCCAACGCGGTATACGCCGACATCATCCAGGGAGTTCACGATGTCCTCATGCCGGCCGGCTACCACCTGCTTCTCGCCAACACGGGTTTCTCCCTCGCGGAAGAAGAGGCCCTGATCGCCACCTTCCTCGGCTGGTCGCCGCATGGCGTGATTCTGACCGGCATCGATCACACCCCTGCGGCGCGGAGCATGCTGGCGTCCGCGCGAATCCCTGTGGTTGAAACCATGGAGTTGGGCAAGACGTCGATCGACGCGAATGTCGGTTTTTCTCACCGGGAGGCCGGACGCGCGATGACAGAGCGACTGCTTGCGCGCGGATACCGACACATGGCGTTCGCCGGCGCACGCATGGATCAGGATGTGCGAGCCCGCCGACGGTGCCAGGGCCATCAGGAGGCACTCCGCCGCCACGGCGTGTCCGCGGATCGGGTCTGTAACCTGTCCGGTCCGACAAAGTACGACCAGGGCGCCGAGGTGGTTGACTGGCTGCTCCGCCAGCGGCCGGTGATCGACGCGATTTGCTGCCACCACGACGTCCTGGCCGTCGGGGTTTTACTCGAATGCCAGCGTCGCGGCCTTGCGGTCCCCGACCGGCTCGCGATTACCGGCTTCAACGGGCTGGACATCGCCGCAGCCATGACGCCGCGCGTCACCACCGTCATCTCGCCGCGGCACCGGATCGGGCAGGAAGCGGGCCGACTCCTCCTGCGTCGGCTCGAGGGAAAGGCCGGGGAGCGGAGAATTGACGTCGGATTTTCGATAGCGGAAAGGGAGACGACCCGCGCCGGGACAAGGTAATAGTCCGAGTTTCGCGAGTGGTATACGCCTTCTATATCCGTCGCTGGAGGAACTCTGCAGGGAGGCTTCGTCTGTTCATTGGCAGGACGGGTTGCAGTGTGACTACACTTGAATGCTTGCCAAAGCGTTCCGCTGGCGCTGCCGGACGACGGTCGCGCGGACCCCTACCCTAGACGGCCCCCGCGCTCCCCGCTTTCCAGCGGCGCTGCAGGGCCCGGTAGGCCAGGTAGAGCAGGCCCAGCAGGGCGGCCCCGAGCAGGAGGGACTGCTGCGCGTCGACCATCGCGCGCCAGAGCGGCTCGACGTAGCCCCCCAGGCCCACCCCCACGGCATAGCCCATCCCGACCATAATCGGCACATACACCACCGCCCCGAGGACGTTGGCAATCAGGAAGGAGCGCCAGGGGAGCTCCAAGCTCCCCGCCAAGGGACCGGCCAGGAAGCGCAGCCCGATGACGAACCGCGCCAGGAACACGGCGACGGGCCCGTAGCGCTGGACGAACCGGCGCATCGTCTCGAGGCGGGGGGGCGTGAGGCGGGCCCAGAGTCCGTAGCGCGCGACGACGGGCTGCCCGTACCGGCGGCCGACCCAATAGCCGAGACAATCCCCGGCCACCGCGCTCACGATCCCGACCAGGAGAACCAGCGGGAGCTGGAACCCCCCCTGCCACACCAGGTAGCCGGCCACCCAGAGCACCGACTCCTCCGGAACGGGGAGCCCGAGGTTGCCGAGCAGGACAAACACCAAAATCCCGAGATAGCCCCATTGGCTGACGAGGACTTGGATACTTTCTACGGTGGCATCCACCGGGGGCCTCACGCGGCACACGGGTTATGGGGGTGTCCGAGCCGACAACCGAGAGAAAGGTCATTGTCGCACACCCGGACTGGCGACGTAAGGCAAATCGCACCGCCCTTGGCACGGCCGGCTCCCCCTTGCCGTTGCCCAGCACGCGCAGGGGTCCGTGCCCCCCCGCATGCTTGGCGCCAGCCGGCAGGGTGGTGCCGGGGGGAGGGATCCCTAATCGCACAAGACATCCTCCCAGCGACCGGCAGGCGATGGAGGGTGCTCGGGGCTGGTTCGGATGCCGGGGGCTCGAAACCCCCTTGGTTTCCCAAGCGGGGGCGAATCCGAGCACTGGGAGGGGAGGGTCTTGGGTTTGGAGCTAGCGGTCGAGGGAGCCGGTCGCCGAAGGCCGGAGCGCGGAAGGGACGGGCAAGGGTCGCTCGCGGTGGGTCCGGTTGACTCAGGGGTTCGACTGCAACATGCCCTACTGCATGGAATGCAGGCCGATCATGTTCCCCTCAATGTCGTAGACCAGAGCGATGTAGCCGTATTCGCCGATGGTTATCTTGGGCCGGTGGACTTGCCCGCCAGCACTCGTCACGCGACCCTCCTCAACGGCGCAGTCCTCACAATGGAAATACACCAGGGTGGCGTTGCCTCCAGACGGGAAGCCGTCCATCTTGACCAGCGCGCCAGCCGTTCCATACCGACTCATGTCAGCCGGAAATGCCCAGAGTTCAATTCCCGGAAATGGCGCCTTGAGTTTCTGCAACGTGACCTGAAAGACGGACTCGTAGAACCGCTTGGCGCGATCCATGTCCTGCACGTAGATTTCAAACCAGGCGACGGGATTACCTTTCATTTCATTTCTCCCAAAAGGGTAAAGAGGCGTTCCAGGATGAACGCCGCCACCCAAGCTCCGGTTCAGCGGCGGCGCGAAGCGAGGTCCGCTGCCACCGGTTGGTCGGCAAACCGCACTGACATCAACAACTCCTCTTAGCGTCTTGCGAACTTGAGGTGCGTCACCTGTGGGGTGGCAACGGTCCGCGCGAGATGGAGGCCGTGCAGGTTGTCGCCAACCCCATCGAATAGCCGTTCGCCGCTGCCGAGGAGCGTCGGCACGAGATTGATCTCCATCTCATCCACGAGGCCGGCAGCGAGATACTGCTGTGCGGCATGTGCTCCCCCAGCGAGCGATACATCTTTACCGCCGGCCGCGCACCGCGCCAGTTCGAGCGCCGCCTCGATGCCGTTGGTGACGAACGTGAAGGTCGTCCCTCCTTCAAGTTCGAGTGGTGCGCGTGCGTGGTGCGTGAGTACGAACACTGGGTGATGGAACGGTGGATTACCCCCCCACCAGCCGTTCCATGGCTTCTTGGCATCCCAAGGGCCGGGGTGCCCGCCAAACATGTTGCGCCCCATCACCGTAGCGCCGATGTTGGCGAGCGATTCCTCGACAACTGGGGTGCTTTCGTTGACCTCCCCGCCTTCGAAGCCAAGGAGCGCACGAAACACCGCGAGCTGGAAAGCCCACTCGTGAAGGCGCCCACCGCCGATCCCGAGTGGGTTCGCGACGCTCTGGCTCGGACCAGCAACAAAGGCGTCCAACGACATTGAGATTTTGAAACGCAGTTTGGACATTTCTTTCTAACTATCTCCTAGACACTGATGGCCACTCGCGCGGCTGGCCACCTGCGGCGAAGTTTACGATCCTGGAGCAACCCGCTCTGGGCCGGTGGCCGAAGGGCTTTCGAATGAGCCGCGCGCGCCCGGTCCAATCGCGCGTCGGCTCCATTCGGCAGCATCTCATACCCGTTCTAGCGGAACCTGGAGCCCGCAGTCCTCCCACTCCGGACCGACCTCAGAACGTTACGAGGTAGGCGATTCCCGCGAATGGATGGATGACGCAGTCACCAACGAGACTCCGAAGGCGAGCCTCGGAGAAATGCTCGGAGCGAAACCCGCCTTCCGTCATCAAAGACTCGGTGGATTCCTCCACGACAGGATGTCCCAACCGGCGGTACCATTCACGCCTCGGGACCACCGAGGCTTCCGAATAGACGGACAAGAGGCGCGTCTGTGGTCTAGGCGCCAGTCGCCGCATCTCGTTCAGGACACCTGCTTTGTCGCGCATGGTGCCCCAGGTGTTCGTCAAGCACGTGGCGAGGTCAAAGCTCGCGCCGATCGGGACGGCGGTCGCGTCCCCCGTGACGAAGTGCAGTTGGCGAGCACCCACGTGTCGTTGCGCCTCGACGACATAGGTATGCTCGTAGTCCACACCGACGCCGATTCGCAGACGATCCCCGAGCATGGCCAAGTGCCGCCCCGTGCCGCACCCCAGGTCGATCACTGCCATCCCCTTCACGATCGTGCCGTTGAGGAGGCCAATCTCCGCTTGCAAATACGATCGGATTTCGGCCGGCTACGTCGCGGGATCTAAAGCCCGATTGAGCAAGCCAGCCGCATAGACTTCATCGTTTGACATTGGCCCTCCAATGAAAGGGGCGCTGCCTAACGTGGGCATCAGCCGCCGCGAGAGCCAGCGAAGCGGCTGCCCGCATGCGGTGTTGGGTGGCGCTCAAGTTCTGGCCCGCACGGCCCACGCGCGAGCAGCCAAACTAAGCGAACCATCCTCGCGAATGGGCAGTGTGGCGCGCAAATGCTCCTCCAGGGCTGTGCGGCCAGTCACCCCCAGCCCGGCAACGTATCCGGGTGCTGGCCCCTGGCCGCTCAGGAAGGGCGACCAGTAATCGGCAAAGTCGGTAAACGTCATGGCGGTCTCGAGGCCCCGGACTTCAATGTGGTGCAGCCCGGCCTCGGCGCAGACCTGCGTGAGCGCGTCCGGCTGGCAGACAGGAAAACGAACACCTTCATCCAAGGCGTGAGCGTGAGGGTCGAGGGCTACGACGCTATCCCAGAAATAGCGCAACATCTCCATTTGACCGCCGTAATCCCACACATAAGAGGCAATCATCCCGTCCGGATGTAGCGCACGCCGCATGGCCTGCAGGGCGATGACTGGCTCGGGGATGAAGTTGAGCACCAGGCCGGAGACCGCCACATCCATGGCATGGGCGTCGGCGGGCAAGTGGAGGGCATCGCCAATCCAAAACGTGATGCGTGAGTCAGCCAGTTTGCGTTTTGCAAATGCAATGAATCCCTGCCGAGGGATCGACGGCGAGCACAGAGACCGGCGAAGCGTGGGCCAGGATGGTCTCACTCAAGGCGCCCGTTCCGCAGCCGATGTCGAGCCAGCGGAGTGCGGATGGCGGCGAGAGCCACTGGATGAAGGCATGAGCGATGCGGCGGCTCCAGCGGCCCATGAAGCGCTCGTAGGGAAGACCGGCTACCCAAGGGTCAGGCATATTCGCTGTCGTCACCATGAAGACGTTCTACCTGGCGCTCGTCTAAGCGCCACCAAACACCGGGGATACGCTGCAAGGCTCCGATACGCTCAAGCCTTGTGAGCTTCATCCCCTTGTTCTCCGGCGCGCCCGGATGCTGGGCGCAGGCCTCATCCCCGCCACGGCTTTGGAAGCCCTCTAGACCGCTCGTGGCGACGAAGGCGCCTCAAGCGAATCGCAATCACCGGGGGGTCTCGCGCCCAAGATCCCATGGCGTTGGGCCCTCAGCCCTGTTCATAGGCTTGTTTCAGCACCTTGATGTCGAGCTTGACCATCTTGAGCATGGCCTGCATAACTCGCTTGGTTTTCTCGGCGTCCTTGTCCTGCAGCATTTCGGGCAGGATCGTGGGAACGATCTGCCATGGCACCCCGAACTTGTCGGTGAGCCAGCCGCATTATTGTGGCGCGCCGCCCTCCAAGAGCTTGCCCCAGAAGTCATCGACTTCCTCCTGCGTCGTGCAATGCACGATGAACGAGATGGCCGGAGAGAACTTGAACATCGGGCCGCCGTTGAGGGCCGTGAACTCCTGCCCTTCGATTTCGAACGTGGCGACCATGACCGAGCCGTTCTCGCCCGGACCCGCTTCTCCGTAACGCGTCACTGCACCGACCTTCGAATTCTTGAAAACCGAGGTGTAGAAGTTCATGGCTTCCTCGGCCTTGCCGTCGAACCACAGGCATGGAGCGATCTTTTTCATGAGTATTTCCTTGCGTTGAACGTTTCGCGGGTTGAACCCGTCCTGGCTCCGACGCATCGCTACCATCCGTCCTCTCTCATGCGACTCTTCCGATCGTCCGCAGAACTAGGCGTCTATGGTTTCCACTCGACAACTTATATCTGGCATTTGGTCGGCGTAAACCCCAGCATCCTGACTCTATCCAAGCCATGGTAAATCAAGAGTTAAAGAAGAGGACTGAACTCGTCGGGGTGTTATGTGGCTTCCGCAGAACATCTCCTGGATCGCAGGATAAAAGGAGAGTGTTTAGGTAGCATAAATTGAGGGTGATTCGGCGTCAATCGCAAACACACCCCGTTTCAGTGACACGGGAGGCGGAACAGAGCGGAACAGAAGGGACACTGGGGAACGCTGCTGTAGACGACTGTCCTACCGGGAGGCGGCAGGAGGCTTTCGCCCTGCCGGTGACCACTGGACTTTTGTACAATTGCGGCCCACACCCCGCGTATTCACCGACGCCGAAACTCCCTGCGGTTCCGCACCCGGTCGCGAGAGGTTTCCGGGGGGCAAAGATTCGGCGTGGCGCGGGGCTGCGGTCCGGGCGCCGCCACGTAACTTCTACCATGTAAGATGTAATTAGTGCCGTTTCGACAACCTATTAATTTACCAGTCAGTACAAGGACCCGGCGCTTCGTAACCACCGAACCTTGCCGGAACAACCGCTCGTCATCGGTACAGTGGAAAGCGCTAAGGCTGACCGGCATGCGGTTTGCTCGCGGAAGAAGTACCGCGTCAATTCCCTACTAACGCCCCTACTTTCGGCACCACACCGTGTTCCGATTCGTCCCGACAGAAGGTGGGTGTCGAATTCGCCGAACGGTTTCTCCCGGAAGGGGGCCATCCGTCTCCCGTGCATGCTAATTCGGGTGCTGCAAAGAGGAGGGTGCGCAGATGAGGGCAACGGTTAGAAAACAACTAGGCGCAGCGTTGTTGGGTCTGCTGCTGCTCGGGTTGTCGACGAGCGGGGCCGAGGCCTTTGAAAGTTGGTTGACCGCCTTCACGAGTCGGTATGGCAACACCGGCACCCAGGCGGCGAACTGTCAGGTCTGTCATCAAGTGCCGGACGGGGGGAACAACTTCAACCCGTACGGCAGTGCCCTGTTGGCCACCGGATCGGGCGCGGCGGCTGCCATTGCCGACGTGGAGGGGGAGAATTCGGACGGCGCCTCGGGCACCAATCTGGTCGAGATCCAGGCCGGCGCCCAGCCCGGCTGGTGCGTCGCGGGCGCACAGAATTGTAACAATGGCGGCGCGACCCCACCGGCTGGAGTCCTGCTCGATCCACCCCCCGGCAACCAACCGCCGGTCGCCAATGCCGGCCCAGGACAATCGGTTCAGGTGGGCGGCACCGTCATGCTGAACGGCAGTGGCTCAACCGACCAGGACGGGGATCTGCTGACCTACGCGTGGTCGTTTGTCTCTCGCCCAGGCGGCAGCACGGCGACCCTGACCAATCCGACCACCGTGCAACCGACCTTTGTCACGGACGCCGCGGGCAATTTCGTGGTCCAGCTTATCGTGAATGACGGGACGGTCAACAGCTGCCCCCGCGACCGTGACCATCGCGGCGGCCCCGGCAGCAAATCAGCCGCCGGTCGCGAACGCGGGTCCTGCGCAATCGGTGAGCGTGGGGGCCACGGTGACGCTCAACGGCAGCGGGTCGAATGATCCTGATGGGGATCTGCTGACCTACGCGTGGTCGTTCGTCTCTCGCCCAGGCGGCAGCACGGCGACCCTGACCAATCCGACCACCGTGCAACCGACCTTTGTCACGGACGCCGCGGGCAATTTCGTGGTCCAGCTTATCGTGAATGACGGGACGGTCAACAGCTCCCCCGCGACCGTGACCATCGCGGCGGCCCCGGCAGCAAATCAGCCGCCGGTCGCGAACGCGGGTCCTGCGCAATCGGTGAGCGTGGGGGCCACGGTGACGCTCAACGGCAGCGGGTCGAATGATCCTGATGGGGATCTGCTGACCTACGCGTGGTCGTTCGTCTCTCGCCCCGCGGGAAGCGCCGCAACCTTGGCGAACGCCACTAGCGTCAACCCGACCTTCGCGGCGGATTCAGCCGGAAGCTACGTGGTCCAGCTTCTCGTCAACGACGGTACGGTGAACAGCGCGCCCGCGACGGTGATCATTGGGGCCGCGGTCGCGAACCAGCCACCGGTCGCCAATGCCGGTCCCGCGCAGTCGGTTACCATCGGGGCCACCGCCACTTTGGATGGTAGCGGGTCGAGCGATCCGGATGGGAATTCGCTCACCTACGCCTGGGCGTTCGTCTCTCGGCCCGCCGGCAGCGCGGCGACCCTGACGAACGCCACTACGGTCAACCCAACCTTCGTGGCCGACGTGGCCGGCCAGTACGTGGTCGGTCTGGTCGTCAACGACGGGACCGTGAACAGCACCAACATCGCAAACGTAACGATCACCGCCGCCGCCGGGCCGCCGCCGGGGACCGGCAACCTCTGAACATCGTCGAGTTCAGGGCGACCGAGAAAGTGCGGCTCGGCCGCAACCAGCAAGTCCGCTTCCGGGTGGAGGTCCGGAATGCCAGGCGGAACGGGACTCCGGCGGCCGGGGCGGTGCCCGCCACCTTAGTGGGGGTGCAGAACGGTGCGGAGATCTACCGGCAAACCCTGCAGGCGTCCGCTCCCGGGCGGGAGACCGCGCAAGTGACCTTCCCGCCCTACACCCCGACGATCGCAGGCCGGATTCGCTGGACCCTGACGCTTACAGATCAGGGATCCCGACGGAACACGGCGAGGGACACCACGCAGGTCCGGCCTCCGAGGAATCAGGGGTCGCATGGTGATGACGACAAGGAAGAGGAGGACTAACGCGAGAGGGCGAGGGCCCGTCGCGGAAGCCCTCACGGAAAATCGTGGCGGAAAAACCCGGAGTGGAGGGGGCCGCCCCTCCACTCCGGGCTGGGGCGTTTTGGCCTGTGGGGATGGATGGTTCGTTGGGTGAAAAGGCGAAATACCGTGCGCTACCGATGGGGGCAGTCTCCGAGATTGATACGCATTGATGGGGGACGCGATAGGGGACGTTGGTGCCGAAGCAACTTCTCACAGGCGCGGTGGCAGGCGACGCGAGCCCGCGGGCCGAGGGGGACGTCACGGGCACCCGGGCCACCGTGTTCCGCTGGCGCGGCCGGACGAGGGGCGGCCGGCCCCCTTCCCTAGACGGCCCCCGCGCTCCCCGCTTTCCAGCGGCGCTGCAGGGCCCGGTAGGCCAGGTAGAGCAGGCCCAGCAGGGCCGCCCCGAGCAGGAGGGACTGCTGCGCGTTGACCGCCGCGCGCCAGAGCGGCTCCACGTAGCCTCCCAGGCCGACCCCCACGGCATAGCCCATCCCGACCATGATCGGCACATACACCAGCGCCCCGAGCACGTTGGCAATGAGGAAGGAGCGCCAGGGGAGCTCCAAGCTCCCCGCCAGGGGACCGGCCAGGAAGCGCAACCCGATGACGAACCGCGCCAGGAACACGGCGACGGGCCCGTAGCGCTGGACGAACCGGCGCATCGTCTCGAGGCGGGGGGGCGTGAGGCGGGCCCAGAGTCCGTAGCGCGCGACGACGGGCTGCCCGTACCGGCGGCCGACCCAATAGCCGAGACAATCCCCGGCCACCGCGCTCACGATCCCGACCAGGAGAACCAGCGGGAGCTGGAACCCGCCCTGCCACACCAGGTAGCCGGCCACCCAGAGCACCGACTCCTCCGGAACGGGGAGCCCGAGGTTGCCGAGCAGGACAAACACCAAAATCCCGAGATAGCCCCATTGGCTGACGAGGACTTGGATACTTTCTACGGTGGCATCCACCGGGGGCCTCACGCGGCACACGGGTTATGGGGGTGTCCGAGCCGACAACCGAGAGAAAGGTCATTGTCGCACACCCGGACTGGCGACGTAAGGCAAATCGCACCGCCCTTGGCACGGCCGGCTCCCCCTTGCCGTTGCCCAGCACGCGCGGGGGTCCGTGCCCCCCCGCATGCTTGGCGCCAGCCGGCAGGGTGGTGCCGGGGGGAGGGATCCCTAATGGAACAGTGGATCACCTCTCCCACCGACCGACACTGGAGCATCAGGTTGACCGCAGCCGGGTAGGACCTCACGAGACGGCATCAGCGCACAGGGGCGGGTTCGCGTCCGGCACGGCTCCCCACGCGATGCGAATCTCGGCACTGGAAGAGCGGGGGGCGCTGGGATACAGGCCGACCCTGCCGGCTGGGCGCCGTAACCGAATCACCGATGCGCCACGGGTCCTCCCATCGGGGCCTCCCCGTGTGCCCTATCCGCGAGCCGGGCGCCCTCGGCTTCCGCAGCCGCCCCTTGGCTGCCGTTGTCGCCGCCCGCGATCTTCCGGGTCCGATGCCCCTCGTAGTCCGGGACCAGGCGGTCATAATCGCCATCCATCAGGGACGAGGAAATCATGAAATCGGCGGAGGCGCGATTGCACGCAATGGGAATATTCCACACGACCGCTAGGCGCAAGAGCGCCTTGACGTCCGGATCGTGGGGCTGGGGCTCGAGCGGATCCCAGAAGAAGATGAGAAAGTCGATCTCGCTGTCGGCGATCTTGGCGCCGATTTGCTGGTCCCCCCCCAAGGGGCCGCTCTGGAGCTTGTGGATACTGACACCCAGCTCGTGTTCCAAGAGCTCGCCGGTGGTCCCGGTGGCATAGAGGCGGTGGTGCGCCAACAGCTCGCGGTTGAACGTGGCCCATTCCACCAGATCCCCCTTCTTGTTGTCATGCGCCACGAGGGCGATCTGCTTGTCCGGTGCCATGGCGATCTTTTTGTGCGGCATGCCCATCTCCAGTCTCAAGGCTTCCTTTGGATTCCGCCCCCGCCCTTTCCTGTATTCTCCCGTGTCGCGCATACGGCCTGTTCCTGCACGCGATCACACCCCCACTGATCCTGCTGGTCCTGCCCACACCCTTCCAGACGCCCGTGGGCGCCTTCACCACCGGGGGACTCCTCTGGACATGATCGGACCGTTCGCAGAAGCCCTCGCCGGCGTCCCCCCCACGGGCGCCGCGGAAACCCGCGGCGCCCGTGGGGAGAGAACACGGGGCCGTCGCTCACCGCGCCTCGGCGCCTTCGATCACCTCGGGACTCCGCCGGGCACGCCAGCCGAACGCTTTCACACGCCGGGCGGTGCGGCTCCACAGTGACCCGAATATCCGGCCGTTCGGCGGCCCCTCCGTGGCGAAGGCCAGGCCGACCGTCGCCGCAAGCACCACCGCCACCCCGGTAAGGACCATTGTGCGCTGCATGACACTCCTCCTGTCTTTGACGGGGCGGTCTCGGCGAGCGCGCCCCATAGGTTCTGGGAGAATCTCCCCGCGCGTGGTTCGCGCCCTCGGTTTTGGGCGTACGACTAAAGAAGGCAAAACTGGTGCCATATGCAATCTGACGCCGGCAGTCATCGCAAACACCAATAAACACAACGAGTTGCGGTCCATTACTGCCTGCCGTGCGGCATGGGGCGTGGCGGAACGTTTTGCTTTGTGCCGGGTAAGATCTACTCGGCGGGGCGCGTTGTCTCACCCGGCTTGATCCCGCGGGCTGGGATGACGGGGGGGGGGGACGCGGCGACGGGCCCGGCTACTGTGGTTGTCGTCTGGGTCCGGGCGGTCAGCCGGTTTGGCCGGGATATTTTTCTGGCTTCCACCCGTTGGTCTCTACGACAGCCTGGCACGCCCCTCCCCACATACGCCCGTACCTTTCCAACGCGTGGGGGTCCACCGCCCGTCCGCCATGGTGAACGCTGGGGAGGTGTGTTGGGTTCGTGGAAAGGTGTAGACGAAGCTGGAGGCGCAGGAGAGGCAGATACTGCCGCGCAGATGGAACGTGATCCGCACTGGTCAGGGTACCGGGGAGAACGACCCATAACGGCATCGCGCTGAGCGCCGGCGATCCGCCGGCGCTCGCCGGACGCAACCCGTTTCCCCGCCGGTCCGCTCCAGCGCGTGGTTGGATGGCGCTCAAGCGATCAGGCGTATGTCTTGACGGCCTTCTCGATCGCCCCGCCAGCTTTGGCTAAATCGCCCGGTACCATGACCGGGCGTATCTCGATGCTCGCATTGAATGCGAGGAACCAGGGTTCAGCGATCGCTGGGATTTGAGACGCGTCCTGCATCTCGAAAACCATGAACCCGGTCCGCTGCCCGTTGTCGGCGGTGAAATAGGCGGCCTCCGGCTTCAAATCTGCCAGGATGGATTGAATCGTCGTGCCGAGCTTTCCGGCCTTCGCGGCCGCGTTCCCGGCCTCAACGGGGATGTTGACTTTCAGTAAGAACCGCATAGCTGACCTCCTGATCATTTTGGTTTTGGGTTCCCCTGGCGCCATCGAACGGGGCTAAAATGGTTTTCCGGCGACGAGACAGGAGAACCGAGGGCCGAGCGCGCCTGCGTGTTCCGCGGCCCTGTGCCCCCTACGCCTCGGCCCTGGCGGGAGATTCCTGCGGCACGATCTCGAGCGTCAAGAGATCGGCCGCCCGCAGAATCGTCAGGGTGGACCGGAGCCCCACCTGCTCCTCGATCAGCAGCCGGTGCAGGTCGTCGACGGCGGTCACCGGATGCGTCCCGTACCGGACGATGATGTCGCCTTCGGCCACGCCCGCCTGTTGGGCGGGGCCTCCCGCTTCCACCGAGATCACGCGGACCCCCGAGTCGCTGCCGAGGTGGTGGGCCCGCACCAGGCGGCGGTGGAGGAGTACGTTTTGCCCTCCCACGCCGAGATAGCCGCGTCGAATCTTCCCATCCTTGATGAGGCGACCGACGACAAGCGTGGCCGTGGCGATCGGGATCGCGAAGCACAGGCCCTGAGCCGGGAGAATCACGGCCGTGTTCACCCCGACGACCTGGCCCTGGGTCGTCACCAGCGGGCCGCCCGAGTTCCCGGGGTTCAGTGCGGCGTCGGTCTGGATCACGTCGTCGATGAGCCGGCCCGACCGGGAGCGGAGCGAGCGGCCCAGCGCGCTGATCACTCCCGCCGTAACGGAGTACTGAAACCCGTAGGGATTGCCGATGGCGATGACCACCTGCCCCACGCGGAGAGTCCGCGAGTCCCCGAGGGGGGCGGGTCCCATGGCCGGGGCGTCGATCCGCAGGACCGCGAGGTCGGTGTCCGGATCCTCGCCGACCAGGTCCGCCTGGACCCGGTGCCCGTCGGTGAGCGCCACGTCCACCCGGGTCGCGCGGTGCACGACGTGACTGTTGGTGAGGATCAGTCCGTCCGGCGTGAAGAGGAAGCCGGAGCCGCCGCCCTGGGCCCCCTGCCGCCCCCGCACCTCCACATTCACCACGGCAGGGCTGACCCGCTCGGCCGCCTGCGTGACCGCGCGCGAGTATGCATCCAGCAGTTCATCGTTGTCTGGGACCGGCGCTCGCGGCGACTGAAGAGACTGCCCGCCGCCGCCATCCTGCGCCGTCCATTCAAGGGTGTCTCGCATGGGTTCCACTCCTTCTGTTCTATGCCGTTCACGCCAACCCGTCGCGCGCGGCGCGACGAGCGGGCGGCGATGAAAGAGAGTAGGACGTTAGGAGCCAACGCGCAAGCCGGCATCCCCCAGTGGCATCCCCCCAGTGCGAGAGATGGTCTTGGGCGCCCTAGGGCGCTACACTTCACCGAAAGTGAACCACCGGAGGGCCACAGGATGCGTTTCGTGGACGAGTGTCGACAGGCGGCGGAACCGATTTGGGCAGCCATCTTCGCCCATCCACTCCTTCGGCAGCTGTGTGACGGGACCCTGCCGATCGACACCTTCCGCTCTTTCCTTGTCCAGGACTGGCACTACCTGGATGCCTTCGCCCGCTGCGTCGGCCTCGCGCTCGGCAAAGCGGAGGATACGGAGATGCTTGCGCGCCTGACCGCCCGAGTGACCGCCCCGGTGGAAAAGACGCTCCACCGGACCCTGCTCGGTCGGCTCCAGGTGGACCCCGCGACGATTGCCGGCCTTCCGGTGGCCCCGACGACCCGCGCGTACCGGAATCATCTGCTGGTCACGGCGACACTCGGCACGCTGGGCGAGACCGCGGCGGCGCTGCTCCCGTGCCCCTGGACGTACCACGAGATCGGCCGGCGCCTGGGGCCGGTGGCGCACCCGCTCTATGCCGAATGGGCGGCGTTCTATACTGGTGGGGGGCTCGCGGAGAGCGTGCGCGCGTGGACGGAGCTGGTGGAGCTCAGCGCGGCGACCGCGGGCCCGCGCGAGCGCAATGCCATGCGCGAGGCATTCCTTACGAGCAGCCGCTATGAGTTCGCGTTCTGGGAGATGGTCACCCACCGGGAGGCCTGGCCCGCCTGAAAACCGGAGGCACCGGCAGCAGCGCGCAGATGAGCTTCTGCTCTGGCCCCGTCACAGACCCACTCCGCCACCGGAGGCACCGGCAACCGATGGGGTCCTACGGAAGTCTCGGCAGGACGTCTGCTCACGCAACTTGTTGAATCGACAATGGTGCCGGGGGACGGCACCCACGTTCTGCGCATGGTACGGAATGGGCAGGCCTAATCTGTTGGAAGGACGAACCTCCGCCGTGTTTGAGAAAAGAGCGCGGCGCCCTTCACGAACATCCCCCTACGTACTGCCCGACGAGCGTGATCCGGTCTCCATCCCGCACGGGGCTGTCGAGAGTGTGGGTGAGACCCAGGACCGCGTCGTTGACCAGGACCTCGATGTGTTCCGACAGCTCGCCGCCCGGCCGCTCCCAGAGCACGCTCCGGAGTGCGGCGTATCGGATCGACTCGAGCGCGGGTGAGGACGCTCGCGCACCGTGGCGTCGGGGCCGACGACCTCCTCGAACAGCCGCCGCCGGGTGCCGTCGCCCCCGACGAACTGCGTCACCCAGGCCACCACCTCCACCGTCACGTGGGCGGGGCTCGATGGGGATGTCCGGGGGGCGGGGTGAGTCGTGGGGCAGGGCGAACGGCTACGCGCCCCACAGGACGGGGATCAGGAAATCCAGACCGAGCGCCCGCAGGGTGTCGGGCCGCGGCCGTCCCGTCTTCCGATCGTACCCCACGGTCTCGTACCAGACATCCAGCATGCGCTCCCAGTGCGCCTGCACGGACTGGCCTTTGGCCGGGCCGTCCACCGGCATGGAGCCGTACCGGGCGGACGGCCGTTCGAGGTCCGGGCCGATCCCGCAGCGCAGATCGAAGGCGCGGAACAGCGCGGCGGTCCGGCGGCCGTGGCGCACGGCCTCCTCCTTGGTGTAGTCCCAGCCCGTGGCCGCGTTCAGGGCGCGGCACATGGTCTCCAGCAAGGTGCGCGTCGTGAAGATGCAGGCACCCAGCGAGTCCTCGAAGTGGCGCCGCCCGAGGTGCCCCCCCACGCTCTTCGCCACCGCGTCCGGATCGAAGGGGTTGATGCGGGCCGGCATCCCGAACTCCGTCGGATGGACGGGCGGCCCTATCTGTAGCGTCCCGGTGCTGCTGGTGATCGTGTCCAGCATCTCGTCCCAGCGCGCCCGGTGGTCGTGCCCGCGCGGGGACGCGCCCTTTCCGGTGTAGATGGCGCAGGCCGCCGCCGGCCCGCCCACGCGTCTCTGCGGCGCGCTTCACGCCCTCTGCCAGGACGTTGCCGAAGCCCTGGCGACGACTGATCATCTGCAGGAGCGTCGGCCGCCGCCTCGGCGTCCCCCCAGCGGACCTCCAGGCCACCCAGCTGCTCGCGGGTGAGATAGCCCTTCTCCTGGCATTCCATCACCCAGCCGATCAGCCAGCCGAACTCGTTCACGTCCACACAGGCCCGGTCCACCTGGGTGTTGAGCCAGGAGATCGCCACCGGATCGGTGCACCCGATGGCCCAGCCGGCCCCAGCCCAGCCCTCGTACTCCGGCTCGTCCACGATCTCGCCGCGATGGGGGCCGGTCGGGATCACCTGCATGTGGCAGTGGTGCATGCCGCAGGCGTTGCACTGGTGCCCCCGGTGATCGAACCCCTGGCGCAGGCTGGGAGCCTCCCAGGCCGCCATGTCGGTCCCCTCGGGGACCACATTGGTCGTGAAGTTCTTGATGGGCAGGGCGCCGATTCGGTGGAGATTCAGGACGCCGTGGAGCGTGCCGTACTCGTACAGCGACTTCGGTCGTGGGATTGGTCTTCAGATCGTGGGCGATCTCGTCCGCCGCCTGGAAGAGGCCCCGCGGATCCGCGGCCCGGATCGCCTGTCGTGCCCCGGACGATGGCCACCGCCTTGAGCCGCTTCTTGCCCATGACGGCGCCGCAGCCGTTCTTGCTGGCGACGTGGCCGTAGTCCCCGGCGATGGCGGCGAAGCGCACCAGGTTCTCCCCGGCCGGGCCGATGCTGTAGACGCTCAACTGATGCCCGGAGAGCCCGAGCCCGACCTGGAGCGCGTCCTGGGTCTCCCAGGTGTCTTTCCCGATCAGAGCCGTGGCGTCACGGAGCTCTGCATCGCCGTCCTGGATGTAGAGGTACACCCAGCCGGTCGGACTGCCCCTGGATCACGACGGCGTCGTAGCCCGAATACTTGAGGCAGGCCCCGAAGAAGCCGTTGGCCTGAGTCGAGGTTCCCCCGTTGGTCATCGCGCCGCGAGTCACGACCGAGAGGCCGCCGGTCCCCCACACGGGGAGGCCGGCCAGCGGCCCGGTAGCCAGGATCAGGCGGTTCTCCGGGTGATCCCAGGCCACCTCGGCGGGCACCTCGTCCCACAGGATCTTGGCTCCCAGCCCCGTCCCGCCGACGTACAGGCGCATCTCCTCGGGCGTCCAGGGCTGCTCCCAGATCCTTCCGCTGGTCAGATCCACCCGCAAGATGGTGCCGGCATATCCTCCCGGGACATCACGCCCCATTGACTGCTCCTCAAGGCCTGCGGCCGTTGGTCCCTTCACAGATCGATCCATCAACAAGAGCCCTCGACGAGGTGTGCGTCATCTTGGAGATACGCCGTTGGCGATGCACTGGTGTCCTGAGTTAGAAGTTCACCCAAATATTTCAAGGCCAGAGGGGCACCCCGAAGACGCTGCGCCCGCGGGGCGGCCGGGTCCGGTCCGGAGGCCCCCGGTTTCCGGGGGCCGACCCGGAGCAAGGCCGCCCGGTTCTCGACGAGGCGCCAGGCGGCTGAGGGGTGTCCCTCTGGCCGGGACATTGGCAGCGAACTTACGATTCACCACACTAGATGCCGTGGTTCGCCGGCACGGACGGGCGACCGAGCGTCATCTCCGGCAGGAGCCGTGCCGTGGTACCGCAGGCGATGAACGCCGGCTTGATGTCGAAGGGATTGCAGCGGAGGTGCTGCTTCCAGGGCCCGAGCCCTCCGCCCGACTGCACCAGGCCTTTCAGCATCCCGACGTCGTTCGTCGTCCAGATGTCGTTGGCTTGCCCGAGGATCATGGCCCCGATCAGTCGATCCTCTCGCCAGAGCGAGTTTCCGGTACGCCCATCGTTCCGGCTTGCGCTGCGGCGAACGCCTCTGCCGTGGGATCGTCCCAGGCCCCGAAGCTGGCGATGTCCAGGTGGCAGACCTCCAGGATGTTCATCAGGAGGCTCCCCCGATAGGCCACGTCCCCACCGGCCATGTTGGCGCCGGCCACTCGCCCGTGCTCCATGGCCGTGGGCTCGATGGCGTGGAGCGCCGGCCGGCCCGTCACCAGATCCCGGCCCTCGGCGACATCGCCCGCGGCGTAGACGTTCGGCACGCTGGACCGCAGGTGATCGTTCACCGGGATACCCCGATTCACCCGCACCCCGGACCCCTCCAGCCATTCCAGGTTGGTACGGATTCCCGTCGCCATGATGACCACATCGGCCACCAGGTCCTCCCCCTCGCGGAAGCGGAGACGCATCCTGCCCCCGGCATCCTCGATGGCGTCGAGCGTCGCCCCGGTGCGGATGGTGACGCCGTGGCGGACGAGCCAACGCTCGACCAGATCGGCCCCCGTTCGATCGAGCATCCGCGGCAGGACCTGCGGGGCGATCTCCACGACGCCGAGGCGGGCTTTCAGCGCCAGGATGGCGTTCAGGATGGTGAAGGCGATGAACCCGGCCCCCACCATGACGACGTGGCTCTCCTCGCGGATCTGGGCCACCACTCCCCGCGCCTGCTCCAGGGTCCAGAAACTGTGGACGCCCGGCAGATCCGCGCCCGGCACGGCCGCCTTGACGGGTGACGACCCGGTGGCGATCAGGAGGTCGTCGTATTCGAGCGCCGTGCCGTCATCTAGCGTCAAGCGGTTGGTGGCCGTCTCCAGTTTGACCACCCGCCGACCGAGGTACGGCTGGACCCGGAGCTGGGCCAGCCGTGCCGGAGAGAGAGTGTAGACGCGGGACTCGGTGATACCGCGGCCAAGGTAGTAGGGAAGCACCATACGGGAATAGGGGCGCTCGGCAGACACCAGAACGATCTCGGATTCGCCCCCATCGTGCTCGCGGATGCTCAGGATGGCATTCAGGCCGGCGGTCCCCCCGCCCACGATCACGTGTCGCCTGGCCATCACGACACCTCGGTGGCCGCGAGCTGCCGTGCCCGATGATCCGCCGAGCGCTCCGCCGCGAAGCGCCCCAGCCAGTCCGCGGTCTCGACCTCGACGTACTCGATGGCGGCCGTCGGGCACGCGATCGACACACGCCGGAGTCCCGTCGCAGAGGGTGCATTTGGAGGCCTTCTGGGTCTCCGGCTGGTAGAACATCGTCCCGTACGGGCAGGCGATGGTGCAGAGCTTGCACCCCACGCACTGGTCGTCCAGGACGACCTTGGCCCCCACGGGCGAGATGGTGATGGCCTCCACCGGACAGGCGGTCATGCACCAGCCTTCTCCGCACTGCGTGCAGGTGTAGGGGGCGTAGCTGGTGTGCCCCTCGAAGGGCGAGACCCGGATGACCGAGCGGGCGGGCTGGAACGTCCCCGTCTGGACGTAGGAGCAGGCCAGCTCGCAGCGCATGCATCCGGTGCAGCGATCGGGGGTGATCCTCAATGTCTTCATGGGCGATCTCTTGATCTCCGCGAGATTCGGCATCTGTCGGGCGGGATACCCGCGCCGTACTGCGATCGGAACGGGCGGGGTGGCCGGGCGATAGGATCCGACGGATGAGAAGACCACCAGACCCTTCCGCCATTCCTATATCACACTAACAGTGACCCGTCCAAAGCCAAGCCCCTGCTTTTGGCTTGCCCGTCCAACTGCAGGATTTGATTGAAGGCACCGTGTGGTTTGAAGGAGCCCGTTTTCTGAAAGAGCTCCATCTTGAGATAGGCGTTTGTGCCCACGAGATGGCTGAGGGTTTGGCTTTTCTCGAGCGGTGTTGCGATCACAAACGTTGAAACCCGTCTCGCCGCAGACTTGAAAACTTCCAGATTGATCATAGCTTCCTCCGGAATGAGGTGGTGGTAGCATCGCTTAGATGCCATCGTTGGCGCTATTATGTGGGACGCGGGCTAACGACCAAGTGACAAGTGCCAGGTGATTGGTTACATCGAAAAGTGCACGTGATTCGTTACAAGCTGAAGATTCAGATTCTAGCCGCGCTCAGTGCTCTCCCGACCGATATGATTTCTTGGCGGCTCTGAATAAGGCTTTTGTCACACTGCCGAAGCGCCACGCCTCTACGCATGTTCTGGGGATCACTGGGATGTGTAATCAATCAGTTGGCACTCCTGGTGTCACCAATCACCTGGCACTTGTCGACCAAGCGTTAACCCGCGCCGAGGTGAGCGCTCTTTGTGAGCCGAGGCCGCGGGTGCATGCTTGGGTAGACCGCCAAAGCGGGTGAGACTCACGAGGCTTCGAGGAGCGCGGCATCCTCCACCCACTTCAAATATTCGTTCGTGGCTTGCCGCACATCGAGTTGGCCCATTGTCAGGCCGACCTCCGGAACTTCGAGCTTCGCGCAGCAACTCTGGGCTCTGGTCACATTCTCTTCAACGTTGTGCGACTTGAGCAGTTGCGTGGCGACGGTTGCCATGACCGAGCAGACGGACGCGGCCGCACACAGAACCCGCCAGGACGGTGACCCCAGGCCAAGCGCCCCCGTGAGCCACGCCCTGAATGATTCTCCGGCGACCGCAGGAGCCGCCGTCAAGGCCGCCGCGAGGATGCCGCCCACAATCGTGGTGTTGAGAAGTCGAGGCTTCCGCGGTCGCGCTGCTGCAAGGAATGCTTCCACGCGGGTGCGCTTCTGCCTTATCCGGCTCAGGAGCTCTTCGGTCGACACTGGGTTTGGCATGTCCTTGACTCCTGATGAAGATTAAATGCCGGCCTGACGCTTATACCGTTTCCGCCCGAAAATCTGGCACCTGGTCTGCGGAAACCGACGCCGACTGACCCTATCCAAGCCTCTGGAGTCAGAGAAAAAGACTTACGTGGTCGGGATGTTATATGGTCTCTGTATAACATCCCTGAATCGCAGGATAAAGGGGGAGTATTACGGTACTACATACAGAGGGTCACTGGGCGTCAATCATAAACGCCCCCGTTTCGGGAACACCGGGCGGGCACAACATGAGGGACGCCGGGATGTGACGTCAAGTGCGACAGTCGCTAACGCCTGGGCGTAGGTGGCCAGGGCAGGTTCTCCAAGATTTTTTCCGCTTGACCCGTTGACAAGCCTGTTATAATTGGGAGTATCATCATCTGATTTAAGAGCCCTCCCGTGCCGGTCGCGAATCCAGAGGTGAAACTTGAACCAAGGCGACGGGCCGCCCTCCTCACCGCCGCGGCTTCCTCTTCGGTTTGCAGGAATCTCAACCGACGACCCGTAATCTCTGCGCTCACGACATGGGAGGTGTCGGCATGGACAGATCTACGCGTCGCTTGCTCATAGGAACCCTCGTCGTCTTCGGACTCGCCGGGTGCGCCACCACACAGGCGGACCTGGAGGCCTGCCTCACGCTTGCCGAAAGAGGACTCCGCCCGATTGCGGAGGAGCGCGCGCAGCGGTTTCTCGGGAAGGTCCAGGATTTCACCGCCCAGTGCCGTGGCGGCGACAAGGCAGTAGCCTTGCGCAGCCAGCCATGGGTGGACTGGACGAACTATTGGGCAACGGGCGACGCCAGCACCAAGCCCACCGAACCCGACAGCAAGGACCGGCACCTCAGTCCGACCGGCCGGGGGATTGACGGCGCCCTCCTGGACCTTGAGTATCAGCGCATCGAACTGATCAAGTTCAATCTCTTCGATAATACCGGAACCTACAGGGACTACCTCCAGGGCCGAAACGGCGTGTCCGGTCCCGCGGTGAAGACCTGGGAAGAGATGCGCCTGCCGAAGGGCCATCCCAACTATGACGCCGTGGGGGGTGACGGGACCCAGGTGTGCCAAGGTGATCTCATCCGCTTCCGCACTCTGACGGGTATCTGCAACGACCTCAAGAACCCCGTGATGGGTTCAACGAACCAGCCCTTCGCCCGCAACGTCGAATTCGAAGCCACCTTCCCGGACCTCGGCAAGACCGACCTCGCCAGGAACCGGCACGGCGATCGGCTGGGTCTCCTCAAGCCCGATCCACAGGTGATCAGCCGCAAGTTGTTCACGCGGCCGCAGCCGCAGCCGGACAAGTGCCGGGAAGGCCATGGCCTGCCCGGCAACTCCCCGGATGCCGATTGCAGCTACAAGAAGGCGCCGTTCTTCAACGTCTTGGCCGCGTTTTGGATTCAGTTCATGACCCACGACTGGTTTTCCCACCTCGCGGAGGGGCAGAACCAGCCCCAGATGATGACCGTCGGCTGCGCGAACCGGAAGGCGGGGAACGTCGAGGTGCCGCTGACCCGGGAGGAAGTCGCTGAGCTCGGCTGTCGGCCGGAGGATCGCATCGACAAAGCCTTCATCGCACAAGACGGCGATCCGCCCACCTTCACCACCAAGGGCACACCCCATCTCACCCGGGCCTACAAGACCACCAACAATACGGTCACCGCCTGGTGGGACGCCTCACAGTTGTACGGCTTTGACGAACCCTCGCGCCGCCGCGTAAAAAGGGACCCCGCCGACCCGGCCAAGCTCCTCCTCGTCTCCGTTGGTCCGCGCGCCGGGAGCGGCGAACGCATGGGCTACCTTCCCGTGTTCCAGCCATCCGACCCGATCATCCCGCAGTGGGCCGGCCAGGAAGCCACCGCCTTCCCGGACAATTGGACCGTCGGCACCAGCTTTTTCCACAATGTCTTCGCTCGCGAGCACAACCTCTTTATCGAAGCGTTCCGACGACAGGCCGCTGCGACACCCGAAGCCGACTCCGGCCTGCGTAATCCGCTGCGGCCCGACGAGATTCTCCGGTACCGACAGGTGACCGACGACGAGCTCTTCGAAGTGGCGCGACTCGTCGTCTCCGCGGAGATCGCCAAGATCCACACGACCGAGTGGACCACCCAATTGCTCTATGATGAGCCGCTCTACCTGGGCATGAACGCCAACTGGCACGGCCTCTTCCGTGGCCATGACCTGCTGGAAGCGGCGCTCGAGAAGATCACGGTCAGGAACTTCGGCAAGTCGACAGATGCGAAGAAGGCGACGCAGTGGTATTCCGTCTTCGCGTCCGGCCCGGGGATCTTCGGCCTGGGCAGCCGGGTGTATTCGGATGACGCCATCTTCGCAAGGTACGACCCGAGGAAGACGGACCTGTGGAGCCTGAAAAACCCGGACCATGTGAACGGGGGTGTCAACCACTTCGGGTCGCCGTTCAACTTTCCGGAGGAGTTCGTCACCGTGTACCGGCTGCACACCTTGGTGCCCGATCTCCTCGAATACCGCGAGTGGAACAGAGACCCCAACGTG
Source organism: uncultured Methylomirabilota bacterium (assembly GCA_963695995.1). Taxonomy (GTDB): domain Bacteria; phylum Methylomirabilota; class Methylomirabilia; order Methylomirabilales; family 2-02-FULL-66-22; genus 2-02-FULL-66-22. The sequence goes on from CAVOIV010000022.1 coordinate 96,506, forward strand.
GTGCGCAACAAGGTGCCGCTCGTGGACACGTTTCGCGGCAAGGCGACGCAGGCCATGCACGAGCGAGGAATCGCAAACTGGGCGCTCTCCATGGGCCGCCAGCGGCTCGGCCTCTTGACCCTTCAGAACCATCCGGCATTCCTCCAGAACCTCAGCCTGCCGCGTCTGCAAAGCACCACCGGAAAGATCGACGTCGTCGCTCTCGACCTCATCCGCGACCGAGAGCGGGGCGTGCCGCGCTTCAACGAGTTTCGGCGGCAATATGGGCTCAGGCAACTGACGAGCTTCGACGACTTCGTGGATCGCCGCCTCCCATCGGGATCTCCCGAGCGGCTCGATCAGGAGCGGTTGGTCGGCATCTTGCGGGAGGTGTACGGCCAGCACGCGTGTGACGCGTCAAAGATCATAACCGCCGCCCAGGTCAACTCGGACGGCACGCCGATCACCGACTGCCTCGGCCATCCCGACGGCGGTCTGGTGGACAACATCGAGGACGTCGACACCGTGGTGGGTTGGCTGTCGGAATTCACCCGGCCTCACGGCTTCGCCATCTCCGAGACTCAGTTCCAGGTGTTCATCCTGAACGCATCGCGCCGACTCTTCGGCGACCGGTTCTTCACATCAAGTTTCCGTCCCGAGTTCTACACACACTTGGGGGTGCAGTGGGTCACGGACAACGGGTTGGAAGGAAAAGTCATGGAGAACGGCAGGCCGAACGGCCACCGAGAGGAAGTGTCGCCGCTCAAACGGGTCCTGTTGCGGACGATCCCGGAGCTCGCGCCGGAGCTGGCGCACGTCGTCAACGCCTTCGATCCGTGGGCGCGCGACCGCGGTGAGTACTACACGCTCAAATGGAAGCCACGGGCGGGTGCCGAGTCGGACGAGGCATTCGCTGGGTCCAAATGACAGAGTCACCAATTGCCCAGCTCCAGCACGACGAAGACGTACAGGATCCGGAAGATTGCGATCACTGCCGCACGGACTTCACGGGCCGGCGCCACGTGGGCGTGGTTTCGGATAACGATGAACCGGCGTTGGGTGCGCGGTCCGTCCCTCGGCGTGGTCCCGGTCGACACACCGCAACATCGTAGCCACATTGGAGCCTCGATAGAGGAAAAGATATGCAGATTGCACCGGGGCTGTACAGCATTGGTCAGAAGAAAGGCGGCAACGTCCACGCCTACCTGATTGACGACGGTGGATTCCTGACGCTGATCGACACGCCCGGCAAGCTGGTCGACGCCGGAGGTGCGGAGATCGTCTGCGTCGGACACGGCGGGCCGATCACGCGGGGTGGCTCCAGCATTCTCCGTCAGTTGCGCGACGGAAAGAAACCGGCGGGTGTTTCCATCGCCAACGACATCGGAAACTGAACCACGACCGCATCAAGACACATCCGAGTCCCGGTCCCGCGGTTGTTCAGCGTGACGCCGCGCGCCGAAGGAGGAATAGCCGATGTCCAAGCGACGCCACCCGCCCGATTCTCCCGCACCTCGCGACCGGATCACGTACGCCCTGAAATGGGTCGGCGCCGCCACTTCCATCCTCTCCCTGATCTTCGCGCTCTATCAACTCACGAATCTCATGGCGGGCGTCCGCGAGCGGCAGCGGCGCGTCACGGAGCTCTTGAATGTTGAGACCGCGCAGCAGACCGCGGGGGATTTCGCCCGCGCCTGGACTACGCTCCAAGAGGCGGCACGACTGGCCGACGAGGGTGGGAAACTTGCGACGATCATGGGGCGGCTGGATGACGTGCGGAAGGGGGTCAGGCTCCGACAAGAGGACCTCGCCATGGCCTGGCTGCGGGATTCGCGTCCGGGGCCGGGGCGCGCGTTCTCCGATATCGTCAACCCTGTCCTGCCCGTTTTGGAACGGGGGTTGTTGACTGCTGCGGACGAACGAAAGGCCGACCTGCTTGCCCACCTGGGCTGGGCGGAGTTTCTTCGATTCAGAGACGACGGCGTCGTCCGAAATCCGGACACCCGATACCGGGAAGCGGTGCAGGTCGACGCGAAGAATCCATACGCGCATGCCAACCTCGCCCATTGGATTCTCTGGAGGAACGGTCCGTTCGACGCCGCCAAACAGGAGTTCTCGGCCGCGCTGGAGTCTGGGCGGGCCCACGCGTACGTGCGGGGGATGCAGATTGCCGCCCTGAGGAACCGACACAGCGACGAAGCCGACGCGGAGATCCTCAGAGTCGTCAATGACATGCGTAAGAACAAGGAATCCGTGGACGAGAGAACGCGCGCTACGGTGTTCTCGATTTACGCCTCTGCCGTTGGTCGCGACGAGGCCACTGCACAGAAACTGCGAAACGCCCTTCCGCCTTCCGACCAACTGGAGACCTTCCAAGCGTTGTTCTACGATCAGGACTTCGACCAAGCGAAGCGACCGAGCCGCGAGGTGTGTCTCGCCACGCTGCAAGAGGCGGCGGGCCGCCCGGAAGACGCGCTTCGCACGCTTCACGCCGTGCGGGGCGAACTGCCCGCCAACTCCTCTGGAAGCTTGCCGCGTGCGGTCGATGCGTCGATCGCCCGGCTTTCCCAGCGGCCCACCCAATCAACGAGAGCCAAGTAACATCACCCCCTATGGGGAGCACGACTTGGAACGGATGTTCTGCATACTGAGCCGGTGGTTCCCGGTTGCTGGAACTCAACGTCCCGGTTGAACCTCTGGACGACCTGCATCAGGCTGCCTGTCTCGGATCATCCTCTGCTCGTCTAACGGATCCGGCATGATGAAGACCGTCGTACGGGCGCTGCTCGCGTTCTCGCTGAGCCTGCCCCGGTTGCGCGTATCCCGGTACTGGAGATCCGGGCGAGACGTCGCGGGGGCGCCGGCGCCCCCCCGGCCTGCTCCGCCGGGACGGGCCGTCCGGAAGACCCGTTGGGCCGCGCTTATCGCCCTCGCCGTCTTTTCCGGGCCCCAGATCCGTGGCACGGTGCGCACTGAGGAGGGGCTGGCTCCCGCCTTCGCCTCGGAGCCCGTGGCCGCCCGCGGATGCGGCGCGCCAGATCGGGCGCATCCGGCGGGAGGGTCTGGACCAAGAGAAACGCACTGGCCAGACACCACGAGCGCCGAGGTGACCCCCACGCTCGATGGGTGCTGGCATGTGAAAAGAACGCACCGCGGGGACCGGTGGGGCAGCACCCCGCATGGTCCAGCGCGCCACCCGCTGAGGAACGGACCGGGACGGCGACTGAGCGACTGACCATGTGGAACCCCCGCAACCCCCTCCGGAACGATGCTAGTGGGCGGGGAGGCGTCCCTGTGGTACACTCCTCCCGTGAGCGCCAGGGAGGAGTCATGACGGAGGCCCAGGAAAGAAGGGTAGTGCCGCGCACGCGACTGGTCGAGCGTCCCGCTGCGCGGGTGCGCGGCATGCGAGAGGTCCGCCTCCTCGACCTCAGCCTCACGGGCGCACAGATCGAGCACCTCGACCTCTTTCGGCTCGGCGCCGCCTGTGCCCTTGACCTCCCGCCGCCCGGTGGGGCGTTGAGCCTCCCCGCGGAGGTGGCCTGGTGTATCGTGATCGGGCGGAAGCGCAAGCTCGGGGGTGAGTCGCACCTTGTGGCCCGGAGCGGCCTCCGGTTCACTACGCTCACGGGCGGGCAGCACGCGGCCCTCGCCGACACCCTGCAGCACCTCGCGACAGCACTCCACCCATCGCTTGACAGTCATCGGCGGTCGGCGTAAGTTCTACTCACCTTTTTCCGCCTGATTCGGTGTTCCGGTCGGGTCGCTGGCCACCCGCGGCCCATCGGGCACCTGCTCCGATACAGTTTCCTCGTGCAGTGCCCCATTCGGGATACCCCTGGGGAGGTCGTCGCCACCGATGATTTCGTCCCCATCGCCGGCCAGCGCACGCAAGACCACGCGTGAGCAGGCCGTCGGATGACGGGCCGCCACCGCGGACGCTGGCGCCAGTGGAGCGCCCAGACCCGACCGAGCGTTCGTGGGAAGGGCCGGAGAGGGAACAGGCCATGGCCGAAACCTCAGACCGCCGCTGCGTGGCGCGGCTCACGGTCCCGCGGCAGCTCCGCGGCCCCGAGCTGGAACTCCATCTCGTGCACCTCCTCGATCTCAGCATCCTTGGGGCCCGCATCGAGCACTTGGAGCCGATGCACGAGGGGGTGGAGTGCCACCTGGATCTCCCGCCCTCCCTCGGCCGGGTCCGGCTCACCGGCCGGGTCGTCTGGACCGGGCTCCGCGGGAGCGAGCAGACTCTGGAGGGTGACCGACGTCACCACTACCAGACCGGCATCGAATTCACCGGGCTCACGATCGAGCAGCAGACCGCTTTGGCGTGCGCCCTGGAGACGCTCAAGGCCGCGAATGACGCGAAGGACCGATTGTCACCCCGCTGACTTCCCGTGCCTTGCCTGCAAGGTCCACGAGAGCCATGCCCCCGGGTTTCTTCTGATCCTCGGCCCCGACACCCATGTGGGTGCGCTTCTATTTCTACCCCCTTGCGGAGGGCTGGGCGGCGGCGATCCTGGCGGACGGCGCGCTCCCGCCGGAGCCGGGCAGCGTGCGGGGCATGGTCTTCTTCAGGGAGACGCCGGAGGACGCGGAACGGCTGCCCTTGGAGTATCTCGGCGAGGTTGTGTCGCAGAACTGAAGGAGCACAACCGTGTGATGGGGGACCGGTTGGTTCCGAAACAACTCCTCACAGTCGCGTTGGGAGACGGAGCGAACCCGCGGGCCTTCAGCAGAACTCTGTTCCGCTTGGAGGTGCAGCCGAAGTTGGTGTCCCCAGGGGGATTTTCTCCAAATATATACCCTTGGAAAACCTGCAACACCTGGGAATGACTATCCAGCTCGAAGGGATGGTTGCGGCGTAAGTAGCCTCAAGAGGGCGGGTGCCGGGGAACCCTGCAGTCGCCCTCACCATCGTCCGGTGATGACCTCTCTGGGGAATATCACCGAGTGCTCGTAGGGTTGCGTTCCCTGGACGATCCCCCACGTTGGCCCCAGCGGGTAACAGCCGGTAGGGCCGTTATGCCATACCCCGTGGAATCAATGAGTTAGGTCCTGTCGAAAAACCCGGTGGCGGTTTCGGTGGCGGTTCAATTTCAACCGTTGCGCACCGGCTAGTTTCAGTCTTCAGTTCGATTCCCAACCGGGGAAGCGGCTGGGACTCGAACAGTAACGCCAGGCGCAGCACCGGTCCACGTGTCTCACGTGCCGGTCACAACCGATTCAAGGCAGGTCCTCCGGCTTGAGGCCGGTGCCTCATTGCAGCAGGCCACACACCGCGCCGCGAACCGCAGCGCACCGGCGGGACACGGTGCGAGGGGCCACGCATCGCCCGCATCGCGGCGGCGCGCTGGCAGAGAGGAAGCCCGCCAGCCCGCAGGGTTCGCGGGGGAGTACGCACACGCGGAGAAACGGCTGACAGTGCTTCGGGACATGGGGCACCGGCGGGAATTCTTCTCTCCGCCAAGGACTTCGCGCCACTAGGCCGATCCCGTGATCGTATCAGGACGGCGCGACTCACACCAAGGACGAACGCGTCCCGCATGGGACGGCATGTGGGACGCCTCAGAAGAAGAAGTTCAGTGTCAGGGCGCCGTACTCTGCTGCGCTGCGCTGCCCTTGGAACGTCTTGCCCGAGAACACGTATAAAAAGGTGGCGAGGAAATGTCGATTACCGACGCCCACGCCCACCGCGCCGACAGGCACAAACCATTCCTTGTCGACGCTGGGGCTATCCTTGAAGGTGTTGCCATCCAGGGTGAGGTCACGCAGCACGAAATTCGCGCCCACCCCGCCGAATAGGTAGAACCCGAGGGTCGAGAGCGCGGTGGCCTGCGACCCGGTCAGCTCTACACGCGGTGGCGGGAGCGCGCTCATCCCGCGTAGCAGCGACAGGCCGAAATCATCTGGGATCTTGTAGCCGAGGCGCACCTCGCCCGCTACCGCTCCCTCGATGAGTAAGTTGCCGAGCGCGCACCCGGCGACGGGGATGGCTTCCGCCGCCCACCCGTCGGCCCGGCCCCAGAGGCGGTACTTCCGGCGATGCTCGTACACCAGATTGATGACCGGCTCGTTGTGCAATTGCGCGTCCCAGCCCTGCGGTTTGTCGCTGCCGACGAGACGGTGGATCGCACGCTGCGTCTCCCCGGCCCCGGCCCCCGGGCCCACGACCCCGAGCGCAAGCTTGAGGCCGTGGTACCGGTTGTCCCGTTCCACGTGCAGGCCGAGATCGAAGGTCAGCACCCCCGCGTACGGCCGGTCCGCGGGATCGGGAATGGTTCGACTCGTATCCTCGGGGGTGAACATCGCTTGAGTGAGGGCGTACGTGACCGTCCGGCGACCTTCGTACCACGGCAGCCAGTCCATGACGGGATCCGCCCAGCTCGGGCCGGTGTGGGCGAGCCAGAGGGCCGTGCCGTTGGTGTAGAACTGGTCCTGGTCGGCGAAGGTGTCGTTCTCCCAACGGATGCCGACGGTCCAGAGCCGGGCGTCGGTCGCGCGCTCCGTGCTGAGGCCGTCCGCGGTGGCCGCTTCGACGGGTTCCCAACGCGCGAGCCCGACCGCGAGACAGGCGCACAGCGTGACACGCACGGCGTACGCCGCCCAGCGGAGGGAGTCCCATACCACGACCGAACGGTGTGCACCAGCAGGCTGCCGCGGAGCCCGTGTGGGCCGCCCGCCCGCGCGCGCGTCGCCGGAACGGTCCGGTCGCAGCGAGACAGCCGCGCCGCTTTCAGAGCCTCGACGAAGGGCACACCCTACGCCATGGGTGTGCCGACGATCACCCCACGGGCCGCCCACTTTCACGGTCTCCGCTAGTTGCTGCCGCGCGCCGTTCGCACCGCGCCGCGCAGCAACGAAATGCTAAGCATGGCCCAGCCCCCTTTCGGCAGCTTGCCTCGACTACCGTGCGCTGGGGTTCCGCCGACTTTGGCTGCCGTAGGCCCATTCACAAGATCGTGGATCAGTCGTCCGCCTCGCGTCGATCACCCGAAGCGCGCGGGGCGGGAAGAGTAGAACGGGCACGGGCGAGGCCCGGAGCACTTCCTCGGCAATGCTGCCCAGCAGGAGATGGGTGAGCCCCGTGCGGCCATGTGCTTGTCATCGCCACCAGATCCGGGTGCCGGTCCCAGATGTCGTCGAGGATCTCCTCCGCCGTGCCGCCGCACCGCACCAGGGGCGAAGCGCTGACTCCCTCGGCGGCGAGGCGGTGTGCCACACCGGCGAGGTATGTCTCGGCCTCGTGTGCACCCCGGACCTCCGCCTCGCGCACGGAGTGGGCATCTGCCACACGGAGCAGCATGAGGGTCGCGCCATGTCGCTTCGCCAGCCTGACGATGTGCGGCAAGAGCGCCTCGGCGAGCCGTGAGCCATCCAGGGGCACCAGGATCCGCCGGAGGCGCGGCAGTTCCCCTCGGGCTGCGCGCGACCGAGCGAATGCCGCATCGTCCCTGACCGTCACGACCGGACAGTCTGCATGTCGCACCACCTGCTCCGCCACGCTGCCCATGAGGACGTGCGCCAATCCCGTGCGCCCGGTCGTCGACATGACAATCGCGCCTATGCCGTGTTCGCGGGCATACGCGACCACCTCGGAGGCTGGGTCGCCGTACGTCGTGTGCGTTCGCGTCCGGATGCCGAGTTCGCGCGCCGAGCTGGCCAGTTCGCCCAAGCACATCTGCACCTGGGTAAGCACGCCCGCCACGCGGGTCGTCGCCGTGAGCGGTGGTCCCCCGCCGAGAACGTGCAGCACGTGGAGTTCCGCTCTGCCCTCCCTCGCAAGGCCCGTAGCCAAAGGCCACGCGGCCGCTGCGTGTTGTGAGATGTCGGTGGGAAACAGGACACGCTCGATCGGAACATGGACGCCGTGTTGCACGCGTTGCGAATCCCCTTTCATTTTCTTTTCTCCTATCGGTTCCCACGCCCTTTCGTTGCCGTGACGTCCAGGGTTGCTCCCGCCTGGCCCACCAGGGCCCACGGAAGGCCCAATAGCAGACAGATCGTTACGGCGTATATGGTCATATGCGCGTCGGAATCGTCATGTCGACCCCGATCCTCTTGACCGACCGCTGGCTACGCCCGTGGAGTATCGCGCTGGTTTCTGGCGACCGCGGCCCGTTAATCGCCTTGTCAGGTTACCGGCCAGCAGACGCGCCGAGGCAACCCCGTTGCTCATTCCAACAAGCCGCCAATTATTATCGGCGTGACGACATGCGGTCGGAATACAATATCGGGAACGTGCACGGCCCGGCCATTGCGCGTGATTCCATCCAAGCGCACGATGAATTCCTCGGCCACCGTTGGCGGGCGCGCATCAAACAGGAGGTGGTAGCAGACAGTCTGTCGGATTTGAGTCCGCCCCGTCGATGGCGCGGCAGAACGTCCGCCACCCGAGTCGAAGCGCTGGCGTGAACATGAAACACCCGTGGCGTGAAGCGTTCGCCCGCCGCGGAACGACGCCGTCACAACCGACGGATCAAAGTCGAATGCGTCCGATGTCGAGGCGAGGTCAACGGTGACGTGAAACATGCCCGCTATGGTACCGGCGTTTGTTTCCATTCTCACGCTCACATCATCGGCAACCAGCGTATCTTCACTCCAAGGGCAGAGGCGGTCCGTGCAATGCTCCAGTCGCCAGGCGCTGTCCGCGGCGATCGTTGGCACACTGATCGTTCGTTTGGCAGCGGTGCAGGCGCACAACACCACCAGGCACACTAGGGCGAGCGCAGCGTGGTGCAGAGGGTCGCCGAGTGCGCCTATTGTCATCACCACACGTGGCCGATTGCTGACCGCCATGCGGCCTCCCATAAACAAGAGTGTCAGTTGCGCGCGAGCCGGATCCATCAGACGCACGCGAGCTGTCGCCTGCCGCGCACGCTCTCAGCTCCTACACCGCCGCGTGGTCTTGCGCGGAGCACAGCTCCGTCACGAACTCCTCGATAACCGCGCACGAGATTGGCCGCTGGAGGCAGCACTGGGCTCCATGGCGACGCCCCTCATGTGCGATCCGGCCATTGAAACGATCGGCCACGATCACGATACGCAAGTGGGGATGCGATTTGCGCAACAGACTGAGCACCGCGATCCCATCGCCTTCCAGCGCGTCGATCGCGAGAAACACGCAGGCGAGGTCGAGGCGTTCCGCGCACTCGATCACATCTGCGACATTGGCGGGTTCGATGACGATGAAGCCGCGCCGCGCGAAGACCCGCGCAATGGCCAAACGGGTATGGACATCCTCATCGAAGATCAGAATCCAGCCAGCCATTTCGTCCTCCACACCGAAAGGCTCCACCCACAAGCGAAGCGGGAGGCCCACGCGGAGACGCGCATCGGCCGAGTCCACCCGGTCGGGCGCCGTAGAGCGGGGCGTCGGCCGAGCGCCGGTTGGCCCCTACGTGAGCTCCCCGGCGCACCGCGCAAATGCTGACGCCAACGCACGCCGCAGCCTCTTCAGCGTCTCCCCATCCGGGATCTCGTGGAGGATGCGCCGGACGGTGAAGCCGCACCGCGTGCAGCGGCGGTACTGGACGATCCATCGCGCGGCTTCGCGCACGTCGCCGACACCCACCATGTGCACCCCGCAGCATGCCCCGGGGCGCGGCGGGGACACGATGCGGACCGGATACTCGTTGCGCGCGAGCTCGCGGTCCGTGTACTCCACGATGGTCGCGCCCGCGGCGTCACCTGGAGCGTGCGGGTACGGCGTCGGGTAGTGCCGCCAGGCCAGGCCGACGCGGGCGGCCCGGCCGCGCCGGCCCTGGCGCACACCTCCTTCCATCGTCGTGGAGTCTTTCGCTACGCGTCGCATGCTCCTCCTCGGGACAGCACGTCCATGTCGTTGCGACACCTCGGGATCCTCCATCCCACCGAACCCTTCGCGAGATCTGGCCGTCCCCCTGACGCCCCGGGTCTCGCCCTGGCGCGCCACTCATGCCTAGGCAAGGTGTTTACGTTCCCTGCGCGCCCTTCACCCGGGAGACCAGGTGTGGAAGATGCAACCGGCAGATCCGGTCATCCAGGCGGCTGGCGAGAGTCGGCCAACGCCGATCGTGGCGTGGCCACGAGAGCTTGGATCTCCTCCTCGGTCAGCTGAATCCCGAGCGCGACACAGGCGCGCGGCGGGTCGTGGTAGAACTCTCGCCGAAACTCCTCGTCCGTCACCAACCGCCCGAGGGCCCGTTCCACATCCCGCTGACTCATGCTGGCCTCCTGTGCCGCAATGGGGCGCGCGGCATGCGCGCAGGATCAGACATCGCGCCCCGCGCGCACTCACGGCCCCCCTGCTTCGCAATCGCGAGCAGGCTCATGAGCATCACACCGGCGTAGAACCCCACCAACAATGCGCCTCCGAGCCATACCCAACCCCAGGGCATCTCAGCTCTCCTTGGCCGTCAGGAACCATTTGTGCGCCCACGGTGGCGCCTAGGTGGCGGCGGCCGCCGAACAGCAGGCACGCGGCGAGCAGCGTGCCGCCCGGAATGAACAACTCCGGAACGCGCACGCATCCCACGAGTCTCCCCAATCTCTTGAGTCGTTCTCGGTCCACCGCTATCATCTGCCTTGGCGTCCGCAGCACATCCGTGTTTTGCGAAGCTTCTGTTTGACTGTTCCCCGCCATCACAAGCACAAACTGCGCCAAGGAGGCGGAGATCGCTAACTTACGGCTATAGAGTATCCTTCGGGTCCCCAGTTTTGGGGGACGGCTCCCGCTGCGCATTCATGCACGCTCGGGCGTGCGGCGATGCACCATGGCGTGCGGAACCGCACCCGGGGAGGATTCCGTTTGCGCTCCCTGTGGACGCTGCACATGCGCCGGCGGAACCGCACCTTGGCTCAGTGCACGCCCTGCGACGTGGCGGTGTCCGCTCGCCTGCTGCCTGCGCTCGGCGCGATGAGGATTCGGAAGGTGTCCCACGCTGCCGCCGCGGGCTCCTCCAGGGAACCGGTGCAATCGCTGAGCAGCCAGCGAGTGGTCAAGGCCTCCAGCATTCCAGTCAGGATGAGGGCGAGGGGCCGGGGGTCGAGGTCATCGCGGATGCTCCCATTGCGGACGCCCGTGGCGATCGCCTGCCGGATCCACTCGAAGAAGCCCTCGTATTCTATGCGGATCTGCACACGGGACGGGCGTCGGCGCATCTCGCTCGACCGGAGGAGGCGGAAGATGCCAGGATGGGATTGGACCAGCTGGAGGTACGCCCGGAAGAACGCTTCGAGTTCGCTCACCGCACTCGCGTGGTTGTCGACGCCGTTAGCCCCCTCCAGCAGGCTGGTCCGGATTTTCGTCAGCATCTCGGTGACGTTGCCATCGCGTGCCGCGGCGTCCATGTGGCGGGTTCCCTTAATGTCCGGGCACTTGCCAGTGGCCTCCGGGCTCCTCTCCCGTGCGCCCTCTGTCTCCATCGCTCTCATCTCCACCTCCACTCTCTCCTCGCGGCTCAGCTGCGGTTGTGTGTTGTGCAACCTCTGCGCTCGTCACTATCCCCTCCCGCTTGAAGAACATTGACGACATCCTGCTCGCCCACTCTGCACACGCTTCCTCTCGCGTGCATCGACCGGGCCAGGCGCTGCCGCGGAAAAGCCGGACTTCCACCGTCTTCCGGGGGTGAGCCGTGTGGATGCGTACACGCGGGAGTGGCGCGACGCACTGTCTTGTGCGATGCCGCACCCGTTGCGGTTGCGCGGGCTCCGGGGGACGTCGATCTGGTGGAGCGTCAGGCGGGTGCCGCCTTCCGGCATGAGTTCTGCGGAGGAGACAGGGTGGAGTCTCGCCCGCCCCTTCCGAACCGGGTGACCAACCCGGTGGCTGTCAGGTCTGGCTCCGCGTCCCCGTCGCACAAACTGCTTCGAGCAACTCGAGCAAGACCGAGGCATTCGCTGGATCAACGGCCGCGTAGGTCCCCGACGCGAGTCCCCGGTTCACAAAGCCGATGTCCACGTACGCATCCTGGATCGTAATCGCGCGGGCGACGACCATGACGAGGATGATGGGATCCGTGGTCAAAGAAAAGGTGTCTGTCCCATTGCGCGCATCGAGCCCGAGGAGGAGGACTCGGGGCTCCTCGCCCGTGGTGTTGACGAGCGCGACCACTGGAAAATCCGGGTTGCCCTGCAGGTTCGCCACCCACACGCGCTGGAAGTGCGCCCGCACCGCCGGATCGAGGAGGTTCGGGACGCCGGCCGGCAGGGCCGGGGCCCCGGCCCACGCCGGGACCGCAGCCACGAGGACGAATCCCACCAGGAGGGGTAGCCAGCCGGTTCGCCGGCTCGAAGCCAGCCATCGGGTCGAACCGGAGCGGCGCCGGACAGGGACAGGCACCGGCATGAGGCTCCGTTGTGGAGGCAGCAGGCTGACTCGTGCAACGAAGACCCGGACAAATCCCACGATGTTCAAGACGCGTTGCAGCAACGCGCTGGTTATTCATGGTCCGTTCTCCTTCAGTGCAGGGGTGCGAGCTCGCCCGTACCCGTGGCATGGGATCCTCCGTCAGTCGTCCTGCCTCGCGATCTCGCTCCGCTGGATGTGGAGCCGACAGATCCGGTCATCCAGGCAGGTGCCGAGGCTCGCGAGCGCCGGGCGCGGGACACGGAGGAGCGCCTCGACCTCATGCGGCGTCAACTGGATCCCCACCTGTAGACAGGCGTGGACAGGGTCGAGGAAGAAGTTGTCCTGAAAGCCCTGGTCGGTGAGCAGTCGGCCGAGTGTCCGCTCCACATCTCGCTGACTCATGCGTTCCTCCACTGCCGCCGTGCCGGCCAACGCGTGCACGGCGCGGCGATTGACACTGGTTTCCTGCTGCATTTCCGCCCGTCGCTCACTGCCCGACCACCACGACCCCGTGCAGCGCGATCTCGGAGTCGGGCGTCGCGATCACCACGTGGTAGGGGAAGATCCCGGAGGTCTGGAAAGCGACGAATAGCACTCCACCCGTAGCAGCTAGCCTGCCCCGGTTCAGCATGGCCTTGCGCTCCGTTCCGCGCGGAGCCGGGACCGCTGCTCTCCGTCCGTCACGCCGTCCCGCGAAATACACAATAAGCTCATGAGCATCACTCCCAGGCACAAACCCAATACGAGCGCTCCTCCCATCCCCACCCACATCCAGGACATCTCACCGTCCCTCCGGCTGCCGGCGGCGCTTCCCCCGCCGGACGCCCGTTGGCCGTCACCGGCCGCGCGGATTGTCGTCCTCGGACCGGCTCGAATCGCCAGCACCCGCGTTTGCGGAAATGAGCCCCCGAAGGTCGCGCAAGACCTTGAAGGCGCCTCCGCCCTCGGCTGCTGCGGGGACGTGGGGTCGGCCCGCCAGCAAGTACCCCAGCACGATCAGCGTGCCGCCCGGCAGGAACAGCTCGATTGCACACAGACACGCGACCACCTTGGCAATCCGCCTGAGCCGTGCACCCATTCCGATGTTCATCTCGTTGCCTCATAGCGAGCGATATCAGGACCCGTCACGGCTAAGAGAAAGCATCGATCGTGCCAAGGCTCCCAGTCCGTAACATGCTGAGAAATCGTGTTCGGCGCCGCAGGCTGAAGACTTTCGCACGCAGACGGAGCGACCCTGCACATGTGCGTGCTGAACCGCACGCTGCCGGAGAACGAACGCTCGGAAGCGTACGGCCTCACGCAGAGATCCAGGGACGCTGAAGTGAGGAGGAGCGGTCGGCGGGGGGGTCCCCTTCGACCTTCTTCCGCAACTGCTCCACGAGATCGGCGTATGAGGATGCGCGGAGGATCCTGGCGAACTGGCCGCGGTAGTTGCTGACCAGGCTGACCCCGTCCACCACGACATCATACACCCACCAATCTCCGCGCCATGCGCAGCAGCCGGTAGTCCACCGGGACGTCTCCACCTTGTCGGAGACGATCTTGGTGCGGACCTCGGCAAAGTCCTCGGCACGCCGCTCCCCGAGGTACTGGACCTGCTGCCCGGCGTACCCCTCGATCGTGCGGGCATATGTCTTCACAGAGGAGCCGCTGAAACAGCGCCACAAATTCCTCCCGCTCCGCGTCGGTCAACTCTCGCCAGTGGGCACCGAGAGATCGTTTGGCCATCTCCGCATAGCTGAAGCGGTCGGCGACCACCCTTTCGAGCAGCCGGCGGCGCTCCTCGGCCATCTCCGGTTTCTTGAGCGTCTCTGTCCTCGAGGAGACGAATGATCTCGGTGATCGTACCCTTGACGGCCTCGGTGGCCGGCCCCCCGGAGTTCACTGGCTCCGGAGATGCCCCGGCCGCCACTCCGGCCATCGCCAGGGCCAGGAGCACCTGCGCAATCCACCCCAGAGGAGACCTCGCCATCCTGGCCCTTCCCTTGTCCCCGGTCATCTCGCAGCCGGAACCATGGCCGAGCCGGGCATCTCCACGGCAACCGGAGCCCATGGTCATTTCACGCCTCCATGAATGAACTGACTGATCACTTGCTTCCAGATCGAGACCCGACTCCGTATCCCGGATCGTGTCCCCCGGCTTGAGGACCTCGCCTGCTCCGCCGGGGGACAGGACGACAAACTTCTCGCCGATGATCCCGCGGGTCTTGATCGACGCGATGGCGTCCCTGTACAACCGTTCACCGTTCCAGATCGCCAGGGACACGGCGGCGCGATCGCCCCGGAGGCGGATCGTCTTGACCCGGCCGACCTCCACCCCGGCAATCTCCACGGCGGCCCCCGGCTTCAGCCCCGACGCGGAGTCGAACTCGGCCTGGATTTCGTACGCCTGCCCCCCGACCACCTCCAGCCTGCCCCAGCTTGATGGACAGGTAGCCGAGACAGATGAGGCCCAGGAGCACGAAGGCTCCGACCGCTAGCTCCAGTTTGCCTCTCTCCATGACAATCCTCTGCCACCCAAGACACGCAATCAAGGGCGCGTGACTGAACAGGTACGTGGCTGCGCCGTCGCGGGACCGCCGGCCGCAATGAACTCCCGGATGCCCGGATCGGAGGTGCGCTGAAATTCCGCCGGCGGAGCCATGGCCGCGATGGCGCCGCCCCGGAGCATCGCCACCCAATCCGAAATCGCGAAGATGTCCGGAATCTCGTGACTGACCATCACCGCCGTAAATCCGAAGGCCCGATGCATGCCCACAATCAGTTCACGGATGGTCTTGGCCATCAGCGGGTCCAGTCCCGTGGTCGGTTCGTCAAACAGGATGATCTCCGGTTCCATCACCAGCGCCCGGGCCAGGCCGGCTCGCTTCTTCATCCCACCGCTCAGTTCGGCCGGGAATTTGTGCCCCATGGCAGAGAGGCCGACCTGCTCCAGCTTTTCTTCGACCCGACGGATCACCTCCGGCTCGGGCAGGCGGCGCTTCTCCCGCAGCGGGAAGGCCACATTCTCGAACACGGTCAGGGAATCGAAAAGGGCCGCACCCTGGAAGACCATGGCAAACCGCTCGCGTACCTGGTTGAGGCGTTTTCCCTTCAGGCGTGAGATCTCCAGACCGTCCACCCAGACGTCGCCACGGTCGGGCTGCATCAGGCCGATCATATGCTTGAGCAACACGCTCTTGCCCTCGCCGCTCCGGCCGATGATGGTCGTGAGCTTCCCAGCCGGAATCGTGAGGTTCACCCCGCGCAAGACTGGCTCCCCCCCGAGCGCTTTCTCGACCCCCACGAGCTTGATCATGGATGGATATTCCTTGCTTGCTGAGCCCTCAGCGACCCGCTAGGGGCTGATCCGTGATCACTGACAGCGTTCATCAAAGGAGCACCGACGTCAGGAAATAGTCCGAGACCAGGATGAGGACCGACGAGAGGACCACCGCTTCGGTGGTTGCCTTCCCCAGCCCCTCCGCGCTCCGTTTGGTGTGGTAACCCTGGTAGCAGCACACCCAGCTCACGATCAGCCCGAAGCTCACCGACTTCAGGATGCCTCCCGCGACATCCTGCCACGTCACCGCCGATTCCAGGGAACCCCAGTAGGAACCCGGGTTCCCTCCCAGGAGCCCCACGCCGACCAGGTAGCCCCCGGCGATGCCCACCACGTCGAAGATCGCCACCAGCAGGGGCACGCCGATCACGCAGGCGACGAGCTTCGGCGCGATCAGGTACTGCTGGGGATTGATGGCCATGGTGTCCAGGGCGTCCACCTGCTCGGTGATCTGCATGAGGCCGATCTCGGCCGTCATGGCCGAGCCGGCGCGCGCCGTCACCATCAAGGCGGCGAACACCGGCCCCAGCTCCCGGATTATGGTGAGGCCCACCACCGAGCCCAGGGCCGCCTCGGATCCGAATTTCTGGAGCGTGTACTGGAGTTGTAACCCCAGCACCATGCCGGTGAAGGCGGCCGGAGGTCCGCGACGCAGAGCACGGTTCCGTCGAACACGTCGACCAGGGGCGAGTCGGCGACCGGAAGGCGCACGGGGCGTTCGCGGTCGGTCGTGTAGCGGTCCGTCTCCGGCAAGAAGACCGATGGGCCGTGTTCGGCGAAGATCGAGACCGTGCGCCGGTCATTGGCGAGGTAGCCGATGCTCAGCCGATCGTGCGGGACCAGCGGGCCCAGGACGGTCGAGAGTTCGCCCAGGAAGGCCCGTGGGTCGAATTCCACCTCGAGCGCCCGCCCGATGGCGGCGAGGCAGACGAGGAGATCAGGCTCCGGCGGTGCCGGCTCGATCAGTGGCGTGGAGGGATCCTTGGGTCCTGGGTCCATGGAGTGTCCCGGCTAATGCTTCGCGCGAATTATACTGTAGAGACCGTATGCGAAGCACCACTTTTTGGTCGCCGACACCGCAGCGGCTCGCCGCCCGGGAAGCCGGAGCATTGCGGCGGCTAGCGCCCAAGGAACTGCCCCGCGCGCGCGAGCGGCGGGATGTTGTCGCAGAAGATCTTGAGGGTCTGGAGCATGGGCACCGCCAGGAGCGCGCCGGGGATGCCCCAGAGCCAAAACCAGAGGGACAGCCAGAGGAACATCACGAGCGGGTTCAGCGTGAGCCGCCGGCTCAGCGCGAGCGGCGTGATGATGTTGGCTCTCCACGCTGTGGAGGAGGAAGTAGACGGCGGGCACCAGCAGAGCCTGGCCCAGACCCGCAAACGTGACCATGGCCACCACCCCCAGGACGACAATCCCGGTGAGCGGGCCGAGGAACGGAATGAAGTTCAACACGAACGCCATGGCGCCCCACAGCGCCGGGTTGGGCACGCCCAGGAGCCAGACGGCGCCGCCCACGGCGGCCCCCAGCAGCGCGTTGACCAGCGTGATGGTGAGCAGGTAGGCAGAAATCTGCCGCTGCGTTTCGCGCGCGATCTCCACTGCCCGTTTCTTGCCTGCGAGGGTCGGCAGTACGCGAATGAGCTTGCGCAGAAAGAGATCGCCCCATCCGAGGAAAAAGTAGAGCGCCAACGCCGTGAGCCCGATGCCGGCCAGCAGGGTGTGCGTGCCGCTCACGAGCGTGTTCATTGCGTCGTGGTTCTTCACTTCGACGACGGGCGCGGGCTTGTCTGCAGCGTCTATCGCCGCAATCTTCCTCATCTCGTCGGCCGCCCGGCGCATCACCTCGACAGGCTTGCGGACGTCCCGGATCCTGTACTCGATCATCCGGAAGCTCTCGGGAAGCTTCTCCATCCACACCCCGGTCGGTCCGGCCAGCAGGTAGAACCCGGCCCCGGCGGCCACCAGCAGGCCGAACAGGACGAGCGCCGCGCCCGCTGGCCCGGGCAGCCCCAGGCGCCGAAGAGCTCGCACGGCTGGGCAGAGCACCAAAGCGAGCTGCATCGCCAGGACGATGGGGACGACGAAGGCGCGTGCGACGTAGAGGACTGCGAAGAGAGCAATGATGAAGAGACCGACGAGGGCCACGATAGCCGCACGCGCGGGCACGCCAACGAGCCGGCGAGACGAGCCGGCCTCGGTCCGTCCATGGGAGGAGTCCGCGGCGCTGATCGTCCGCCCGGGCGCTGCCGTCCGACGCATCGTCGTCAGACGGTCCCAACGACCGGTGCAACGTTGCACGCGATACCTTACGGTGCCAACTGCCGCCCTGGCCTCTATAACATGTCGGGGCACCCCGATTTTCGTCACAGCCCCGTTCACAGTCCAGATGCGTTCCTTCATCGCCTTTCCCACTTCTCGCGCAGAGCCGCTACGAGCGTGCGGATTCTCCTGGACGAGCGGATTGCATCAATCGGGCCAGGTTGGACGCACGCCAGCATGCGCGCGCTTCGGAAGATGCCCGTGTGAACTTGAACGGGACGGTGCGGTGCTGCACATGAACGTGCGGGGGATACACATGCCGGTCCGCTACAGGCGATGGTTGGTGACGTTCGTCGAGAGTTCGAGCGGGCCGTGACGCTCGATCCGAACAACGTCGAGGCCCGCTCGGACTTGCTGGAGTTCTACCTCGGCGCCCCGCGATCCTTTGGCGGGGGAATCGACAAGGCAGAACGCCGGCGCACGGGAACGCGTGGACGATGTGGAGGCTAGTCGGGGGAGACCTCGATCTGGTACCGCTTCAGCCGGGTGTAGAGCTGGAACCGGGTGAGGCCGAGGAGGGCGGCCGCGCGGGACTTGTGGCCGTGCGCGCGCTGGAGGGCGTCCAGGATGGCCTGCCGCTCCATGGCATCCAGCGAACTCGGGGGGCTGCCCGGCGCGGCGGGGAGGGGCGCCGCCACGGGCGGCGTGGGCGCGGGGCCGGGTCGGAGCGCGAGGTGGGCGGCGGTGATGAGCGTGCCCTCGGAGGTGATGAGGCTCCGCTCGATGGCGTTCTGCAGCTCGCGGATGTTGCCCGGGCCAGGGGTGGTGGCGCAGCAGGTCGCAGGCGTCCCGGCTCGAGCGTGAGGTCGCCCTTGCCCATCTGGGGCCCGAGCGTGCGGATGAAGTGGTCGGCCAGGAGCAGGACGTCGTCGCCCCGCTCGCGCAGCGGGGGCAGGTGGACGTTGAAGACGCTCAGCCGGTAGAAGAGGTCGCTCCGGAAGCGCCCGGCCGCCATCTCGGCCGTGAGGTCCCGGTTGGTGGCGGTGAGGAGCCGGACATCGGCCTTGAGGGTGGCCGTCCCCCCGACCCGCTGGTACTCGCGCTCCTGGAGCACGCGGAGGAGCTTCACCTGGACCGCGGCGGAGAGGTCCCCGATCTCGTCGAGGAAGAGGGTGCCGCCCGGCGGCCAGCTCGAAGCGCCCGGGCTTCTGCCGGTCCGCGCCGGTGAAGGCGCCCGCGCTCGTGGCCGAAGAGCTCGCTCTCCAGCAGGGTGTCGGGGAGGGCCGCGCAGTTGACCGCCACGAAGGGGCCCTCGGCCCGCGGGCTGGCGTAATGGATGGCGCGCGCCACCAGCTCCTTGCCGGTCCCGCTCTCGCCCGTGATGAGCACCGTGGACTCCGTCGCGGAGCGGATAGCACGGACGCCATGCAAAGCGCGGATGATGCGCGACGCGGGTTGCGACACCACTTGCGGGGAAATAAGGGGAGGGTGGCTGAAGCGTAATCAGCGGCCAACCTTACCGGCCGTCTGGTTGAGGCAACACGCAATATCGGGCCCGGATCGTTAGCCCCCGTCCGAAGAAATATGATCACCACAATGGCAACAAGGCACCAAGCAACACGGGGTTTACCCATTCCCGGGCAGACGCTGGACCCGCCTCTCGCGGGGCCTTGGCTGTCTGCGGCTCCCGGTTCCCTGTGACCCCATGCCCCTTGGTGTCTTCGTGACTCGGTGGTGAAAAGAATTTCGGTTCAGGGATAGATCCCTCCCGACGCGTCTGTCTCGACGCTGAAGTGGCTGGCAACCTGCTCAAAAGCCACGAGCTGTCTCGCCTTCCAATCGGCATCGTACCCCAGTTCCCGCGCCATCAGCGATGCCACGCGCGGAGCCGCCTCCCTGGCAGCCTTGGTATTTAGGAACAAGGCGCGTGTGCGCCGGCACAGCACGTCTTCCACCGTCCGCGCCATTTCATGGCGCACCGCCCACACGACCTCGGCTCCCACATACGGCAGACCTTCGGCAACGGGTGCCGCCAGGTCGGGCTCTCTCTCCATCAATTCGTTGATGGCTGCCGCGTCAGAGCCATAGAACGAGAGCTGTCCGAACTTCTCCGGATGCGGATGAAAGCCGTGAATGTTGAGCTGCCTGGTCACGCACTCCCGTTCCGGCAGCTGTCCCAGGGTTGCCGCTTGATTGACGCAATCCTCGGCCATGTGTCGATACGTGGTCCACTTTCCGCCAGCAATGCTCAGCAGGCCCGAGGGATCTATATGGATGGTATGATCGCGCGAGAGCGCGGCGGTATTGCTCGTCTTGGCGGCCGTCACCAGCGGCCGAATCCCGGTGAAGACGCTCAGCACATCTGCGCGACTGGGCACTTTGTGGAGATATTGGCCGGCCGTTTTCAGGATGAACTCGATTTCCTCCTCTTGTGCCGATGGCTCTAGGGTTGGTTCCGGGATGGGCGTATCCGTCGTGCCCACAAGCGTGTGGCCACGCCAGGGAATGGCAAACATGACACGGCCGTCGCTCGTGTGGGGCACCATGATCGCGGACTGGCCGGGAAGGAAGGATCGGTCGAAGACCAGATGGATACCCTGGCTGGGGGCAATCATCGCCTGGACCGAGGAGTCCGCGAGCCGGCGAACCGCATCCGTGAACGGACCAGTCGCATTGACCACAACCTTCGCCGAGGCGGTAACCGTGTTGCCGCTCTCCTCGTCGCGAGCGATCACCCCATTCACGAAGTCGTTGCCGTCCTTGGTCAAGCTCGTGACACGGCAGTAGTTGAGGAGGGTGGCGCCTTGCTCGGCCGCGGTCGCCACCATATTGATGAGCAGCCGCGCGTCGTCGAACTGGCCATCATAGTAGACCACGCCACCGCGAAGGCCCTCCCGATTGATCGTCGGTAAACGCTGTAGCGTCTCGTCGCGGGAGAGGATCTGCGACGGCCCGAACCCGTACTTGCCGGAAAGCACGTTGTAGAGTTTCAGGCCGAGCCCGTAGAAGGGGGCTTCCCACCAGTCGTAGTTCGGCACGATGAACGCGAGGTTGCTCACGAGATGCGGCGCGTTCTGGCGCAAGACCCCTCGTTCTTTCAGAGCTTCCATCACGAGCGAGACGTTTCCCTGTTCTAGGTACCGCACGCCACCGTGCACGAGCTTGGTGCTCCGGCTGGATGTCCCCTTGCCGAAATCGCTCCCCTCGAGCAGGAGCACGTCATAGCCTCGCGCCGCCGCATCAATCGCCACCCCGACGCCTGTTGCGCCGCCGCCAATGACGATGATGTCCCATTCTCCAGTATGCGCTTGGAGACGATGTAGCATTTGCGTGCGGGTCATCTTTGTCCTCCTCCCTGTCCACGCCGCGCGGGCGCTCGTTGCGGGTGCGGACGGATCTCGCCTTCCTCCACCGGCCTTCGCCTCGAGCAGCCTGCGCAGGATTCAGAAACGCCTGATCTCGGCCACCGGGTCATCGTGCCGAGCCGGCTGCCCGGGCGCGGGCTGCGCGCACGCGATGGCGGCACCTTCGCGCGCGAACAGCGGCAGGCGCGGGAGCGGCGCGGCCACCTCGTGCCACTGGCCGCTGGCGTAGGCCTGGCCGGTCTCGAAGTCGAACCAGCGGCCGCGGCCGCCCAGGGCCGGCAGGTACAGGCGGCGCGTGGTCGCGCCCGCTTCGACCACCGGCGCGACCAGCAGCTCGCGACCCAGCATGAACTCGTCGCAGTCCTGCAGGCACTGGGTGTCCTCCGGGAAGTCATAGAAAGTCGGCCGGATGATGGGTTCGTGGTGCTGGCTCGCGCGCTCGAACAACGACCACATGTAGGGGATGAGGCGGTAGCGCAGCTCGATGGCGCGCTTGACGGCCGGCGTCACCGAGGGATGCATCCACGGCAGGTTGGTGATGCCGCCTTCCTTCCACGAGTTCATCACCATGCGCGGGTTGAGGCTGCAGGCTTGCACCCAGCGCAGGAACAGCTCGGGGTCGGGCACCGGCCCGTAGAAGCCGCCCACGTCGTGCCCCACGTTGAACATGCCTGACAGGCTCATCTGCAGGCCGGTGCGGAGGTTCCACCTCAGGGTGCGCCAGCCGGTGGTGTTGTCGCCCGACCAGGTCTGGGCATACCGCTGAATGCCAGGCATGCCCGCGCGGGTGACCGTGAACACCGGCTCGCTCGGGCGGTACTCGCGCTGCGCCTCGAAGGTGGCCCGCGTCATCAGCAGGCCCTGCAGCGGGCGCGAGCGGTGCAGCGGCATGGGCTGCCCGAAGCCGGCGGCGACTGCGTCCTCGTCCTGGATCGCGTACTCGTTGTTGTCGTTCCAGCCGGCGTCGATGCCGTAGTCGAGGACCTGGGCCTTCAGGCCCTCCTGCCACCAGCGATGGCCTCGGACGGGTGAAGTCGAGGTGCGAGCCCTGGCCGTCCCAGAACGGGTCGACCACCGGGACGCCGCCGGTGGCGTCGTGGATGAAGGCGTCGCGATCGCGCGCATCGCCGCGTAGGCCGGGTGGTCGTCGAGCAGGCAGGGCTTGATGTTGGCCACCAGGCGCATGCCGTTGCGCTGGAACGTGCCGTCAGCGCGCCGGGGTCGGGGAACTTGTCGCGGTTCCAGGTGAACACGTAGCGGCGCGGGCCGCGGGTGGAGTAGCCGGAGCCGAAGTGGAACGCCGAGACCGGCACGCGCTCGGACACGGGCGGTCGATGAAGCGGACAGCTGCGTCTGCGCGTCGGGCGCGTCGGTCAGCCCCATCGCGGTCTGCGCGTAGCCCAGCGTCCAGCGCGGGGGCAGGTGGGTGCCGCCGATCAGGCGCACGAAGCGCGCGATCACCTCGGCCGGCGTCGCGCCGGCGATGAGGTAGTAGTCGAGGTCGCCGTCGTCGATCTCTACGTAGCGGTAGAGGCCGTGGTAGTTGTCGTGCTCGCAGCCGAGGTCGAACGTGCACGCGGCCATCGTGTCGTAGTAGATGCCGACCCACCGGCCCTCGGCCGAGCGGCTCAGCACGAACGGCCAGTGCTTGTACAGCGGGTCGCCGTGCTCGGGGTCGTAGCCCAGCGAGTCGAGCGCCAGCGTGCGCAGCCGCCGGCCGTGCAGGTCGAGCGGCCCCGTCTTGTCGCCGAGGCCGTAGTAACGCTCGCCGGGGTCGCGCGCCAGGTAGTGGCGGACCGCCCCCGTGCGCGCGCTGCGGAGATACGCCGAGGTGGAGCGGTCCTGCGCCACGGGCTGGTCCGCGCCGACGGCGCGCCACTCCAAGCGCAGAGGCGCGACGTGCAGGCGCACCTGCAGGCTAGCGGTGGCCAGGGTGTCTGCACGGTCGACCTGTCCGCGGGTGACGGGGGGGCGCTCGAAGCCGGCGAGATCCTCGCGCGCGCGGCCCTGCCACGGCACATCCCGACTGGAAGAGCCACCCGGGCCGGCAGCGCCCGCCAGGGGCGCGATCGCCCAGGTGCGCGGCTCGCGCCAACCGCCCTGCGGGTGCAGCGTCACGCGTGCCATGGTGGGCGAGAGGAAGCGCACGCCCATCTCGGCGCCGTCGTCGAGGCGGCTGATGGCCGCGAGGTCGCGGCCTTCGCCTTCGAATGCCCAGCGTTGGGCCTGCCACGGTTTCATGCCAGCACCTCCACGGCGATGGCCTGTCGATTTCAGGAAAGAGGAGGCGTCTCGGGCACCCCTGATCCTCCTCGTCAGCCCTTCAGGCCGGTGGTTGCGATACCGCTCACGAGGTAGCGCTGGAGCACGGCGAAGACCAGCGTTATGGGGATGATCGAGAGGACGGTCATGGCGAGGACGTAGTGCCAGTCGGTGACCAGCTCCCCCGGAATCGTGCCAGGCCGAGCTGGAGCGTGAACAGGCGATCCTGGTTGATCACGATCAGGGGCCAGAGGAAGTCGTTCCATCGCCACATGATGGAGAAGACCGTCAGTACCGCCAGCGCCGGCCGCGTCAGCGGCAGGACCACCTGCCAGTAGATGCGGAACTCACCGGCGCCGTCGATGCGCGCCGCCTCGATCAGCTCGTCGGGGATGGTCAGCATGTACTGGCGCAAGAGGAAGACGCCGGTGGGCGTCGCCGATGGCGGGATGATGATGCCCAGAGCGAGTTCGCCATACCGAGCTTGGCGATCACAAGGTACACCGGCAGCATGATGACCTGCAGCGGGATCATGAGGGTGCCGAGGATCACCAGGAAGATGGCGTCCCGGCCGGGGAAGCGGTACTTGCTCAAGGCGAAGGCCGCCATAGAGTTGATGGCGAGCGTGATGGCGGTGGCGACGACCGTGACCACCACGCTGTTGG
>CAVOIV010000023.1:0-20946 GCA_963695995.1 uncultured Methylomirabilota bacterium
TTCGTTTTCACCAATGCGACGTATCGCGATCGTTCTTGCAATCAGCGTAATGCTGATCCTGGGTTCGGTTTGTGACGGCGCGGCTGGTCAAGGCAGTCCGGACGTAGGAGTTCCTGTTCGGATCGGAGTGGCCAAATCGCCAGGACGGGTCGACTTGAATACGGCCGGGTCGACGAGCTCTCGCGACTGCCGGGGATGACGTTCAAACCGCCGAACGAGATCATCGGAAATCGTCCGTACAGAAAGCTGGACGAACTGATCACCAGGAAGGTGGTCGGTAAGAAGGAGTTTGCGCAGGTTCGGGAGTATATCGTGATCCGGTCCGGGAAGAAGTAATGTGTCGCGATTGGCGCGTTCCTGAAGTTTCCGGTGGCTATGGCGGAGGGGTCACACCCGTTCCCATCTCGAACACGGAAGTTAAGCCCTCCAGCGCCGATGATACTGCCTGGGCAACTGGGTGGGAAAGTAGGACGCCGCCGGGATTTTTTCAAAGGGCCTCATGCTAACAGCATGAGGCCCTTTGCTTTTCTGTCCAGGAAACCTTTCGCGTGGTCGGCTCGGCATTCCGGTCGGGATATTGGCGCGTCCGCGCCTCCCCAGCGAGGAGATGTTAATTGACAGGGATGCAAGCGGTGTGTTAAACATATGATTTGAAACAGCCGGAAAGACAGATGAATATCGCCTTCTCCAAGACCAGACGATCGTGGACCTCCCAGCATCTCGTCGCGGTTGCGATCGCCGCGTTCGCGGTGCTGCATTTTGCGCCACCGGCTACTGCTGGGCAACCGGACAACTCCCAGAAATCCCCATCTGTTTCCTCGACCACGCCGCGGGAGGCTGCTGGACCCGTTTCGACCACGACCGGCCTCGCCAAGATCCGTGTCGGGAAACCACCCCGACTTTCACCCGCGTCGTACTTGAGACTGACCGGTTCGTACGAATGGTCGATGGAGCAGCCCCCCGGCGCGCCGGTGCGGATCCTGGTTCCGGGGGTTGGCGTGGACGCGAATATCCGTCGGCTCGATTTCTCCAGCGGGGCGGTCCGGTCGGTGCAGACGATTCGACGCGCCAACGGCGTGGAAGTGATCTTGGTCTGCGAACCGGCCGGCGTGAAGGTGCGCACGCTGACGCTGACGGACCCCGACCGTTTGGTGGTGGACGTGTCCCTTCCGGGCGTTGGGGAGGACGGCCGGGCGCTGGCACAGGCCAGCGCACCGCCGTCGGGGAACGCGGCCAAGGTTTCCCCTCCGGCGCCGCCAACGCAAGCCGGAGCGGCGAACTCCGCGGGTTCCGAGGCCTCCACTCCTGGGGCGGTGGATCGAACGGCACAGGTCCCCGGACCCTCGGGGTTCGCGGGGAAGGATGCGGCGCGCGGGAGTGGGAAAGGCGCACCGGCGGAGCCAGAGCGGGACGATACCAGGAAGCCGTTGACGATCGTGCTCGACCCCGGCCACGGTGGACACGACACGGGCGCCATCGGGCCGACCGGCCTGATGGAGAAGGACGTGGTGCTGGACTTGGCGTTCCGACTCCGCCGCCTGTTGCAAGACCGGCTCGGTGTCCGCGTGCTGATGACCCGGACCGAGGATGTGTTCGTGCCGCTTGCGGACCGAAGCGCGTTTGGCAATCGTGCCAAGGCAGATTTCCTGATCAGCCTGCACGTGAACGCGGCCAGCCAGCGTGGGGCGGTCGGTTTCGAGACGTTCTTCTTCGCGCGCGAGCCGTCGGACAACGATGCGCGCGCCTCGGCGCAGCGAGAGAATTTGGTGGTTGAGAGCAACGGGGCTACCGGAAAGGACTTGGAGTCCTTGCTCAGGACGACACTTGCCGACATGGCGGTGACGCGCGACATCAAAGAGTCGAGCAATCTGGCGGAACGCCTCCTGGCGTCACTGGAGAAGATCCTGCGGGTCGACAACCGCGGGGTGAAGTCGGGCCCCTTCTACGTCCTGGCCACGGCCGCCATGCCCGCCGTCTTGGTGGAGAGTGCCTTCATCACGAATCCCAAGGAGGAGCGCAAGCTGCAGCGCGAGGAGCACCGGCAGCGGATCGCCGATGCGCTCTACGAGGGGATCGCAGCCTACAAGATCCGCTACGAACAGCGGCTGGGCCTGCGGAACGTCCCGGCCGGCGTCGGATCCTGAGCGGGTGGCCGCCATGCCTCGACGCGGCGCTCTGTGGCCCTGGCTCACCGTGCTGGCGGTGAGCGGAGCGGTGATCGGTGCGATCGCCTGGGATGTCTGGCCGCGGACGGTGGACCTGTCACTCCTGCGTTCCCGCGCTTCGGGGGCAGCGAGCGCGCCGGCCACGGCGGCCGAGCAGGTGCGGGTGCGACTCTTTTTCCCGCAGGAGGCCAAGCCCGTCCTGGCGGAAGAGGAGCGGGAGGTCCCGCGCCAGACCCCCCTGCCGGACGCCGTGCGGGCTGTGGTGAAGGAGCTGACCAGGGGTGGCGGGCCCGGGACGGTGCCGCCGCTTCCGCCGGAGACCGAGATCCGCCAGGTTTCCCTGGATGCGTTCGGCATTCTCTATCTGGATTTCGTCGCAGGGGTCGAGGCGCTGGCCACCGGAGATGCCACCCGGGCGGGGCTGAACGTTTCGGCTGTCGTCCTCACGCTCACGACCAATTTCGGCGCGGTGAAGCGGGTGCAATTCCTGGCGGCGGGCCAAGAACTGTCCGCCCAGATCGGGAGTGCCGACCTTCGTCGTCCGTTGCAGCCCTACTTTCCCGGCGAGGAGTCCCAGCCGATCACCTCCGAACCGCAGGAAACCCAGCAGTAGAAGTGATTGAACGGAGATACCATGCGGCCCGACGGGCGACAACCCAACCAAATGCGTCCGGTGACGATCACGCGGGATTTTCTGCGCCATGCCGAGGGGTCGGTCCTGATCGAAGTGGGGGACACGAAAGTGGTGTGCACGGCCAGCGTGGAGGATCGGGTGCCGCCGTTCCTTCGCGACACGGGGCAGGGGTGGGTCACGGCCGAGTACGGCATGCTCCCGCGCTCGACCAAGACGCGGACCTCGCGCGAGACGTCCACCGGGAGACCGAGCGGGCGGACCTTCGAGATCCAGCGCTTGGTGGGGCGATCCCTGCGGGGGATTACGAACCTCGCGGCGCTCGGGCCGCGCACGATCTGGATAGACTGCGACGTCATCCAGGCCGACGGGGGGACACGCACGGCCGCCATCACCGGGGCGTACGTCGCGCTTGCTGACGCCTTGCACTACCTCCGAAAGAACGGGCAGATCGCCAGCCTTCCGTTGAAGGATTTCGTGGCGGCCACCAGCGTCGGCGTGGTGGAGGACCAGGTGGTGCTGGACCTGTGTTACGCCGAAGACTCGATGGCCGATGTGGATATGAACGTCATCATGACGGGTGGCGGAAAATTCATCGAGGTGCAGGGAACCGCCGAGGATGCCCCGTTCGATCGGGGTCAATTGGACACGATGCTCGCGATGGCCTCAACGGGGTCCAGGATCTCATCGCCATGCAGCGGCGCCTGCTGGCCGAGCGGGCAGCGGCCACCAAGTAGGGCCTCGACGCCTCCAGAGATCGCTTCGATCGTCAAAAACGGGTCGGCTCGGCGAGCGTCGATGCGGAAGCGCCGCCATCTATCCGTCAAACAGGGCACGGAAGACGACACCGAAAAGCCAGGTTCCGCCGCCGATGAATCCCACGAAGGCACCCAGCAGCACGATCAGTGCCGGACCATGACTCAATGATGTGGTGAAGTCTTCGCCCCGCCGCAAGTTGCCCACCCAATGCACGACGCCATAACTGAGGGCCATCGCCCCGAAGAAGAGCGCGTACTCCATCTCCCTCTCTCCTGTGTCCCTGCTCGGCTCGGTGCGATGTTGCGCGCCGGTCGGCGCGTTCGGGGGGATGGTACCACAGGCTCGGCGCCGACCGCCAGGGGTGCGCGCCGGCTATTCTGGTGTTGAAGTGTGGGCGGCTCCTGACTCGATCGCCGAGGAACCCGATTGGCACGGACGGGACGCGGCATGCGGGTGGAGTATGCCTTCGTGACGGCGAACCATTTTCCGTTGCGCGTCACTCGCATTACATGTTAGAAACAGCCGTCCCTGGGAATCGGTGTCGCGTAGGAATCGAGAATTTCTGGGTCGCGAGGGCATTAGTGGCTTGACAAAACAACCCCTCACCCATAAAATCACGCTCGTCATTGCGACCGGCAATCGCGGGAAATTCAAAGAGTTTGCCGAGTTGCTGCAAGGCCTGGATGCCGACATTGTGCCGCTCGACCGGGTTGGGCCTGTCGAGGTACCTCCGGAGAGCGGCGACTCGTTTCAGGAGAACGCGCGGCTGAAGGCGGTGGCCGTTGCCACCGCGCTTGGAGCCTGGGTGCTGGCCGATGATTCCGGCCTCGAGGTGGATGCGCTGGGGGGAGCCCCGGGGGTTCTCTCGGCCCGGTTCGGCGGCCCAGGCAAGACCGACGCCGAACGGTACGACCTGCTCTTGGAAAAACTCATAGGGGTCCCTCCCGAGCGGCGGACGGCGCGCTTTCGCTGCGTGGTTGCCCTCGCCGAGCCGGGTGGACAGGTGCCATGTCGCCGAAGGGACGTGCGAAGGGCGGATCGCGTTGATGCCGCGCGGCGTCCAGGGCTTCGGGTACGATCCTATCTTCGAGGTTCCAGCGCTCGGCAAGACGCTGGCCGAGGTGGGGCCGGAGATCAAGAACCGCCTGAGCCACCGGTCGCAGGCCGTCGCCAAGATGCGCGTGATCCTTCAGACCCTCCTGCCGACAGAGTGACCGAGGGCGGGAAGGGTGAAAGGCCGGAACGCCGGAAGATGTTGCCTCGGGGCGTGGCGCAGCCTGGTAGCGCACCTGCTTTGGGAGCAGGGAGTCGGAGGTTCAAATCCTCTCGCCCCGACCAGTCGGAGCGAATTGGAGATTGCAGATTGTCGATTGAAGATTTCGGGTTTGGCACTCCCAATCGGCATTCTGCAATCTGAAATCTGCAATGTACCTGCGCCCGTAGCTCAGCCCGGATAGAGCAACGGCCTCCGGAGCCGTGTGTCGGGTGTTCAAATCACCCCGGGCGCGCCAAGGTATTTTCGATTGAGGATTGCGATTGACGATTCCGAACTGCAACAATCGCCAATCTCAATCGGCAATCGGCAATTTGATTGTGGTGAGCGTAGCTCAATTGGTTAGAGCACTGGACTGTGGCTCCAGGGGTTGAGGGTTCAAGTCCCTCCGTTCACCCCACGATAGCGACTTCGATTGACGATTAAGGCCAAGCGCATTGCTGGATTGTCGCCCAAAGACCGAAAATCGGCAATCGTCAATCTGGCAATCGTCAATAATCGGGAGAGGGCGCCCGTAGCTCAGTCGGATAGAGCGGCTGGCTTCGAACCAGCAGGTCGGGAGTTCAATTCTCTCCGGGCGCGCCAAGCGGGCGTTCACCCGAATGACCAATGACAAGCGAGCAATGACCAATCGTAAGTGTTCCGTTGGTCATTCGGGATTGAGAATTCGTCATTGTGTTCGGGGCGCCTGTAGCTCAGAGGATAGAGCAACTGCCTTCTAAGCAGTGGGTCGGGCGTTCGAGTCGCCCCAGGCGCGCCAGGAGGATTTCGGATTGCCGATTTCAGATTGTCGACTTGGGGTGAGCATCCCGAACGTTGCTGGAATCGGAAATCGTCAATCGTCAATCTGCAATGATGTCACGGATGGGCCGCTAGCTCAGATGGTAGAGCAGCTGACTCTTAATCAGCGGGCCGAAGGTTCGAGTCCTTCGCGGCCCACCATCCGTTTCTGCTGACAATCCTGAGCGAGGGGACGAGGGGCGGCGCCGGGCGAAGACCGCGCGGCGTCGCTCGACGGATACCTCGCATGTCGTCGGTTTGGAGAGTGCGGGCGAACCAGCCGCGAGGGCGCACAGCAGCTCACACCGAGGCCCTTGCCTCCGGCGAGAGTGGCGGAATGGCAGACGCGTCCCGTTTAGGGCGGGATGGGGCAACCCGTGGGGGTTCAACTCCCCCCTCTCGCACCAAGCCGATCATTCCTTGTTCACCCCACGTGAGAACCCATGAAAGTCACAGTTGAAGAACTCAGTCCGTCCAAGCGAGTCCTCCACGTCGAGCTGCCCTCCGAGCGGGTGACCGACCGGGTCGAGGCGACGTTCCGGGAGTGGGGTCAAAAGCTCCAGCTCCCCGGTTTCCGCCGCGGCCGCGTTCCGCCCGAGATCATCCGGCGACGGTTCGAGGCCGAAGTCCACGAGGAAGTCCTGCGAGACCTGATTCCCGACTCGTACCGGGAGGCCTTGACGCAGGCGGCGATCGAGCCGGTCAGCCAGCCCGCGGTCGAGGACGTCCACTTCCATGCCGGGGAGCCCCTCACCTACCGCGCGGTGGTGGAGATCAAGCCGCCGGTGACGGCGAAGGACTACCGCGGCATCACCCTCGAGCGCGAGAAGGTCGAGGTGTCGGACCAGGAGGTGGACCGGGCGCTGGAGTACCTCCGCGAAGACGCGGCGGAGTACGTCCCCATGGAGGGGTGGCCGGCCCTGAGGGACGATCTGGTCGTCCTGGATCACGAGGGCAGCCTCAACGGGAAGCCGTTCAAGGGCGGCAGCGGGAAGAACCTCACCGTGGCGCTGGGCCACGAGGGCTACCTGCCGGGATTCACCGAGCAGCTCGCGGGGATGCAGAAGGGCGAGACGCAAGCAGTTCACGCTGCAGATTCCGGCCGACGGGCCGCGCAAGGAGCTGGCGGGGCGATCCGTGGAGTTCCGCGTGACGGTGAAAGAGGTCAAGAAGCGCCGCGTGCCGGAGCTGAACGACGAGTTCGCCAAGACCGTGGGGGACGTGGAGACCCTGGCGGCCCTGCGGGACAAGCTCCGGCAGCAGCTGACGCAGCGCAAGACGCGGGAGCAGGACGCCGCGCTGAAGCGCACGCTGATGGAGAAGCTGGTCCAGCAGCACGCCATCGAGGTGCCGGAGGCCATGGTGGAGCGCGAGGCGGCCGCCGTGCTGGAGGAGCTGGCGATGACGCTCCGGGCGACCGGCGGTCGCATGGAGGGCCTCCCCGAGGACCCCGAGGCCCTGCGGACCACGGCGCGCGAGACGGCCACGCGCCGCGTGCAAGGAGTCGCTCCTCTTGGAGGCGGTGGCCAAGCAGGAGAACTTGACGGTGACCGACGACGAGATCGAGGCCGAGGTGAACGCCCTGGCGCGGGCTGTACCGGCAGGAGCCGGCCGCCGTGCGGCGCGCCCTGGAGGATCCGGTGCGCCGGGCCGGACTCAGCGGCGCGAATCTTGGAACGCAAGGCGATGGACTTCCTGTTCCAGCACGCGACGATCACGGACGCGTTCCATCTGATCAAGCCGGCGTAAGCCGGCTAGGTACGTCGACAGGTCCGCTCGCCGTCGCCCGTCCGGCGCGGCGGAGTGCGGGTGGAGGAGCTATGTACCTGGTTCCCATGGTGGTCGAGCAGACGAGCCGCGGCGAGCGCGCCTACGACATCTTCTCGCGGCTGCTCAAGGATCGGATCATCTTCATCGGGACCCCGATTGACGACGCGGGGGCCAACCTGGTCATCGCCCAGCTCCTGTTCCTGGAGGCCGAGGACCCGGACAAGGACATCCACGTGTACATCAACTCCCCCGGCGGGTCGGTGACCGCCAGCCTGGCGATCTACGACACCATGCAGTTCGTGAAGCCGGCCATCGAGACGATCTGCATGGGGCAGGCGGCCAGCGGGGCGGCGCTCCTGCTTGGCGGCGGGGACCAAGGGCAAGCGCATGGCCTTGCCCAACTCCCGGATCATGATCCACCAGCCCTACGGCGGTACCCAGGGGCAGGCGGTGGACATCCAGATCCAGGCCAAGGAGATCCTGCGGATGCGGGAGGAGCTGAACCGGATCCTGTCCCACCACACCGGCCAGCCGCTGGAGCGCGTCGAGAAGGACAGCGACCGCGACTTCTTCATGTCGCCGGAGGAGGCCAAGGAGTACGGGCTGGTGGACGAGGTGATCTTTTATCGGGACCTGGCCAAACGGAAGGCGGAGGCGGCGTCGCCGCCGCCGTCGCTTCCCCAGACGGCCTGAGGCGGCGGGGCGAGTCGTTTCGGCCGGATGCGAGGAGACGACTCGGGCGCCACCATGGAGACGGGCGGATGGCGAAAGCGGTGAAGGGCGGCGGGAAACTGCAGTGCTCCTTCTGCGGCAAGAGCCAGGACGACGTGCGCAAGCTGATCGCGGGCCCGACCGTCTACATCTGCGACGAGTGCATCGAACTCTGCAACGACATCATCGCCGAGGAGTGGGAGCAGGAAAAGTCCAAGACCGGCAGCACAGCTGCCCAAGCCGTCGGAGATCAAGGCCGTCCTCGACCAGTACGTGGTCGGCCAGGAGCGCGCCAAGAAGACCCTGGCGGTGGCGGTGCACAACCACTACAAGCGGATCAACGCCCGCCAGACCTTCGACGACGTGGAGCTGACCAAGTCGAACATCCTGCTCATCGGCCCCACCGGCTCCGGCAAGACGCTGCTCGCCCAGACCCTGGCCAAGATCCTGGAGGTTCCCTTCACCATCGCCGACGCCACCACGCTGACGGAGGCCGGCTACGTCGGCGAGGACGTGGAGAACATCATCCTCCGGCTGCTGCAGGTGGCGGATTACGACGTGGAGCGGGCGGAGCGCGGCATCATCTACATCGACGAGATCGACAAGATCGCCCGCAAGTCCGAGAATCCCTCCATCACCCGCGACGTGTCCGGCGAGGGTGTCCAGCAGGCCCTGCTCAAGATCCTGGAGGGAACGGTGGCCAACGTGCCGCCCCAGGGCGGCCGCAAGCACCCCCAGCAGGAATACCTCCAGGTGGACACCACCAATATCCTGTTCATCTGCGGGGGGGCCTTCGTGGGTCTGGAGAAGATCGTCCAGGGACGGGTGGGAGAGCGGCGGGTCGGCTTCGGAGCGCAGTTGCAGGGACGCAAGGACCGGAAGCTGTCCGAGCTCCTGAGCGCGCTGCAGCCCGAGGATCTCCTCCGTTACGGGCTGATCCCGGAACTGGTCGGCCGCCTGCCGGTGGCGGCGGTCCTCCACGAGCTCGACGAGAAGTTGCTGGTCCGCATCCTCAAAGAGCCGAGGAACTCCCTGCTCCGCCAGTACCAGAAGTTCTTCGACTTCGAGCAGGTGAAGCTGACGTTCACCGAGGATGCGGTGGCGGCGGTGG
Source organism: uncultured Methylomirabilota bacterium (assembly GCA_963695995.1). GTDB lineage: Bacteria > Methylomirabilota > Methylomirabilia > Methylomirabilales > 2-02-FULL-66-22 > 2-02-FULL-66-22. Next base: position 9,201 of record CAVOIV010000023.1, read on the forward strand.
CCGAAGAGGCGGCCAAGCGCGGGACCGGTGCGCGCGGGTTGCGCGCGATCCTGGAAGACATCATGCTCGACATCATGTACGAGCTCCCCTCCCAATCCGGCATCAGCGAGTGCATCATCAATCGCGAGGTGGTGATCGAGCGCAAGCACCCCATCATCCTGTACAAGAAGAAGGCCGAGTCCGCCTGACGGCGCCGCGCGCGCTGTGGCTTCGGCTGACGGCGCGACGACTTCCGGGGGGGTAGCATCCGCCCGCTGCTCCCCCGCGGGGATCCCGGCGGCGGGCGCGAGGCGATGGGGTAGGGAGGCGAATGACCGGCGTGTCTGCTTTTCGACGACGACCCGCGCGCGCGGCGTGGTGCACGCGGGCCCCTCTGGTATCTCCTGCTGATGGCGTGCCTCGTGCCGGGGTGCGCCGCCTACGACTACCTGTACGGCAAACCCGCTCGCCGAGAGTCGCAACAATCGGAGCAGGATCTGCTGCGGTCCGCGGAGGTTCAACTGCAGCGCGGACGGTACGAAGAGGCGCGCAAGGAGCTGCAGCGGCTGATGAATCAGTATCCCGAGAGCGACCTGGTTGCGACGGCCCGCTTGGGGACGGCGAAGGCGCTGTACCTGGAGAAGAAATACGACGAGGCCCGGGCCGAGTACCAGCGTTTTCTCGAGCTGCACCCCCAGCACGAGCGTGTGGACGAGGCCCACTATTACATGGGGATGGCCTACTTTCGGGCGGCGGACAGCCCGGACCGGGACCAGACCTACACCAAGAAGGCTCTGGAGGAGTTCGGCTTGCTGGTCAAACAGATGCCGGATTCGCAATACGTGCCGGACGCCCAGCAGCGGATCGCGGCGGCGCGCCAGAAACTGGCCGAGAAGGACCTGTACGTCGGGCGGTTTTACTTCGACCGGGGCAACTACGCCGCCGCCGCGGGACGCCTCCAGAACCTGCTCGCCGACTACAACCGGGCGGGCTTCGATGACCAGGCGCTCTACTTTCTGGGAGAATCGCTCTGGCGGCTGGAACAGAAGGACGAGGCCCGCGCCGCCTTCCACCGATTGATCCAGGAGGAGTCGCAGTCCGAGTGGGCTCCCCCCGCCGCGGATCGGCTGGGGGTCGCACTGGTGCGAATGGGGCCGCCCAAGCCCAAGGGACCGGGCACGTGGGAGCGCCTGCGAAAGGGAATGGGGGCCATCTGGGATGAAATTGGCGACACCGCTCGGAGCTACCGGCTCTTCAACTGAGCACCGTACTCCGGATCCCGGCGTACGGGAAGGACGGCAGGTCGGAACCGTGGCGACGCGACACGCGGTGGCTCATACAGCGGGGCACGGCGGCCTTTCGTGCGGGGGCGTACGCCGAGGCCGAGGCGTCCCTGCTCGAGTCGGTCGCGCGCGACGCTCACTACGCCAACGTGTACCACATGCTGGGAGTGATCGCCAGCCAGCGTGGTGCGCCGGAGCGGGCCATCGAGCTGTTTCGGCGCGCCCTGGCGTTGAACCCGCGATACAGCGAAGCGCAGCTGAATTTGGCCATCACCCTGGCCGAGACCGGGGCCTACGACCAGGCAGCGCAGGAGATGGGTCACGTCCGGGCGCGGGAGCCGGTCGAGGCCGGGCGGCCAGGCGCGGCGGCGCGCGGGGCGCTGGCCAATGCGCACGCCGAACTGGCGCGAAAGTACCACGCGATGGATATGTATGCGGACGCGGTGGCGGAGTACGATAAGGCTATTCGGCTGTGTCCGGATTTTGCCGATCTCCACCACGCCCGGGCGGTGAGCTGCCGGGAAATGGGGGACGACGCCGGCGCCACAGGCGCGGTTGCGCGCGCCCTGGAGCTGAATCCGCGGTACGTGGAAGCGCACGTGACGCGGGGGAGTCTGCACCAGCGGGCGGGACACGCCGCAGCCGCGGTCGCGGCGTGGCAGCGGGCCCTGGCGCTCGATCCCGGCCACAAGCTGGCCCGCCTCTACCTCGCCCAGGCGACGGCCTCCCGGGCAGCCGAGACGTGACCCTGGCGGACCCACCCCCCAACTCCCTGCTGTCCCAGACGCGGGCGCTGCTTCGCGCCCGCGGGCTGCGGCCGCGCCGACGGCGCGGCCAAAACTTCTTGGTGGATCCCGCGGTACGCGACCGAATCGTGGCCGCCGCCGGACTCGGTCCAGGGAGTCTGGTGGTCGAGGTCGGGCCCGGCACGGGGATCCTGACCGAGGCCATGCTCCGGGCCGGGGCCAGCGTGGTGGCGGTCGAACTGGATCGGGACCTGGCGCAGGCGCTCGCGGGCCGGCTGGGACGGAACCCCGCGCTGGTCGTGCGCGCGGCGGACGCGCTGACGTTCGACTTCTCCGAGGTGCTGCGTGGCGATCCCCGGCAGGGTCGCATCCGGGTTGTCGCCAACATCCCGTACTACATCACCACTCCGTTGATTCTCCGGTTCCTGCGCCACCGGGAATTGTTCGACGCCTTGTTCCTCACGGTACAGCGCGAGGTGGCAGAGCGCCTGACGGCCACGCCGGGTGGGAAGACGTACGGAGCCCTGACGCTCGCGTGCCGTTACTGGGCCGAGGCGCGTTCGGTGCTCTCCATCCCGCCCACGGCGTTTTTTCCGATTCCCGAGGTGGATTCGGCGCTGGTCCGGTTTGATCTGCTGGACGCTCCACGGGTCTCGGTCCGGTTTCCGGGGCGGCTCTTCGCCGTCATCCGGGCCGCGTTCGGCACCCGCCGCAAGACCCTGCGGAACGCGCTCTGTCGCGGTGGCTGGCCGGTGGAGTCGGTGGACGCCGCGCTCGGGGCGGCCGAAATCGAGGGGCGGCGCCGCGGGGAGACGTTGACATTGGAGGAATTCGCCCGACTGAGCGAGGCGTTGCCGGCGACCACGGACCGCGACCAGGATGTCGGCGCCGGCCCGGACCGGGAGGCGGAGGGCCGTCTCGATGTGGCCGTCGGATGACCGGTCGTCCATGCGGAAAGGGACGGGATCTTGATGAGTGAGTCGCTGTTTCAGACGGCCACGGATGAGGCGATCAAGGCAGGACAGGTCACCGATGTCTACTTCGCGCGGACCCTGGAGATCCTCCGGCGGCGCGGCGTGGCGAAGCGAGTGACGGCGGAGGTGGTCCTGAAGAGCTTTCCCTCGGGCTGGGGCTGGGGTGTCCTGGCGGGGATCGACGAGGTGGCCACCCTGTTCCGGGGCCTGCCGGTGAGCGTCCGCGCCTTCCCCGAGGGCGCGATCTTCGGCACCATGCAGCCGGTCCTGACGGTCGAGGGGCGGTACGTGGACTTCGCACAGTACGAGACGGCGCTCCTCGGGTTGCTCTGTCAGGCCTCGGGGGTCGCGACCAAGGCCGCCCGGTGCAAGAAGGCCGCCGGAGAGCACCCGGTGGTCAGCTTCGGCGCGCGACGGATGCACCCGGCTCTGGCGCCGATGATCGAGCGGAACGCCTATCTCGGCGGATGCGACGGGGTTTCGGTCGTCAAGAGCGCCGAGCTCCTGCGGCTCGAGCCCAGCGGGACGATGCCCCACTCGCTGATCCTGATGCTGGGAGACACGGTGGTGGCGGCGCAGGCGTTCGACGAGATCATCGATCCCGCGGTCCGCCGAGTGGTGTTGATCGACACCTTCGGCGACGAGAAGGTGGAGGCGGTTCGGGTTGCCGAGGCGTTGCGCGACCGCCTGTACGCGGTGCGACTGGATACCCCCGCCTCACGCCGCGGCGACCTCGTCGGCATCCTGCGAGAGGTTCGGTGGGAGCTCGATCTGCGGGGATTCCAGCACGTGCAGCTGTTTGTGAGCGGCGGGCTGGACGAGGAGGAGATCCTCCGTCTGAATCCGGTGGCCGATGCCTACGGAGTGGGAACCGCCATCAGCAACGCCCCGGTGCTGAATTTCGCCATGGATATCGTCGACGTGGAGGGGTCACCGGTGGCCAAACGCGGGAAGATGTCTGGCCGAAAAGAGGTCTTCCGCTGTGCGGGCTGCGGTCAGCACTCCGTGGTGGCTGCAGGCGCGGCACGCCCGGCCTGCTGCGGGGCCGAGATGGCGCCCCTTCTGCTGCCGCTGATCGAGGGCGGACGCGTCGTGCGTGCCAATTCGGACGTGCACGCGCTCCGGCGACGGGTGCTGGCCGACCTCACCCAGGTGGCGCTCTGAGGACATGGCCCATGATCACACTCCGATGATCGCGTCGGACGCGCGCGCGGGCGACGCATGAGGACGGGGGGGCGGGGTAGCCGCCACACCGCCATGGCTCGCTGGTCCCGGAGGCTGGACGGCACGGTCACCATCGTGGCCTTCACGGAATCCGGCCGGATGCACAGGGCGCGGGTGGGCAAGCGCCTGCTGCTGGTTGCCGCGCTCCTGGCGGCCATCCTGTTGGTCGGCTTCACGACCTCGGCGCTGCGCCTCTTCCGCGGTCAAGTCGACCTGGCGCGCATGGCCTACCTGGAACGGGAAAACCAATCGCTTACCTCGCTCCTCGAGGGGCAGGCGGAGCAACTCAGCCGATTGAAGGTGGAGGTTGCGCGGCTCAAGGAGTTCGAGCAGAATCTCCGCGTGGTCTCCGGGATGGACGCGCAGACCGAACCGGCGGTCGGCGCGGGGCCGACGCCCGGGCCGAAGAAGGACCCACCCCGGAAACGTTGACCGAGGAGTCGTGTTTCCGGGTGGGAGCCGGTGTCTTTCGGAGAGGGCAGCGTGCGCGACGAGGTTGGTTCCGAAGGAGCGGCGCGCCGTTCCGGCATTCACGCCCGGCTGGAGGAAGAGGCGTACCGGGGACTCCGCAATCTGGTGCTGGCCGCTGGGGGGATCGACCTCAACCGGTACAAGGACCGGTGCGTCCTCCGGCGGATCGCCGTGCGGCAACGGGCGTCGGGCGCCGCCGACCTCCGCGCCTACCTTCGCCTGGTGGGCCGCGATCCCATCGAGCGCGAGCACTTGGTAAAAGCGCTCACCATTCATGTGTCCCAGTTCCTGCGGAACCCCCCCACGTTCCGGGCCATCCAGACCGAGGTGTTGCCCGCCATCCTCGCGGACAAGGCGCGGGTAGGCGGCCGCGCGCTTCGGCTCTGGAGCGTGGGGTGCGCCTGCGGGGAGGAGCCGTACTCCCTGGCGTTACTGCTCTCCGAGATGGCCGCGGAGACGGTCCGCCGGTACTCCACCACGATCTACGGGACCGACATCGAGCCGGAATGCCTGCGCGTGGCGCGGGAGGGGCGGTATCCCGCCATCAGCCTGAAGTCCGTCCCGGCCCACTGGAAGCAGCAGTACTTCAAGCCGGTGGGGGCGGACTACGAGGTGACACCGGAGATCCGGCGCCTCGTCTATTTCAAACTGCACAGTATCCTCGACCCGGTGCCGTTCGGCCGGATCGATCTCGCGGTATTCCGCAACGTCCTCATTTATATGACGGACCCCCTCCAGGAACAAGTCTTGCTCCGCTTGTCCGAGGCGCTCAACGCTGGGGGGTACCTGGTCCTGGGGAAGGTCGAAGGACTTGCCGGGTCCGCCCGGGAACTGTTCGAGCCGGTCAACGTCCCGGAGCGGATCTACCGCAAGCGCGGCCAACCGCCGTCCGAGCGGGCGCCCCGAGGACTGGAATCCCCTTGGAAATAGGGCTTTCCGCTTGACTTCGCCGTTTCGTGTACGATACTTTACCCCACGCGTCTGCGCCAGCTCTGTCCGGATGTGATCGGTGGTCCGCGCGGACCCCGTCCCCGCGAGGAGGATGTGCATGCAATCCACGACGATCGGCAAGAAGTTGTATCTGGGGTTCCTCGCGGTCATTGTGGCCACGGGCGTCCTGCCGGGCCTGTTGTCCACCGCCCTCCGCCGCTTCATCCCGCAGGAGTACATTCTCATCTTCACGGGCTTTCTGGGCATCCTGCTCGGCATCATCCTGGCCTTCGTCATGTCGCGCAGCCTGACGACGGAGATCCGCGCGCTGGCGGGGGCGGCCCGCGTCGTGGCGGAGGGCGACCTGACCAAGGATGTTCCCGTCAACACCTCCGACGAGGTCGGAGAGTTGGCCGCGACCTTCAACCAGATGGTGCGCAGCCTGCGCGAGATCGCGCGGGAGGTGAAGACCACCTCGGACGCGGTGACCGGGTCCGCCGTCGCCCTCTCGGCCTCGGCGGAGGAGATGAACTCCTCCACCGAAGAGATCGCGGCCACCGTGGAGCAGATCGCCAAGGGGGCGGAGCACCAGGCCGGCCTGGTGGAGCAGACCTCCAAGGTGATGCGCGAGATGGCGGGCGCCATCACGGAGATCGCCTCGCGCGCCAAGGCGGCGGCCGAGGCGGCGGCCGAGGCTGGCTACACGGCGCAGACGGGTGGAAAATCGGCCCGCGAGGCCATGGACAAGATGAAGGGGGTCTTCAGCATCGTGGAGGGGGCGGCAGGCGGCGTGAAGGCGCTGAGCGAGCGGACCCAGCAGATCGGGACCATCGTGGACGTCATCACCAAGATCGCCCAGCAGACCAACCTCCTTGCCCTGAACGCCACCATCGAGGCGGCGCGGGCCGGCGAGGCGGGCCGCGGTTTCGCCGTGGTGGCCGAAGAGGTGCGCAAGCTGGCCACCGAGACCGCCACCTCGGCCGAGAAGATCGCCGAGATCGTGAGGGAAGTCCAGACGGAGAACATCCGGGTGGTCAGCTCCATGGAGATCGCCACGCGGGACATCGCCTCCGGCCGGGAGGTGCCTGACCTACACCAGCGACGCCCTCGAGGAGATCGTGCGGGTCGTCGTGGACGAGGTCAAGAAGGTTCAGGAGATCTCCGCCCTCACCCAGCAGCAGACCGAGGGCGCCCAGGCGCTGGTGAAGACCATCGACGAGATCGCCAAGGTGGCCGAGGACAACGCGGCCTCGACGGAGGAGGCGTCGGCGGCCACCACGGAGCAGACAGCGTCCATGGAACAGATGGCGCAGTCGGCACAGCAATTGAGCGGTCTGGCGGACAAGCTCAAGACCCTGGTGGCGCGATTCCATGTCGGACGGTAGCGGGGATCAGCGCGCGCTCGTCCGCTGGGACTCCGCCGAGGTGGCGGAGGAGGCGCCGGAGGAGGTCCGGCGCGTCATCCTCTTCCAGGCCTGCGACGAGTGGTTCGCCCTGCCCATCGGCTTCGTGGGAGAGGTCCAGCCGCTGGAGCGGGTGACGCGCGTTCCGACGGCACCCCGCGACGTGCTGGGCATCCTGAACATCCGGGGCCGGGTGCTGACGCTCTTCGGCCTGGCCGAATGCCTGGACATTCCTCCCGGACGTGAGCCGTCCACCCACGTGGTCGTGCTCGATCTGGGGGATGCCGAGCTGCGCATCGGCCTCGCGGTGCAGCGGATCGGGGGGGTGCGGCGTGTCCCGGTCTCGGCGGTGGAACCGCCGCCGCCTCGCGAAGGCGGGCCGGGGTGTCTGGAGGGGGTGTTCGAGGCCGGCGGACAGGTGGTCGGCCTCCTGGATCTGACGAGGGTGTTCGCTCGATCTCTCTCCGAGTGGGGGATCGCGCTTGAGGCGCGCGCCGCGACAGAACGGCACAGCGCGTGACCGGTGACGACTCGCCGCCGTCGGAGGTGCGTGTGATCAAGATCCTGGTCGTGGACGACGCGATCTTCATGCGCAGCATGATCCGCGACATCTTTGCGCGCGGACCGTTCGTGATCGCGGGCGAGGCCGAGAACGGGGTGGAGGCGGTACGACTGTACCAGGAGCTCCGTCCGGATCTCACGACCATGGACATCGTCATGCCGCAGATGGATGGGATCACCGCGCTGCGCGAGATCATCCGCTTCGACCCCGCCGCCAAAGTCGTCATGTGCAGCGCCCTGGGCCAGGAGGCACTGATCGCCGAATCCATCGAGGCGGGTGCCTGCGATTTCATCGTCAAACCCTTCCAACCCAGCCGGGTCCTGAAAGTGGTGCAGAGCGTGCTGGGCTTGGACGACCAGTTGCGGGCCCCGACGTTGCCGAGTCGCCCGGGAGAGGGGCGATGACGGAAGGCGGCGGCGAGCCGCGCGGGTCGGATCGCCGGTCCCGGATCGGACTGCCGGTAGGGATCGGCATCGGCGCCTCCGCCGGGGGCCCCCGCGCCCTTTTGACCTTGCTCACCGACCTGCGTCTTCCGCGATCCGCCTTCGCATTCCTGGTGCAGCACATCCATCCGAAGTTCACCAGTATCCTGGGTCGTCGGCTCGGCGAGGCGGCGTCCATTCCGGTGGTGGAAGCGCAGGACGAGGCGACGGCCAAGCCGGGATGGGTCTATCTGGCGCCGGGCGGGCGGCACCTGGTGGTGGAACGGAACTGGCCCGGCGTGTTCCGGATGCGCCTCACCGACCAACCGCCGCGTCATGGCGTCCGCCCCTCGGTCGACGAGTTGTTTCTGTCACTGGCGGCCGTCTTCGGGCCGCGGGCCATCGGCGTGGTGTTGACCGGCATGGGACGCGACGGGCTCGAGGGGGCCCGGGCCATCAAGGCCCAAGGGGGAACGGTCCTGGCCGAGGCGGAGTCGACCTGTGTCGTGTACGGAATGCCGCGGGCGCTGGCGGAGGCCGGGCTGACGGATCGCCTGATTCCCATCGACGAGATGGCCGCGGCCATCCACGAGGTCTCGTCGGCGGTGGCCGATCTGCGCCACTCGACCGCGGATTCCGGGTCAAGGGTGAGTCTCCATGGACATGTCGAAGTACATCAAGATGTACGTCAGCGAATCCCAGGACCGGCTGCAGCGCATGGACGGGCTCCTGCTCACGCTCGAACAGGACAGCGGGGACCGCGGGGCCATCGACACGCTCTTCCGCGAAGCCCACTCCATCAAGGGCATGTCCGCCTCCATGGGCTACGAGGAGCTGGCCAAGGTTTCGCATCGCATGGAGGATTTCTTGGAGCAGTTCCGCGGCGGCACAGGCGCGCTGGAACGCCGCGGGGTGGACATCCTCTTCGATGGGGTGGATTTGCTGCGGCGCGCGGTCGAGGAGATCGCGGCCGGATCGGCCCCGACGCTCGCCTCCGACGAATACGTGGCCAAGATGGCCTCCTTGATGCTGGTGGAGGCACCACGCCCAGCGGTGCCGCGCGAGACCGCGCCCGTGCCGTCGGCCTCGCCCGGGTCGGCGCCACGGGTGGCATCCTCCGACCGGAGCCAGTTCGCCGTGGACCTCCGGATCGCCCCGGACGCGCCGCTCCCCTCGGCGCGGGCGTACATCACCCTGCGGCGGGTCCGCGACCTGGGCGAGCTGATCCGATCCTCGCCCACGGTGGAGCAGGTGCAGTCCGGGCAGTTCTCCGGCGGGCTCTCCATCCTGGTGGCCACGGCGCGCAGTGCGGGCGAGGTGCAGGCGTTCCTGGCCGGCCTCCCCGATGTGGCCTCGGTGGTGGTGCGCCCTGCGGAGGGCGGGGCGGCTCCCCCGTCCGCCGTGCCGGCCGCGCCCGTTGCGCAGCCGTCGCCCGCCCCCCCGGCGGAACCGGCGGTGCGCCCCCGGCCGGACGCGGTCCAGCCGCCCGCCGAGACGACACCGCCGATCGCCCCGGCCGCCGCACCGAGCCCCGCGGCGCCCCCGCGGCGACCGGCGACGATGATGCGGGTGGACACGCGCCTCCTGGACGACCTGATGGACCAGGTGGGCGAGCTGGTGACGGCCAACGGGTCGCTGCTGGAGGTCAGTCACGGGATCGACTCCCCGCGTCTTCACGAGAACGCCGGGCGGGTCGAGGGGCTGGTGAAGGCGCTGCAGCAGCAGGCCATGAAGCTTCGCATGATGCCCCTGGAGATGATCGCGGATCGCTTTCCCCGGGCGGTCCGCGACCTGGCCAGAAAGCGCGGCAAGGAGGTGACCTTCGAGGTCCTGGGCAAGGAGACCGAGCTGGACCGGGCCATCCTCGAGGAGCTCCCCGACCCGATTCTGCATATCCTGCGGAATGCCATCGATCACGGGATCGAATCGGCCGAGGAGCGGGTGCGACGGGGCAAGCCTCCGGTGGGTACGATTCGCCTGGAGGCGATGAAAGAGCGTGAGAGCGTGCTGATACGGGTCGCCGACGACGGACGAGGCATCGACCCGGCGGTCCTGCGCCGGGTGGCGATGGAGCGGGGTGTGATCAGCCGCGAGCAAGCCGAGACGCTGTCGGATTCCGAGGTCATGATGCTGATCACGCTGCCGGGCTTCAGCACGGCCAAGGAGGTGACCGACGTCTCGGGCCGCGGCGTCGGGCATGGACGTGGTGCGGGGGGCGGTCGAGTCGCTCCGCGGCAGCCTCGTCATCGAATCGGTGATCAACCAGGGGACGACGTTTACGCTCAAGCTGCCCCTGACGCTGGTGGTGGTGGCCGTTCTCCTGGTCGCCGTCGGCGAGGAGCGGTACGCCCTGCCCGTCTCCACGGTCGAGCAGATCCTGGAGATTCGGCCCGAGGAGATCCAGCGTGCACAGGCGCAGGAGGTGTTCGCGCGGGACGGGGCACTTCTGCCGCTGGTGCAGCTCCGGCACCTGCTGGGAGCGCCGGCGGTGGACGGCGCGGCGGCGCGGCTGGTGGTGGTCTGCGAGATGCGCGGGCGCCTGATTGGTCTGGTCGTCGACCGCTTCATCGGCTATCGTGAAGCCGTGGTCAAGCCGCTGGACAAGGCCCTGAAGGGGGTGCGAGGTTTCGCCGGCGTGACCATCCTGGGAGACGGGAGCACGGTGCTCATCCTGGACCTCAATACGCTGTGATTCCGCACGCGGCCTCGCGTCTCCGCCGGCGACGGCGAAGACGAGCCCGGCCGGCGCGTCGCAGAGTTCGTCGGGGGTGACAGGGGCGGCAATGGCAGAAAGGGGCGGGATCCTGTCGCCGGACGTGGCCCGGGTCCGGGCGCTCAGCGACCGGAGCCTGTCCCGGGCGGAACGGTCGCTTGGCCTGATGCTCGGGCATCCGGTGCGTTTCGCGTTCCGCGAGGTGCACGGAGTGCCGTCCAGCGCGTTTCCCTCCCTGGCCGAGGACGCCGGGCGGGAGCGGTTGGCCGGGTTGCGATTTCGGATTCTGGGCCAGGGGAGGGGTTGGATTCTGCTCCTGTTTCCCCTGCCCGCAATCTACCGCCTGCTGCAGCTGCTGATGGGCACTCCGGCGAATCCGCGCGACCTTACAGAGATGGAGCGCTCGGCGGTGCTGGAGGTGGGGAACCTCCTGGCCTCCTCCTTCCTGAGCGAACTGGGGGACTTGGTGGGGCGGCGCCTGATGCCCTCGGCGCCGGAGATTCACTTCGAGCAGATTCCCCGCGTCGTGCGCGAGACGCTTGCCTCGCTTTATGCCCTCGGCGCCGAGGTCCTGGTGATCCAGGCCCGCCTCGAGGATCCGGAGGGGGACATTCAGGGACGGTTCTTCGTGATGCCCGAGGTCGGCACCCTGGAGCCGATCGCGCCTGTTGCGGCCGGGGAACGGGGAGTAGTGCCATGACGACAACGATCGCAGCGCTGGATCCGGCCCTGCGGGGGCGGTACGACGCGTTGCGCGACCTGTTGCGAGAGATGGGTCGAGTGGTGGTGGCGTTTTCCGGGGGCGTGGACAGCACCTTTCTCCTCGCGGTGGCCGTCGAGTGCCTGGGGGAGAACGCGCTCGCCGTGACGGGGGTGTCCCCCAGTCTGGCTGCGGCCGAGCGGGAGGAGGCGGCCGCCCTCGCCCTGCGCCTCGGGGCCCGACATCGCTGGATCGAGACGGGGGAGATGGACCAGGCGGGTTACGTGGCCAACGCGCCGGACCGCTGCTACTTCTGCAAGTCCGATCTGTTCGGGCGAC
>CAVOIV010000024.1:0-106723 GCA_963695995.1 uncultured Methylomirabilota bacterium
GAGTGCACCCGGCCCCTGGGTCTGATTGAGTGCATGCTGCAGCAGTGGCACATTCGGCGCCACCGGCGGGCGCTGCGAGAGGTAGCAGACGAGATCGTACCAGTCCCGTCCCTTGGCGTCTCCTCGGGTCAGAACCGCATGCGGCTTGCCAGCCAAAGGGGCGGCAAGTTGTAGTGCTGGACAAGAAACGTCAGGTACCGGGAAACGATCCGGAAGAGGGGGACGTCCATAAAAGTATAAATATTCGGATTCCGTGAGAGGTTGACTCCGCGAAGAGTTATACTTTTATGGACGTCCCCCTATTTCTGTGAATAGCGCCGGACGCTGGAGTCCTTCCACCCGGGCGGAGGTATCTGGGCAGACCCGTTTCTTATTCCGGTATAAGGCAGGCGCAGGGTGACAACGCGTGTTGGCCGTGGCGCAGACCCATCTTCCGCCTCGGCCCTAAGTCGTTGTCAAAGAATAACTTGACCGGAGAAATTTCGGAACACGGCATAAGGAGCCGTAACGAAATCACAAAATGGCCAAGTTATTTCGTAACGGCTCCTAACCCGCCGCGTCGGTACCGGTCCATCGCACCGGGAGTCCGCCGCCGCGCTCGGGGGGCTCGCCGAGGCGGGCGTACAGGCTGAGGAGTCCCTTGGTCACGCGCGGGGTGGGGCGGCGCCAAGCGCGACGGCGTGCGTCGAGTTCCTGCGGGCGCCACCAGCAGGTCGAGTCGACGACTCGGGATGTCCACCGCGATGGGGTCGCCGTCCCGCACCAGGGCGATGGGGCCACCGAGGGCTGCCTCGGGGGAGACCTGGCAGATGAAGGGGCCCTTGGCGAAGCCGGAGATCTTGCCGTCGGTCACCAGGGCGCAGGAGGTGCCGAGGCCGAGCGCGTTCAGGTAGCCGACAACCTTGAAGACCTCGGTGAGTCCGGGCCCACCGCGGGAGCCCTCGTAGCGGAGGACGACAACCTCGCCGGCCTGCACGCGTCCCGCTTCCAGACCCTGCCAGGCAGTCCTCCATGGAATCGAAGACGCGCGCCGGGCCCCGGTGCGCCATGCATCTGTTCCGGGACCACGGTCGGCCGGACGACGGCGGAGGTTGCCAGACTTCCGCGGAGAATGGCCAAGCCGCCTCGGAATACGGGCTGATCCAGAGGACGGATGACCTCTTCGCGCCGCACCACGGCCCCGGCGATGTTCTCGCCAACGAGTCCGCCCGGTGACCGTCAGGCTGCCGAGGTGCAGGCGGTCGCCAGCCGCCGCATGACCGCCGGGACGCCGCCCGCCTCGTCGAAGTCCTGCATGGTGTAGCGTCCCGCTGGGTCGGACGTTGACGATGCAGTCCACCTCGCCGGGAGAGGCCCGCGATCGTCTCCAGGGTGATCCGCTCGCCAAGATCCAGCTCTTGGGCCAGGGCCAGGATGTGGAGGACGGCGTTGGTGGAGCCACCGATGGCGTGGAGCACCTTGATCATGTTCTCCAACGCGTCGGCGGTGACGATGCGGCTGGGACGCAGGTCGTCCCGGATCAGTTCGACGATTCGACGTCCCGACTGCTTGGCGAACCAGAGTCGCTGGGCGGTGGGGGCCGGGGCGGTGGCCGAGCCGGGGAGCGCCAGGCCGACGGCCTCCGCGAGACACTGCATGGTGTTTGCCGTACCCAGCAGGGCGCAGGACCCGGCGGTGGGGCAGACGGCGTGCTCGAGTTCGTCCATCTCGCTTGCGGTGAGCCGCGGCCGACCGACGCCGCAGGCCCAGGTCTCGGCGTCCAGGTCGGTGATGATGACGTCCTTTCCCTGGAAGCGACCGGCGAGCATGGGGCCGCCAGGGACGATGATGGCGGGGAGATCGAGCCGCGCGGCGGCCAGGAGGTGCCCGGGCACGTTCTTGTCGCAACTGCTGATCAGGACCAGCCCCTCGAAATTATGGATCTGGGCGCAGGTCTCGACCTCGGCGGCGATGACGTCCCGGGTGGGGGTGTCGTACCGCATGCCGCCGGACCCGACGTCCACGGGGCACTGGGCGAATCCGCCAAACTCCACCGGGGTGCCGCCCGCTTGCCAGATCCCCGCCTTCACCGCCTCGGTCACCGCCTTGAGGTGGATGTGCCCCGGACTGGTCTCGCTCCAGGTGTTGTGGACGCCGATGCGCGGACGCCGCAGGTCCTCGGCGTCGTACCCCATGGCCTTGATCAGGGCGCGCACCCGGTTCATCCCGGGCCGGTTGAGCTGCTCGACCATCGTCAGGTTCGACATGGGGCCTCCGGGGGTTACCAGGTCATGGGTAAGTCGAGGTTATCGGTTGGAGGCGAAGATTCGCTCGCCCCTCGAACCGCCGCACCGCTGCACCCCTTCGAGCACCGATCAACCCTTTAGACCGCTCATGACCACGGCCTGGACGACCCAGCGCTGCAGCGTGAGGAAGATGAGCAGGATGGGCAGGATGCTGATCACCGCGGCGGCGGTCAGGAGGTTGTACTCGATGAAGTAGATGTTGGTGAAGCTCATCAACCCGATGGTCACCACCCGCATGCTGGGGCTGTTGATGACCACCAGGGGCCAGAAGAACTCGTTCCAGTTCCACATGAACTTGATGATGAGCAGGGTGGCCATGGCCGGTTTCACCGACGGAAGAACCACCTTGAAGAAGATCCCCAACTCGCTGCAGCCGTCGATGCGCGCCGCGTCCATGTAGTCGTTGGGAATCATCTCGATCGCTTGGCGCATCAGGAACACGCCGAACACGCTGACCAGGTCCGGCGCCACGATTCCCAGATAGGTGTCCAGGAGCCCAAAACGATTCACCCAGAGATAGAGCGGGACCACGACCGACTGGAAGGGCACCATCAGGATGCCGACGATGGCGAGGAAGAACGCATCCCGGCCGGGGAAGTGGAACTTCGCGAAGCCGTACCCTGCCAGGGACGAAACCACCAGGCTGCTCACCGCGGCGATGGAGGCGACCAGCGCGGTGTTGAAAAGGTAGCGCAGGAATGACTCGCGCTGAAAGACCTCCCGGTAGTTGTTCAGGTTGAACCAACTGTCCGGTGCGATCTGGAGGGGAACACGGGTAATCTCTGGGGGAGTCTTGAGCGAGGTGATCGCCATCCAGAAGAAGGGGAAGAACACGGTGATGGCGCCGCAGGCGACGAGAAGCGCTGCGATCCAACGGAAATGGATCACGCGGGCAGCGCGGGGGGTGGGAAGCGGGCGGGAGGCTGGCGTCATGGTCAGTACTCGACGGGTTTTCGGAAGATTCGCCACTGCACTAACGTCACCACGAGCAAGGTGACGAAGACGAACACCGCGATGACCGACGCGTCCCCGAATCGGAAGTACTTGAAGGCGGTGTCGTATAGCAACATGATCACCGTCTGGCTGGCGCTGGCCGGCCCCCCTTGGGTGGTCGCGTACACCTGGTCGAAGATCTTGAAATTGAAGATCATCTCGAGGATGCAGATCATGAGGATCTGTGGGTTGAGCAACGGCAGCGTGATGTGCCGCAGCCGCTGCCAGGCGCTGGCCCCATCGATGCCCGCCGCCTCGTAGTATTCGGCCGGGAGGGATTGCAGCGCGGCCAGGAAGATCATGGTGTCGAAGCCGATGCGGACCCAGATATTCACGGCGGCGATGGAGGGGCGCACCTGCGAGAGACTCTGCAGCCACTTCTGTGGCGGAATGCCGACCAGGCCCAAGGGCGGAGTTCAGGATGCCGTAGACGGGATGATAGATCCACTGCCAAATCAGGGAGGCCGCCACGAGCGAGCAGGCAAAGGGCAGGAAGTACATGGCCGCCCAGACGTTCCGCCACTTGAGGCTGACGATCCGATTCAGGCCGAGGGCCACGGCCAGCGAGCACGCGACCACGGTGGGCACCGACATGAACAGCAGTTGCACGGTGTTGTACACCGCGGCCCAGAAGGTGGAGTCGGTGAATACCTTCTCGTACAGCCGGAGACCAACGAACTGGCTGGCTCCGCCGGGGACGGTCCGGTAGAACGAGTGGGCGACGGACTGGGCGAGCGGGAGCAGGAAGACGCGAGCCGAAGAAGAGCAGGGCAGGCAGGACGAACAGGAAACCTGCCCGCCGTTGGCGATCCATATAGCTCTTCGGCAAGACGATGCGAAGCCAGTGGCGCATGAGATTGGGGAGCTCGGTGATCAGGCAAACAGGTGACTAGGCAACTCGGCAACTCGGCAATTGGGCGACTGGGCCATCAGGCGCTCAGGAGGGGCGAGCAATCTGGCAACCGGTATGCCCAGTTGCCAGATTGCCAAGTCGCCGCCCGAAGAGTTTTCCGAAAATCGGCTTTCGCCCAGGCCGCTCAAAAAGGTCCAGGTGCAAGGCGGCGCGCGTCGGGCCAAGTGAGGCGTACTCGAGGTACGCCGCAGCGAGTGCCCAAGCGTGCCAACGCCGCAGATGGGCCTTTTTCAGCGGCGTGCTAGTCTTTCAGGATGCGATCCATCTTGCCCGCCGCATCATCCAGCAGAGCCTTCGGCTGTCCCTTGCCGTACAGGACGCCGACCACGGCCTCGCCGAAGGCGGTGGCCAGCTCGTTGGACTTCGGGTGGAAGTAGTTTGGCGGCACCGGCTGCGCCAGCATGTCCTTCATCGCCTGATAGTCGGGACGAGACTTCACGTACTGGGTCTCGTGGTTTACCGTCCACACCGGGAGGATGCCCTGCAGTTGGTGCTGGTCGAGGTCGTCCTTCGCGTTGCTGATGAAGCGGAAGAACTCCCAGGCGACCTGCTTGTTCGGGCTGTTCTTGTACACCATGTTCGTCCAGGGGAAGAGCTGGCCGGCACCGGGACACACCTTGCCGCAGGGCAGGGCGGCCACCTTGAAGTTGATGTCGGGGGCATTCTTCTTGACCCAGCCGAAGAACCAGGACTCGCGGAACATGGAGGCGGCTCGCTTCTGTGCGAAGGAGTCCTCCGGAGTGCCGAGGGTCAGGCTGGACACTTTGTCCTTGAGGACGAGGTTCCCGAAGAAGGTGAGTGCCTCGACCATGGCCGGGCTGTTGGCGAATCCGGTCGCCTTGTCCAGTTCCGGGTTCAGCATGCGCGCGCCGAAGGCATGCGCGAACGGCAGGAACTTGTCGGTGATCCCCACCGGATGGCCGGCGTGCCGGAGGCCGAAACCTACCTGCGTCGCCTCGCCCTTGGCGTCCAGGACCGTGACCTTCTTCATGGCCGCGTGCCACTCGTCGAACGTCTTGGGGGGCCGATCGGGGTTGAGGCCGGCCTTCTTGAAGAGATCCGCGTTCAGGTACATCATCTGGAAGTTGCCGTGCTCGATGGGCATTCCGTAGCGGACGTTCTTCCAGAGGCCCATGGCCAGCATGTACTTTGGCAGATTTTCGTTCCAGATCTTGGTCAGATCGTCGGGCATCTTGTCGCAGAAATCATACTGCCCGCACCAGTGATGGGTCATTCCCATGAACATGTCCGGGGCGCCGGATTTTCCCATGAACGCCGCCAAGTACTTTGCCTCGTACCCTTGATAGGGAACGGTGACCACTTCCACCTCGAAGCCGGACTTCGCAGTGAACTCCTTACCCTTCGTCGCGTACCATTTGTTGAACTCCGGGTTGTTGTCCCAATGAGTCCACATCACGATCTTCTTCTGCTGCGCCATGCTTTGGCCGGGCAGGATTAGACCCACACCAGCCAGCACCACCAGTGCCAACAGCAACCATCGTCCGCGTCGCATCGTCTCCTCCTTCATTCTTCAATCCCAACGGGGATGCCGATCAACCGGCCGCAGTGCCGATCGAGAAAGCGGCGCGAGTGTCACTCGGAGTCCCTCGGTTTGTCAACGGAAAACCGAGCGCAGCGCGGGACCGAGCGCTTGTGGTGGGTCGCGAGGAGGGCCCACGCAGTGCTGCGTCAGCTCTGAAGGTGAGGAAAGGCGTACCAATTCGTACGGCGCGGAGCGCCGGGCCAGGCAAAGCGCTTGCTGGCGAGGGACACTTCCTGTATCCTCCCGCCCTGCTACACGCCGAGTTCGCGGCGCGGCCGTTCGGCGCACGGCAGCGGACGAACTCCTTGTCAAGTGCGCGCTCACGGAATACCATCGGAATCGACGGGCCGGCACCGCTACGAAACCGGCGCGAACACACGGACCACAACGCCAAACGGGGAGTGTGGAGTCCGCCCCGGACCGGCGCAGAACCGTTGGGGACGGACTCTGGATGCGGTCAGGTTTGTCAGTGGATGGATGAAGGAGGAGCGCATGAAGAGCAGGGTCGTATGGGTAATGGCAGCGGCGTTTGCATTCGTCGTGTCCTGCACGTCTCTTGGGTGGAGCGGTGAGCCGATCTCCGTCGGGCTTAGCGCGCCGTTGACCGGGAACTACAGCGAATACGGGACCAACTGGAAGAAGGCGATGGACATCGCCGTCGAGAAGATCAATGCCAAGGGCGGCATCAAGGGACGGCCGCTCCAGATCGTGGCGGAGGACAGCAAGAGCGACCCGAAGGACTCGGCGCAGATCGCCCAGAAGTTCACCTCCGATCCGAAGATCGTCGCGACTCTCGGGGATTTTACCAGCACCGCCTGCATGGCCGCTCAGCCGATCTATGATCGCGCCGGTCTGGTACAGCTCTCGCCGACGGCGTCGCACCCCGAGTTCGCGCCCAAGCAGCCAGTGGAGCTTCGGGATCATCGGGACCCAGGCGGAAGAGGGCGCCTTCATGGCCGACTACACGGTCAAGCGGGACGGCAAGAAGAAGGTCGCCGTGCTCTATATCAACAACGACTGGGGGATCGCCGCGCAGCAGCACTACATCAAAGCGCGCCAAGGAGGATGGGGCCGAGATCGTGGCCGTCGAGAACTACTTCGACCGGGACAAGGACTTCACCGGGGTCCTGACCAAGCTGCGCGGCTCCAAGCCGGATGCGCTCTACATCGCGACCATGTACAACGACGGGGCGCTGATGAGCAAGCAGCGGGAGAAGCTGGGCTGGGCCGACGTGGCCGTCTTCGGCCCGGGCTCCCTGTACTCGCCGAAGCTTCTGGAGCTGGGTGGCAGCTCGGTGGAGGGGCTGCGCACCAGCTCCATCTTCATGATCACCGATCCCCGCCCCGAGGTCCAGGAGTTCATCAAGACCTTCAAGGCGCGGAACAACGGTGTGGATCCGAACATGTTCGCCGCCATCGCGTACGATGCGATCACCATCATGGCCAACACCATCGAGAAGGCGGGAACCGACCGCAAGGCGATCCGCGACGAGTTGGCCAAGATGCAGAACTTCGTCGGGATGACCGGGAAGTTCGGATTCACCGAGCGACGCGACGTCAAGCGCGACTATCACTACCTCATCGTCAAAAACGGAAACTGGGTTCTGATCGAGAAGTAAGCATACACCACGGATGACCGACACGGCGGGAGGGAGCGCCCCCTCCCGCCGTGACATATGGGGAATCGTCCGCACAGGGAAGGCCATGCTGCTACAGCAGATCGTGAATGGTCTCACCCAGGGGAGCCTCTACGCCCTGGTGGCCATCGGGTTCGTCATCGTCTTCGGGACCATGAACCTCGTCACCTTCGCCCACGGCGAGGTGTACATGCTCGGCGCCTTCGTGGGCTACTTCGCCATGTCGGTGTGGGGACTTGCCCTGGCCGGTGGCGCTCGTCCTGGCGATGGCCGCAGGCTGGATTCTCGGCGTCCTGACCGAGAAGATCGCCTTCCGTCCGATGCGCGCGGTCGGGCACATGCCGCCGCTCCTCATCACCATCGGCCTCTCCATCATCCTGAAGGAAGCCGTGATGGTGACGCTGGGAGCGGAGAATCGCCCCGTGCCCTCCATCTACGAGCAGACCATCCAGGTCGGCGGCTCGCAGATTTCAGTGCTCCAGATGGTCATCCTCGGGATTGTCGGTGCT
This sequence comes from uncultured Methylomirabilota bacterium, assembly GCA_963695995.1. Classification (GTDB taxonomy): domain Bacteria; phylum Methylomirabilota; class Methylomirabilia; order Methylomirabilales; family 2-02-FULL-66-22; genus 2-02-FULL-66-22. Next base: position 7,881 of record CAVOIV010000024.1, read on the forward strand.
GCTCATCGTCGGCGCTGCAGCTCCTCATCCAGGGCACCAAGATCGGGCGCGCGATGCGGGCGACGGCGCAGGACCACGAGGCGGCGGCTACGCCATGGGGGTCAACGCCGATCGGGTCTTCAACATCGCCTTCGCGCTGGCCTCGCTCCTCGGCGGCGCCGGGGGCGTCCTGGTGGGCATCTACTACAACGCGGTGTCCGCGACCATGGGAGGGATGGCCGGCCTGAAGGGGTTCGCCGCCTGCATCTTCGGCGGTCTGACGAGCATCCCCGGGGCCATCCTGGGCGGCCCTGATCATCGGCGTGGTCGAGAACCTGACGGTGCAGTTCATCGCCTCCGGTTACCGCGACATCATCGGCTTCTTGGTGATGGTGGTTGTCCTCATCGTCCGTCCGCAGGGACTCCTGGGCAGCAAGATGCGGGTCGTGTAACAGGTTGCTGAAAAAGGCCCACCTGCAGCGTTGTCGCGCTCGCGCGGCGCTGCGGCGTACGTGTCAAGTACGCCTCGCGTCTCGCATCACGCTCCGCCTTGCATGTAGACCTTTTTGAGCAACCTGAGCAATTACAAGTTCTTGGCATTCTTCTAAGAAGTGCGAAAGTGATCTAACGATGCCTCTGTATACCTTCACACCACGGCGAGATAACCTGTGGATCTGGCTCCTCATCCTGGGAGCGCTTCTGGCGTTTCCTTTGTTCGTGAAGAGCGAATACATCCTCAACATTGCGGTTCTGGCCGGAATCTACGTCATCCTCACCATGGGGCTGAACATCACCAACGGCTAGACCGGCCTGATGTCCTTCGGCTATGCCGCCTTCTACGGGATCGGGGCCTACACGGCAGCCATCCTGGCGACGCGATACGGAATGCCCTTCTGGCTCACCTTCGCCGCGGCCGGGCTGGTGGCAGGGCTGTTCGGCGTGGCCATCGCGCTGCCCACGCTCCGCCTGAAGGGAATCTTCCTGGCGCTCATCACCATCGGATTCCAGGAGATCGTGTACCTGGTCACGCTCAACTGGACGAGCCTCACCCGGGGCCCGATGGGTATCCCCGGCATCCCGCCGCCGACCATCGGCGGATTCAGCTTCAACAGCAACCGGGACTTCTTCTACCTGATCCTGGCGCTCAACGCGGTGATGCTCTTCGTGGTGTCCCGCGTCATGACGTCGCGGGTGGGACGGGCGTTCGTCGCGATCCGCGAGGACGAGGTGGCTGCCCAGTCCGTGGGGATCCCCCTCTTTCCCACCAAGGTTCTCTCCTTCGTCATCTCGACGGTCATGGCGGGGGTGGCGGGAGCCTTCTTCGCCCATCACGCGCGCTTTGTCAGCGCCGATTCGTTCCGACTGGACGAGACGTTCGTCGTCCTGACCATGCTCATCGTCGGCGGGATGGGGACGCTCATCGGGCCGATCATCGGCGCCGTCTTCCTCGTGATCTTGCCGGAGGCCTCCCGGTTCCTGTCGCATTACCGGGAGATCGTGTACGGGGCCATCCTGATCCTGGTGATTCTCTTCCGTCCGGAAGGCATCGCGGGCATCCCCGGCATCATTCACTCCCCGATCAAGAAGAAGGCGCCGGAGGCGACACCGCACGGAGGGGTGGCGTGATGGCCAATCTCCTCGAGGTGCGATCCGTCAGCATGAATTTCGGCGGTCTGGCGGCGCTCAAGCAAGTCGATTTCGGGGTGCGGGAGGGGGAGATCGTCGGGCTGATCGGTCCCAACGGGGCCGGCAAGACCACCATGTTCAATTGCCTGAGCGGATTTCTCACGCCGACCAGCGGCGACGTTCTCTTCCGGGAGACCTCCGTCGTCCACCTCGCGCCCCACCAGATCACCGCGCTCGGCATGACCCGGACGTTCCAGACCAGTCGGGTCTTCAAGCGCATGACCGTGATGGAGCACATGCTGGTGGGGGCCCACCTGCACCAGCGGACCGGCTTCTGGGCCGGCGTGTTCCGGCCCGGCTGGGTCGGCCGCGAGGAGGGCGACGCCCGGGCGCGCGGCCTGAAGACGCTGGAGCTGTTCGGCGAGGATCTCCTTCCGTGTCTCGACGACTACGCCGACACTCTGTCGTATGCCAACAAACGCCGGCTGGAGATCGCCCGCGCGCTGGTGGCGGAGCCGAAGCTGCTGTTGCTCGACGAGCCGACGGCGGGCATGAACCCGCACGAGAGCGCGGCGATCGTGCAGCTCATGCGGACGATCCAGAAGGCCGGCGTCACGGTTCTCCTCATCGAGCACGACATGAAGGTGATCATGGGGGTCTCGGATCGGATCGTGGTCCTGGACCACGGGGAGAGGATCGCGGAGGGGCTCCCGGAGGAGATCCGCAAGAACGAGGACGTCATCCGCGCCTATATGGGGAGGCGTCACGCCAGTGCTTGAGATCAAGAACGTCTCGACCCGCTACGGGCAGGTACAGGTGCTGTGGGACGTGTCCCTCACGGTGGGGGACGGGGAGCTGGTGTGCCTCCTGGGCCCCAACGCCGCGGGGAAATCCACCACGATGAAGACGATCCTGGGGCTGGTTCACCCGTTTGCCGGCGAGGTCAACTTCGGGGGCCGGCGGATCGATCGGTTGCGTCCGGCGGACGTGGTGCGCGCCGGGATCGCGCCGGTGATGGAAGGGCGACGGATCTTCCCGGAGCTGACGGTGTACGAGAATCTCCTGATGGGCGCCTATACGCGCACGGATTCCGGCGGCATCCGCGAGGACATCGAGAACGTGTATGAGCGCTTCCCGGTGCTGCGGGAGCGGCGCAGCCAGCTCGGGGGGACGCTCTCGGGGGGCGAGCAGCAGATGCTGGCGATCGGGCGGGCGCTCCTGGCGCGGCCGAAGCTCCTGATCATGGACGAGCCGTCCATGGGGCTGTCGCCCTTGTACGTCGAGAAGACCTTCGACATTATCCAGGATCTCAACCGACAAGGGATCGCCGTCCTGCTGGTGGAGCAGAACGCCAACATGGCGCTCACCATCGCCCATCGAGGGTATGTCCTCCAGACGGGCCGGGTGGTGCTCGAGAACACTGCCCAGGGACTGTTGAACCATCCCATGATGAAGTCCTCCTATCTGGAGCTGTAGCCGGGCATCCGGACGCGGGAGGCAGGGGGAGTTGAGTGATGAACAAAATCGATCGCCTTCGCGCAACGCTTGCCGGGCAACCGGTGGACCACCCACCGATGACCATCTGGTACCACTTCGGCACCCAGCATGCCTCGGCTGAGATGACCGCCCAGGTGCACCTGGAGTTCTTCGCCCATTACGACCTCGACCTGCTCAAACTCATGAACGACTACGACTATCCCAACCCCCCGGGCTGCGAGGTGCTGGCCACGGCGGCGGATCTGAAGCGGCTGGAGCGGTTCGAGGTGATGAAGAGCCCCTTCGGCGTGCAGTTGCACGCCGTCGAGCGGGTGGCGAAGGCGCTCAAAGGGAAGGCGCTCTTCGTGGACACGATGTTCAATGCCTGGAACACGCTGCGTCGGAACCTCACCAAGGAAGCCACCGAGCCGCTCATGAGCCAGCATCCGGAGGCGGTGGAGCAGGCGCTGGGCGTGATCAACCAGAACCTGATCGCCTATGCGCTGGCCACGCTGGAGCGAGGCGCCGCCGGAATCTTCCTGTCGGTCCCCGCCAGCGAGGAGTTCGTCACCCGCGAACAGTACGAGCGGTTCATGCGTCCCTTCGACCTCGCGCTACTGAATGCGGTGCGCGGGAAGGGGGAGTTTCACATCCTGCACGCGCACGGCGCGAAACTTTATCTGGACCGCCTGCTCGACTACCCAGTGCAGGTGCTGTCTTGGGCGGACTTGAACGGCGGTCCCAGCCTCGCGGACGTCCGTCGACGGACCCCCTTGACCTTGATGGGCGGCATCGACCACGTGAAGTTCCCGTACTCCTCGGCGACCCTCCTCCGGGCGCAAGTGGCCGCGGCGAGAGCGCAGGCGGGCGAGACGAAGTTCATCTTGGCCCCGGGCTGCTCCGTGGCAACGTACAGTTTCCCGCCCTTGATCCAGGCGGTGCGGGACGCCGCGCGGCGGTGACGCGGTCGGGCCCGTTCCTGGTGGCGCTGGACTTCGGGACGGGATCGGTTCGCGCCCGCATCACCGGCCGCAATCTGGACCCCGAGATCTTCCTGGCCAAGCTCCTCTGGATACGCCGCCACGAGCCTGAACGGTACATCGCACCCGGTGTTTCGTGGGGACCAAAGACGACGTCATTCCCGCAGGATTCGCAAGTCGTGTTTCGCGAATCGTGCGGGATAGGGGGGTTCGGTGAACGTCTACCTATGCGGCATGATCGGTTCTGGCAAGAGCGCCATCGGCGAGCGCCTCGCGGCCAAACTCGGCTGGACGTTCTACGACCTGGACCGCGAGATGGATCGCGAACTCGGACGGAGCTTTCACGAGCTGGTCCGGGACCAGGGCTGGCTGGCCTTCCGTGAGCTGGAGTACGCCATCTGTTGCCGGTTCGCACGGATGCGTCGAAGCGTCGTGGCGCTCGGCGGGGGAACGGTCCGATACGCGTGGAATCGGGACGTCCTGCGGGGGACGGGCACGATGGTTCTTCTGGAAGCGGACCTCGCCGTCCTGGCGGAGCGGGTGCGTCGCGCCGATCGGCCGCGGGTGAACCCCGGGGTGCCCCTGGAGGAAGATCTGCAGCGGATCTGGTCGGCCACATCCCACCTCTATCGCGACGCCGCCGACCTGGTGTATCGGACGGATGCGGGCGGCAGTGTCGAGAGGGAAGTGGAGGAGATCCTGTCTCTCCTCAAGGCACGGGGGGTCGAGTGACGGGCGCAGGTCCTGTCCCGGTGGTGCGCCACGAAACGAGACAACCGTTCACGAGGTGAGCGGCAGCCGCCCCTCCTCGAACCGCCCACCGCGGCGCCGCACGCCGCCCGGTATCGGGTCTGAGTCCTGTCCGGGAGTGGGATCATTCCGCGGCCGGCCGCGGCGGGGCGCCGTCCGTCGGGCCGGGTGCGACGTCGGGGCCGCCGGACTGGCGGAGTAACGCCAGGAAGCGAGCCGTGGTGGGCGCCAAGGTCTTTCCGCGACGATGAATGATGCCGAGCGGGCGCACCAGCTCCGTCATGGTGAGCGGGATCGCCGCCAGGGTACGATTCCCCACCTCCTTCATGATCGTGGGCCGCGGGAGGATGCTCACGCCGGCGCCCACGGCGATGGCCTGTTTGATGGTCTCGGTGTTGTCGAATTCCATCACCACCTTCGGCCGGGCCTGGTGCTGACGCAGGCACCGGTCGATCGCCTTCCGGATTCGCAGGTCGGCATCGAACGCCACGAAATTCTCGTCGTTCAGGTCGGCGGGGGCCACTACCCGGCGTCGGGCAAGCCGGTGCGAGGGGTGGCAGACGAAGACCATCGTCTCGGATCGCCAGGCCAGAACGGTCAGTGATCGGTTGGCGGGAGCATAGGCGAGGATGCCCAGGTCGGCCTCGTCATTGAGGACGGCCTCGACCACCTTGTCCGGGTGCAGGTACTGCAGGCGGATGCGCGACTGGGGGTACAGGGACATGAAGCGCCGCGTATGCTCGCTCATGATGTGGATGCCGACGGAGTAGATGGCCGCCACCCGCACACTCCCCGCCACCTGGGTTCTCGCAGAGGCCACCGATGCGCGGAGCACCTCGAACTCGTCCAAGAGGGAGCGGCTCCCCTCGTAAAAGCGCTGACCTTCCGGGGTCAGCATGAAGGGCCGCTTGCTGCGATCGATCAGCTGAACCTCCAGATCCGATTCGAGCTGCTGGATGGCCTGGCTGGCGGCGGACTGGGACAACTGGTTGAACGCCGCGCCCTCGGAGAAGCTCCGCAGGCGTGCGATGTCGCAATAGAGTTTTAGGGTGTCGAGGTTCATGGGTCGATACCTCCGAGGGGAAGGCGCGCGGGGAACGCAACGTCGTGGCGCCTGCGGACGCCGGCCAGGGCCGCTGCCACATGGCGACAAGATACTATATAAGTATTTCTAATGTAAAGTATATTTACTGTTTCGCGTAACTTATCTTGACGCCCCCGGCAACATTTGCGACACTCGCCCCACGTTGGCAAGGGCGAGGCGTCGGGTGGACGGGAGAGGCGGGGGGGAGGAGCTGCCGCCCGTGACGTGGCGGGCTCCTGAAGGAAAGGTAAGGGTAGCAAGGATGGCGCATCCGGATCTTCCCAGACGGCAAGGACTCTACGATCCCGACTATGAACACGATAGCTGCGGGGTCGGTTTCGTGGTGGATATCGCGGGTCGCAAATCCCACCGGATCGTCGAGCAGGCGCTCACGATCCTCAAAAATCTGTTGCATCGCGGCGCCTGCGGGTGCGAGGCGAACACCGGCGACGGCGCCGGGATCCTGATCCAGATTCCCGATGCGTTTTTCCGTCGCGAATGCGCGAGACTGGGCATCGCGCTCCCGCCGCCGAAGGAGTACGGCGTCGGCATGGTCTGCCTGCCGACGGATGCCACCGACCGAGTCGCGTGCCAGGCCCTGTTTGACCGCATCGTGCGAGACGAGGGCCAGGTCCCGCTCGGCTGGCGGGATGTCCGCACCGACCACGGCCCCATCGGCGACACGGCGCGGGGAAACGAACCGGTCTTCCGCCAGATCTTCATCGGTCGAGGCGGCTCGCTCCGTGACGCGGCGCAATTCGAGCGCACCCTGTTCCTCATCCGGAAGCGGATGGAAAATGGGATCCTGACGAGCGGCCTTCAGCAGAAGAGCTACTTCTACGTGGGCAGCCTCTCCTGCAACACGATCGTGTACAAGGGGATGCTCTCGGCCGATCAGATCGAGGCATACTTCCCGGACATCACCGATCCCGCCGTGGAGAGCGCGCTGGCACTCGTCCACCAGCGATTCAGCACCAACACCTTTCCGACCTGGTCCCTGGCGCACCCCTTCCGGTATCTGGCCCATAACGGGGAGATCAACACGCTGCGTGGGAACATCAACTGGATGCGCGCACGCGAGCGACTGTTCGAGTCGGACCTCTTCGGCGACCGGATCCGTGATCTGCTGCCCGTCATCCGCGAGGGCGGTAGCGATTCGGCCATGTTGGACAACGCGCTGGAGATGCTGGTCATGTGCGGTCGCTCGCTCCCGCACGCCGTCATGATGCTGATCCCGGAAGCGTGGAACAAACACGAGAGCATGAGCCCGGAAAAGAAGGCGTTCTACGAGTACCACTCCTGCCTGATGGAGCCGTGGGACGGCCCCGCCTCCATCTCCTTCACGGACGGGACCGTGATCGGGGCGGTCCTGGACCGGAACGGCCTGCGGCCGTCGCGCTACTACGTGACCCGGGACGATCTGCTGATCCTCGCGTCCGAGGTCGGGGTGCTCGACATTCCGCCCGAGGACATCGTGCTCAAGGAGCGGCTCCACCCCGGGCGCATGTTCCTGGTGGACACCGCCCAGGGCCGGATCATCGACGACGCGGAGTTGAAACGCACCATCGCGACGGAACAGCCCTATGGGGAGTGGCTGCGGCAGCACGCGGTGCACATCGACGACCTGCCGGCCGCCCCGGTCCACGCGCCGGATCACGAGACGGTCGCTGCAGCGCCAGCAGGTCTTCGGGTACACCCATGAGGACCTGCGGATCATCCTGGCGCCCATGGCGACACGGGCGAAGAGCCGGTCGGATCCATGGGGACCGACACCTCGCTGGCCGTCCTCTCGGATCGGCCGCGGATGCTCTACGACTACTTCAAGCAGCTCTTCGCCCAGGTGACGAACCCGCCCCTGGACGCCATCCGTGAGGAGTTGGTGACCTCGATGGAGAGCACCATCGGCCCGGAACGGAATCTGCTCAGACCGGAGCCGGAGAGCTGCCAGCAGATCACCATCCCGTCCCCCATCCTGAGCAACGACGAGACGGCCAAGCTGCGCCATATCACGAGCCACGGGTTTCGCTCGATGACGCTGCCGATGCTCTTTCCGGTGGCCGAGGGGAAGCGGGGCCTGGTGCGGGCGCTGGAGGCGTTGTGCCAGAAGGTGAGCCAGGCCATCGAGCGCGGCTACACCATCCTGATCCTCTCGGATCGCGGCGTGGATCTGGAGCACGCCCCGATCCCCGCGCTGCTGGCGACCGCGGCCGTCCACCACCACCTGATCCGCAAGGGGATGCGGACCACGGTGGGGCTGGTGATCGAGACCGGCGAGGCGCGCGAGGTCCACCACTGCGCACTGCTGATGGGGTACGGCGCGGGCGCCATCAACCCCTACCTGGCCTTCGAGACGCTGGATGACATGCTCGCGCAGGGCGGACTGCCCGACGACCTGACCCACGAGAAGGCGGTCAAGAACTACATCAAGGCCCTCAACAAGGGGATCCTCAAGGTCATGTCGAAGATGGGGATCTCCACCATCCAGAGCTATTGCGGCGCACAGATCTTCGAGGCGGTGGGCCTCAACGAGGAGTTCGTCAACGAGTATTTCACCTGGACGGCCTCGCGGGTTGGCGGCGTCGGACTCGAGGTCATCGCCGAAGAGGTCCTCCGGCGCCACCGGCGGGCGTTCCCGGATCGGCTGATCCGCAAACCCGACCTGGAATGGGGCGGGGAGTACCAGTGGCGGCAGGACGGGGAGAATCACCTCTTCAACCCCGACACGATTTTCAAGCTGCAGCATGCCTGCCGATCCGGCCAATACGGGGTCTTCAAGGAGTACAGCCAACTGGTGAACGATCAGAGCCGCCGGCACTACACGCTCCGCGGGCTTCTGGAGATCACGCCGGCCGCGACCCCGATCCCCATCGAAGAGGTCGAGCCCGTCGAGAGCATCGTCAAGCGTTTCGCGACCGGGGCGATGTCCTACGGGTCGATCAGCCAGGAGGCGCACGAGACGCTGGCCATCGCGATGAACCGGTTGGGCGGTCGGAGCAATACGGGCGAAGGCGGCGAGGATTCCGCGCGCTTTGTCCGTGATCCGAACGGAGACTGGCGGCGGAGCGCCGTGAAACAGGTGGCGTCGGGCCGCTTCGGTGTCACCAGCGAGTATCTGGTCAACGCCGAGGAACTTCAGATCAAGATGGCGCAGGGGGCGAAGCCGGGCGAGGGCGGGCAACTGCCCGGCCACAAGGTCTATCCGTGGATCGCCAAGGTGCGGCATTCCACGCCGGGTGTCCAGCTCATCTCGCCGCCGCCGCACCACGACATCTACTCGATCGAGGATCTGGCCCAGCTCATCTACGACCTGAAGAACGCCAACCCGGAGGCGCGGGTGAGCGTGAAGCTGGTCGCCGAGATCGGGGTGGGGACGGTGGCTGCCGGGGTCAGCAAGGCCCATGCGGACGTCGTCCTGATCAGCGGGCACGACGGGGGCACGGGCGCCTCGCCGCTCACCGCCATCAAGCATTCCGGAGTCCCGTGGGAGCTGGGCCTGGCGGAGACGCAGCAGGTCCTGGTCCTGAACAGGCTGCGGGACCGGATCATCGTCCAGACCGACGGACAGCTCAAGACCGGGCGCGACGTGGTGATCGCGGCGCTCCTGGGCGCCGAGGAATTTGGGTTCGCCACGGCCCCGCTGGTCGTCATGGGCTGCGTCATGATGCGCGTTTGTCACCTCAACACCTGCCCGGTGGGTGTGGCCACCCAGGATCCCGAGCTTCGCAAGCGGTTCACAGGGAAGCCGGAATACGTCGAGCACTTCTTCCGTTTCATTGCGCAAGAGGTGCGCGAGTATATGGCGCAGCTCGGGTTCCGCACGGTGAACGAGATGATCGGCCGCTCGGATCGTCTCGAGACGCGGACGGCCGTCGAGCACTGGAAAGCCAGGGGGCTCGACTTCTCCAAGATCCTTGCCCGGCCCGAGGTCGGACCTGAGGTCGCCGTGCGTCGGGTGGTGGCCCAGGACCACGGACTGGACAGGGCCCTGGACCATGCGTTGGTCGCTCGCTGCGCAGAGGCGCTGGAGCACGGGACGCCGGTGGCTCTGGAGTTGCCCATCAAGAACGTCAACCGGACCGTCGGTACGATCCTCGGGTATCACCTCACGAAGCGATACGGCGGCAGCGGGCTTCCGGATGACACGATCCGCATTCGGTTCACCGGGTCCGCCGGCCAGAGTTTCGGGGCGTTCGTTCCCCGTGGCATCACCATGGTCCTGGAAGGGGACGCCAACGACTATTTCGGCAAGGGGTTGTCGGGCGGCCGCCTGATCGTATTTCCGCCGTCGGTTTCGACCTTCCCTGCCGAGGAGAACATCCTGGTCGGGAACGTCGCCCTCTACGGCGCCACCTCGGGGGAAGCCTTCCTCCGAGGCCTGGCCGGGGAGCGGTTCTGTGTTCGGAACAGTGGCGCGCACACGGTGGTCGAGGGCGTGGGCGATCACGGCTGCGAATACATGACCGGAGGACGCGTGGTGGTCCTGGGCGCCACCGGTCGGAACTTCGCCGCGGGCATGAGCGGCGGCGTCGCCTACGTCTTGGACGAGGCCGGCGATTTCCCGCGGCGGTGCAACCGCGACCTGGTGGAACTCGAGCCGCTGGAGGACGCGGAGGATATCGCGCTGGTCCTCGCGCTCATCCGCAAGCATTCCGAGCATACGCAGAGCAACCGCGCGGCCAAGGTGCTGGCTGCGTGGGACGCTCTTCGGCCGAAGTTCGTCAAGATCATGCCGCGGGATTACCGGCGCGTCCTCACCGCCCAGGCAAAGGCCAAGAGCGAGGGGCGGGAACCGTCCTGGAACGAGCTGCTGGGGGTGCAGAATGGGTAAGCCGACGGGATTCCTGGAGATCGGGCGCGAACTGCCCGAGCGGCGGCCGGTGGCAGAGCGGGTCAAGGACTGGCGGGAGATCAACCGTGAACTCCCCGAGGAGAAGGTACGCGCGCAGGGCGCGCGCTGCATGAACTGCGGGATCCCCTTCTGTCACAAGGGTTGCCCCCTCGGGAATATCATCCCCGACTGGAACGACTTGGTGTATCGGAACCGGTGGCGCGAGGCGCTGGACCGCCTGCTCGCCACCAACAATTTTCCGGAGTTCACCGGCCGGCTTTGCCCGGCACCCTGCGAAGGCTCCTGCGTTCTCGCGATCAATTCCGACCCGGTGACGATCAAGCAGATCGAGCTGGAAATCATCGAGCATGCCTTCCGGCACGGCTGGGTCAAACCGGAGCCACCTCTGGTCCGCACCGCCAAGTCGGTCGCCGTCGTCGGTTCGGGACCCTGCGGTCTGGCCGCCGCGGACCAACTGAACCGTGCCGGCCACCGCGTAACCGTCTTCGAGCGAGCGGATCGAATCGGCGGTCTCTTGCGCTACGGTATCCCGGAGTTCAAGCTGGAGAAGGGCATCCTGGATCGTCGCTTGAAGCTCATGACGGCCGAGGGGATCATCTTCCGCCCCAACGCCGAGGTGGGCGTGAACATCTCGGTGGAGGATCTCCGGTCGGAGTTCGACGCCATCCTCCTCGCCGCCGGCGCGACGCTCCCGCGTGATCTCAAGGTTCCCGGGAGGGATCTCGACGGGATCCATTTCGCCATGGAATACCTCCCGCAGGGCAACCGACGCTGCGAGGGCGATACGGTACCCGAGGCCACCCTCATCTCGGCGAAGGGTAAACGGGTGGTGATCATCGGGGGCGGGGATACCGGAGCAGACTGCCTCGGGACGGCCCATCGTCAAGGTGCCGCTTCGGTCACCCAGTTCGAGCTCTTGCCGCGACCGCCCGCGTCGCGGACCCCGGACAACCCGTGGCCGCTCTGGCCGAATATCTTTCGAGTGTCCACGGCGCACGAGGAAGGGGGCGACCGCGACTACTGCATCTCGACACGCCGTTTCTCCGGCGAAGAAGGCCGGGTGAAGCGTCTGCACGGGGTCCGTGTGGAATTCACGCCAGATCCGAGCGGTCGGCCGACGATGCGCGAGTTGGCGGGGACCGAGTTCGAGATGGACGTTGATCTGGTCTTCTTGGCCATGGGATTCTTGGGGCCGGAGCGGAACACGATGCTCGCGCAACTCGGCGTCACGATCACCGAACGCGGGACGGTGGCGGTGGACGCCAACAAGATGACCGGTATCCCGGGCATCTTCGCCGCGGGCGACACGGCGCGCGGCCAATCGTTGGTCGTCTGGGCGATCGCCGAAGGGCGGCAGGCGGCCCGGGGTATGGACGCGTATCTCATGGGGTCGACGACGCTTCCGTAGCGTGGGCGCCAGATTCAAGGCGTCCGATCCGGCCAGGGGTTCGCGGACGGTAAGGCTTGACATGACTCTTTTCGGAGGGATAGAGTAGCCGGCAATCGACGCCGACGGCTTCTCCTATGTAATCGGGGCCCGCGCTTGCTTTCGCCGGAACGGCGGTGGTTGCGCGGGCTTCTCGCTATCCGGGACACACAGCACGCACAGGGTGACCATGACTGAGACGGCCGACATTCTGATCATCGGTGCGGGCATCGTTGGGTGCAGCCTTGCGTATCACCTTGCACTGCAGGGCGCACCCCGCGTCGTGGTGCTGGAGCAGGATCTCATCTGCTCCGGCTCGACGGGGAAATCGGCTGGGGGCATCCGGCAGCAATTCGCGACGGCGCTGAACGTCGGGCTCTCCCTGGAGAGCATCCGCATGTTCGATCGCATGCCCGAGGAACTGGGCGTCGATCCCGGATTCCGGCGGGTCGGGTATCTCTTTCTGGCATCCACGCCGGAGGAGTTGACCCTTTTTCAGCGCAACGTGGAGCTGCAGCAGGGTTGCGGCGTGCCGGTTCGGATCGTCCACCCTGACGACATCCGCCGGCTGGTACCTTTCCTCCAGCTGGACGGGATCCTGGGAGGAAGCTACTGTCCGACCGACGGGTACGCGGCGCCCTATGAGGTGACCATGGGATATGCCGCGGCGGCGCGGCGGCGCGACGTGCGCTTTTGCGAGCAGCGGGCGGTGACCGGTATCCTGCGATCGGGGGACCGGGTGACCGGGGTGGAGACGCGCGAGGGCCCCGTGCACGCCCCGGTGATCGTGAATGCCGCGGGGGCATTCGCCGGGCGGATCGGGCAGATGGCGGGAGTGGACGTGCCGATCAAGCCATTTCGGCGGCAGCTCTTCACGACGCATCCGATTCCGGCGTTCGCCGTGGAGCCGCCCTTGACCATCGACTACCATCGAAACTGGTACTTTCGGGCCGAGCTGGGCGGCTGCCTCTTCTCGGGTCCGAAAGACGAGGACAGCACCTTCAACACCAATGTCGATTGGGAGCATTTGGCGGAAAGCGTCGAGCAGGCCGTGGTGCGCCTCCCGCTCTTGGCGGAGGCGGAGATCCACCGGGGATGGGCGGGCCTGTATGAGATTTCGCCCGACAACAATGCCATCCTCGGTCCGGTCCCGGAACTTCCGGGTTTCTACGTCGCGGGTGGCCATAGCGGCCACGGCTTCCAGCACGGCCCGATCGTCGGGAAGCTGATGGCGGAGCTGATCCTCACCGGCCGGACCAGCATGGATATCAGCCCATTAGGGATCGAGCGTTTCCGGACCGGGAACAGCCGTGCTGGAACCGATGACGATGCACCAGGCGTGACAGGTGGCACTCACGAAGAGGAACCCTCGCGATGCGTGACACTCGACTCATCATCGGCGCCAGCGAAACCGACGCGAACCTGTTCTACGCGACACGCTTTCTGGCGCCGGATGCCTTCGTGTTCGTTTGGACTCCCGAGGAGAAGATCCTCTTGATGTCCGATCTCGAGGTGGATCGGGCGCGATGGCAGGCCCAGGTGGACACGGTGCTGCCGATCCGAACGTACGAGGAGCGCGCCAAGGCCGCGGGGGTAGCCCGACCCAGCCTGCTCGATTCCCTCTGTGCGTTCCTGGCGGAGCGGGGCATTGACCGGGTCGTGGTGCCGGGCAGTTTTCCCATCGAGTACGGGGATGGTTTGCGCGGGCGGGCCATCGAGGTGCAAGTCCGGCGGGAGCCATTCTTCGAGGAACGCCTCGTCAAGTTACCCGCAGAGGTCGAGGCGATCACCCAAGCCATGCGCCGGACGGAGGCGGCCCTGAACGCGGCGATCGATGCCATTCGCGAAGCGGAGATCGACAACGGCTCGCTTCGATGGAAGGGGGAGGTTTTGACCTCCGAAAAGGTGAGACATCTGATCGGCGCGCAACTGCTGGAGGACGGCCTGCTGGGCCAGCGCACCATCGTCGCATGCGGAGAGGCGGCGTGCGATCCCCACAACCAGGGGAGCGGACCCCTTCGGGCCGGGCAGACGATCATTCTCGACGTGTTCCCGCGCGATGAACAAAGCCGGTATTTCGCCGATATCACGCGCACGGTGGTCAAGGGGCCGGCCACCGAGACGGTGCGCAAGATGTATCGCGCCGTGGCCGATGGGCAAGCCTGCGCGCTCCACCTCATCCGTGACGGCGCCGACGGCGAGACGATCCATCGGGAAGTGCACGCGACGATGGAGCGGCATGGTTTCCAGACCGGAGAAGTGAACGGACGCATGCAGGGGTTCTTCCACGGGACGGGTCACGGGCTAGGCCTGGAGGTGCACGAACTTCCACGGGTCTCGAAGGTGCCGGCGACGCTGCGCACGGGGAATGTGGTGACGGTGGAGCCGGGCCTCTACTATCCGGGGATCGGTGGGGTGCGGCTGGAGGACGTGGTGGTGGTCACCGAGAGCGGATGTGTCAACCTGACGGCCTACCCAAAAGAGTTGGAGGTCTAAATGTCGGATCTTCGCTATCGGACGATGCGGCTGAAGGTGTACGCACAACTTCTGCCCGCCGAGACTGCCGCGCAGGAGCGACAAGAATTTGTCGAGGACCTGGATCGGATGGACGAAGACGCGATCACGGGCTTCTTCGAGCGCATTCCCGCGGACGGCACGATGAAGCGCGTGCTGGAGATTCTCCGCGAGGCGAGAGAACTCGGGGATCGGCTGAATGCGATGGACCGGACACTGCCGGTCCTTCCCCACACCGAGATTGCCGCATGTTATCGCCGGCTTCGGTCCCTCGGAGATGAAGTGGGGGATCTGGCGGCCTCCGGCATCCTAAAGTAACCTCGGCAGAGACATGGCGGTGTGTGCTTGGGGCGTTGACTGACCGCTCAGTTGCTGAGCGTGGAGGTGACAGCCACCGAGCTTCCGAGGCGGCAGCGTCCAATTCGGCAATCAGTTATCGGAGTCTCTTGTCGTGAGAAAGACATTCATTGACGTCGACGTCAAGTATGGGTATACTGCGCTTATATTCATACAGGACTACTACGGTAAACAATGGTTTATCAGAACGGAACGCAGCGTGACAAGGCGGTAATGACCATCGGCGATCTCGCCCGCCGAGCGGGAACAACTATGCGCACCATCCGTTATTACGAAGAGCGAGGCCTCATCGCGCCCATCGGGCGGACCAAGGGCGGATTCCGCCTCTACGAGGAGGAAGAGCTCCGCAAGCTTCATCTGATTCGAAGCCTGCAGATTCTCGACATGCCGCTGGCGCAGGTGAAGGCGTTCTTCGACAAGCGGCAGCGCGGGCGCACGGGAGCCGAAATCGCTCCGGCTCTGCGCGGTGTGCTGCAGGAGCATCTCCGGGTGATGGAACAGCGGATCTCGCAGTACCGGGCGATGCAGGATTCGATTCGAGAAACCATGGAGATACTCACAACGTGCGCGCGATGTCCGCACGAACCCGGCCCGAATGTCTGCCCGCCATGTCCTGCATTGGCCGGGCGCACGATGATCCCGTTGCACATGCAAGCGATCATCGAGGCGGCAGGACGCACGGCAGATACGAACAGAACAGAGGGCGCGCCGACCGAGAGTCCGGCGTGCGTCTGAGGCGAGTGGAGCGTGTTTTCGGCACTGGAACCGTCACAGGAGGCATAGGTTCATGATCACCGTCACGACACAAGCAGCCACCAAGATCAAGGACATCAAGGCGGCGCAGGCGGCCTCGGAAGATACCGGGCTGCGCGTGCGCGTTGTCGGAGGGGGGTGCTCCGGGTTTCAATACCAGCTGGTTTTCGATACCCCGCAGGCGGGCGATCAGATCTTCGAGTCGGACGGTGTGAAGGTCGTCGTGGACCCGAAGTCGTTCCTGTACCTCGTCGGCACCGAGATCGACTACGTGGACGGCTTGAACGGGGCCGGATTCACCATGAAGAACCCCAACGCGAAGGGGGGGTGCGGGTGCGGGTCAAGCTTCACCGCGTGACCGGCGGCTCAACCTATCCCGCCCCACGTCGGCGGGGCGGGGGAGGCGGGGCTCGGACGGTCGGACGAGGAATTTGTCCCCTGAAAAAAGATGAAGAAGGCCCACGATGACAGTGTCCGGGACGACGGCAGGCGCCTTTAGCGGAGAGGCGATCGCCGACCAGGCCATACGGGAAGAGGTCGAGCGGGGGATCCTTTTGACCTCTCTCGACAAGATGGTCAACTGGGCGCGCCGCTCTTCGATCTGGCCGGCCACCTTTGGCCTGGCGTGTTGCGCGATCGAGATGATGGCGACGGGCGCCTCCCGGTTCGACCTGGCCCGGTTCGGGGCGGAGGTCTTTCGGGCGTCTCCGCGACAGGCCGACCTCATGATCGTGGCGGGCCGGGTGAGCCGGAAAATGGCCCCGGTTCTGCGCAAGATCTACGACCAGATGCCAGACCCAAAGTGGGTCATCGCGATGGGGGCGTGCGCCTCGTGTGGCGGCGTGTTCAACACGTACACGATCGTGCAGGGTGTCGATCAGGTGGTGCCCGTTGATGTGTACGTGCCGGGATGCCCGCCGCGCCCCGAGCAGTTGATCCACGGGATCATGCTCCTGCAGGAGAAGATCAAGCAGGAACGAAATTCCAGGAAGGATCTTCTGAGCTTTCCATGGGAACAGGCTAATTTATAAGGTTATTCCGCTCTATTAGATCTTCCACTACCTCGGCATCTTAGGGATCGGCCGAGTGGGAGGGGAAGCAACCAATCGGTGGCAACCGCGAGACGTAGAGGAGCGTGAGGCATCAATGACTGTGGAGACGCAGGTGGATGAGGCGGCAGCCGCAAAACGTAAAGAGCAGCGGGAGAGCGTGGTCATCCGTTTTGCCGGCGACTCCGGGGACGGCATGCAACTTACCGGCATGCAGTTTACCACGGAGTCCGCGCTGGCCGGGAACGACATCGGGACGCTTCCCGACTTCCCGGCGGAGATCCGGGCACCGGCGGGGACGTTGGCCGGCGTCAGTGGTTTCCAGCTCAACTTCAGCAGTCTCGACATCTACACGCCGGGCGACAGTCCTGACGTCCTCGTGGTCATGAATCCTGCCGCCCTCAAAGTGAATATCGGCGACCTGAAGGTGGGCGGCCTGCTCCTCGCGGATCGCGACGGGTTCGACGAGGCAAACCTCAAAAAGGCCGGATACGAGGGGAATCCGCTGGAAAACGGCTCCCTGGCGAAGTGTCAGACCGTGACGGTGGACATGACGGGCATGACCTTGCGGACGCTGGAGGATCTCAAGCTCTCGAACAAGGTCGCTACCCGCTGCAAGAACTTCTTTGCCCTCGGCCTGTGCTCGTGGCTGTACAGCCGACCGATCGAGCCCACCATCAAATGGATCCAGGACAAATTCAAGAAGACGCCCGAGCTCGTCGAGGCCAACACGCGTGTCCTCAAGGCGGGCTACCACTTCGGCGAAACGACCGAGATGTTCGCCGTTCAGTATGAGGTCAGGCCCGCGCGGATTCCCCCCGGGACCTACCGGAACATCACCGGGAATTCCGCGGTCGCGCTCGGGCTGGTGGCGGCGGCGAAGAAAGCGGGCCTGCCGCTGTTTCTGGGAAGTTATCCGATCACGCCGGCCAGCGACATCTTGCACGAGTTGTCGTATTACAAGCAGTTCGGGGTCATGACGTTTCAGGCGGAGGACGAGATCGCGGGTGTCTGCTCTGCGCTCGGGGCGTCGTTCGGCGGAGTCATCGGTGTGACGACCAGCAGTGGTCCCGGAATCGCCCTGAAACAAGAGGCGATCAATCTGGCCGTGATGGTGGAGTTGCCGCTGGTCATCTGCAACGTGCAGCGGGGCGGGCCGAGCACGGGTCTGCCGACCAAGACGGAGCAGGCCGATCTTCTGCAGGCCATCTTCGGTCGGAATAGCGACTCGCCCTTGCCCGTGATTGCGGCGGCGACCCCCGCCGACTGCTTCGCGGCGGCATACGAGGCGACACGCATCGCCGTCAAGTATATGACCCCTGTGATTCTGCTCACCGACGGATATCTGGCAAACGGCTCCGAGCCGTGGAACCTGCCCCGTTTCGAAGACCTGGCGCCGATACCGGTGGAATTCCGAACCGATCCGAACGGGTTCTTCCCGTATCTCCGGGATCCGAAGACGTTGGCGAGGCCGTGGGTGAGACCCGGGACACCAGGTCTGGAGCATCGGATCGGCGGGATCGAGAAAGCGGACGGGACTGGAAATATCAGCTACGACCCGGCCAACCACGAGCGCATGACGCACGCGCGAGCGCGCAAGGTGGAGGCGGTCCAGCAGGACATCCCACCCACGGTGGTGCGCGGAGAGCCGAAGGGCGATCTCGTGGTCGTCGGCTGGGGCAGCACCTTCGGATCCATCGCCGCCGCCGTCGACCAACTGCGAGCGCAGGGGACGCAGGTTTCGCACGTTCACTTGCGCCATCTCAATCCCCTGCCGCCCGACCTCGCGGCGGTGCTCAAGGGCTTCAAGAAGATCCTCGTCCCCGAGATGAACATGGGGCAACTCCGGATGATTCTGCGCGCCACCTATCTGGTAGACGCCGTGGGGTTGAACAAGATCCAGGGGCAGCCGTTCAAGGTTTCGGAGATCGCCGACGGGATTCGGCGAGCATTGGAGGGGTAGGATGACCGACACGGCCACCGCCACGGCAACACCCAAGCTGACCCGGAAGGACTTCATCTCCGACCAGGATGTCCGGTGGTGTCCGGGGTGTGGAGATTATTCGATCTTGGCGCAAGTCCAGCGCGTGATGCCCGAACTGGGGCTTCCCCGCGAGAGATTCGTCTTCGTCTCCGGCATCGGGTGTTCCAGCCGGTTCCCCTACTACATGAATACCTACGGGTTCCACAGCATTCACGGGCGGGCGCCGGCCATCGCCACCGGCCTGAAGATCGCCCGCCCGGACTTGTCGGTGTGGGTGGTCACCGGTGACGGGGACGGGCTGAGCATCGGGGGCAATCACCTGATTCATGCCCTCCGCCGGAATGTGGGCCTGAAGATCCTCCTGTTCAACAACCGAATCTATGGGCTGACCAAAGGGCAGTACTCCCCGACCTCCGAGATCGGCAAGGTGACCAAGTCCACCCCGTTCGGGTCGGTGGATTACCCCTTCAACCCGATCGCGGTCGCCATGGGGGTGGATGCGAGTTTCGTCGCGCGGACCATCGACGTGGAGGCGAAATCCCTGCAGGACATCTTGCGTCGCGCGTACGACCACCCGGGCGGCGCCTTCATCGAGATTTTGCAGAACTGTAATATCTTCAACGACGGCGCGTGGGAGAGGTTGACCGACAAGGCGACCAAGGCCGACACGGTGCTCCTGCTGGAACACGGCAAGCCGCTGATCTTCGGCAAGAATCGGGACAAGGGGCTTCGGCTCGGCGCCGGCGGCTCCCTCGAAGTGGTCACGCTCGGGAACGGAACCTCGGAGTCCGATCTCTTGGTGCACGACGAGCGCAATCGCCCGCTGGCCTACATGCTGGCGCATCTCGAGAACCCGACCCCCATCGGCGTCTTCCATGCGATGGCCCGTCCCGCCTACGAGGACGCCATGGCCAAACAAGTGGACGCGGCCCGACAGAAGCAGGGGGACGGGGACATCAACGGCCTGTTCAAGCGGGGCGAGACCTGGGTCGTGGAATGACGGCGACCCGCTCCGGACCGGTCAAGACCACTCCTCGCGTCGCCGGGGGGACCTCACGCTCCGCCCGACGCGGATAACCTGACGGTTTCCTCGTGGCCGCTGTCCCCATGACAATCCAGACACGTTGTCGCCTTCTCCATGCCTGTCAAAAAGATTGTGGGCACCGACGGGGTCGTGTCTGCGCCCGACGAGCTTCGCGTGTATGAGCGCGACGCGCTCACCACGCACCACCGGGCGGCGCCCGATCTCGTCGTCTTGCCGACCAGCACCGACCAGGTGGCGTCGGTGGTGAGGCTCTGCGCGACCGAGGGGGTCCCGATCGTCCCTCGGGGGGCCGGCACGGGGCTCTCCGGCGGGGCCATAGCCACGGCAGGCGGCGTGCTGATTGTCCTCACCCGCATGAATCGCATCCTGGAAATCGACCTTCCCAACCGAACCGCGACCGTCGAGGCCGGGTGCGTCAACCTGGCGATCAGCCGCGCGGTCGACGCCGCGCGGATTCTTTTTCGCCCCCGACCCGGCCAGCCAGCAGGCCTGCACCATCGGCGGGAACGTGGCGGAGAACGCCGGCGGACCGCACTGCCTGAAGTACGGGGCGACCAAGAACCACGTGCTCGGGGCCACGGTGGTCCTCCCGAGCGGGGAGATCGTCCAGTTCGGCGGGCGGTTGGCCGACCAGGCGGGGTACGATTTGCTCGGTCTCTTCGTGGGGTCGGAAGGGACGCTGGGCATCTGCACCGAGGTGATCGTGCGATTGCTCCCGCTCCCGCAGGCCGTGAAGACCATCCTGGGAGTGTTCCGGAGCGTCGAGGAGGCGAGCAACGCGGTCTCCGGGATCATCGCCCGCGGGATCGTCCCCGTCGCGCTGGAAATGATCGACCAGGAAACCACCCAGGCGGTCGAGGCGTACGCCCACGCCGGGTATCCGCTGGACGCCGGGGCGGTCCTCCTGATCGAACTGGAGGGCCTGTCCGCGGAAATCGCCACCGAGGGGTTCGAGGTCGAGCAGGAGTGTCGAGCGCACGGTTGCCTCGACGCCAGGGTGGCGCAGAGCGAGGAGGAGCGGGCACTCCTGTGGAAGGGACGCAAGTCCGCCGCGGGGGCGTTCGGGCGGATGACGCGGAATTACTACCATCAAGACGCGGTCGTGCCGCGGACCAAGCTGGCGGCGGTGCTTCAAGAGATTGCGGCCATCGGGGTGCAGTATGGGGTGCGGGTGCCCAATGTCTTTCACGCAGGGGACGGGAACATCCACCCGTTGCTCTGCTACGACGACCGCGTGCCGGGCCAGTTCGAGCGGGCGATGGCTGCCGGCGACGAGATCATGCGGTGCTGCATCCGCGCGGGCGGGACGGTGAGTGGCGAGCACGGCATCGGCGTCGAGAAGCGAGAGTACCTGCGCTTGATGTACAGCGATGACGATCTGGCTGCCATGCAACGGGTGCAGGCGGTTCTCGATCCCGGCGGCCTCTGCAATCCCGGCAAGATCTTTCCCGAAGCGCGGCTGAGAGAGGCGAGCCCATGACGAGTGCCGAGGCGACGGCGCGAGTCCTGCCCGCGCTGCACGCCATCGTCGGACCCGACGGCGTTCGCCAAGGGGCGGACACCGCGGCGTACCGCTTGGATGACGTGGTGCCCGGGGCGGCGGTGCTCCCGCGCGACGAGGGTGACGTGTCCCGCACGCTGCTCATGGCGTCGCAGCAAGGGTTAGGCGTCGTGCCGTGGGGCCACGGCGCGCACCAGTCCGTCGGAAGGCTGCCGATGCGCTATGACCTGGCCTTGGATCTTCGCGCGGCTGAACCGGGTGCTCGCGTACGAGCCGGCGGACATGACCGTCACCGTCCAGGCGGGAATCGGGGTGGAGGATCTGCAGCGGCGCCTCGGCGAGGCCGGCCAGTTTCTCGCGCTGGACCCGCCCCTGGCGGATCGCGCGACTGTCGGCGGCGTCGTGGCCGCGAATCTCAACGGCCCGTTGCGCTGCCGGTACGGGACGGTCCGCGACCTGGTGCTGGAGATCCGCGTGGCGCAAGCGGACGGCACCATCACCAAGGCCGGCGCCCGCGTCGTGAAGAATGCCACGGCCTATGACCTGACCAAGCTACACGTGGGCGCCTACGGCACGTTGGGTGTGATCCTCGAGACCACGCTGCGGGTTCAGCCACGCCCCGCGGTGGAGCGGGGCTGGTGGCTCCTCGGCGGCAACCTCGAGCGGTACCACGATCTCGCGCTGCGGCTGCTCGGCTCGCACCTGGCGCCGAATCGGGTCGAGTTGCTGGACGGAACCGGCGGGCCGGTTTGCGGCGCGCCGGGTCCCGGCCCGACGCTGACGGTCTCCTTCGCGGGGGTGAAGGAGGCGGTGGAGGACCAGGCGGCGACGCTGGAACGACTTGCGGAAGAGACCGGGTTGCGCGTCGCCGCCATGGACAACGGCCCGGCGGTGTGGCGGATGCTCCAGGATTTTCCCTGGCGCTCGCACGCCGAGGCGGGGGCGTGTCGAATCCAGTGGCGCGCGAGTGTCTTACCCTCCGATTGCGCCAAAGCCATGCGGGCTCTCCGCGACGCCGCGGCTCCGAATCGGATCGCGATGGCGGCCACGGTGGCCCATGGAGTGCTCCGGGGCGAACTGTTTGCACCGACCCTGCCTGCCGCGGCCGCCGGGCTGGCGGCGGCACGAGAGGCCGCGGGTGCGCTCGGCGGGTTCTTGGTCGTGACGGCAGCCCCCGCCCCGATCCGCGCAACGCTCGACCTGTGGGGACCGGCGCCCGACGGGGCGGGGTTGATGCGACAAATCAAGACGGCGTTCGACGCGACGCAGGTGTTGAACCCGGGACGATTCGCGGCCGGCATCTAGCCCGGATTATTCACGAAGCTTTCGTGAATAATCCGGATTTCATGACCAATGACCAATGTCCAATATGGATGGGATGATAACAGGGACGGCGGTGTCCGGATCCGGGACAAATGACGCGCCCGTGCCGTCGCTTGCCACAGAATTGGGCGGGGTGGCCGCCGATCCAGGACTGCGTGCACTGCGGCCTGTGCCTCGCCAGTTGCCCGACGTATCTGACGACGGGGATCGAGATGTCGTCGCCGCGGGGCCGGATTGCCATGGTCCGCGCCCTGGGCGACGGGCGGGGCGGTTTCAGCCCGGAGCTCGTCAAGCACCTCGATCAATGCCTGGGGTGCCTGGCGTGCGAGGTGGCGTGTCCGTCCGGTGTGATCTACGGCCATGCCCTGGAGGAGGCGCGCGAGGCGATCGAGGCGGAGTACGAGCGTGCGCCGGCGGATCGTCTGATGCGCTGGCTCCTGGAGCATCTGTTCCCCTATCCGCGTCGGTTGCGATGGGCGCTCCACGCCCTGTACGCGTACCAGCGGTTCGGATTCTCGCGGGCGGTTCGCGCCTCTGGGATTCTGCGGGCGCTGTCCGCCGCGCATGGCGCAGATGGAGGCGCTCCTGCCGACGGTTCCGTCCCCGCGGGAGCGCCGCCCGCTTCCCGAGGTGACGCCGGCCGCGCGCCCCCGGCGGGGCCGGGTCGGGTTCCTGACCGGGTGCGCGCAACGCTATCTGCTGCCGGGGCTCAACCGGGCGACGGTCCGGGTGCTGGCCGCGGCCGGCTACGACGTGGTGACACCCCCGACCCAGGGCTGCTGCGGCGCGCTCCACGCGCACAGCGGCGATCTGGGCGAAGCGCGGAGCATGGCGCGCGCGGTCATCGAGACCTTCGAGAAGGCGGAGGTGGATCTGGTGGTCGCCAACGCCGCCGGCTGCGGCGCGGCGATGAAGGAGTACGGGCACCTGTTGCGCGACGACCCGGCCTGGCGGGCACGGGCCGACGGTTCAGCGCGAAGGTCCGCGACGTCACCCAGGTCCTGGCGGATGTCTCCTGGAACGGGGAGCTGCGCCCGGTGTCGGCGTCGGTGACGTACCACGAGGCCTGCCACCTCGCCCACGCGCAGCGGATCCGCAGCGAGCCGCGGATCGGTCCTGCAGCAGATCCCGGGATTGCGGCTCGTGGAGTTGACCGAGTCGGACCTCTGCTGCGGCAGCGCCGGGACGTACAACCTGCTGCAGCCGGAGATGGCGAACCGCCTCCTCGCGCGCAAGGTGGACCGCATCCGGGAGGCGGACACGGACTTCGTCGCAGCCGGCAACATCGGCTGTCTGCTGCAGATCGCGCTCGGGCTGCAGCAGGCAGGGGCGCGCACCCGCGCCGTCCATCCGGTGGAGTTGCTGGATTGGGCCCTTCACGGGATGCCGGGGGAAGCACGGCGCCCTTAGGAGCCGTGACGAGATAACTTGGCCAGTTTTCAGGAATTTCGTTACGGCTCCTTATGCCGTTCCGAAATTTCTCCGGTCAAGTTATTCTTTGACAACGGCGTAGCGCCGCGATGTGGAGGGCGACACCGGGCCACCGCGGCGGGTACGGCCACGCACTCGAGACGTGGCCCGATCAACCTCGAACCTCGAACGTCGAACGTTCAGAAAAGGAGCACACCATGGCAGCAGAAGTCGGACAGAAGGCACCGGAGTTCACGCTCGTTGGAACCGATCTGAAGGCGGTCGGGCTGAAGGACTTCGCGGACAAGAACGTCGTCCTGGCGTTCTATCCGGCGGCGTTCACCGGGGTCTGCCAGAAGGAGTTGTGCACCTTCCGGGACGGCCTGAACGATTTCGCGAGCGCCAACACGGCGGTGGTGGGGGTGAGCGTGGACTCGCCGTTCGCCAACAAGGAGTTCGCGGCCAAGAACGGTCTGAACTTTCCGCTGCTCTCGGACATCACCCGCGAGGCGATCGGGAAGTACGACGTGGTGTTCAACGATCTGGCGGGCGTCAAGGGCTTCACGGTGGCCAAGCGGGCGGTCTTCGTCATCGACAAGTCCGGGGTGATCCGGTACCGGTGGGTGGCCCCCGAGCCCAAGGTCGAGCCGAACTACGCCGAGGTGACGGCGGCCGTGAAGAAGCTCGCCTGACGTCGGTCGAGGAGTTCCCATGTTCAGCGAGCTGGCCAAAGGATTGGCGACGACCTTCAAGCACATCTTTCGAAAGCCGGTGACGGTCGCGTATCCGGAGCAGCGCCTGCCGCTGGCGCCGCGGTATCGCGGCCGGCACTTCCTGGTCAAGGACGAGGACGGGCTGGAGCGCTGCGTCGGGTGCGAGCTGTGCGCCGTCGCCTGCCCGGCGGATGCGATCTACATCGAGGCGGCGGAGAACACCGACGAGCAGCGGGTCTCCCACGGCGAACGGTACGCCAAGGTGTACAAGATCCACATGCTGCGGTGCATCTTCTGCGGGATGTGCGAAGAGGCCTGCCCGGAGGACGCCATCTTCATGGGCAAGCAGTACGAGTTGGCGTCGTACAATCGGGACGATTTCGTGTACAGCAAGGAGCGGCTGCTGCTGCCGCTGCGGGAGGCGGCCAAGCAGCGACCGGAGCTGCTCCAGCCCGGGACGGGACTGGGGATGGGCCAGCAGTTACGAGCCGGCCGCACCAGGTGCCGGCGTCACGAACCTAGCGCGAGCACCGCTCGCGGTATCACAGACAGGGGGAGGGGGACAACCATGGCATACGAGTGGAAGCTGAAGGCTCGGCCGTATTCGGACGACGAGGCAAAGAAGCTGCTGGCGAACGTGGTCAGCCCGGAAACGACGGACTGGCACTACAACACGCACCACAAGGGGTACGTGACGGCGCTGAACAACATCGAGAAGGGGCTGGAGACGGCGGACCGCGCGCGGCGCCAACGGCAACTACAGCGTGATCGGCGAGCTGAAGCGCCGCTTCACCTGGAACCACGCCGGGACGCTGCTGCACGACGTGTACTGGGAGGTCCTCGGCGGCGACGGGGATCCGAAGAAAGGCGCGGACGTCCTCGCGACCATCGAGCGGGACTTCGGCACCTTCGACGCGTGGAAGGCGGACTTCAAGGCGGCCACGGTGTCCGCCAAGCTGAGCGGCTGGGGCTTGCTGGTCTACGACCGCCTCGGCTCGCAGCGACTCCTGAACGTCCTGGTGGACGAGCACCACTACGGCGCCATCTGGGGCGGGATTCCGCTGGTCGCCTGCGACGTCTTCGAGCACGCCTACTATCACAAGGACGGCCCGGCCCGCGCCAAGTACATCGACAATTTCCTGGCCGGACTGCACTGGGGCCGGGTCAACGACCGGTACAAGAAGTACTGCAAGTAGGGATCTCCGACGCGTCGTTACAGTCGCCACCGCCCGCGCCGCCACCGGTGCGGGCGGTGGTGTTCCATGACCGGACCGGGTGGGGTGTTCCTGGATGGCGCGTGGGGGATGACGCCCGTCGGCGGGGTTCGAGGAAGCCTACAAAGAGGACCCTGGGAGCCTTCCGAAGCGTTTTCTCCTTGCCTCCAGACCGGTCAGGTCTTATCCTAATGCGTCTTTTGGCCACAGCGGGTGAACCCTGTTGGCGGATTCGGGATCACATCATGGGGGCAGCGGTGCCCCTCTGACGCTGCGGGATGCAGCAGAAGGGAGCGGCTAGAGATGGCTGAGAGTAAGGTACAGAAGGTGGCTCGCCAGAGCGCTGTGCGGAAGTCGGTCGGCACCTGCCAGTGCGGCGGCGAGCTGATCTGGGCCCAGGTGATCATGGCCCGCCCGCGCATGATGAAGATCTGCGAGAAGTGCGGTGCCTTCCAAGAGAAGGAACAAGCCTAGCCACTCCCTCGCACACCTCTTTTTCCGATGGTTGAGCGTTGCGCCTCCTGCTGAGCACTCGGAGCAATATCAGACAGGAGAGGCGCTGAGGGTGTGCCCGCCGCCGAAGATCGAAGCGGGTGTCGGCTCACGGCTTTGCTGTGACTGAGGCGCCGCCCCGGGAATCCACGCGATTCTCGGGGCGGTTGTTTTTGGTGCCCAGACGTTCCGGTTTGGCCGCGACGGCTCGGGAGGTTATCCGTGGACGGAAGGCTACCGCTGGACCGGGCGCTGCGGAATCAATTAACGGACGTGTTTCTTGCCGCTTTCGCGGATCCCGCGAAAGCGCGAGGCGCTGGGCTGGCTGTCGGTGTTTTGCGAGCTCGCGACCGGGCTGGAACCAACGGCGTCGTGCCGGTGAGCCGCGCTCTTGAAGGCACGGACCGGATCCAGTCCAGGCCGCGCTTCAGGAGGCCGTGGTGAGTCTCGGTGGGATGCTTCAGTGGCGGGCGGCGGAACCCGTCGGCGTCGCTCCCGGACCGCGCATGGTCGCGCGGCTCGCCTCGGTCGATGAGGTGGTTCAGATCTATCTGGCGGTCCTGCGAGAGGCAGGCAGACGTCGAGGCGGCGCTGA
The DNA here is from genome assembly GCA_963695995.1 of uncultured Methylomirabilota bacterium. GTDB lineage: Bacteria > Methylomirabilota > Methylomirabilia > Methylomirabilales > 2-02-FULL-66-22 > 2-02-FULL-66-22. The sequence continues at coordinate 35,001 of CAVOIV010000024.1, forward strand.
CCGCGATGGAGCCCCTTCCTCGAGACGGTCGCCGAGGCCGCCTTCTGTTTCAATGCCGGGCTTGTTCTTCGAGGCCCACGAGCATTTGGAGCATCGGTGGGTGACGTTGCCGCGCGGACCCGTCAAGCGGTTTGTGCAAGGGATCATTCAGGTCAGTGTCGGCTTGTATCATGCCCGGCGGGGGAGCTACCACGGGGCGGTCAACCAACTGGCGAAAGGCCTCGACAAGCTGAGGGGTCGAGCAAGGAACCGTGATGGGATTGGACTGTGACCAGTTCGTGCGCGAGGTGGCGACCTTCCGCCAGCGACTCACTGCCCGTGGCTCTGACGACATGGGACCCTTGCGTCTGGAGGAGATGCCGCAGATACGCCTGATGGGTCTCTGACGGCGCGCCAGGCTCCTACGCCGGCGCCAGCGGACCACACTCCTCTTGGTTCGCTCGACAGGGGCTCCCAAACTTGCTAGATTCTGTGGCGTCTGAGAACCCCTGGCGCGGTCGCGCGGCGGGGCGACCGGCGGTCTTTCAGCAAGCGGAACCTCATCCTGGCCGGGTTGAAGGCGACCGGGAAGAGCAAGGAGGCGTGAAGAATGGCAGGACCGTCCGGGCGCAAGGCGAGCAAATACGCGTTTCTTCTTGGCGAGCACATCTCCCATTCGCTGTCACCCGCCATCCACAATCCCGCGTACGCGGCCCTGGGATTGGACTACGAATTCGGCTTGATGGACGTCCCGCCGTCGAGACTCCAGGAAGCTCTGGCGCGCATGCGGAAGCCGGATTGTTTGGGTGGAAATATCACCATGCCCTACAAGCGGGATGTGTTGGCCGCGGCGGAGGAGTGCTCCGAGACTGTCCGCCGGTGCGAGGCCGCCAGCCTCATGATCAACCGCAACGGGCGGTTTGTGCTGCACAACAATGATGTCGAAGCGATCGCTGCGTGCCTAGGTCGTCGCGCGGCCACGGTGGCCAAAGGCCCCGCGGTGATCATCGGCGCAGGGGGGTCGGCCGCCGCGATGCTGGAGGCGCTCCGCCGCGTGCCACCGACCCGCGTCGTCGTGCTGGCTAGGCGGCCGGAAGCCGCCAACGCGCTCGTCGAGCGGGTCCAGAGGGTGGGTCGGAGTGCCGATCGAGTCGGGTCATCTCGCGGACGGTGGCGGGAAGATGGCCGACGCGGCCGTCATTTTCAACGCGACATCCCTGGGCGTGCACGCGGCGGACCCCAGCCCGGTGCCCCGGGAGGTTTTGCGACCTGGCCTGCTGGTGTATGACATCGTGTACCAACGCGAGGCCCTCAACACCCTGCAAACCGAGGCCCTGGCCGCAGGCGCACTGGTGTGTGACGGGATGATGCATATCTTTGAGCAAGCCCCTTTCAGTTTCCAGATGCTCACAGACCGCGAGGCGCCGCGCGAACTGATGCGGGAAAGCCTGGTAGCGGCCACCGGTCGGCAGCCACTTGATTGGGGGTCGGATTCTGTTGCGTGAGGGCTCAGCGGTTAGCCATCAGCGATCAACTGGCGGGAACCGCGTCGCGGTAACATGACGCCGCCAGGCGAGGGTAGGGCGGTCGTCTAATAACGGCGGCGGACAGCAAAACATACATGGGGCGCCCGTGACGTTCCCACACACATCTTTTCCCTCCCGGAAGCACCTCTCGTTCGTGTTTAAAGCTCACAACAAGTGATCGTCTAGAAAACGGCTTGACATATTTTCAAGGTTTGTGTTAGTGATATTTCTAAAATATATCGTCAATATATTCACAACATTTTGTTTAAGCGAGAATCCGATGCAAGAGTCCAAGAGCAAGAAGCTGCTTGTCTATGACGTCCTCAAAGAACGGATCATTACCCAGGTCATGAAGCCTGGAGAACCCATCAATGAGGGGGTTCTTTCGCAGGAACTCGAGATCAGCAAGACGCCCATACGGGAGGCCATCCAGCAGTTGGAGAAAGAGGGCTTCATCGAAAACATCCCGGGCAAAGGGAACTTCGTGTCCTACATCTCCATCCAGGGTCTCCGAGAGCTCTTCGAGATCCGGGAGATGCTGGAGTGCGAGGCGATCAAGCGGGCAGCGGTGAAGCGTGATCCGCAGAAATTGACGGAGATCCGGAAGGCCTTCGAGTTGTCTGGGGAATCCGTCGCAGGACGGCTCACCGCAACAGTTTCGTGCGGGCGAGCACATTCACATTTTCATCTTCGAGTCGCTCGGCAATCAGCGGTTGCTGGAGATCTACCGCCGGCTGCACGATCACATCGCCAGACATCGGAACTATTTTTTCAGCGACGTGCATGAGGGGCGGCCGGAGAAATCATACCGAGAGCACCTGGAGATTCTGGACGCGCTGGCCGTGCAGGATTCTGCACGGTGCGAGCAGGCCATGAGGGAGCACCTCAAGAATTCCCTGGAATACGTCAAGAGCATCATTTGAGACCGGCGGGGGACACAGCTACCGCAGTGTTGGCCCCGCGCGGTGAGTTGCTTCCACGTAGGCGGGCAGTTCGCAGTAAAGAATTTCAGCGGCAGTGTGTGGATGCGATTGTGCGGCTCTGCAGGAGTGAACAGCCATGATACACATCAAGACCAAATTTGAACGCCCCTCGAAAGAGTTGACGGAACGCTTCAGCAAACTCGGATCCGCCACGGTTCACGAGGCCTCTGGTCGCAAAGGGGCCGTGGATCCCGCCATCAAACCGATTCGAAAAAGCCTGCGCCTGTGCGGCCCGGCGTTCACCGTCCAATGCGCTCCTGGGGACAACCTGATGCTCCACAAGGCCCTGGAGAAGGCCCAGCCTGGCGATGTGCTCGTCGCCGCGGTCAGCGGGTATCCGGAGGGTGGGTACTTCGGCGGCCTCATGGCCGTCTCCGCCGTGGCGCGGCAGCTCGGGGGACTCGCCATAGACGGCTGCATCCGGGATTCGGAAGAGATCATCGCGATGGGTTTCCCCATCTTCGCCCGGGGGTTCTGCATCCGCGGCACGAGCAAGTCGGTGGCGGGGCTGATCAATCATCCGACGGTGTTTGGCGGAATCGTCGTCCAGCCGGGCGACCTTATCCTGGGCGACGACGACGGCTTGGTCACGATAGCGCGCACCGAGGCCGAGTCGGTGCTCGAGAAGGCGTTGCAGCGGGTGGAGGCGGAAGCCAAGAAATCCGAGCAGCTCCGGAGCGGCATTTCGAGCGTCGAGCTCAATAAACTCGGCAAGGTCTTCGAGGCGCTGGGGCTCGTCGAGGAGTAGGTCTATGGCTACGGTCACCCCGGAACGCTTGACAGAGGTCGTCATCGAGGTGCTGAAGGGGTTTGGGGCGGCGGAGGATGAGGCCCCCATCGTCGCGGAGAGCCTCGTCCGGGCCGAGATGCGGGGCACCGATACACACGGCCTGCCGTATCTGAAGCTGTTGGTCGACCGGGTCGAAGCCAGAATGGTGTCGCTCCCGACCCGGGTAACGGTCCTCAACGACGACGGCGCGACGGCGCTGCTCGACGGAGGGAACGGAATCGGGCAGGTCGCGGGCTGGCAGGCCATGGAGCGGAGCCTTCGCAAGGCCCGGGAGCACGGGATCGGCCTCACGCTCGTCCGGAATACCAACAACCTGGGGTTCCTCGCGTTCTATACGATGCATGCCGCGGAGCAGGGATTCGTCGGCGTCACGATGGGCAACGCGAACGCCGCCATATCGCCATGGGGCGGCGCCGAGGCCTTCTTTGGCACCAACCCCCTCTCCATCGCGGTCCCAGGCAATGGGGAGCCGGTGGCACTCGATATGTCCTCCAGCGTGGTGGCCCGCGGCAAGGTGCGCAAGGCGCAGCGGCTGGGTGAGAAGATCCCGCTGGGATGGGCGCTGGATGAGTCCGGGGTGCCGACCGACGATCCCGGCGCGGCGCTCAAGGGAACGCTGCTTCCTATCGGAGGGCCGAAAGGGTACGGCTTAGCGCTTATGGTGGATGTGCTCGCGGGAATGCTCTCGGGGGCTGCGTTCGGACAGGAGATCAAGAGTTTCCATCAACTCATGGGGCCGACAGAGGTCGGCGCGCTGACGCTCGCGATCAATGTCGAACGCTTCATGCCCCTCGATCGGTTCAGGGACCTGATGAAAGGGTATGTCGATTCGATCCGCGGAAGCCGGAAGGCGAAGGGAACAGATCGGATCTATTTGCCAGGGGAGATCGAGTCCGAGAAAGAAAAGACGAGCCGAGAGCGGGGCATCGAGATGAGACCGGCGTCCATCGAGTTGGTGAATCAACTGCTGGAGAAGGTGCAAAGCCCAATGCGGTTGTGAGCGGTCAGCGATTAGCCATCAGCGGTCAGCCGAAGACGGAAATGCAAACTGTTCTTGCTGAAAGTTGATCGCTGATAGCTGAATGCTCACCGGTCCGGAGTACTCATAATGACTCTCGCAACCTGAGGAGGATGTCATGGACGAAATGAAGGATCTGGTGGTCGTCGTCACGGGGTCGGGAAAGGGGTTGGGGAAGGGAATTGCCGAGAGTTGTTACGCCGAAGGCGCCACGGTCGTCACGTGGGATCGATCCGGCGCGGCAAAGGCCGTCGCGGATACCCTCGATCCGTCCGGCAAGCGGACGCTGTACGTCCAGGCGGATGCGGTGAAGGAAGAGCAGGTGGTCCGAGCCTTTGACGAGGTCGTCAAGAGATTCGGCCGAGTGGATGTCCTGGTGAACAACGCCGGGATCTCCCGCCACAAACCCATCGAGGAGATGACCCTGGAGCTCTTCGAAGAGGTGATGCGGATCAACGTGACGGGTCTCTTCCTCTGCTGCAAGGCCGTGGTCCCGATCATGAAGAAGCAGGGCCGCGGGAAGATCGTCAACATCTCGTCGCTGGCGGCCCGGACCGGCCGGCCCGGCGTGGGCGTGAACTACGCCGCCTCCAAGGGCGGGGTGGTCGCCCTGACGCAGATGCTGGCCCGGGAGCTGGGACCTGCCGGCATCTACGTGAACGCGATCGCTCCCGGCTCCGATGCTGACCGAGCAGACGCGGCAGTATCCCCCCGAGGTGTTCGCCAAGTGGAATGCCGGTCGGGCGGTGCAACAAGGACGGGCTTCCGGAGGATGTGGGCGACGCGGTCATCTTCCTGGCGTCGAAGCGGTCGGACTGGATCACGGGCGTCACGCTCGACTCAACGGCGGGATCCTGATCCGCTAAGGCAGTCGTCTGCGTAGACCGGTCATATAGGAAAAGGAGGAACTATGTCGGAAGTGAAGGTCATCAACATCAAGGACGTGACGGGCGAACGGCGAGATCCGCCGCGCACCTCGTGGATCCTGGTCTCCGAGAAGACGGTGGGGGCGAAGAATCTCGCCATGGGCGTGAACGAGACGGACCCCGGCGGCATGGTGCCGGAGCACAAGCACGACAAGGAGGAGGAGGTGATGTTCTTCCTCTGCCGGCCAGGGGACCTTCGTCACCGAGGACGAGGAGATTCCCTTGGAGCCGGGGGTGTGCATCTACAATCCACCCGGGGAAACGCACAAGATCGTGAACACGGGGACGAGGTCCTGAAGTTCGTGTGGATCTACTCGCCGCAGCTGCCGCAGCACCGGGTGCGAAATAACAGGAGGATGGAAAGGCGAACATGAGCAACTGGAAGTTCCCGCCGGGCGGCGGGCACATGGAGAAGCCCTCGAAGATCTACTACCAGACGATGACGAAGAAGGACGTCGAGGAGCGCCTGAAGGTGAACGACATCCTGCTCATCCCGTTCGGCTCGACCGAGAACCACGGCGACGCGCAGCCCTACGGCGAGGACGTGTTCATCGTGACCCGGATGTGCGAGATGATCGCGCAGAAGACCGGCTGCACCGTGGCCGAGCCGCTCTGGTACGCGTCGCACCCCTTCGCCCACCTGGGGCAGACGGGGACCGTTCCCATCCCCGACGACCTGACCTCGGCGATGGTGCGCTCGATCGTCTCGGGGTACTGGAACGCGGGGTTCCGCAAGCAGATCCTGATGAGCAGCCACGGGCAGGAGTACATCATCCCATCGGCCATCCAGGAGTGGGCCAAGAAGTACCAGGTGCCTGCCGTGATCATCTTCCTGGACGTGATGAAGATCATGGGCGACGCGCTGAAGGACAAGGCCCACGGCGGCCCCTTCGAGACCCCCTTCCGCCACGGTGACGAGGCGGAGAACTCCATCTGCCTGGCGCTCTTCCCGGAGTTCGTGCAGATGGAGAACTGCGTCGACACCAAGACGTGGGGCTTCCTGCCCGAGGGGCACATCGACAAGGGCGGCGACATCTACAACTACCCCATCCCCGGCCAGAGCCACGTCGGCGGCAGCGGGGTGGAGTTCGCCGTGTACCCGGAAGGCGTGCTGGGCAAGCCTTCGCTCGCCAAGGCCGAGAAGGCCTACCAGGCCATCGAGAACTACCTGGACTACGTGGTGAAGCTGCACAACGACATCCGGGCGAAGTTCCCTCCGGGGGTGCTGCCGGAGGCAAAGTACATGACCCAGAGGAGCGAGGAGGAGATCGATCTCCTCCTCAAGGGGCCGGACAGGGGCGGCAGGCACATCTACACGATCGCCTGGCCCTCGTGATCGGGAAGATTTTGGTGAAGGCAATCGTCAAGACAGACCAGAGTCCGGGCTCCTATGCCGGGAACCCGGCTCCGGAGTGTCCGCTACTTGGACTATCGGCGGTGGGGGAGGGAGCCTCTCGAGTTTCCCCCACAATCTCACCACGTGAGGTCCGCACATGAAAGCGATCGTGAAAGCCAGGGAAGATGCGGGGGCGATGGAGGTGCGCGACCTCCCGATCCCGGAGCCAGGTCCCGGTGAAGTTCTTGTGAAGATGAAGGCGGCGGGGATCTGCTTCAGCGATTTCATGATCCTGACCAACAAGTACAAGGGCCGCGTGCCCGTCCCCATCCCCATGATCATGGGCCATGAAGGTGCGGGTGTCGTGGCCGACGTGGGGAAGGGAGTCCAACACGTCAAAGCCGGAGACAAAGTCGGATTGAATCCCCTCTGGGGCTGCGGGCAGTGCGAGAACTGCTTCAACGGATATCCGAACATGTGCATGACCTGGCGCCACCTCGGGATCACGTGTGACGGCACGTTCGCAGAATACCGCGCCGTGCCGGCCTTTGTCGCCTGCAGGCTGGCGGACAGCGTCTCGCCGGTGGATGCGGCCTTCATCGAGCCGATCAGCCTTGCGGTCGGAACCTTCGAGCATGTGAAGCCGATGTTAGGCGATACGGTGGCCATCATCGGCCCCGGCTCGATCGGATTGTTTCATCTGCAGGCCTTCAAGTCTGCGGGCGCCGGGAAGATCATGGTCATCGGCCTCGACAAGGACGCCCAGCGGCTGGAGATCGCGAAGAAGCTGGGCGCCGACTACATCATCAACGGGAGCAAGGAAGACGTAGTGCAGCGCGTTCGAGAGCTCACCAACGGGTTGGGGGCCGATATCGTGGTGGAAACCGCGAATCATCCCTCGACCGTTCCGCTGGCCGTCAGCCTGGCAGCCCCCAAGGGGCGGGTCCGTCTCTTCGGTCTATACCCCGAAGCGACCATGAGCCCCCTGACGCTTCTCCGCGCCGGCGTGACGATGGTCGGGGATGTGGCGACGAATACGCGCTACTTCCTCAGGGCGATGCGATGGATCGAATACAGGAAGGTGCTGGCCGAGCCCATGGTGAGCTGCCGTTTCGCGCTGGACCAGGCCAAGGAGGCCTTCGACGCTTTTTCCCAGGGAAGTGCGGTCAAGGTGCTCTTCGAGATGTGAGCCTCCGAGGTGACGTCGTAGGCGTGAGGCGGCCGCGACCTTCCGTCGCGACCAACCGAGCCGAAAAGGAGGACGTGTCATGAGGAAGGGCTCGATTCTGCTGCTGGGGGTTCTCATTGTCTATGGTCTTGCTTCCGTTTCCTTCGCACAAACCTTTCCCACGAAGGATCTCTCGGGCGTCATCCAGTGGGGTGCCGGCGGCGCAACCGACAACGTGGCGCGGGCGGTGACTCCCCTGGTCGAGAAGCATCTCGGGAAACAGGTGGTCCTGCAGAATAAGCCCGGCGCAACGGGCGCCGTGGCCGTGCAGTGGGTCCACAATCAACCTTCCGATGGCTATACCCTCCTGTATGGAGCCGAGAATCCGCTGCTCTACAGGGTCCTGGACATCTCTCAGCTCGAGTACAAGGATTTCTACCCGATCACGATCATCGCCCGGAACGTCGGCGTTGTGCTCTGTGGCGTCAACCAACCCTGGAAGACCATCGGAGAACTCTTTCAAGACGCCAAGAAGAATCCCGGTCAGATCAAGATGGGATCGACCGGACCCGGCGGGCTCCCGCATGTGGCGGCCGCGATGTTCAAGGCGATCAACGGCGTGGAGCTTCAATCATATCGTCTTTGCCGGTGAGGGGCCCGGCATCACCGCCATGCTCGGGGGCCATGTTCAGTGGACAACCGTCGGACTGGCGGCAGGACGAGAGCATATCCGTGCCGGAAGAGTCAGGGCTCTTGCGATGGTTGCGGATGAGCCGGTGGTCGGACTCGAGACCGTTCCGCTGATCACGAGTGCCTCTGCCGACTACAAAAAGTTCCTGCCGTGGGGCCCGTTCTACGGCGTGTGGGTAAAGAAGGAGGTTCCGGACGCCGCGAAATCCGCCCTGGTGGAGGCATACCGGAAAGGACTGCAGGAGCCAAAAGCGCAGGAATTCATCACGAATTTCGGCTCGATTCCCATGGGAATCTCCGGGGGCGAGGCCGACAAGTTCTTGGCGCGCTGGCAATCGATAACGACATGGCTTCTCCAGGACGCGGGGGCGACCAAGGTCTCTCCCGAGAAGTTCGGCATTCCCAAGCCGTAGGGCGGGTGTAACAGTTCTCGGACGTCGCCTTCCTAGGGCGCGTCATCCCCCTCGCCCCTTGCCCACCACGGTGGGGCGAGGGGGATGACGCATCCATCCGTCGTGGAGGTCATGGCCGTGACAGAGCAGGCGGAACAGATGGAGCGGAGGCCGGGCGAGCGCCTCATGCTCTGGTTTCTTCTCGCCTTCAGTGTGTTCATTCTCATTACCGCATTGATGACGCTCAAGCTGGAGAACCTCTCGTCATCCGGCGCGTTTCCCATCTTCATCGGCCTGGTGCTGATCGGTTCGACACTCACCGTGCTTTGGAAGAACCGCGCACGCTATGCCGTATTCACGATCGGCGAGGATTGCAGGGGATTCACCCCCTTCGTGTTCCCCCCCACCGTGGGCATCTTCGCCGGGATCCTGATTCTCTACATTCTGCTGCTTGAGCCGCTGCATTTTTGGACGAGTTCGTTTCTCTTTCTGGTCGGCTCGTTCCTTTTTCTCAAGGGAGCCGGATGGATCCGCTCGATTGTCATCGCGATCGGGATGCTCGTCACGGTCTACGTGCTCTTCCAGTATACCTTCAGTGTCATCCTCTGGTAGGAGTGTGTGAATGAGCGAGAGCCTGGGCTATTTCTTGATGTCGTTCACAAGCGTCAAGATGATGGCGCTGGTCGCTGTCGGAACCTTTGCGGGGATCTACATCGGCGCCATTCCGGGTTTGTCGGTCACCATGGCGGTATCGATCCTCATCTCGTTCACGTTTTCCTGGGACATCAACAACGCGCTGTGCCTCATGGGCGGCATCTATTGCGGAGGAGTGTACGGCGGATCGAGGTCGGCCGTGCTCTTGAATATTCCAGGCGCGCCTGCCGCCGTCGCCACCGGCTTCGATGGCTATCCGCTGGCGAAGCTCGGAGAGGCCGGGCAAGCGATCGGGCTTTCGACGACGGCCTCGGTCATTGGCGGGTATATGGGCATCATCGCGCTGGCGACGTGCGCCCCCGTCATCTCGGAATTCTCCCTCATGTTCGCTCCGCGGGACTATTTCCTCCTCGCCATCATGGGTCTCCTCCTCGTGGGGAGCCTCGCCGGTGAGTCGCTGGCCAAAGGGATCTTTTCCGGCTGCCCTTGGCATCTTCTTGAGCATGGTCGGGATGGACAGCTTTACCGGCATGGGGCGGTTCACCTTCGGCAGCGTCGGCCTCATGAGCGGAATCCACTTCGTGGCGATCATGATCGGCCTGTTCGGCGTCTCGGAGGCTCTCGTCCAGATTCACGACATCCACCTCAAGCCGATCAAGCAGAACGTTGCGAGAATCATCCCGTCCTGGAGACTGCTCTTCAAGAACACGTCCCTCATCATCCGATCGGCGCTGATCGGGATCTGGATCGGCGCGCTCCCAGGAGCGGGCGGGGACATCGCCGCGCTCATGGCCTACGGCCACGCCCGGCGGAGTGTGAAGAACCCCTCGCGACCCTTCGGCCAGGGCGCCTACGAGGGGGTGATCGCGCCCGAGACGGCCAACAATGCGGCGATCGGCGGGGACAATATTCCCATGCTGACCCTCGGGATCCCGGGAGATGCGGTCACGGCAGTCATTATTGGCGCCCTCTACATTCACGGCCTGAAGCCGGGCCCGATGCTGATGGTGGATACGCCGCATCTATTTTGGTTCTGGGTCGGCGTCCTCACCGCTGGCCAATACGTTCCTTCTCCCCCTGGGCTTGAGCGGGATCAAGGTGTTCGCGAAGCTCGTCGAGGTTCGGAAGGGACTGCTTCTTCCGCTCATCATCATAATCTCGGTCGTGGGCACGTACGCGATCAACAATAGCTCTGAGCGACGTCTACTGGATGCTGGGGTTCGGCATCTTCGGATATGTCCTCAAGATGTACGGCTTCCAGATGGGGCCGGTCATCCTCGGGATCATCCTCGGGCCCCTCATGGAGGAGGGGTATCGCCGTGCCATGATGGATCAGCACAACAACATTCTGGGTTTTCTGGCTCAACTCGTCGTCAACCCGCTCTCGCTGGTGTTGACCTTGGGGAACATTTTCACGGTTCTGGGCCAGACCCAACTCTGGGGCCGATTGAAAGGAAGGTTTCGAACGTCAGCAGGGCCGGTGCAATGCGTGTAAGGGGTGAGAGGGAACTTTGAAGGGAGAGCCGATGAAAAAGATTCTGGTGTTGCACGGCGTCAACCTCAACATGTTTGGAAAGCGAGATTCGGCCGTCTACGGGACGGTTACCTTCGAGGAGATCAACGAGCGCCTGCACGCATTGGCCAAGGAGCTGGGGGTCGAGCTGGAAACCTTCCAGACCAACTTCGAAGGGGAGTTCTGCGAGAAGATCCACAAGGCGCATTTCGAGAAGGTGGATGCGGTGGTCGTCAACGCCGGTGCTTGGACCCACTACAGCATCGCGGTGCGTGATGCCCTGGGCATCCTGAAGGTTCCCGTTATTGAATGTCACATGTCGAACATCCACGCGCGAGAAGAGTTCCGGCACGTCTCTCACGTGTCACCCCTGGCGAAAGGGATCATCGCCGGATTCGGCGTCCACAGTTATCTGTTGAGCTTGCGGGCCGCCGTCACAATTATTACGGACAAGGGATAGCGGACGTAAGCGTTCAGCGCTCAGCGGTCAGCCTTCGGTTTCAGAGGTGGCCGCGAAAAGTCGGCGCGACTTAGGCAGGGGACCTGTTCGAAGATGATCGCCGCCGGCCGACCGGTAAACGCTTCCGAAAGGAGATTGACCTCATGTTGTACGAGATGCGCACCTACACCGCAATGGCCGGAAGGCTTCCCGACCTGCATAAACGCTTTGCAGGGATCACGCTGGGTTTCTTCAAGAAGCACGGCATTCAGACGGTTGGGTTCTGGACCAATGAAATAGGCGGAGCCTCGGATCAATTGATCTACATTCTGGCTTACGACAGCCTGGCTGATCGGGAAAAGAAGTGGGGTGCTTTCCTGGCGGATCCGGAACGGTCGGCTCAGTTTGCGGAGACGGAGAAGAACGGCCCCTTGGTCCGGCGCCTGACTGCCCAGATCTTGCGGCCGACTCCCTATTCGCCATTGCAGTAAATGCGAGCGTTCAGCGTTTCAGCGAACGGCGCGAAGCGCTGAAGGACGTCGGATGGATGGCTCTTTAGCTGATAGCTGAACGCTGAGTGCTGATTGCTTCGTGTTGACTGCTGAGTGCTAACATGTCATTCCAGTCGAAGGAGGAGTCAGGGTGCGCAACATCGTGAGGGCCAATTCGCGAACGGGAGAAATCCAGGTTGCTCCTTGCTCGAACGAGGAGCTGCGATGGGGTGGCCGATCACTGATCGCGCACCTGATGCTGCGGGAGGCTTGGCCCGGGTGTGATCCCTTGGGGAGGGAGAACAAGCTCATCGTCGCATCCGGGTGGTTGGGTGATACCGCCGTGACGACGGCGGGACGTTGCTCCATTGGGGGAAAGAGTCCCCTGACGGGTGGGGTCAAGGAGGCGAATGTCGGCGGCGAACCCGGAAAGCAGCTAGCCAGACTCGGCGTGCGCGCCTTGGTGTTGGAGGACGCGCCGGAACGGCCGGAGCCCCGGGTGTTGTGGATGGGAAAGGACACCTGCGAACTGCTTCCCGCACCGGAACTGCGGGGCCTCGAGATGGGGGCGACCTTCGACGCGCTCCGCGGCCGTTTCGGTGCGCACACCAGCTTTTTCTGCATCGGGCCTGCGGGCGAGATGTGCCTCGGTGCAGCCGCCGTCGCCACGACGGACAGGACCGGAGCGCAGGTACGGTTTGCGGCCCGAGGCGGACTCGGCGCCGTCATGGGATCCAAGGGCATCAAGGCGATCGTCTTCGACGATACGGGCGCCCGCCCCGACCCGGCGCACGATCCGGAAGGCCTTGCGGCGGCCGGCCGGGAGATGTGGCAGATCCTCCGCGATGATCCGAAGACGCAGAACCGTCACGACTTCGGCACACCGGCCGTCCTCGCTATCTGCGACTCGCTTGGCATCCTTCCGACGCGGAATTTTCGAACGGGCCACTTCGAGGAGTTCGAGGCCATTTCCGGGGAACGCGTGGCCGACCTGATTGTGGGCCGAGGAGGCGAAGGGGAGCGGGGTTTGCTCTGCGTTCGCGGGTGCAATATCCAGTGCTCGAACAATTTCGCTGACGCGACGGGGAAGACGCTGGTGGCTTCGCTGCAATACGAAAACATCGGCCTCCTTGGCTCCAACTGCGGGATCGGGGACGTGGACGAGGTGGCCAGAATCAACCACCTCTGCAACCAGGTCGGCGTGGATACCATTGAAGTAGGTGCTGCTATCGGCGTGGCCATGGAGGCCGGAATCATCGCCTTCGGCGATTCGACGGGGGCGAAGGATCTCGTCCGGCAGATCGGCAAGGGCACCCCGCTCGGCCGGGTGCTGGGGAGCGGCGTCGTCATCACCGGGAAGGTCCTGGGGGTCAGGAGAGTTCCGGCCGTGAAGGGCCAGGCAATTCCCGCCTACGACCCGCGATCGCTGAAGGGTATCGGTGTGACGTACGCCACCTCCCCGATGGGCGCAGACCACACCGCAGGAAACGCGCTGGAGATGGCCAAGGTGCTCGACCAGAAGAAGAAGGAGGGGCAGGTCGAGGCATCGTTGCGGCTCCAGGTCCGGGCCGCGCTCCTCGACAGTCTGGGGGTGTGTCTGTTCATTCGCCCCGCCTTCGTCAAGGACCCGAACCTAATGGCCCGCCTGCTCAACGGGCGTTACGGCTGGTCGCTAACGTACGCCGACGTGCAGAAGATGGGTCTCACATGCCTTCAAATGGAACGGGACTTCAACCGACGCGCGGGCGTCTCGGATGAACTGTGCGACGTTCCGGAGTTCATGCGGAACGAACTCCTGCCGCCCTTCGATACGGTTTTCGACGTGTCGCGCGAGGACATGCGACGGATCTGGGATGTGAAACTGCCGGAGGGTGTGTTTTAGTTTGGGCCCGAAGTGCGACCGGACGGCTGTGCGTGCCACGCCACGGGGAGTCTCCCGACTCGGACACGGAGAAATATGCGGGATTTCTGCGATAGACGGGCAGAGAACGCTCGAGATCACCCTGGCTATCCAAAGGTCTGGTGAGACCAGGCAGCCTCCTCGGTTGGCGTGAGTCAAGAAGGGGAAGCGCAAAGACGTCGGATATGAGGGTATGACATGGTGTGGCCGGTGCCCGTGTCCGGTCACCAGGAGGGAGTGATGCTCCAACGGCTAAGCGGCGCGTTGCGACGTTGCACCGAAATCGCGATCATGGTCCTCATGGCGGTTCCTTGTGGTGATCGTGGTGGCGAGTGTTCTGTTCCGCTACATCTTGTTTGCGCCGCTCTCGTGGTCCGAGGAGGTGGGCCGGTATTTGATGATCTGGCTGGGGTTCTTAGCGGCCAGCATTGCCATTCGACAAGGACTGCACGTCGGTGTGGAGTTCGTGGTTCAATGGGTTCGGCCGGAGATTGCTACCTGGCTGAGAGGGTTGGCCCGCGGGGCGACGATCGGTTTCCTCCTGATCGTGATGGGCTACGGTTTCTTCCTCGTCACCAACCTGTGGGAGCAGTGGAGTCCGGTCATGGGCATCCGGATGACCTGGCCATACCTTGCGATTCCGGTCGGCAGCCTCCTAATGTTGATCCAAATGGTGACGCCGTCAAGCCAAGAAACCAAGACTGAGGCAGCGGGTTAGGAGGAATCCATGCTGACGATTCTGGCGCTGACATTTCTGGTGACGGCCGCGATCGGCGTCCCAATCGCTTTTGCCCTCGGTTTGGCGGCGGCGGCGGCGGTGGTGGCCTGGGGGCAGGTGCCGCTCTGGCTGCTTCCCCAGCGGATGTTCACGGGGGTGGACAGCTTTGTCTTCATGGCCATTCCCTTCTTCATCCTCGCGGGCGAGCTGATGTGCACCTCGGGGATCCTCGACCGACTTGTGAAGTTCACCGACGCGTTAGTAGGTCACATTCGTGGTGGATTGGCCCACGTGAACATCGTGGCAAGCATGATCTTCGCGGGGATCAGTGGTTCCGCCGTCGCCGATGCTGCGGCTCTGGGCGCAATCTTGATCCCGAGCATGGCAGAAAGAGTACGACGTCGATTTCGGGAGTGGAGTCGTGCGCGGGCGCTTCGACCATCGGACCCATCATCCCGCCCAGCATCCCGATGGTCATTTATGCCCTGGCGGCCGGTGGGGTTTCGATTGCGGGCCTGTTTTTGGCCGGGGTCATTCCTGGCATTCTCATGGGTCTAGGAATGATGACCATCGCGTACGTCATCGCACGACGCCGCGGTTATCCGGTCCGACCCCGATCGCTCTCTGCAGGCGACCTCCTGGTGCGGTTGTGGCAGGTGATCCCGGCGTTGCTCATGCCGATCATTATCGTGGGTGGGATTCTCGGCGGGATCTTCACCGCGACGGAGGCGGCAGCCGTCGCGGTGGCGTATGCCGTTCTGGTGGGATTTCTGGTTACCAAAGAACTAAGATGGCGAGACATTCCCCCTGCCCTGCTGAAGGCGGGCATTACCACGTCTGTGGTCTTTATGCTCATTGCGACGTCCAACGTGGTTTCCTGGCTACTCACTACCCAGCAGGTTCCCCGTTTGGTCGCTCAGTTTCTCCGGGACGTGGCCCCCAGCCCCTGGATTTTCCTCTTGTTGGTGAACATCTTCCTGCTGATCGTCGGCTGCTTGCTGGACCTCAGTGCCGCGATCATCATGTTCGTGCCCATCTTGGCGCCGGTGGCGTTGATCTATGGCGTGGACCCTCTCCATTTCGGTTTCGTCGTGGTGCTCAACCTAGTCATCGGCCTGCTGACCCCACCGGTCGGGGTCTGCCTTTTCGTGGTCTGCCGGAATTGCCAGAATCTCGTTGGAGCGTCTGGTTCGAGCGGTCTGGCCGTTCTTGCTCTGGCAGCTTGCGGTACTCGGACTGGTGACCTACGTGCCTGGAGTTTGCACAGCGATTCCGCGATTCTTCGGATACCAGTGAGGTACGGCGCACAACCGGTGACCGTCAACGAAAGGAGGTGAGGGCATTCCTCGAATCAGCCGGAAGGTGTTGCATCTGGTTGGCAACCTCACGTGAGAGAAGGAGGATACGGCACCATGTCTAAGTACGTTTCGGCGATTGCGGTGGGGATCTGTTTGCTGCTGGTTGGGCTTGCCCCCGGCACGCTTCCGACGGTGCACGCAGCCCAGTTCGAGATTCGGCTCGGTCACTCCGACCCGCCGGATATCTACACGTCGCGGAAGGCCGCGGGATCCACGGTCTTCAAGAACATGGTCGAGAACGAGACGGGGGGCGCCGTGAAGGTCAACTTGTTCCCCGCGGGCCAGCTCGGCGGGGAGCGCGAGGTGGCCGAGGCAGTGAAGCTGGGCAGCGTCCAGATGGGGATGCTGTCCGGGCCGTTCAGCAGGTTCTGCAAGGAAGCGCAGGTGTTCGATATTCCCTATCTCTTCCCGTCGCTCCTCGTGGCGTATCGGACGCTGGACGGGCCGTTCGGCAAGGAGTTGGCGGAGGAGTGCCTGAAGAAGACCGGCATGCGCATCCTGACCTACGCCCAGGTCGGCTTCCGGAATTTCACGAACTCCGCGCGCGTCATCAAGAGCCCCTGCGGATGTCAAGGGGCTGAAGTTCCGGGTGATGGAGAACCCGGTCTACATGAACCTCGTGCGGTCCATGGGGGGCGCGCCGACGCCGATCCCCTGGCCGGAGACCTACACCGCACTCCAGCAGAAGGTCGTGGACGGGCAGGAGAACCCGATCTCCGCGATCAAGTTCGCCAAGCTGTATGAGGTGCAGAAGTACATGACCATGGATGGGCATACCTTCGGCGTGAGCTTCATGCTCATCAACGAGAAGTTCTTCCAGAGCCTGCCGAAGGAGTACCAGGCGATCGTGAAGAATGCGGCCTTGACCTCGGCGGTTTCCGAGAACGGGATCGACAACCTCGATAATGCCATCGGCCTCCAGTTCTTGAAGGACAAGGGAATGGAGGTGTACACCCCGACGGCCGCCGAGAAGGCCCAGTTCAGGGCAGCGGCACAGCCGGCGGTCATCGAGTACCTGGAGAAGCAGATCGGCCGGCCCTGGATCGATAAGGTGCTGAACGCCGTCAAACAGACGGAAGCTGCGTTGGCGCAATAGAGCGGAACGGATCTGCGAGGGCGGGCGATGTCGGCCTGCCCTCGAAGGTACATGCTGGCAAGGTGCGTACAGCTGTCATCCATGCGGCCGCGAGGGCTGGCGCCCGTGTAGCTTGCCCTCGCTGGCACAGCGTGCTGAACCATGGGCACGGTGTCAGCTGTTCCAGTATTCGTGAGGCGTGGTCGAACGATGGTGATCCGTTTCTTCGCCAGCATCCGAAACATCACCGGGGTGAAGGAAATCGAGTGGGACGAGCCGACGCCCACGCTGGGCGAATTGCTCCGTCTGCTCTCGGATCGGTACGGCCCGGAGTTTCGGCGCTGGGTGCTCGATGGAGAGGACCTGGGCGGCTCCGTCATGGTCGTGATCAACGGCGACGATGCGCGGCACCAGGCGGGACTCGCGACGCGCCTCGCGCCGACTGATGTCGTGTCGATCTTGCCCATCATGGCGGGGGGGATTGCATGGAAGCGGTCAGCAATCAGCAATCAGCGGTCAGCTTTCAGCAAGAACACGAGGCACATGAAAGGGCTCCAAGACGTCTGAAGACCTGCTGTCGATACCGCTTCTGCGTCTCCTGTGCTTACGCTGATCGCTGACGGCTGATCGCTGACTCGCTGACCGCTGACACGCTTACGTCTCACAAGAGAGAGATCATGGTCCCCTTTGACGCGCAGAAGCTGAATCGTCTCATGGACCAGGCGGGTCTGGAACTGGTCCTCGCCTGCACTCGGCACAATGTCCGGTACCTCACCGGCGGGTACTATTACCACTTCCATGCCAATGCCACCCGGATGGGGCGGACGCAGTATCTGCCGTTCGTGGGGGTGCCGCGCGGGCGTGTGGAGGAGGCGTTTTTTGTGTGCCGAGCGGAGGAGCGCGGGCAGATTGAGGCCGCGGTGCCCTGGATCTCCCACCGGGTCGACGCGGTGCGCGGGACGGTTCCTGCGGCGGAAGGTGTCATCAAGACAGTCCGGCAGCTCGGTCTCGCCGAGGGCACCATCGGGGTGGAGCTTCCGTTTCTTCCCGGCGGATGCCTTTCTCGCGCTGCAGCGCGGGCTTCCGAAGGCGCACGTTCGTGGATGCGACGCCTGTCCTCGACGAGTTGCGCGCCGTGAAGACGCCACGCCGAGGTGGCCCACCTGCGGACGGTGTATGACCGGGTGGCCGAGGCGATCCAGGCTGCGTTCGCTGCCGGCAAGCCGGGGATCACGACCGCGGAGATCGCACGCTGTGTCGAGCGGGAGATTGGCCGGCGAGACACTGGCATTCCTCTATGCGCTCGTCTGCGCCGGACCGGGCACGCTGCGGGCGCCGTCCGTCCGCCCGGTGGGAGCGAGGGCGAATCCTGCACATTGATGCGGGCGGCGAGGTGGGGGACTACCTGGCCGACATTTGCCGGATGGGCTGTCTGGGAGAGCCGTCACGCCTCGCCCGGGAGCTGCACAGCGCCTGCATCGAGGTCCAGGGACAGGGTGCGGCAGATGGTGCGGGCGGGTCTCCCGTGCCGGGAACTGCTGGTCGAAGGGGAGCGCGCGGTGGCGGAGCATCGGTTTTCCCAGTACGGGAAATTTGTCGCTCACGGTATCGGCATGGTGTCCCACGAGCAGCCGGACATCTCGCCAACCAATGCGCGGCCGCTGGAGGCCGGCATGGTCCTCTCGATCGAGACGGAGTTCATTCACCCGGAGGTCGGCCACGTGAAGATCGAGGATGCCGTGGCCGTGACGGAGAACGGTTGCGAAGGACTCGGTGACCTGGGCCGCGACTGGCACGTGATCCCGGCATGACGGGATGGCGATTCACCGAGTGACCAAGTGATTCCTGAACCTTGAAACGACCCTTCCCACGCGCTTCTTGCCGCAAATACTGCTTGACCGTTGACGTGACCTGCCTTAGCTTCATCCTGCTTTGCGGCTGCCCGCCACCCCTGAGAAAGCGCAATGGCGATGACCGGGTACAAGCAGAACATCATTCTCGGCGGTTTCATGGCGACGGGGAAATCCTCCGTTGGGAGACGCCTAGCCATTGTGCTGGGGTACGACTTCCTCGACCTGGATACGCTGATCGCCGCGGAAACAGGCATGCCGATTTCCCAGATCTTCGCCACGCAAGGCGAAGCCGCGTTCCGGGCCATCGAGGGCCGCATGGTGGAACGGGTCGCGGGTCGAACGGGTTGCGTCGTGGCCACCGGGGGTGGCACGATCGTGAATCCGCGCAACCTGGAGGCGCTGAAACGGAGCGGCGTGGTCGTCGCGCTGACGGCGGACCCCGACACGATCGTGGCGCGGATCGGACCGACCGAGGATCGGCCGATGCTCTGGGGAGCGGACAAGCGGGAGCGAGTCCGGCTTCTCTTGGAGCAGCGAGCCGACGCGTACGCCAAAGCCGATCTGATCGTGGATGCCTCGGCCCACACCATCGATCACGTTGTGAACCATATCCTGGATTTTTTGACCCTGCATCACGTGATCGCGCAGCGCACAACCGTTAACCTACCGTCCATGGCCGAGAGCTTCCGCATTGCACTCGGACCGCGCTCCCACGAGGTGATCATCGGTCCGGGCCTCCTGGGCGAAACAGGAAGGCTGATCAAAAATCTGGGCTTGGCGCAAACCGGGGTTCTGGTGACCAATCCCAATGACAATCGCTTATTCGGCGAGCGTGTGGTCCGGTCCCTGGCCGACGCCGGCTTCAACGTCACCTGTGTCGAACTCACCGAGCGGGAAGAGGCCAAAGGGCTCGAGACGCTCGGGTGGCTTTACCGGCAGATGGCGGCGCAGCGACTGGAGCGGCGGTCGCCGGTCTTCGCGCTCGGCGGTGTCGTCACCGGCGAGATTGCCGGTTTCGCCGCCGCCACGTATCTCCGTGGTCTTCCGCTGATCGGGATCCCGACGTCGCTCATCGCACAGGTGGACACCAGCATTGGCGGTAAGGTCGCCGTGAATCTCCCAGAGGGGAAGAATCTTGTGGGCGCCTTCTACCAGCCGCGCCAGGTGATCGCGGACGTTGAGACCTTGGCGTCTCTCCCCGGACGGGACTTCCGTGCCGGACTCGCCGAGGTCGTGAAGATCGCGGCCATCCGCGACCGAGAGCTCTTCGAATACCTGGAGCAGAACGTTGAGGAGGTCCTGTCGCAAGATCTGCGCGCCCTGGTCCGGTTCGTACGCCGTGCCTGTGAGATCAAGGCGTCTATCGTGGAAGCGGACGAGTGGGAGACCGATGTCCGATCCATCCTCAATTTCGGCCACACGGTCGGGCATGCCGTCGAGGCGGCGACAGGCTACCAGGGGCCGAACCATGGTGAGGCGGTGGCCATGGGGATGGTGGTGGCCGCGACCATAGCGGTCCGGCGAAAGATATGCCCCGTCGAGGCGCTGGATCGCTTGAAGAAGTTGCTCCAAGCGTTCGGTCTGCCCACCAGCCTCCTGGTCGACGCCGCGGAGGTGTTGCGTTTCGTCCGATACGACAAGAAGATTCAGGACCGTCAGGTCCGGTTTGTGTTGCTCCAGGGCATCGGAGATTCGGTGGTGACGTCGCTCGAATCGCCGGACGAACTGGAGGCAGCGTTGAAAGCATGCGCCTGACCTGGAAGGGTTTGGGCGCATGGTCCATCCAGGGTCCGAAGGTCTTGCGATAAGTCGTTGTCAAAGAATAACTTGACCGGAGGAATTCCGGAAACGGCATAAGGAGCCGTAACGAAATTACAAGAATGGACAAGTTATTTCGTCACGGCTCCTACCACAGCGTGGGCGGTAAACAGGAGGTCGCCTGATCCTCATGGATGCGGTGCGCGTGAACCTCAAAGGCCGGGGGTACGAAATCTTTGTCGGGCCGGACCTGCTTCGACGGGCGGGCGAACTGATCCGACCGCTGGCGCTCGGGCGACGCCTCGCGCTGGTGACGCACCCCGCGTTGTCGGAGACATACGGTTACGCCCCGGCGGTGGCCGACTCGCTGCGCGAGGCGGGTCACGAGGTGAGCCTCGTCACGGTCCCCCCCGGCGAGGAGAGCAAGTCCTTGGACCAGGCGGCGCACCTGTGCCGGGAGTTGGTGCGTGTCGGGCTGGACCGCGGCTCCGCTATTCTGGCCCTCGGCGGCGGGGTGATCGGAGACCTCGCCGGGTTCGTTGCTGCCACACTCTTTCGGGGGATTGCCTTCGTCAATCTTCCGACCACGCTCTTGGCGCAGGTGGACAGCAGCGTCGGGGGCAAGACGGGTGTGAATCTTCCCGAAGGAAAGAACTTGGTCGGGACGTTCTATCAGCCGCGATTGGTCCTGGCTGATGTGTTGACGCTGAAAACGCTCCCAGCGCGGGAGTTTCGATCCGGACTGGCGGAGGTGGTCAAGCACGCCATGATCGCGGATGTCGAGTTCTTCGGCGAACTGGAGCGAGACGCCGAGCGAGTACTCGCCCGCGATACGGAGACCCTTCAGAGCATCGTGGCAAAGAACTGTGCCATCAAGGCTCGGGTGGTGGAGCGTGATGAGCGGGAGGCCGGGGTGCGCGCGGTCTTGAATTTCGGGCACACTGTCGGGCATGCAGTCGAGGCGGCACTGGGTTATGGAGCCGTGACGCACGGCGAAGCCGTGGCGTACGGGATGCTGGTTGCCACAGCGCTCTCGGTGCGGCGGGGCCTGTGTCCGCGTCCGGATGCCGCGCGGTTGGGGTCGCTTCTGCGGCGTTTCGCGCTCGTACCGGCTGTCACCCCCGTCACCGGAACTCCTTGAAACATATATGCTTAGAGACAAGAAGACACGCGATGGGGTGCTGCAATTCGTGTTGACACCCGGAGTGGGAGGTGTTACTTTCGCGCCGGTTTCCGACCGGAACGATCTCCGGGAAGCCCTCCACGGCTGGCAGGCGTACGTCTAGGTTCCGCGACCACAGGGGATAGGCGATCGAGAGACTCCGCGCCGGGGAGTGTGGGTGCGCGGATCATCTTGGTGGTGTTATCGCGAAAGGCGCCAGGGAGTGCCTCGAATACCTGCAGGAGTCCGGCGTGACCCCGAATGGAGATGCGCGCGCTGCAGCGGACCCGAGCGAGTCGTCGTTCATTCGCCTGGCCGAGGCCTATCGCCGGGAAGGACTCCTCGCCGATGCGATCCGCATCTGTCGAGAAGGATTGACGCGGTGTCCGACCTCCCTGCGCGGACGGATTCTCCTGGGACAAACTCTGCTGGAGCAGGGGGCGATCCCTTTGGCGATGGCGGAGTTCGACCGGGTAGAGCGCGAGGCGTCGAGGAATCCCGAGATATTGGCGCTTCTCGGTGAGGCACGCCGCTCGGTGTCCCCGCCGCCAACCGACGCCGTCGAATCGGCCGAAACCTCTGAGCCTTGGGTCGGCTTACCCGAGACCGACCGCGACCCGGCGAGCGAGCCGGGTGTGCTCTTCCTGGATTTTTCCGAGCCACCAGATGCCGGCGGGCAATGCGGCCATGAACGCCCCGGTCGACCCGTTGGCGAGTTCGACCCTGGCGGCGTTGTACGCAGATCAAGGGGATCCCGCGCGAGCGGAAGCCATCCGGCGACAACTCGCGGCGGGAGGGGCCGACCGGACCGGCTGCCGATAAGCCGCGGCGGGTCGCGGGGGCGCCGGGCGCGCGGTACCTCGACAAGCTGGTCCGGCTGCGTGACGTCGTGCAGCGGTTTCGATCAGAGCATTCCCGCTCGGCGTGACGGGCGCGCACGGTCTTCGGCGGGTCGCATGGCTCGCTTCCTGTTCTTGTTCTCGCCTTGAAAGGAGTGGATGCACGTGATTTCTGCCGGTGATCTACGCCCTGGAATGAAGATTGAGATGGACGGAGTTCCCTTTATCGTGACCGACCACCAGTGGGTCAAACCAGGCAAAGGGGGCGCCTTTAACCGCACCAAGCTGCGCAACATGCGGACGGGATCCATCGCGGAACGGACCTTCCGGACCGAGGAGAAGGTGGAGCAAGCCGTCCTGGAAGAGCGGCGGGCGCAGTTCCTGTACCGAACCGACGACGAGTTCCACTTCATGGACACCGAGACGTACGAGCAGTTCTTTCTTCCCGAGACGCAGATGGGCGATTCCAGCACGTACCTGAAGGAGGAGATGGTCGTCACGATCGTATCGCATCGCGGGAGTCCCCTGGACGTGGTGGTTCCCACGTTCGTGGAGTTGCTGGTAGCCGAGACCGACCCGGGTCTCCGCGGTGACACGGCGTCGGGCGGTTCCAAGCCGGCGACGCTGGAGACAGGAGCCGTGATCCAGGTGCCCCTCTTCATCAACGTCGGGGACCGGCTTCGCGTAGACACGCGCACAGGCAGCTACATCGAGCGCGCGTGACAGGAGCCCGCATGGACCTGAAAGAGATCAAAGCCCTCCTCCGACTGATGGAAGGCAACGATGTGGAGGAACTGGAGGTAGAGGAGGGGGGCAGGCGGGTTCGCATCCGCCGCCGGTCTGGCGACGTGACGCCGGCGGTCCTGGTCCGGTCCGGCCAGTCGGGACAGCCGGGCGCCAAGATCGCCGCGGGGCCGGTCGGCACCGCGATGGAGACCGCCGGTCTCGTTCCCATCGAGTCCCCCATGGTGGGCACGTTTTATCGCGCGCCAGCGCCCGGGGCCGACCCCTACGTCAAGGAAGGCGACCTGATCCAGAAAGGGACGGTGGTCTGTATCGTCGAAGCCATGAAACTGATGAACGAGATCGAAAGTGAAGTGGGCGGCCGCATCGTGAAGATCGTGGTGGAGAATGGCAAACCGGTGGAGTTCGGCCAAGCCCTGTTCCTGGTGGAGCCTTCCTAGATGGCGGTGTGCGAGCGGTCGCTACTATCCCACAACCGCATCGATAGCCGAACGACCCTCTAGTGTTTTCAAAAGTATTGATTGCAAACCGCGGTGAAATAGCCGTCCGGATCATTCGGGCTTGCCGAGAGCTCGACATCCAAACGGTGGCGGTGTACTCCCAGGCCGATCGCCAGGCCCTCCACGTCGAGTTGGCGGACCAGGCGGTGTGTATCGGTGCGCCGGCCGCCGGTCAGAGCTACCTGAAGCTGGACCGGATTATCAGCGCGGCCGAGGTCACGGGCGCCGACGCCATCCACCCCGGGTACGGGTTCCTGGCGGAGAATCCGCATTTCGCGGAGGTGTGCGAGCAGTGCGGGGTTACCTTCATCGGTCCCTCGGCGGCCAGTATCCGTCTGATGGGGGACAAGGCCGCCGCCCGGCGGGCGGCGGAAGCGGAAGGCGTCCCCGTGCTGCCCGGTAGCCGCCACCCGGTCCGAGACCTGGAGGAGGCGAAGCGGCTCGCGCGCGAGATCGGATTCCCGCTCATCATCAAGGCGAGCGCCGGCGGGGGCGGCAAGGGCATGCGCGTGGTGACCGGGTCGGACGATCTGGAGCCGGCCCTGGCCACGGCCGCCGCCGAGGCGGCCGCCGCCTTCGGGGACGCCGCGGTATACCTGGAGCGCTACCTGCCCGATCCGCGTCACGTGGAGATCCAGATCCTGATGGATGGGGACGGGAACGGCGTCCACCTGGGGGAGCGGGATTGCTCGATCCAGCGGCGACACCAGAAGCTGCTGGAAGAATCCCCGTCGCCGGCGCTGAGCGAGGCCCGGCGCCACACCATGGGGCAGGCCGCCCTCCGAATCGCGAAGGCGGCCGGCTACCGGAATGCCGGAACCGTGGAGTTCCTCCTGGATCCGCGGGGCGATTTCTACTTCATGGAGATGAACACCCGCGTGCAGGTCGAGCATCCGGTCACCGAGATGGTCACCGGTCTCGATATCGTGAAGGCCCAACTTCGCATTGCCTCCGGGGAACCGCTTGGCATGGCGCAGGCGGATGTCCACGTCTCCGGGCATAGCCTGGAGTGTCGGATCAACGCGGAAGACCCGGAGCGGTTCCTTCCCTCGCCCGGCCTCCTCACGGTGCTTCGCCTGCCGGGCGGGCCGGGCGTGCGAGTGGACACCCACGCCTATGCCGGGTACCTCGTGCCGCCGTTCTATGATTCGCTGCTCGCGAAGGTGATCGTTCACGGGCGGTCGCGGGACGAGGCCGTGCGCTGCATGCGGCGCGCGCTGGGCGAAATGCGGGTCGAGGGGGTCAAGACGACCATCCCGGTGCATCAGCGGATTCTGCAGCACCCGGACTTCTTGGCGGGGCGAACCTCGACGCAGTTCCTCACCCGGTTGCTGGCGGACCGCTGATGCTCGATCGGCTGCATCTCTGCGTGATCACCGATGTCACGTTGGCGCCCGGCCGACGACCACGTCGCCATCGCCGAGGCCGCGCTGGCGGGCGGGGCCGACATGATCCAGTTGCGCGACAAGACGGGCAACCTGCGCGATCTCCTGCCGCAGGCCCGCGCCATCCAGGCGCGGTGTCGCGCGCACGGGGCGGTGTTCATCGTGAACGACCGGGTGGATCTTGGCGCTTGCCGCGGACGCCGACGGGGCGCATGTTGGGCAGGAGGACCTGCCGGCGGACAGTGCGCGGCGCCTGCTGGGGACAGGGCGAATCCTCGGGGTGTCTACCCACGATCCGGGCCAGGCCGAGGCGGCACAGCGCGCCGGCGCCGACTATATCGGTTTCGGCCCCATGTTTGCGACGGGCACGAAGGACACGGGCTACGCCCCGCGCGGCCTGGACGCCCTCCGCGAAATCCGCAAGGTCGTGGCTCTTCCCATCCTGGCGATCGGGGGCATCACGCTCGAAAACGTCGCGGAGGTCATTGCGGCCGGCGCCACGGCCCCCGCGGTGATCTCGGCGGTGGTGAGGGCCGCGGACATCACGGCGGCGGCGGCGGCGTTTCGGCAGCGAGTGATGGCGGCCAAGGCCCGAGGGTGAGACCGACACTCGGACGCAAGAGGTGGGAATGCGGCGACACCGCATGGGATGCTCATGCGATGGGCAGCACGCCGGGACACTGCCGATCGCATACGCAGATGGCCGATGGCGATCGGTCGACTTGGAAACGCCTCGCTGGCGTGGATCTCTGTGACCGACGGGGTGTTATGGATCCTGCCGAGACGAGGAGACTGGCGGCGATCCCAAGGCACGAAAAATGCTCAGTTTTGAACGGTATGGACGGTCTGCGTGCTTGACAGGGGGCCTCAGCCCACATATGATCCAATTTCTTCGCAACCGGAGGGACTAGTCTAGCAACATTCGACGAACGGACGGTCCGCATGGAGCGGTCGGGTCGTTCGTGTAACCGGGGGTATCCTCGGAAGGGAGGGAAGTGTCATGAGACGTGCGGTGAGCCTTTGGTATGTCGGCATCGCGGTGGCGGCGGTGGCGCTGGCGTTCTCGGCGCCGGCACTGGCGGGCGAGGCGAAGGGAACCATCAAGATTGCGACCCAGAGCCCGCTGTCCGGGGATCAGGCGGCGATCGGCGAAGGCATCAAACTTGGGACGCAGCTCGCGATCGAACAGTTGAAGGGTCCCGTCGAGAAGGCGGGGTTCAAGGTCGAATTGGTCCCCTTCGACGACCAGGCCAAGCCGGACGTCGGAGTCGCCAACGCCAAGAATATGATCACCGACAAGAACATCTTGGCGGTGGTCGGACATTACAACTCCGGTGTGGCGATCCCGTCGTCCGAGATTTATAAGGAGGCGATGCTTGTCGAGATCTCTCCCGCCAACACCAACCCGGTCGTGACGGATCGGAACTATCCCAACGTGAACCGCGTGTGCGGCCGGGACGACGTCCAGGGCGTGGTGGGGGCGGAGTTCGCCAAGAGCCTGGGGGCCAAGACTGCGTACGTGATCCACGACAAGACCACCTACGGCCAGAGTATCGCCGAATTCTTCCGCGACCACGCCAAGAAGCTCGGCATCGAGGTCGTGGGGTTCGAGGGCACCGAGGAGAAGTCCAACTTCGACCCGATCCTCACCCCGGTGAAGGCGAAGAACCCGGATCTGATCTACTTCGGCGGCATCTACTCGCAGGCCGGCTCCCTCTACAAGCAGGCGCGGGAGAAGGGGATCAAGGCGAAGCTGATGGGGCCGGACGGCGTCGACTCCTCCGATCTGGCGAAGATCGCAGGCGAGGCCATCGTGGGGATGCACTACACGACGGTGGCCGGCCCGGTCTCCGTGTATCCCAAGGCCAAGGAGTTCGCCACGGCCTACAAGGACAAGTTCAAGAAGGACCCGGAGCCGTTCGCCGCGCAGGCCTATGACTCGGCGGCGATTGCGCTCAAGGCGATCGAGGCCGCCATCAAGGCGGCCGGCGGCAAGATGCCTTCGCGCGACGCGGTGACCAAGGAGGTCCGCAAGGTCAAGTACGCGGGCCTGACGGGCACCGTCGAATTCGACGGCAAGGGCGACCCCAAGAAGGCGCTGTACTTCGTCATCCAAGTCGTGTCGGCGGATCCCGCCAAGTGGGGCGACAACAAAGAGGCCAAGCGCCTCGAGATCGCTGCTCCAGCCCTGAAGAAGAAGTAGCCGCAGCGTCCTGGACCAAGGGGAGGGGTCGGCCGTGGACCCCTCCCCTTCGTTTTCACCGCGACGAGAGGCATGGACTATCCGCTGCTGATTGCCATCTTTCCGCAGGTCGTCCTGGATGGACTCATCCTGGGCTTCATGTACGCCCTGATCGCCTTGGGCTACACGATGGTCTACGGGGTGCTGGAGTTCATCAATTTCGCCCACAGCGAGATCTTCATCGTCGGCGCCTTCGTCGGGGTCGAGATCCTGCTGGGTCTCAAGGCATACGGCGTGCTGGGGAGCCTGTCGCCGTTCCTGGTCCTGGTGTTGCTGCTCATCGCCGGGATGGCGGCGAGCGCGCTCCTGGCCGTGGTGGTCGAGCGGGTGGCCTACCGACCGCTGCGGGGCGCGCCGCGGCTGGTTCCGCTCATCTCGGCGATCGGCGTGTCGTTTTTCCTCCAGGATGCCATCCGACTCGTCGAGAGCGTCTGGAACAACGCGTTCAATCTCGTCTATCCGACCATGCCGCAATTGAACGTCCGATACAACATCACCGAGGCCATCGACGTGCCGATGAAGTCGCTCGTGGTCATCGTCAGCGCGCTCCTGATGCTCTGGTGTCTGCACCTGATCGTCAACAAGACGAAGGTCGGGAAGGCGATCCGGGCCGTCGCCGAGGATCAGCCCACCGCCAGCCTGATGGGGATCAACGTCAACCGGATCATCTCGCTGACATTTTTGATCGGGGGCGCCATGGGGGGCGCGGCGGGCGTGCTCTTCGGCGTGCAGTACAGCCTGATCAATCCCTATTCCGGTTTCATCCCGGGCCTCAAGGCCTTCACGGCGGCGGTCCTCGGGGGGATCGGCAACATCCCCGGCGCGATGATGGGCGGGCTCGTGCTGGGCTTGCTGGAGGCCTTCGCGGCATCGTATCTCTCGCTGCTGACGGGGGGGGCGTTTGGCGCGGAGTACAAAGACATCTTTGCCTTCTCCGTCCTGATCCTGATCCTGATCTTCCGCCCCAAGGGCCTGCTGGGAGAGGTCGTGAGGGAGCGCGCGTAAGTGAGCTGGCTCAGCGCCATCCTCAATCGTCCCTGGTCCGCCACCGTCCTCGTCGTGGCGGTCCTCGGCGCTGTCGTGTGTCGCGGTGGCGAGTAGCCCGCGATCCGTCCTGGCGTTCCTCTTGTTCCAGACGTCAATCCTGCTGATCTATCTCGCCCGCATCCCGCGCTGGTGGAAGCTATCCCTGGGCGTCCTCACCCTGGGCGATCCTCATGCCGATCCTCGGGACCATCAACGGGTATTACATGGAGGTGGCCACCCAGGTCGGCATCTTCGTGGCGCTGGCCCTGGGCCTGAACATCGTGGTGGGCCTGGCCGGACTGCTCGACCTCGGGTACGTCGCCTTTTATGCGGTGGGCGCCTACTCGTGGGCGATCTTCGGCTCCCCGCAAGCCGAGAAATTCGTGTCCGAAGCGATCATTACCTTCCCCTTGTCGGGTGGGTGGTTCTTCGTGTTCCTCATTGTCGGCGTGGTCGTTGCGGCGACTGCCGGCATCCTGCTCGGCCTGCCCGTCCTGCGGCTGCGGGGCGACTACCTGGCGGTCGTCACCCTCGGCTTCGGCGAGGTGATCCGTGTCCTGGCCAACAACCTGGACAAGCCCATCAACCTCACCAACGGTCCGCAGGGGATTACCCCGATCGTACGTCCCCCCCTGTTCTTCCAGCCGCTCTTGCACGCGGTCGGGATCGAGGCCTCGCCGTCGGCGCTGTACCCCCTGTACTTTTATTTCTTGGTCTTGCTGATCGTCATGGTCGTCATCCTGGTCAACCGACGACTGGAGGATTCCCACATCGGTCGGGCCTGGGAAGCGATTCGCGAGGATGAAATGGCGGCGATCAGCATGGGGGTACCCCTGGTGCGCATGAAGCTCCTGGCCTTTGCCTGCGGAGCGTCGTTCGCCGGCGCGATGGGGGTCGTGTTCAGCGCCAAGCAGGTGTTCATCAATCCCGAGTCGTTCACCTTCCTCGAATCGATCGGGGTGCTCTCGATGGTGATCCTCGGCGGGATGGGGTCGATTCCTGGGGCCATCCTGGGGGCGACGGCCGTGACGGTGCTCAACCTCCAGGTGCTGAAAGGATTCTCGCTCTGGCTCAACGAACTCCGGAACGCGGGCGTGACCATCCTGGGTTACAACCTGGCCCACCTCCCGACGCAGCTCGAGCCGGCCAAGTACGAGCGCATGATCTTCGGGGTCATCCTCATCCTGATGATGATCTACCGTCCTCAGGGGATCCTTCCCGCCCGGCGACGGAGCCGCGAGTTGGGGGACGGGTAGATGGGCGTTCTCCTCACGGTGGAAGGGGTCACCAAGCGCTTTGGCGGACTGACGGCCCTTGCGGGCGTGAACCTGTCGCTCGAGGAAGGGACGATCAGTTCGGTGATCGGGCCGAATGGCGCCGGCAAGACAACGCTTTTCAACGTCCTCACGGGCGTCTATCAGTCCGACGGCGGACAGATCACCTTTCGGGGCCAGTCGTTGCGGGGGCTGCGACCGGACCAGATCACGGCCCTGGGGATGTGCCGCACCTTCCAGAACATCCGCCTGTTTGCCAACATGACCGTCGTCGAAAACGTCCTGGTCGGCATGCACAGCCGCGTCCCGCTCTCCCTGGTCGACGTGCTGCGCCGGACCCGACGATTTCACCGGGAGGAGGGCCGGCTGTGGAGCCAGGCCTCGACGCTCCTCGAGGTGGCCGGCCTTCGCGCCAAAGCGAACGAGGTCGCCAAGAACCTGCCCTATGGCGAGCAGCGTCGACTGGAACTCGCGCGCGCGCTGGCCTCGGCGCCCACCCTCCTTCTCCTCGACGAGCCGACGGCAGGGATGACCCAGGGAGAGGCGCGGAGCCTGATGGCGTTGCTCCGGCGACTGATCGCGGAGTATCGGCTGACGATCCTCCTGATCGAGCACAACATGCGCGTGGTCATGGGGGTGTCGGATCGCGTGACGGTGCTCGACTACGGCGAGAAGATCGCCGAAGGAGAGCCCGCCGCCGTCCAGAAAGACCCCCGCGTCATCGAGGCGTACCTGGGGCGAAAGCGCTGGGGGGCCAAGGCGGGAGAGGCCCATGCTTGAGGTCGAAGACCTCCACGTCTACTACGGGGAGATCCACGCCCTCAAGGGGATCTCGCTCCGCGTGGCGCAAGGGGAGATCGTGGCGCTGCTCGGCAACAACGGGGCCGGCAAGACGACGACGCTGAAGACGATTTCGGGGCTGCTCCGTCCGCGCACCGGCCGTGTGCTCCTCGAAGGTCGGCCGATCCACGATCTGGTGGCACACCAGATCGTCGCGCGTGGCGTGGCGCACTCCCCCGAGGGTCGCAAGATCTTCAACCGGTTGACGGTGTCCGAGAACCTGGAGATGGGCGCCTACCTGCGCAGCGATGCCGCCATTCGACAGGACATGGACCGTGTCTTCGAGCTGTTTCCGCGCTTGCGGGAGCGCCGCCAGCAGACGGCGGGAACCCTCTCGGGTGGGGAGCAGCAGATGTTGGCGATGGGGCGCGCCTTGATGGCGCGGCCGCGAATCCTCCTGTTGGACGAACCGTCCATGGGCCTGGCGCCCATCCTGGTGGAGCAGATCTTCGAGACCGTGGCCGACATCAACCGACAGGGGACGACCATCCTGCTGGTGGAGCAGAATGCCGCCATTGCCTTGTCGGTCGCCCATCGCGGGTACGTCTTGGAGACGGGGAGCATCGCGCTGACGGGCGGGGCAGCGGAGCTTTCCGAGCACCCGGAGGTCCAGCGGGCGTACCTCGGGGAGACGGTGTAATCACCGATGCGAGGGCTGTGGCTCTCCCTCCTGTTGATGTGGACCCTCCCGGCGGAGGCGGGGGAACCCGCGTCGATACGGCTGGGGCTGGTGGTTCCGATGGCGAGCGAGGCCGGGCCGGCGGCACAGAGCATGCATCGTGCGGCCGAACTGGCGCTGACGGATCGCGGTCCCGTGTTCGGTCGCCCGGTCGTCCTTAGCGTCAAGGACGACCCGTTCGATCCCAAACAGGCTGCGGTCACCGCCGAGCGGCTGGTGCAGGAGGGCGTCTGGGGGGTGATCGGCCACTTCTATTCCAGCTCCTCGGTCTCGGCCTCCGCGATCTACCACCACGCTGGCATTCCCATGGTCACCGCGACCGCCACGCACCCGCGTCTGACGGCGCAGGGGTTCGGGAACGTCTTTCGCGTGACAGGGCGGGACGACCAGCAGGCGGTCACCGCGGCCGAGTGGATCGCGGCGCGACCCAAGGCGCGTCGGATCGCCGTCGTACACGATCGGACGGAGTACGGGCGGGGACTAGCGGACGCGCTCCGGCGCGAGATCGATCGGCGCCCGCCTCGGCGCGTGGTGGCGGTCGAGACGCTGGCGCAAGGCGATAAGGACTTCACGGCGCAGGTCGGTCGGGTGCGTGCGAGCCGTCCGGACGTCGTCTACTTCGGAGGCATCTTTCGCGAGGCCGCGTATCTGCTCCGTCAGTTGCGCCAGGCCGGGGTGCAGGCGGCCTTCGTGAGCGGAGACGCAGTCCTGGATCCCGAGTTCGTGCAGCTCGCCGGAGACGACGTCGCAGCCGGGGCGCATCTGACGTTCGCCCCCGACCCGCGCTTGCGCGATTCCGCACGCCCGGTGATTCACCGCTACGAGTCGCGGTACGGAACCCTCGGCCCCTACGTGCTGTACGTCTACGACGCCGTGGGGGTGCTGCTGCAGGCCATCCAGACCGGCAAGCCGACCGACGGCAGTCCCGACGAGCTGCGCAAGGTCGTGCGGGCGATCCGGGGTCAAGCCTACCGGGGAGCCCTGGGGTTGCTCCGCTGGGACAAGAATGGGGACCTGGCGGCGTCGCCGTACGTGATGTACGTGGTCCGGCAGGGTGGCAGCGTCCAGGGATGGTTCGAGCAAGTGTTGGCCACAGACCCGTCCCCCGCGGCGAATCCGCCGCAGGGCTAGCAGTCGGGTTGGCATCGCCGACCCGCGTCGCCGAGGGAGGAGATCCGTCGTGAAGACACGCACCGTTGTCGTGGATCCGAAACGGCCGCAGACCGAGGTGGTTCAGCAGGCGGTGGAGGCGTTGCGCCGGGGAGGACTCGTCGCCTTTCCCACCGATACGCTGTACGCGCTGGGCGCGGACGCCTTGGCCGCCGATGCCATCGAGCGGGTCCTGACGGTGAAGGGACGCCATCGCGGAAAGCCCCTGAGCATCCTGGTGCCCTCGGTGGACGCCATCGTGGCGCTCGGCGTCTCGCTGGGCGACGGCGTCCGCGATCTGATGGAAGCCTTCTGGCCCGGACCGCTGACGGTGGTCGTCAAGGCTCCCGGGCGGTTCCCGGCCACGCTCACGGCGGCCACCGGAACCATCGGCCTGCGGATTCCCGGCGGCGTGGTGGCGCAGTCGCTGCTGGCGGCGTTCGGCGGTCCCATCATCGGGACCAGCGCCAACAAGGCGGGCGGGGCCGATCCGGCGGATGCCAAGACCGTCCAGCGGGCCGTCGGCGGTCAGATCGATCTGATTCTCGACGGAGGACGGGTCGCCCTGGGAGTACCCTCGACCGTCATCGACTGCAGCGTGGAGCCCGCCCGTCTCTTACGGGAAGGCGCCGTTCCCCGCGCCACACTGGCCGCCAAGATCGCCCTTGCCTGACCGGGCCGATTCTGTGGGTGACCGGGCGCGTCCCGCCTCTGACCCCGCCGCGCCAGACACACCGCGGAGCCGCCGGTGGTGGACGCTCCTCTGCGTCAGCTTCGGCGCCTTCATGGCTCCGCTGGACTCCAGTATCGTTCACACCACCCTGCCACTGATCGCCCGGGAATTCCGCGTCGACGTGCTGGTCATCGAATGGGTTGTCCTGGCCTATCTGCTGACGCTCAGCAGTCTGCTCCTCGTCGGCGGGCGGCTCGGGGACC
This sequence comes from uncultured Methylomirabilota bacterium, assembly GCA_963695995.1. Lineage (GTDB taxonomy): Bacteria > Methylomirabilota > Methylomirabilia > Methylomirabilales > 2-02-FULL-66-22 > 2-02-FULL-66-22. The sequence continues at coordinate 68,344 of CAVOIV010000024.1, forward strand.
GGGTGGGCGAGCGGCCGCTGTTTGTCGGCGGATTCGCCCTGTTCACGGTGGGCTCGCTGTTCTGTGGTCTGGCCCAGGGCGTGGGCACGCTGATCCTCGCACGTGTGTTGCAGGCCACGGGGGGCTCCCTGCTGATCGCCATCGGACCTGCCATGCTGACGCGCGCATTTCCAGCCTCCCAGCGGGGCCGCGTCCTGGGCATTCAGGCGTCGGTCGTGTATCTGGGGCTGACCATCGGACCCGGACTGGGCGGGCTGATTGCCTCCGCCCTCGGCTGGCGGTGGGTGTTCCTCGTCAACCTGCCGATCGGTCTGGCCGCCATCGGAACCGCGGTAGCCGTCCTTCGCGACGACCCGAGAAGAACCCGCCGAGACCCCTTCGACGTGGGAGGCGCGCTGCTGTTCGCAGGCGGACTGGTGGCGTTCGTCGTCGCGGTATCACGCGGCGCGGAGATCGGGTGGAACTCCCCGGTCCCTCGGATCGCGGCCGTGAGCGCCGTGGCCGCGGCGGTGGCGTTTGTCGCGAGAGAGCTCGGCAACCCTCACCCCTTCTTGGACCTTCGGCTCTTTCGGCACCGCCTGTTCACGGCAGCCACACTGAGTGCGCTCTGCAATTACATGGCGAGTGCCACCACAGCCTTCCTGACTCCCTTCTACCTGATCCGCGGAAACCAGTTGACGCCGGATCGCGCCGGGGCGCTGCTCATGACGATGCCCCTCACCATGGCGCTGGTGGCTCCCCTGAGCGGATGGCTCTCCGATCGGATCGGTTCGCGCCTTCCCACCGTCGCGGGGATGATCTGCGTGGCAACCGGCATGTGGATGCTTGGCGGGTTGGGTCCGGCGCCCGGCAACACCGAGGTGGCTCTCCGTCTGGGGGTCGTCGGGCTGGGGGTCGGCCTGTTCACGTCGCCCAACAACAGCGCGATCATGGGCGCGGTCCCTCAGGCGATACAGGGGCTGGCGAGCGGCCTGGTCGCGACCGCGCGGACACTGGGGATGATTCTGGGCGTGGCCATCTCCGGAGCCCTCTTCGGCTCGGAGATACACCGGCTCGTGGCCGGAACCGGACAGGACGCTTTGGCGGTGGTTCACGCCTACGGGTACGCCATCCGTCTCGTGGCGGGGGTCGCGGCCACGGGCGCCGTCGCCAGCCTCGTGCGGGGCCGGAGCATCACGGGTTAGCGCGATAGGCGGGAGTGTTGGCCAGCCGAGATACCGCTTGAACAGCCGAAAATTGGCGTGCTAGACTCAGGATAGTCGCGAAGAAGAAACCGCGCACATAGGCCACGGCATGCGGATCGAAGGCGTCCTGGACAGCATTCACGAGTACCACCCGCAGGCGGACGTAGAGCCGGTCATGCGCGCCTATGTGTTCGCCGCGAAGGCCCACAAGGGACAAGAACGCATCTCGGGCGAACCCTACCTCACGCACCCCCTCGAAGTGGCCGGCATTCTCACCGAGCTGCGCCTGGACACGGGCACCATCGCCGCCGGCTTGCTCCACGACGCGGTGGAGGACACGCACGCCACGCTGGCCGAAATCAAGGAGCTCTTCGGCCCCGAGGTGGCGGCGGTGGTGGACGGAGTCACCAAGCTTTCCCGGATTCCCTTCAGCACCCGTGAAGAGGCCCAAGCCGAGAACATCCGGAAGATGATCCTGGCGATGTCCAAGGACATCCGGGTGATTCTCGTCAAGCTGGCGGATCGGTTGCACAACATGCGGACCCTGGAACCGCTGCCGGACGCCAAGCGGCGGCTCATCGCCCAGGAGACGCTGGACATCTACGCCCCCCTGGCACACCGGCTGGGGATCTCGTGGATCAAGGCCGAACTGGAAGATCTGGCCTTGCGGCATCTCGACCCGCAGGCGTATCACGACCTCGCGGCGCTTATCGCGCGCAAACGTAAAGAGCGTGAAGGGGACATCAACGAGGCGATCCGCCTCCTCGAAGGCAAGCTTGCCGAAGTCGACGTCAAAGCGCAGATCACCGGCCGCCCAAAGCACTTCTACAGCATCTACAAGAAGATGCACGATCAGAAGAAGGAGTTCGACGAGATCTACGATCTGACAGCGGTCCGGGTCATCACCAGCTCCCTTAAGGATTGCTACGGAACCTTGGGCGTCATCCATACCCTCTGGAAGCCGATCTCGCACCGCTTCAAGGATTTCATCGCGGTCCCGAAGAGCAACGGCTATCAGTCGCTTCACACGACCGTCATCGGGCCGAAGGGGGACCCGGTGGAGATCCAGATCCGGACCAGGGAGATGCACCGCGTGGCGGAGGAGGGGATCGCGGCGCATTGGAAGTACAAGGAGGGCAAGAGCAGCGTCGATCCCGGCGACCAGAGCTTCGTCTGGCTCCGGCAGCTCATGGAGTGGCAGCGCGAGCTGAAGGATTCGAAGGAGTTCCTGGACACCCTGCGCGTGGACCTGTTTCCCGACGAGGTCTACGTCTTCACACCCCGGGGAGACGTACGGCAGTTTCCCAAAGGCGCCACACCCATCGACTTCGCCTTTGCCATCCACACCGACGTCGGCCTGCGCTGCGTGGGGGCCAAGATCAGTGGGCGGCTCGTGCCGCTCCGGACGGAGCTGCAGAACGGGGACATCGTCGAGATCGTCACCTCCCCCAACCATGTGCCCAGCAAGGACTGGCTGAAGATCGTCAAGACGCCGCGGGCCCGCAGCAAGATCCGGCAGTGGATCAAGAACGAGGAGCGGACGCGGAGCGTCAGCCTCGGCCGGGACCTGCTCGAGAAGGAGATCCGCCGCTTTGGGAAGAGTCCGAACCAGCTTCTTCGGCCGGAGGCTGTGGGGCTGGCGCTGGAGCGGTACGGTTTCGCAACGGACGAAGAGCTCTTCGCGGCCTTGGGCTATGGCAAGGTCTCTCCCCGACAGGCGGTCAGTCGCCTCCTCCCGCCGGAAGAGTTCCAGGCCCTGACCGAGGCGGAGGAGAGTCGGGATAAGAAGAGCGAGCGAAAGTCCGCCCGCCCACGGCCCGCCGAGGATGGGGTGCGCATCCGGGGGGTCGACGACATCCTGGTGCGTTTCTCCAAGTGCTGCAGCCCGGTGCCCGGGGATGAGATCATCGGCTTCATCACCCGCGGTCGGGGTGTGTCGGTCCACACCGCGGATTGCCCCAACGCCGTGAGTCTGATGGCGGACCCCGAGCGGCAGATCGCGGTCAGCTGGGACGGCAAGCAGAAGGAGCCCCATCAAGTCCGGATCCGGGTCGAGATCGGCAAGGACCGACAGGGCATCCTGGCGGAGATCACGACCGCCATCTCCAGCAGCAACGCGAACATCACCCAGGCCGACATCCGTGTGACGGAGGAAGGCATGGGCGTGAACAACTTCGTCCTGGAGGTCAGCGACCTCCGGCAGCTCCAGGCGACGATGCGGGCGATCCAGAAGGTGGATGGGGTAGTGGGGGTCGAGCGGGTGAGATCCTTTTAGGGCGGCAATTGGCGATCAGGCGGTTTGGAAATCAGGGCCGCTTGGAGTTCCCAAGCGCCTAATCTCCCGGTTGCCGAATGGCCGTTCTCGGTGAATCAGGCGGCCTTCTGGACCTTGCCGGAGCGGATGCACCGGGTGCAGACATGGATGATCCGGGGCGCCCCGTTCACGATGGCGCGGACGCGCTGGACGTTGGGGTAGCGCCACTTGGCGGAGACGTTGTGGGCGTGGCTGAGTTGGGAACCGGACTGCGGGCCCTTCCCGCAAATCTCGCATCGCGTGGCCGGCATGAACCTCTCTCCCTTCCGACGGAAGTGCTGCGACGTTCTGGCGTGGATACCTTGAATGACGGCGCCAGACTATACTGAATCGTCTCGCCGAAGGCAAGCCTTTTCTCCGAGTCCGACGCTGTCCGACCTGACTCCCGACACGGCCATCCGACGCGTGAAGGGGATCGGACCGGCGCGTGCCGAACGACTGGAACGGCTGGGCGTCCGCGCGATCGGCGACGCGCTGCTGCTCGTGCCGCGGCGGTACGAAGACCGGCGTACCTTCGCGCCCATCGCCCGGCTCCGTCCGGGTGAGGTGGCCAGCGTTCTGGGCGAGGTCAAGTCGGTGGGGATGGGCCGCACGCGACGGGGGATTCCGTATTGCGAGATCGTGGTGGTGGATCGCACCGGCAGCTTGCCGGTTCGCTGGTATCGACAGCCCTACCTGGCTCGCGCCTTTCGCCGCGGCCTCCGCGTCATCCTGACGGGCCGACTCACCCCATACCCGTCGCGGCACATGGTGAATCCCGAACACGAGGTGGAGGAGGCCGAGGAGATCCAGTATCACAGCGGGCGCATCGTGCCCATCTACCCGCTGACCGCCGGTCTGACGCAACGGTTCCTGCGCCGCTTGTTTTTCGACCTCGCTCACGCCGTCGGACCGCTCCTCGTCGATCCGGTGCCCACTCTGGTGCGAAGCCGCCACGGACTCCTGCCGCTGCCGGATGCGGTCGGAGCACTCCATGCGCCGGCAACGCTGGAGGAGGCCATCGCGGCGCGGCGCCGCCTCGCCTTTGACGAGTTTCTCCTCTTCAGTTTGGCCGTGCTCCGGCAGCGAGCGGCGCGAGGCGCCCAGCCTGGAATCGCCTTTGCTGCGCCGGGCCCCGTGGCGGAGCGGGCAAGGACGACGCTTCCATTCGCCCTGACCCGTGGCCAGGTCCGCGCCCTCGAGATCGTCTGGCAGGACATGGCCGCGCCCAAACCCATGCAACGTTTGCTGCAGGGCGACGTGGGGTCCGGGAAAACGATCGTCGCCTTCCTGGCTGCCCTCACTGCGGTCGGCAGCGGGTATCAAGCCGCGGTGATGGCTCCGACCGAGATCCTGGCGGCGCAGCACGCGGAGCGGCTGCAAGCGCTGGCGGAGCCCCTGGGGGTGCCGGTCATCCACCTGAGCGGCGGGATGAACGCGGCCACCCGGCGAGAGGCACTGGCGCGTCTCCGCGGGGAGGCGCCCTGTGTCGCGGTGGGCACCCACGCGTTGCTGGAGGCCGATGTGGTTTTCGGGCGGCTGGGCTTCGCGGTGGTGGACGAACAGCATCGCTTCGGCGTCCTGCAGCGAGCCGCGCTGCAGGGCAAGGCCGTCCATCCCGACGTCCTGGTGATGAGCGCCACGCCCATCCCGCGAAGTCTGGCGCTGGTCCTATACGGCGACTTGGACCTCAGCGTCATCGACGACTTGCCCCCGGGGCGACGGCCGATCACCACCCTCTGGGTTTCCGAGGGAGAGCGCGGACGGGTCACCGCGGCGCTCCTGGCCTGTCTCTCGCGGGGGGAGCGCGCCTATGTGGTGTGCCCGGTGGTCGAGGAGTCGGCGGCAGAGTTGAAGGCCGCGGTGCAAACCGCCGACGGTTATCGGCGGGACGCGTTGGGCCGGTTCGGCGTCGGCCTGGTCCACGGCCGCATGTCGTCGGGGGACAAACTGGCGACGTTGAGCGCTTTTCGAGAAGGACGGGTCCGCCTGCTCGTCGCCACCACCGTGGTGGAGGTGGGGGTGGACGTCCCGGAGGCCACCGTGATGGTGATCGAGCACGCGGACCGGCTCGGGTTGGCGCAGCTTCACCAGCTCCGCGGTCGAGTCGGTCGTGCCGATCGTCCGGCGCCAATGTTTCGTCGTGGCCGACCGGGATACGCTTGGTGGCGAGGCGCAGGCGCGCCTCGACGCGTTCGTGCGCGAGCGTGACGGGTTCGCGCTGGCGGAGGCGGATCTCCGCCTGCGCGGGCCCGGGGATTTCTTTGGAACCCGCCAGGCCGGTCTGGACGGATTTCAGGTGGGAGATCTGGCCGCCGACCTGCGCCTGCTCGAGGCAGCCCGGCATGAGGCGGAGACCGCGCTTCGGGAGCATCCCGATCTCGACGGCCCTTGGTTGGCGGCTCGGTCGGCTATGGAGTCCCGGTGGGCGGCGCGACTCGGCTTGGCACGCGTTGGGTAAGGTGTCGATCAGTCGATCGTCGAGTGTCGACTGGTCAACTGCTTCAGACGGGATCCGGGCGGCGTTCCAATCGACTTCTGGACTAATCGACGAGTTGACATCCTTTCGAGGTGAGGATGCGTATCAGCGCGGGAGCGTATCGCGGTCGAAGGCTGCAGAGCCCGAAGGGGATTCGGACCCGTCCGACCTCCGATCTCCTGCGGCAAGCCATCTTCAACGTGGTGGGGACCCACGTCCGGGGCGCCCACGTCTTGGACCTGTTCGCGGGTACCGGGGCGCTTGGGTTGGAGGCACTCAGCCGGGGTGCGGCCACGGCGGCGTTCGTCGAGCGGGATCGGACGGCCCTGGCCAGCTTGCGGGCCAATCTCGGGGCGCTGGGCGTATCCGACCAGGCCCGGATCCTCCCGATGGACGCGCTTGCCGCCCTCGAGGTGTGTACGCGAAACGGCGAGCGATTCGACTGCGTGTTCCTGGACCCGCCGTATCTCGGGGATCATGCGGTTCGGTGCATCGAAGGGCTTGCCCCAGGAACGGTTTTGCGCGAGAATGCTGTGCTTGTCGTGCAGGCCTTCCATAAGACCATTCTTCCAGGGCGCGTCGGCACACTCGCCCGGTCGTGGGAGCGACGGTACGGCGAGACGCGTCTGACCGTCTATCGGAAGGAGAGCCCATGTCCTTGACAGCAGTCTACCCCGGAACGTTCGATCCGTTTACCAACGGACACGGCGATCTGCTGCGCCGCGCCGCGCGGCTGTTCCCCCGTTTGATCCTGGCGGTTGCCCGAAACCCGCAGAAGTCGCCGTTGTTCACCCTGGAGGAACGACTGGCCATCGCGCGTCAGGCGATCGCCGACCTGCCCGAGGTCGAGATCGACACCTTCGACATGCTGACGGTGGACTACGTTCGGAGCAAGGGCGCCCAGGTGATCGTCCGGGGCGTGCGCGCCGTGTCGGACTTTGAATTCGAGTTCGCCATGGCCCTCATGAACCGGAAGATCAACGAGGAGATCGAAACGGTTTTTTTGATGCCCAATCAGTCCTATACCTACCTCAGCTCGCGCCTGGTCAAGGAGGTGGCGCTCCTGGGCGGGAACGTAGACGATCTCGTCCCGGCCCTGGCGGCCACACTTCTGAAGGAGCGGGCGAGCCGGTCCCGGTCAACAGCAAGGAGGGAGGCATGAACATCTCACAGCGCGCCAGAAATCTGGTTCCGTCTGCCACGCTCGCCATCGGTGCCAAGGCGCGCCAGATGCAGGCCGATGGGATCGACGTCATCGGCTTCGCCCAGGGCGAGCCCGACTTCGACACGCCGGGCCATATCAAGGAGGCGGCCATCCAGGCTGCCCGGGACGGCTTCACCAAGTACACCGCCACCGGCGGGATCAACGAACTGAAGGACGCCGTGGCGACCAAGCTCAAGCGGGACAACGGCCTGACCTATGCGCGGAATCAGGTGCTCGTCTCCTGTGGCGGCAAGCATTCGCTCTACAACGTGTTCCAGGCCCTGCTGGACCCAGGCGACGAGGTCATCATCCCTGCCCCGTACTGGGTGAGCTTCCCGGAGCAGGTCAAGCTGTGCGATGCCACCCCGGTGATCGTGCAGACCAAGGAATCGCAGGGCTTTCGCCTGAACCGCGAGATCTTGGAGCCCGCCGTGACGCCCCGCACCAAGATCGTCGTCCTGAACTCGCCGTCCAATCCAACGGGGGCGGCGCTCAGCCGGACCGAATTGGAGGGCGTCGCCGCGCTGGCGGTGCAGCGGGGCTTGTGCATCGTGTCGGACGAGACCTACGAGGCCTTGGTGTACGACGGGTTCCAGCACGTCAGCATCGCGCTCGCTGAGCGCCGCCGCCTACGCCCACACCATCGTCGTGAACTCGTTGTCCAAGGCCTACGCCATGACCGGGTGGCGCCTCGGCTATGCGGCCGGGCCTGCGGAGATCATCAAGGCCATGGACGGCCTGCAGGGCCAGATGACCTCCAACCCGACCTCGTTCGCGCAGCGCGGTGCGGTGGTCGCCCTGATCGGACCGCAGGAGCCGACCCACCAGATGCGCGAGGAGTTCGCCAAGCGGCGACGGCACATCGTGGACCGACTCAACGACATGCCCGGGATTCGCTGCCATAGCCCGGAAGGGGCCTTCTACGTCTTTCCGAATATCGCCCGACTCTATGGAAAACGGTATCAAGGGAAACCCATCACCAACTCCACCGAGTTCTCGGCGTTCCTGCTGGATGCCGCCCGGATCGCCGTGGTGCCGGGTGTGGAGTTCGGAAACGACAATCACATCCGGATCTCGTATGCGACCTCGATGGCGAACATCGAGAAGGGCATGGATCGGATGGCCGAGGCCATTGCGGCCCTCGGCTAGCGGGGTCCCCGACGGGATGGGTGACCCGGACGAATCGCGCCGGCAGCGTGTGGGGCCGGCGGTGTCGTGACGTGAAACCGTGTACACAGAAGGAGGGAGACCCATGAAAGGCATTACCGGGGTGGTCGGCGTCCTCGTTCTCGCCGCCGTGTTCCTCGCGGCGGGACCCGCCATCGCCCAGACGACGTTCGTCTTCGGCAACCAAGGGGAGCCGGTGTCGCTCGATCCGGCCATCATCACGGATGGGATCTCGAACCGAATCACCCGCCAGATCTACGAGGGGCTGGTGAAGTACAAGGGCGCCACCACCGAGGTCATCCCGGCCTTGGCGGAGAAGTCGGAAGTCAGCAAGGACGGGACGGTGTGGACATTCACGCTGCACAAGGGCGTGAAGTTCCATGACGGCAACCCCTGCGACGCGGCCGCGGTCGTCTGGAACTTCGACCGGTGGCGCCTCAGCAAGCACCCGCAGCACGAGAATCAGATCAAAGCCGGTCAAACATTCGAGTACTACGAGGCCCAGTTCGGCGGCTTCGACGAGAAGAGCCTCATCACCAAGGTCGAGGCCGTCAACCCGCAAACCGTGCGGATCACCCTGAAGAACCCGCAGGGGCCGTTCCTCGCCAACCTGGCGATGTTCGTCTTCGACATTGTGAGCCCCAAGGCCGTCGAGAAGCACGGGCTGAATTTCGGGAAGAACCCTGTGGGCACCGGCCCCTTCAAGTTCGTGGAGTGGAAGGTGGGGCAGGAGGTCATCCTGGAGGCGAACAAGGACTACTGGGACAAGGCCCACATGCCCAAGGTCCAGCGCGTGGTGATCCGGAACATCAAGGACAACTCCCAGCGATTGGCGGCGTTAAAGGCCGGTGAGATCCACGGCTTCGAGGGCCTCAACCCGGATGACGTGAAGGTGGTTCGGGCGGACCCGAACCTCCAGATCATCCTCCGGCCGACCAACACCACCGGGTACGTGGCGTTCAACTACAAGGTGAAGGAGCTCCGGGACGGGCGCGTGCGTCAGGCCATCGCCCACGCGATCAACAAGAAGGCGATCGTGGACGCCCTCTACGGCGGGACCGGAATGGTGGCAAACCAGTTCCAGGCGCCGCCGCTCTGGGGGTACAACAAAGAGTTGAAGGATTATGAGTACAATCCTGAGCGAGCGAAGCAACTTTTGAAGGACGCTGGTTTCGGACAGGGCCTGAAAGAGATCACCTGGGACGACGGCAAAAAGGAGCCACTCCAGTTCTGGTACATGCCGGTCTCCCGGCCCTACTATCCGAACCCGAAGGAAATCGCGGAAGCCATCGCCGCCGACCTAGCGAAAGCGGGAATCACGGTGCAGCTCCAGACAACCGACTGGGCGGTGTACCTGGACAAGCGAAAGAACGGTCAGCTGCCGCTCTACATGCTGGGGTGGACGGGCGATAACGGCGATCCGGACAACTTCGTGTGTTACTTCTTCTGCTCGCCGGGCGCCTCGCGGGAAGGGTTCTACGCCAACCAGCAGCTCACCGATGTGCTCATGGAGGCGCAGAAGCTGACGGACCAGCCGAAGCGGGCGGCGCTCTACCGCAAGGCGGAGCAGATGATCCATGACGACGTCGCGCGTATCTTCATCGCGAACAACCAGCCGCCGCTGCCGTTCTCGAAGAAGGTGAAGGGGTACGTCCCGAACCCCACCAATAGCGAGTTCTACAACACGGTGTCCATCGACAAGTAGCCGCGACCCGACCCGACGAGGACCGGACGACATGGGCCAGTATGTGATCAAGCGAATTCTGACGGTCGTTCCTGTCCTCGTCGGGATCTCCATCATCGTCTTCGGGTTCATCCACCTCATTCCAGGCGACCCTGCGGTGACCATGCTCGGCGAGCGCGCAACCCCTGAGCGGGTCAAAGAGGTTCGCACGCAGCTCGGTTTGGATGAGCCCCTTTACACGCAATACTTCATCTATCTTGGAAAGATCGTTCGCGGAGACCTGGGGGCCTCGATCCTGCGCGGAGACCCTGTCTTTCTGGACCTGGTGCGGAGGTTTCCGGCGACAGTCGAGCTGGCCTTCGGCGCGATCCTGATCGCCGTGCTGGTCGGCATTCCGGCGGGGATCGTATCCGCAGTCTGGCGCAATTCGCTGTTCGACGGCTGCTCCCGGATCATGGCCCTGACCGGTGTCTCTATGCCAATCTTCTGGCTGGGCCTGATGCTCGCCTGGGTATTCGGTGTCCTGCTGGGATGGCTCCCGACGGGCTTTCGGCTGGGGACGAGCGTCACCTTGGTTCCGGTGACCCATTTCAACTTGCTGGACAGCGTCCTCACCGGAAACGGTACCGCCCTGGTCGCCAGCATCCGCCACCTCGTCTTGCCGGCAGTCGCGCTCTCGACGATCCCCATGGCCGTCATCACCCGGATGACCCGGGCGAGTCTGCTGGAGGTCCTCTCGCAGGACTACATCCGAACCGCGGAGTCCAAGGGACTGCCCCAGCGCGCCGTGGTCCTGCGGCACGCCATGCGAAACGCGTTGTTGCCCGTCATGACGGTCACCGGCCTCCAGGTGGGGCGTCTGCTGGCGGGCGCCATTCTCACCGAGACCATCTTCTCGTGGCCCGGGATTGGCCTCTGGATTTACGAGGCCATCCAGGCGCGGGACTATCCCATCGTCCAAGGGGCGACGTTGTTCATCGCCACGATCTTCGTGACGGTGAATCTGATCACGGATTGCCTGTACGCCACCGTGGACCCGCGGATCAAATATGATTGACAGCACCGCACTGCGCGTCGTCGGCGCCCGCGGCAAGAGCCCGCTGCGGGCCGCCATGCATCGCCTGCTGGCCAACCAGGTCGCCCGCGGGGGGATGTTGATCATCCTGGGGTTCATCCTGATGGCGGCGCTGGCCCCCGTCTTCTTCCCCTACAATCCCGCCACGGACTCTGACCTGCTGGCCCGCCTCAAACCGCCCACCGGGGGCCATCCCTTTGGCACGGACGCGCTGGGTCGGGACATCCTCCTGCGTATCGCGCACGGCGCGCGGGTCTCCCTCAGTCTTGGCGTGGGATCGGTCATCCTGGCGGCGCTGATCGGTTCGTGCCTCGGCTTGCTGGCCGGGTATGCCGGGCGGCAGACCGACCTGTGTCTGATGTTCTGCATGGATATCCTGCTGGCGTTCCCCGCCACGCTCTTGGCCATCGCCATTGTCGCCATGATCGGCCCGGGGCTTCGCAATGCTCTGATCGCTATCAGTGTCGTCTCCATTCCGTTCTACGCACGGATCACCCGCGGCGAAGTCCTGGCGTTGAAAGAGCGGGAGTTCGTGACGGCCGCTCGTGCGCTGGGGGGCGGCCCCGTGCGCGTCATCCTCTGCCACATTTTCCCGAACACACTTCCCCCCCTGGCCGTCCAGACCACGCTGGCCATCGCGTTCGCCATCCTGGAGGCGGCGGCACTGGGGTTCCTCGGCCTCGGCGCCCAACCGCCGACGCCGGAGTGGGGCGCCATGCTGGCCGACAGCTACAAGTTCTTCACCAGCGGGGCATGGTGGGCGTTCTTCTTCCCGGGGGTGACGATCATGCTCTCGGTCCTCGGGTTCAACCTGGTGGGCGATGCGTTGCGGGATGCCCTCGACCCGCGGATGCGGATCTAGCGAAGGGAGGGTTCCCATGAGACGCCAGTGGCTGCTGACCGTGCTGGTGACGACGGCGCTTCTCGGCGGCGCACCCGCCTCCATCGGCGCGGAGGACCAGCTCTTCCGCATCAATAACATGGTGGAACCGGAGAGCCTCGACCCGGGTGTCGTGACCGGCGTGCCGGAACACCGCATCCTGAGCAACCTCTTCGAGGGGCTGACCACCACCGATCCCAAAGACTTGTCCCCACGGCCCGGCATGGCGAAGTCGTGGACCATCTCGAAGGACGGGCTCGTCTATACCTTCACGCTGCGCGACGCGAGGTGGACCGACGGCAACCCGGTGACGGCCCAGGACTTCGTGTTCGCCTGGGAACGCGTGCTCAACCCGAAGTCTGGTGCCAAATACGCCCAGCAACTCTTCCACCTGAAGAACGGCGAGGAGTACAACAAGGGCCGGACCGCCGATTTTTCGCAGGTGGGCGTGAAGGCGCTGGATACCAAGACCCTGCGGGTGACGCTCAAGAACCCCACCGCGTATTTCCTCGATCTCACGAGCTTCTACACCTTGTATCCGGTGCCCAAGTGGGTGCTCGACGCGCACGGCAAGGACTGGGTGAAGCCCGGTAAGATCGTGAGCAACGGACCATTCCGTCTCACGAGCTGGGTTCCTCAGAGGGAGCTGGTGCTGGAGAGGAATCCCCAGTACTGGGATGCCGCGTCGGTGACACTCCGGAAGGTCGTGTTCTTGCCCACTGACGACATCAACACCGCGTACAAACAATTCCTGGCCGGGGAGAGCGATTGGGTGCCGACGGTCCCGCCGGCGCAGCTCGACGCGGCAAAGACCAAGCCCGAGTACTATGTGTCCCCGTACCTGGGCACCTATTACTTCCGGTTCAACGTGACCAAGGCGCCCGTGAACGACCTCCGCGTCCGCAAAGCGCTGAGCCTGTCCGTGGACCGGGAGGCGCTGACGAAGTTCGTGACGAAGGCGGGGGAGGTGCCGCACGGTGCGTTCGTTCCGGCGGGCTTGCGAGGGTACGAGGGTCCGCGCGGGCTCGGGTTTGACCCCGGCGCGGCGACGCGGCTGCTGGCGGAGGCCGGCTATCCCAAAGGGAGAGGCTTCCCGAAGGTCGAGCTGCTGTACAATACCAACGAACTCCATCGCGTCATCACGCAGGCCATCCAGCAAATGTGGAAGGAGCACCTGGGGATTCAGGTGGAGCTGGTGAACGTGGAGTGGAAGGTCTACCTCGCGAAGCAGGGCGCGCTCGACTATCAGATCGCGCGGGCCGGCTGGATCGGGGACTACGTGGACCCGAACACCTTTCTGGAGATGTGGAAGACCGGCGGGGGCAACAACCAGACGGGATGGTCCAGCACGCGCTACGACGAACTGATCGACCAGGCGGCGAGATTGGTCACCGCCCAGGACCGACTGCGGACGCTCCACGACGCGGAGAAGATCTTGCTGGACGAGATGCCGGTGCTCCCGCTCTACACGTACGTGAATAAGGGCATGCTGAGCAGGAAGGTGCGGGGGTGGCACCCGAACATCCTGGATCAGCACCCGCTGAAGCACATCAGCCTGGAGCGGTGACCCTCCCGTGGTCGGTTACGTCGCGAGAAGAGTGGCGGGCTTCGTGCCCGTCCTCTTCGTGATCATCTCGCTGTCATTCTTCATCATGCGCCTGGCCCCGGGGGGACCCTTCGATCTCGATCGGGCCCTTCCCGAACCAGGTGCGCGCCAATCTCGAGGCGCGGTATCGGCTGAACGAGCCTCTCTGGACGCAGTACCTCCGGTACGTCGCCGACGTCTTCCGCGGCGATCTTGGCCCCTCGTTTCGCTACCCCGACCGCACCGTCAACGAGCTGCTGGGCCTCGGATTTCCGGTGTCGCTCCTCCTTGGAGCGTGCGCCATGGTCGTGGCGGTGTGCCTGGGGGGAGCGGCTGGCCTTCTGGCCGGCGTGCATCGGAACGCCCCGCTGGACTATCTGGCCATGTCGTTCGCCCTGTTCGGTGTCTCGGTCCCGAACTTCGTTCTCGGACCCATGCTCATGTTGCTCTTCGCGCTGACCTTGGGCTGGCTTCCCGTCGCAGGGTGGGGCACCTGGCGTCACCTGATCCTTCCGGCCTTCACGTTGGGGACATTCTATGCCGCCTACGTCGCGCGCTTGACGCGCGCCGGGATGCTGGAGGTGATAGGCCAGGACTTCATCCGAACCGCCCGAGCGAAAGGGCTACGAGAGAGCACGGTCGTCCTGCGCCACGCCCTACCCAGCGCCATCCTCCCGGTCGTGAGCTACCTCGGGCCCGCCTCCGCGGCGGTGCTCACCGGCTCGGTGGTCGTGGAGACCGTGTTCAGCATTCCCGGGGTCGGGCGCTACTTTGTGGGAGGTGCGCTGAACCGGGATTACACCATGGTGCTGGGGACGGTCATCGCATACAGCGCGCTGCTCTTGCTGTTCAACCTCCTGGTGGACCTTCTCTACGCATTCCTGGATCCGCGGGTGCACGTTCAATGAGCCGCGCGTCACGTCGCGCCGCAGCCGCGTCTCCGTGGGAGGACGCGCTTCGCCGGCTGCGCCGGAATTCCCTGGCGATGGTGGGGCTGGGCATCCTGCTTGGGTTCGCGCTGGCCAGCGCGCTCGCACCCTGGATCACGTCGCACGCCTACGACAAGACCAACCTGCCGTACGGGGCGAAGGCCGCCCACCTGGACGCATCCGCTTGGCACGGATGAACTGGGACGGGACCTGCTGACGCGGATCGCCTACGGGGCGCGGATCTCGTTTGCCGTCGGCATTCTGGCAACAGCGGTCAGCCTGACCATCGGCGTCACCTACGGGGCGATCGCCGGCTTCCGAGGCGGGCGCGTGGATCACGCGATGATGCGCATCGTGGATATCCTATACGGGCTCCCGTTCATGTTCTTCGTGATTCTCCTGATGGTGTTCTTCGGCCGAAACATCCTCAATCTCTTCATCGCGCTGGGGGCCGTGCAGTGGCTGACGATGGCACGCATCGTCCGGGGCCAGGTCCTGAGCCTGCGGGTCCGGGAGTTCGTCCTCGCAGCGCACGCGATGGGTGCGGCACCCGGGCGCGTGCTGGTGCGGCACCTCTTGCCGAATGCCGTCGGTCCGATCGTGGTGTACGCGACGCTGACGGTGCCTGCGATCATGCTCGAGGAGGCGTTTCTGAGTTTTCTCGGGTTGGGCGTACAGCCGCCCATGGCGAGCTGGGGTTCGCTGGCGGCGGAAGGGGCGGCCGCGATGGAAGCCTATCCGTGGTTGATCGTGTTTCCCGGGGCCGCCCTCACGCTGACCTTGTTATCCTTGAACTTCCTGGGTGACGGGCTGCGCGACGCATTCGACCCCCAACTGAGCGGACGGCAATGAGCGGAGAGGAAGACGGGATCCGTCTGCGAAACCTGAACGGCCTACTTTTAGGGTTGAACTGTCCGTTCGGCGATGCTAGACTCCCCCCGTTTCTTGGCCGCCACAACAAGGACAAGGCATGAGCCAGACCGCTGCGAGCGACAACGGAATCCTGCTGGAAATCCAGGAGCTGGAGACCCACTTCATCACCGACGCCGGCACGGTGCGCGCCGTGGACGGGGTGAGCCTCACGGTGCACCGGGGGGAAACCCTGGGGGTCGTGGGGGAGTCGGGGTGCGGGAAGAGCGTGACGGCCCTGTCCGTGCTGCGCCTGATCCCCAACCCGCCCGGCAAGGTGGTCGGAGGCCGGATCCTTTTAGACGGGCGGAACCTGTTGGAGCTGCCCGAGAACGAAATGCGGAAGGTGCGCGGCGGGTCGATCTCCATGATCTTCCAGGAGCCGATGACCTCCCTGAATCCTGTCTTCACGGTGGGCGACCAGATCGCCGAGGGGATCCGGCTGCACCAGAAGCTCTCCAAGCGCGACTCCTGGACCAAGGCGATCGAGATGCTGCGCCTGGTCCGCATTCCCGACCCCGATCGCCGGGTAAAGGATTATCCGCATCAGATGTCGGGCGGGATGCGCCAGCGCGTGATGATCGCCATGGCGCTCTCCTGCAATCCTCACCTACTGATCGCCGACGAGCCGACCACCGCCCTCGACGTCACCATCCAGGCGCAGATCCTGGAACTCCTGAGCCAGCTCAAGACGGAACTCGGGATGGCCGTGATGCTGATCACCCACGACCTCGGGGTGGTGGCGGACACGGCAGCGCGGGTGGCCGTGATGTACGCGGGGCGCGTCGTCGAAGAGGCGCCGGTCCTCGACCTGTTCGCGAACCCGCGCCACCCCTATACGCAGGGCCTCCTGGCGTCGATCCCCCGCATCGAGAAGGCGGAGCGGCGGCCGCGGCTCCAGGCGATTCCGGGCATGGTGCCGGATCTGCTCGACTTGCCGCGCGGGTGTAAGTTCCAAGCGCGCTGCACCAAGGTCTTCGACGCCTGTCGCGGGGCCGAGCCGCCACTCAAAGTGGTGGGGTCGGCGGAACACCGCGTCCGCTGCTGCCTCTATTGAGTGAAGGAACCGGGCATGCCCACTGACAAACTACTCCAGGTGCGCAACCTGAAGAAGTATTTCGACATCAAGCGCGGCTTCTTTTGGGGGGAGCCGGCGAAGGTCCACGCCGTCGACGGTGTGACGTTCGACCTCCTCCGGGGCGAGACCCTGGGGCTGGTGGGCGAGTCGGGGTGCGGCAAGTCCACCACGGGCCGCCTGATCCTGCGTCTCATCGAACCGACGGCGGGGGAGATCCTGTTCGAGCAGACGCCCATTCTCCAGGCGAGCAAGAGCGAGATGCGCGCGCTGCGCCAAAGGATGCAGATCATCTTCCAGGATCCCTACTCCTCGCTGAACCCCCGGATGACGGTGGAACAGATCGTCGGGGAGGGGATCGTCATTCACAAGCTCTGCAAGACGCGGCAGGAACGCCGGGAGCGCGTCGCCGACCTCCTCCAGAAGGTCGGCTTGAGCCCGGAGCAGATGCACCGCTACCCCCACGAGTTCAGCGGGGGCCAGCGCCAGCGCGTGGGTATCGCCCGCGCCCTGGCGGTGAACCCGAAACTGATCATCGCCGACGAACCGATCTCCGCCCTCGACGTCTCGATCCAGGCGCAGGTCATCAACCTGCTGGAGGATCTGCAGGATCAATTCAATCTGACCTACCTCTTCATCGCCCATGACCTGCGGGTCGTGGAGCACATCAGCGACCGCGTGGCGGTGATGTACCTCGGCCAGATCGCGGAGTTGGCGGATAGCCAGGAACTGTACGCGAAGCCTCTCCACCCGTACACCGAGGCGCTCTTGTCGGCCATTCCCATTCCGGATCCCACCACCAAGCGTCGGCGGCTCATTCTCGAAGGAGATCCGCCCAGCCCGATCAATCCTCCGCACGGGTGTCGCTTTCACACGCGCTGCCACAAGCGGTTCGAGCGGTGCGACAAGGAAGAACCGGCGCTGCGCGAGGTGGCACCCCGACACTGGGTGTCCTGCCACTTGTACTAGCACGCCGCAGCGGCGCGGCGTATACCCCGCCCGCGGCGGTCCGCCCCTCCGACCGATAGCCCGAGACTCCGGAGGGATATTCGCTATGCCAAAACTGAAAGTCATCACCTTCGGGTGCCAGGCGAACGAGCTGGATTCGGCCCGCATCGCCGGTCTCCTTGCGCGCGAAGGCTATAGCCTCACCGAGGACGACGGTGAGGCGGACCTGATCATCCTGAACGGTTGCAGCATCCGGGAGAAGGCCGAACAGAAGCTCTACAGCCGACTGGGGGCGTTGCAGGTCATGAAACTGCGACAACCCGGGGTGAGGCTGGGGGTCGCCGGCTGCCTGGCGCAACGCGAAGGTGAAGCGCTCTTGCGCCGGTTTCCCCATCTCGACCTGGTGGTCGGAAACGGCGAGCATCTGGCGGAAATCCCTCAACTCCTGCGGCGCGAAAACGGCCACCCGGTCGCGGCCACCGCCGAGCCCTCGGGGTTGTTTCCGTCGAACGTGGACGTCCATCGGGACAGCAGATTCCGCGCGTGGGTCGGAATCATGGAGGGGTGCGACAATTTCTGCACCTTCTGCGTGGTTCCCTTGACGCGGGGTCGTGAGCGCAGTCGCCCCCCGGACGAGATCTTGCGTGAAGTCGTGGCCCTCCGGGACCGCGGGTATCGCGAAATCACACTCCTCGGCCAGACGGTGAATTCATACGGAGCCAAACTGGAACCGCCGGTGTCCTTTGCCGCGTTGCTCCGACGCATCGATGACGAGGTCGGAACCGCCATGCGAGTCCGATTCACGACCTCGCATCCCAAGGACGTCACCCCGGACCTCGCCGAGGCCATGCGAACGTTGCCCAGCGTGTGTCCGCATATCCATCTGCCCGTGCAGTCCGGCTCCACCCGGACGCTGGCCCGAATGGAGCGCACCTACACCCGAGAGGGATATCTCGAGCGGGTGCGCCTCCTCACCGCCTCGGTTCCCGCGCTGGCCATCACTACGGATATTATCGTCGGGTTTCCAGGTGAATCCGAAGAAGACTTCATGGAGACACTCAGCCTCATGCGTGAGGTCCACTTCGACGCGTGCTTTGCCTTTAAGTTCTCTCCCAGGGCCGGAACCCCGGCGGCAGAGTTTCCCAGACCAGGTCCCGGAGTCCGTGAGAGTTGCGCGTCTCGCGAAGGTGCTCTCGCTCCAGGACGAGATTTCGCTCGACAGGAATCGCGCGTGGATTGGTCACCAGGTTGAAGTGCTGGTGGATCGGGAATTAAGCAAACGCAGACTCGGGATTGGCTGCAGGGCGTACCCGGCAGAACAAGATCGTACATTTCGGAGGGGGCGCCGTAGAGGAGGGAACGCTCGCAAACCTCAAGATTACGGAGGCGACACCGCATCATCTGAAGGGAGTCCTTATTGCTTCCTCGTAACTCACGACAAATACATTGACATCCGGTTAGGGCGTATTTATCATACGAAACGGTTGGTCGTGGAGGTCTCATGGCTAGGTTCAGCTTTGGCAAGCGAACCACTGATGATGAAGGGATTCCACCCGAGCCAGTCGAAGGGGAGTCGGAGATCCAGCTGCCGTCCGAGCCGGCTAGAATCAGGTGGGCGACCACGTCGTCTCCTGGTTATTGCCGGCATCGGTGTGATTCTGATCGGTGGCCTGTATCTGGCCAATATCCTCTTTTTCTCCACGTCACCCGCACCGACTCCTCGCACGCCAGGCGATTCCGGCGCCCCCGACTGCGCTTCCCGCACCCCCGGCGCCCACAAAAGAGGCGGCTCCGGCGCTTGCTAGCCCGAGAAAGGCGGAGGTAAAGGCCGACGCGAAGGCGCCGACCAGTCCGCCACCGTTTTCAACGCCCGGGAAGGCGTCGGCACCAGCGAAGGTCGCGGCTGAGCTCGACACCGTCGGCCAAAGCACCCACCCCGGCAAAGATCCCCTGCGGAACAGATACCTCCTGCCAAGTCGGGCGTTCCAACTGGCAAGGCGGATAGCGAAAGCGACTTCCAAGGAACCCCAGATGACCTCCAAGGGGTTCAGCGTGCAGGTTGGCGCCATGGCGCAGGCGGAAAACGCGGAGACCCTGAAACGCAAGCTGGATGCTGTTGGGGTATCAGGCCGTGGTCCGGAAGGGATCCGGTTTTGCGCCGAAACATGTCGTCACGGTTGGAGATCCGGTCGCCCGGCGTGAGGCGGAAGAGCTGGCTCGCCGACTGAACGTCGATGGGTTTCCGTCGCAGTTGGCGACCGTGGAAGGAAGATACACGCCGCAGATCGGCTCCTTTGTCAATCTGGACGAGGCGATCGATCTGGCCCGCGAGCTCCAGAAGAAGAATTATCGACCGAAGATTACTTCGAGCAACACACCGGCCACCACGGTGCTCTTTCAGGTGCGGCACGGACAGTTCGACACCCGCGCCGCGGCGGTGACGCGAGGCGAGGAACTCAAGGCGAAGGGTTTTAGTGCGTGGGTTGTTCCCAATTAGGAGCCGTTACGAAATAACCTATACATCTCTTTCTATTTCGTTACGGCTCCTTATGCCGTTTCGGAATGTCTCCGTTCAACTAAATCTTTGACAACGGCTTAGCGCGTCGGCCTCTGCGCCGCGTGTCCGAATCTGGAGACCATCGGGCGCTCCACACCGAGGAAGGAGGTGACATGAGTGACCAAGGCAGATATCGCATCGTTGGTGGCTGAGAAGGGTTTGACGAAGAAGCAAGCCATGGAAGCCGTCGAGGCGACCCTCGAGATCATCAAGAACGCGCTTCAGGCCGGCGAGAAGATCCAACTGGTTGGGTTCGGGTCGTTCCAGGTCAAGGCCAAACGAGCCCGGAAAGGTCGGAATCCCCAGACCGGATCGGAGATCACCATCACGGCGCGTAAGGTGTTGAAGTTCAAGCCGGGCAAGGCGTTGCACCAGACCGTGAACGTCGAGAATTGACACAGCGACACTATGGCCAGATCTCCGCGCCGTCAACAGGGGCTCGCGGCGGATCGCTCATCTCCACGTGAGCGGCAACCGGGCGTCATCGCGCGATGCGCCCACGGAGGTGCCGGATCGTCTGTATTTCCGGATCGGCGAGGTTTCGGAGATCACCGGTGTCCCTCCGTACGTCCTACGGTACTGGGAGAGCGAGTTTCCCGCGCTGCAGCCCCGCAAGAGCGGTGGCGGCCAGCGGCTGTACCGAAAGCGCGACGTCGTCTTGTTACTGGAAATCAAGAAACTGCTGTATCAGGAACGTTACACGGTGGCCGGCGCTCAGGAAACGACTCGCCGGAACGCGAAGATCGCGCCCGGCGCCTCGAGCTTCGCGCTGCGTTGCAGCGGATTCGAGGCGGGTTGGAGGACATCGTCAAGCAGCTTTCGTAGCGCTCTTGTCCATGCGCCGCCCAATACCAGACACAATGAACCCATGGCCCCTCGGCGAGTCAGCCAATCGCCGAGGGGTTGTTTTTTTTGGCACGGCGTGGCGTAATGTTTCCCCCGGCGGGTCGCGCACGACAAACCGCGGATGGACGGGAGGCCAGGAAAGTCTAAGGGCATATCGCCTGCCTGGAAATCGGCCGGCACGATTCGAGCCGACGCACGCTAGTCAAGCTGGCGAGGGCACTCGGCACTCAAGGTGACGGTGGGGGAGTTGGTGGAGTAGGAGGAAGGAAGATGGCAGAAAAAGTGCGCCTGTGTAAGTGTGGCTGCGGACGTAAGCTAGACGATGTGAACTCGGATTTCCTTATGCCTTCACACCAGAAAGCACTGAAGGACTCACGAAAGAAGAGATTCGTTCCGCCAACACGAAAAGCGCCTCGGCGCTGACGATCACCCGGTTGCGAAAACAACACCCCCGCACCGGCCGCAACCGACCGGGGCCTGGTGATCACCATTGCAACGGCGTGAGACGCTGGTTACGCTGGCGAGGCGTGCAAGGCGAGGTTGGGGGTGGATTGAATTGGGGGTGAGCAGGAGGCTACCATGATGAAAGGGCAGCGCACGTGGTGGGTGCTTGCTGTGGTGGTGTTGGTCCTTTCGCCGTGGTCGGCTCAGGGACAGGAGAGATCTGTCTTTTCGTCGCAAACGACTGGAAAAGCCGGGTCCGCTCTCGGAAGTCGTCGCAGCGGTGAATATCCCAGCCGAGTGGGGAACACTCAGGAACGCACTCCCCCTCGCCGGAGATCCTCCCTACTCACGCTCTCTTCTTTGAGGATGCTGGCGGGAACATTCGGATCGTGCCGCTCTATCTGACGTTGGGAGGCGGGCACCTGGCAGTTATCCCTCAGACGGGACCCAGTTGTGGTCATCAAGCGAGGACCATAACGGAAATCCGGGTCGGCGCATCGGCTGGCGCGCGCTCCGGCGGACGGCCGTGCTGAACACGGTCAACGCCGGGAACCCGGAGCGGGTGGCCATGACCGTCACCGGGCACAAGACCCGGGTGCCCCTTGATCGTAACCATATCGTGAGCCTGGCCGATCGGCAGGAGATAGCCCGGCGCATCGAAGAAAAATCCCGGGGTTCGCCGGTTTCCGCGCTTGACCACGCTGTCGGGAGTGTGTAGAATGCGCTGTCGTGACGCCCGGAAAGCCGTGAGCCGGAGCACCCCCAAGGTTTCGACGTCGCGGGCACGTTTTCGGGCACCTTCGGGTGGAGAGCAGCAAAGGGCACTCTCGCAACGTAATGAAAAGACTCACATCGGGGCGTGGCGCAGCCTGGTAGCGCACTGGCATGGGGGGCCAGGGGTCAGCAGTTCGAATCTGCTCGCCCCGACCAACTTCCGACATCACCTTCCCTCGACAACGCAGGGTGATTCTTGTCCGTTCGTGCCGCATGCGCCGGGCGGCACAGGGAGGATTATGGGACCGGCGGGACGCCCGCTTATCTTGGTTTCGAACGATGACGGCATCCGATCGGCAGGGTTGCGGGCACTGGTGGACAGCTTGAAATCTGTGGGGGAGGTCGTGGTGGTTGCTCCTGATCGGGAGCGCAGTGCGACCGGCCATTCCCTGACCCTCACGAGACCGCTGCGCGTCACCACGGTTGAACCGGGATGGTATAGCGTCGACGGAACCCCTACCGATTGCATCATGCTGGCAGTTATGGAATTGCTGCCTCGCAAGCCCCAGCTGGTCGCTGCAGGGATCAATCACGGTTCGAACCTCGGAGATGACGTCACGTACTCCGGAACGGTCGCCTCGGCCATCGAGGCCACGCTCCAGGGGATCCCGGCGGTCGCCATTTCGGCGGCAGGAAGCGGCACTTTCGATTTCCGGACTGCCGCGACGTGTTCACGCCGCTTGGCGGAAGAAGTACTGCGGCGAGGTCTGCCGCGCGACACATTGCTCAACGTGAATGTGCCTGACGTGCCACAGGATGCCGTCCGCGGGTGGACCGTCACGCGGCAAGGACGCCGTGTGTATAACGAGACGGTGGTTCGAAAGGTCGACCCGCGAGGACATACCTACTATTGGATCGGGGGCGCCGCGGCGTCCTGGGAACCGGGCGGGGAGACGGATTACGAGGCGGTAACCAATGGGTGGGTCTCTGTCACGCCCCTTCATCTCGACCTGACGAATCACCGCGCGCTTCCTGTAATCCGGGAGTGGGGCTTGTCGATGAACGGCGCCGCATCCGGATGATCCGCGATGAATAACAGTACTAAGGGCTTTTCTTTCTGGGGGGCGTGTGTTACCCTCTGATAATACGGGGCTCGGAGCGTACGGCCTCCCGCGAGGGCGTATGGTGACCGAGCAGTTGGAGCGCAGGGGGATCCGGGACCCGCGGGTTTTGCGCGCGATCGCCAAGGTACCGCGCCATCAATTTGTGGACGAGGCGTTGGTTGGCCGCGCATACGGGGATCACCCGTTACCCATTGGCGAAGGGCAGACGATCTCGCAGCCTTACATGGTCGCCCTCATGACCGAGGCGCTTCAGTTGACCGGTCATGAGCGCGTGCTCGAAATCGGGACAGGCTCCGGTTATCAAACGGCGATTCTGGCGGAGTTGTGTGGCAAGGTCTTCACCGTTGAGCGACTGAAGGGACTCGCCGATCGAGCCATTCGGCGGCTGGATCATCTGGGATATTACAATGTCCTCTCGCGGGTCGGCGATGGGTCGCTGGGGTGGCGAGAGGAGGCACCGTTCGACGCCGTCCTCGTCGCCGCGGCGGCACCGAGCGTTCCGCCAGCCCTGGTCGATCAGTTGAATCCGAAAGGCCGGCTGGTGTTGCCCGTTGGCGATATCCAAAGCCAGGTTCTTCGGAAGGGCGTCCGCGAGGACACGGGTATGCAGTGGACCGAACTCGGAGGGTGCGTGTTCGTCAAACTCGTCGGCCAGGACGCCTGGCCGAACGGCTTTTGACGTGAGCCCGAAGATCTTGAGACCAGCGAGCACGGCGAAGGGAAGTTGTATCGGGGCGTAGCGCAGCCTGGTAGCGCACTTGGTTCGGGACCAAGGGGTCGGAGGTTCAAATCCTCTCGCCCCGACCAAAAAAGTACCCGAAAGTAAAGGCCCGGGAGACACCAACCCGGGCCTTTACTTTTCCCAAATGGCAATCTGCGTGAAGATGATCGCGAAGAACGGGAACAGATAGCGCGCGACGCGAGCGTCGCCGCCCCGCCGCCAGATGCGTCTCCTGAGCGATCGCAGGTCAGCACAGCAGGGACGGACTCTCTGCCGCGCCAAGAAATCGCCGCAACCTTCCGCGAGCTGACCGCCGAGCTGCACCGAATGGGCAAACCATTCCACACGGTGCCAGAGGGTGACCGTCACCTTATCCCCCTTCGGTACGTCGCCTGCGTCCTCCGGAGATGTGCTCGCTCGCGACCGAGGCGAACAACGGGGTGCGCGAACGACTCATTGGCCGGGAGGTCGCGGAGCGCAAACAGACCTCTATAGCTGGCGGGCCCAGGAAGGGAGCCCGACAGATCCCGACGCGCGCGCAACACGCGACAACTTCGGCCAGGCCGCCAAGCTCGTTCGAGAGTTCGCGGCCTTTCCGTTACCGGCCCGGTTGCGGATTCGCTGCTGCCAGAGGCCTGGCTGCGCGGCACCGAATACATTGCAGCGCGGGCCAAGAATAAAGCAGTGGTGCGATGTCTGCGCCAAAACGGTCGGAAGACGTGGGCGCCGCGGGGATTAGGCGGAGTCAAGAAAAATCTAACGAAACCTTCGATTTGTGTTCTGCCCGTCATCCCGATTTGCCTCTCCGAAATATTCGCTAGTGTAGTGCGTCTAACGCTTCTTTACATTTGGCGATCTTCGTGAGGATCCGGTCCACGGGGGCACTCCACACGAAGACCTGTGGATTCTGGTTGTGATTGTCGAGATACGCTCGAATTGCCGCGATGAGGTCTGCGACGCTGCCGAACGAGCCCCGGCGCAGCCGGTCGGTGGTCAGATCGCGAAACCAGCGTTCCACCAGGTTGAGCCAGGAACTCGACGTCGGCGTGAAGTGCAGGTGGAAGCGCGGATGCCGCCGCAGCCAGGCCTTGCACGCGGGGATGCTTGTGGGTGCCGTAGTTGTCCACGATCAGGTGCAGGTCCAGCGCCGCCGGCGTGGCGGCGTCGATCTGCTTCAGAAACCGGATGAACTCCTGGTGGCGATGCCGCGGCATGCAGTCGCCGATCACGCGCCCATCGAGCAGGCTCAGGGCGGCGAACAGGGTGGTGGTGCCGTGGCGCTTGTAGTCGTGGGTCATGGTGCCGCAGCGGCCGTGCTTCAGCGGCAGACCGGGCTGCGTCCGGTCCAGCGCCTGGATCTGGGACTTCTCGTCCACGCACAGCACGAGCGCCTTGTCCGGCGGGTTCAGGTACAGGCCGACGACGTCGCTCAGCTTCTCCACGAACCGCTTGTCGCGGCTGAGCTTGAAGGTCTTGGTGCGGTGCGGCTGCAGGCGGTGCTGGTGCCAGATCCGCTGCACGGTCGCCTCGCTCACGCCCTGCGCCGCGGCCATCGTGCGGGTGCTCCAGTGCGTCGCCGCCGGCGGGGTGGTGTGCAGCGCGATGCGCTACGGACCTTTGCCGTGGGCACCAGGAAGAGCCGGATGAGGACTACGAGGCGCCGAAGACGGAGCTATGTTCGACCCCGTTCACGGATGGGAAAGCCTGACGATGCCCCACCCTCGACGCCGCAGGGTTAGCGCGCCATCGCTTCCCACCACTGTGACATCACTCCACCACCACAATCCGCAAGAACCCCCTCTCGACCCGTTTCCCGGGATTAGGCGGGCCTTCGCGTCACTCGTCGATTTTGTATAAACGTGCCCGCACACCAATGCGTTGTGGAGGTGCCCTATGATTAATCCTGTGGTGAAGATGAACGTCACCCTTTGCCGTCGCCTGCTGCCCCGGCTGTCGATTGACCAGACCCGATGCGCGCGCCTCGTGGAAGCCCTTGGCGGCTACGCCTATGAGTGGAACGAACCGTTGCGAATGTTCTCCAAGCGCCCGCGGCACGATTGGACCTCACACGGTTGCGACTCACTGCAATATTTCACCACAGGCCACACGGACGTGCTCGCCGACTACGCCGAGACCCGGCCGGCGCCGATTTTAAGTTTTCACGTATACACAGGAAAACGGCGATGACAACCTCCCGGCGCCCCGCGAGCCACACCGCCACCCCGGTGCCATTCACGTCGAGTATCCTTCCGTTCGCCGTCGCGGCGACACGCCGGTTCGGGGCCGTCCCGGCGTTGGCGGAGCTGGAACCCCGGGGCTGGGTACGGGTGGGCGCGGTACCGGGCCTGACCGGCTTGTGGGTGATGCGACGTGGAGTGGCTAGTGGTTCCTGAGCAGCCGAACAGCTATGGGAGCGAGGACTGGCTCGCGGTCTTGTGCTGGAATCGCTCGCGGTACGGGTTGAGGAACTCCTCCACGAGACCCCGCGCCAGCTCGCGCGCAGCGGACCCGAAAGCGCGAAGGTCGCCTTCAAAGTTCAGAACGAGCGCGGCCGGGTGGTGTGGATCAATTGACGCGAGGCGATCGCCAGGGGTTATGAGACCGAAGGAAATCAGGCTCAGACCGAGGCCAATTAAGCAGACGAGAAAGAAATATCTCATGTGCGCCCCCTCCCGTGCGACGCCGTCCAGTTGCCTGCGGTGTTGACGACTAAGTGTGCCGAACGGAGTCTCCCGATGTCAACTCCAATCTCCTGGCGCGATGCGTCCCCCGACTGACCCGCCGCCGGGGCTGATCTCGGTGCCGATGAAAGGCGCGACCCTGCTCCTGACGGCCGCAGAGTTTACCGCGGGCATCCGCCGCGGGAAATGGTGGCGCCGGCGGGCGGCGATGGAGCGGAGGACGGGAGCGACGGTGCCTGCGGCATCGTCAGCGGAGGAGGCATGAGCGTGTTTGGAGAGATCCTCACCCTCTTGGTCTTCGTGTCGGGGGTCGGCCTCGCCGCCCTCGCCGCCGGGGTGGGCCTCGATGCGTGGTGGAGTTGGTGCGAGGCCCTGGAACGGCGCAGCGTGACGGAGAGCGGCCATGCGGACGTTGCAGAGTGAGGCCAAACGGCTGATCCGGGAACACGCTCCCGGCGACGTGGCCGTTGCGCGACTAAGCGAGGCGCTGTGGTGGGTACTCTTTACGAACAAACGCCGTCGCCGCGGTCACGGGAAGCCATGGCGGCACCGGGCGTTTTATGGGGGCACGTATGGCCCAGGTACACGCTGAGCCGTCCACCTGCTATCCAGAAAATGGATGGTGTGGCAAACGGGGGAATCGCGGGAACCGCACTCCAATCCGTGCAGCGCGATGCAACCGACGCGGTTTTCAGGCCTTTCACGTCCTCAAGACACTCTGCGCGACCGAGACGCCGCCAAGACCCTGGCCGTCCAGGGGGGGCTGCACTTGTTCTTCCTGCAACAATCCCATTGGCGAGACGGGAGGCTTCTCCTTCCCCTTGAACAGAACCTTCGACAACGAAGCTAACGCCTTGATATCGGCCTCACCCAGAATGATTCTGAGGATCAACTCTAAGCC
Organism: uncultured Methylomirabilota bacterium; assembly: GCA_963695995.1. GTDB lineage: Bacteria > Methylomirabilota > Methylomirabilia > Methylomirabilales > 2-02-FULL-66-22 > 2-02-FULL-66-22. Next base: position 95,744 of record CAVOIV010000024.1, read on the forward strand.
GTCGGGAATCTTCTCGCCGCCTTCGCCGGCGGCATCAAGTCGCCCCGCAATAAAGGCGGTCCTCAGTTTGTCATGATTCACTTCCTGGAACATCACGCCACCTCCCTCCCCCTGTTGCGCTCGCCGCGCCTGAGCCTCTCGATTCCTCGGGATCGCAGTGGCAGACTTAGGGCCTTACGATGAGATAGGGCACGTCACGCCACTTCAAGAAGGACGTGCCCTATGTGGAGCATAAAATATGCCTTTATTGCGAGAGCGGCAGGGCGTGAGCGACTTTCGCCAAAAATAGTCAGTGGTTACGACACGGCAAGGCGGGAAACCTATCGGGACGAAGCCTTCGCGTCTTGGTGAAAACCGTTAGCTTTCCCGACACGCGCACGACCTGAGTGAATCTCGCCCTAGACTCGACGGAGGACCGGAAGACGATGCGTGAGGCCTATCCCAAGTCAAGACCACCACCAGAGGTGGTGGCTTGAAAGATGTGAACCGCTCAAAGCGGTTGGCAAACCTAGCGCCACCTGAAGGTGGCGTTACCGCGCGAAGATTTCGAGTTGGTCGAGGCGCTGGTCCTCCGCCTCTTGTTTCTGGATGTACTGTCGGATCGTGGCCTCGTCACGACCGACGGTAGACACGTAGTACCCGCGGGCCCAAAAGTGCTGGCCCGTGAAGTTCTGCCGCCGCCCGAGGTAGGTCCGCGCAATGTGGATGGCGCTCTTCCCCTTGACGAACCCGAGGATCTGCGCCACCGCGTACTTCGGGGGAATGGACAGCAGCATGTGCACATGGTCGAGGTTGAGATGGCCCTCCTCCACCACACACTCGCGCTGCCGCGCCAGCTCCCGCAACACCGGGCCGAGGTGTTTGCGGAGCTCCCCGTATAGGGCCTTGCGCCGGTACTTGGGGATCCAGACCACATGGTACTTGCACTCCCACTTGGCGTGGGCTAAGCTCTCGATGTCGTCCATGGAAGCCTCTTGGGACTACGTGAGCTTTGAGCGGTTCACGGCCCAAGAGGCTTTCGTGTTTTCCCGGAACTGTCAAACTCTGGGAGTCGCCCGGCAGAGCCGGGGGGTTACCTAACGAACTCAGAATCCGAACGTGCGGCTCCTAGCGCACGTAAAGGGGGCATGCTAGCATTCTCCCAGTTGTGTCCCGTGGGCGGCCAAACCATGACGGGACGCAAAAACGTCGGCGTGTTCCGACCGGTGCCGAGCCGCCAAAAGTCGGCGGAGAAGAACCGAGGCGCAGGCGGACCTGGACCGCAGAGTGCTGGAGTTTCTCAAAGCGGCCATGGGGATGCTTGGGGGAGGGCGCGGTAGATCCTCCTACCCCGGAGGTGAGGGCGATGGCGAATGAAAAGCATGCGGCTACCCTTAAACGAGGGGTGGAGGCCTGGAACGCGTGGCGACGTCATAACCCCGGTTACGCCGGCCCTCCGCGGAGCGAACCTCTACCGCGCGACCCTCAGCGGGGCGGACCTTCACAGCGCGGACCTCATCCAGGCGACCGCTCACCCTGGCGGACCTCCGCGGGGCTTCGCTCATCGGGGCGACCCTTAGCGCGGCGACCGCCGATGATGCGATCTTCCACGAGGCAGACCTTCGTCGGGCAAAACTCAACGTGGCTCACCTCTGCGAGGCCGATCTCCACGATGCGGATCTCCGAGGAGCGAGCCTGCTCTATACCAGGCTAGAGAGCGCACACCTCGCCGGTTGTCGCATCTACGGGATCTCGGCGTGGGATGTGGCCGGACTTGCACGCGGCAAGAACACAGCGCCTTTCACGGCGCGCTTTCAGCATGGATGCTTTATCACGCGCGATCTCGTGGAAGAGTTTGCGGGAGATCGTGGAGGGGACGGCGAAGAAAGGTGGGAACACGCCGACGAAAGGACCCGCAGAGACCGAGTCTGCGCCAGAGCGAGAAGAGGCAGAGGATTCTACGGAAACCGAAAGTGAAAAGGACGGTTCGATGGCCTGTGGGTTCCGGTGTGTACACCTATTACGCACGGGACACCGGTCGGACGAGAGAAGAGGGGTGGCGCGTCTAATGAACCTCGACAGCCGGGAGGGGGCATGATGGGACCGTGGAGGCAGTCTACCGGCTTGGTGCACGAGCCTGCAGACGCTCAAGCGTCGGAGGCTGTCTGCGGGGCCATTGATCTTTCAGGCCGTGTCCGGTGTTGAGTTAGGACGCCGGCGCTGCTTTCTTTCTTGCCTGTACCTTTCCCCTTGCCTGTCCTGTCTTTCGTTATAGCATCCACTGATAGGCTTCGGCACCTTTAGCCCGGAACTCCTCGGGGTGGGCTCGACACCCTGGAGCGGTACAAGTACGAATGGAACCCGGACCTTCAGGTGTTCTCCATGAAGCCCGAGCATTCGCGCTGGTCGCATGCCGCCGATGCGCTGCGGACCTTTGCCGTGGGCTACCAGGAAGACGTAGATGAGGACTACATGCCGCCACAGTCCGAATTGTATTTCAATGTCTTCACGTATGGGAAGCGGTGATGGGCCGCCAACGCTGGGATGGCCGCCGGGTGTCCGACGCCCGCGGGGGGCCTCACCCACGGCGGGGTGGACGCCTGGCCCGTATCCGTTCGCCTTCGCCCATGGGGTTGGGTATGGCGCCGTCTCGCGGGTGACCACGCTGGAGGCGGCCGGGTGGCAGCGGGTGGGCGCGGTGCCAGGACTGGCCGGCCTGTGGGTGATGAAACGTGCGGCCGCCGACTCACCCGCTGCGGCTATTGCATCGGGGACTCAGCCGGGACCTCGCGTTGGAATCGCTTATGGAACGGATCGGTAAACTCCGCCACAAGGCCTCTCACCAGTTCGCGCGCAGCGGACCCGAAAGCGCGAAGGCTGTCTTCAACGTTCAGAAAGAGCGCGGCCGGGTGGTGTGGATCCAAGGAGGCGAGGTGGTCGCCAGTGGTGGGGGCGAAACCGAAGGTAATCAGGGTCAGACCGAGGCCAATCAAGCAGACGAGAATGAGATATCTCATGTGCGCCCCTCCCGTGCGACGCCGTCCGGTGCCTGCGGCGTTGACGGTCATAGCTTGAGGAACGGAGACCGGATATGTCAACCCTAATCTCCTGGCGTGATGCGGCCACCGAGGGACTCCACAAACACCACGAGCGCCGGAAGAAGAACCGACGCTCTTGGAGCGCCTGCGCTTGGGGACAAGGGCAGAGAGAGGCGCACCTGGTCTCAGGAGTGAGAAGACCGACCGTGGCCACCGGCGTGCGGCTCGGGTTGTTTCCGTTGGACGAAGTCGTGGCGCACTTCGAGGATAAGACCGATCACCTTGCAGCCCACGGCCAGGCCGACTCCGCTCGCGATGATAAGCACGAGATCCATGCGCGGTTCCTCCCGCTGTCGGTCAAGTAGTGTTGCTGGAGTGTTGCGTCACCGGGCAGTCACCATGTGGGTATGCACAGGCGTGTGGCGTCGGTCGTGTGTCGCCGTCGATTCGTCCGCAAAACATCATGGCGACCACCCCCAAAAAAAAGCCAATAGCCGCGCCGAGTCCGCCTACGACCAGAAGGAATGTCATGCGGTTCTCCTTCGATGTGACGACCAGGACGCTGCCAAAACGTCACAACCGCTCGATTGGGCTATAGAAAGCAGAAAGCGTGCCTGATCCGTGAGACGATCACGACCCGTGTTCGCAAACGCCAAGCGCGCGCAAGTCGTAGCCTTGTGGCGCACGTGTTTGGGTGCGTCGAATAACGGGCACGAGTGTATGGGAAAAATGTGCTGCCCAATAGTTACCTGACGGCAGACGTAGGACGGGAACGGCGTGCGTCGGGTGGCAAGTGGTCTCCGGGCCGTCCTGTGTGGTAGCATCCACCGACCCCTAGACGCCTCCTGACGGGGCCAGGTTGGCGCACGGAAGCACCCCTGGGAACACTCCCCAGCGGGCCGTTTTATGGCCGAGAATGCTTTAATACGGAAAGGGGCGCTACCACCATGCGTTGCGCCCGCTGTGGGGGCGGCTTTACCCCCAAAAAACGCGCGGGGCCGTTTCTACTCTGCGAAGTGCCGGGCGGCGGCGTGGCAGCGGACGCGGAGGAATGCCCTGGCCCTGGTCGAAGAGCAGCTAACCCGGGGGCGGGCCCTACGCTGCCCGAAGGCCGCGTAGGGGCCCACGGGGATTGGAGGACGGGAAGACGTCATGGCGAAAAAGCGCGTGCTCATTGTGGATGATGAAGCCAGCCCCCGCGCAGTCATCCGGGAGGTACTCCAAAGGTACGGCTACGACCCCGCCGAGGCTGGAGACGGCCTGGAGGGTCTCGCCAAAGCCGAGGCCGTCCGCCCGGATATTATCCTGCTGGAGGGGCGGATGCGGGGGCTCGACGGCTACGAGGTGTGTCGGCGCCTGAAGGCAAACCCAAGGACTCAGCACATCCCGGTGATCTTCGTGACGGGAGTGGATGATGACGAACTATACGCCCTTGCCGACGAGGTAGGGGCCGTGGCGTCTATCACGAAGCCCTTTCATCTTGAAACGCTTGTGGCCGTCATCGCGGCGGCCCTCACGAACGCAGAGCCCCCGACGGAGCCCACGGCAAGGTCGGAAGGGATTAGGGCTGATGCTTGCTGAGCGTCCGCTCCGACCGGTGCCGAGCCACCAAGAGCCGCCAGGCCAGGGAGGCGGCACTCAGCGACCTGGAGGTCCAAGCGGCCCGCCTCCTGACTCGACTCCGCGCCCTACAAGGGAAACCCTAAGCCGCGGGACAATGCGCCCGAGAAGGGGAGGGCCATGACCCAACGTACAGCGGGTGTGGCGGTAGGGGCGGTGCGGAACGCCGGGGCGGCGCGTGGCTATCTACTACTCACTCTGCTCCTGCTCACCGTCCCGTTGACGGGCTGCTCCGCCCTCATCATGCATCGCTATATGGCGGAAGCCGCCAACCGCGGCTACGAATTGTGATGGCGCCACTGACGCAAGAGGTGCGGCTCGCGGTGATCACAGGTGGCTGGCCCAACTTCCGTGACACGCTCGGGCACCACGCCTGGGAGAGCCATTGTCGTGCCACCTGCAGCGGCTACACCCTGACCCCGGAGGAGGCTCAGCGCGTGGAACGGGTCGAGCGCATTGCCGCGGACGTGGACGCGGGCCGACGCGCCCGCGAGGCCGGGCGGGACGCGTTGTCCGTCTGCTACTTCCGGTTCGACGGTTTGTGCCTCTCGCGGGCGTTAAGGGGGCGCGTGTTCCAACCGGTGCCGGGCGGCCAAGAGCCGGCGGATCCGGCGCGCGGAGCTGGCCAGCGTCGAGGGGCAGGGCGCCAGACTCCTGACCCAGCTCCGGGTGCTGCAGCTGCAAGGGAAAGGCTAGGATGGCACCGCGTCAATGGAGCGCAGCTTTTTGGTAGCGAAGGGGGGAGGCGATGAAACCCTCAAAATCGGTTCCGATCTTGCTGGCCAGTCTGCCTTTTCTGATTGGCCGGTGGGGATGCTCTGCCGCCATTGCGCTTAGTCAATACCCCGAAAGGAGATTGCCTCATCTGATCGACCACAAAGCGACCCGGGCGGGGTCGAAAGCAAGCTGCGCACACCGATCACAACCGGGGTCATCGACGATGGTTCAAGCATCTCGACCTACCAGGAGAAGGTATACAACTTTTCGCGCTTCTGGAGCGATTCCCCAGGGGTCGCGCCTTTCTCTAGTCCTCTCTGACGTCGTCACCCTTGGGTTGATGGAAGCAGCCGATTCCATTGGAGGCTGAGGGAAAGAACGCTCGTGCGGCAAACAGGACCACCTATGAGGCGACAGTGACCTACGATGGAGACGGTTACCTCGTAGGTGTGTTCCAGGCAGCAGGAAGCCGGAAATTAGCTTCAACCCAACCCCGGCGGCTGGGGCAATGGCGGAAGAAACTGGCTTCCGTCGCATGCGGGCCAAGCTAGGCGCCCCCAAGGCGATGACCGCTACCGCGCACAAGCTCGCGCGGATCCTGTACCACCGCCTGACCACCCGGCAGCCCTACGCGGAGACCCGGCTGGCCGCCGCGGACGAGGCCCACCGCCACCGCACTGAATCTCGACTTCGTGCTCAGGCTCGGGTCCTCGGTTACGCCTTGGTGCCGGTCCACAAGGCGGGGCAGTTTCTTAGAAGCCCCCACCCAGCCTCGGCGGCTGGGGCAATGACGGAAGAAACTGGCTTCCGCCGGGTGCGTCTCTCCGGTACGCTCCGGGCGGCCGGGCCGGCAGAGGCAAGCAATACACCGGCGTCACCACTGGTGCTGAATGGTGTCAGCCCGTTTAGAAGCATGGTGCCAGGGCGCGTGCGCAAGTCACTGGTGACGCCCCAGACCGTGCGTGCGACCGGCTGGTGGCGATCCCGATTAGAAAGAGTACCTGCCGTTCTCGCACGCCCTGGGCCGCCTGCCGGCCATGGCCGTCACCCCCACCCTGGAGGAGCCGCCATGCCCAGACGAGGCCGCGCCGCCCCACCCGCGCCGTCACCACGCCGATCCTGCACCCGCACGCGGCGGGCATCGACATCGGCGCCACCGAGCTCTACGTCTGCGTGCCCCTCGACCGGGACCCGCAGCCCATCCGGCGCTTCGGGACCTTCACCGAGGATCTGCACGCCCTGGCCGACTGGCTCGCAGCAGTGCGGCGTCACCACCGTGGCCATGGAGTCCACCGGCGTGTACTGGATCCCCCTGTACCAGATCCTGGAGACCCGCGGCGTCGAGGTCTGCCTGGTGAACGCCCGCCACGTCAAGAACGTCCCCGGCCGGAAGACCGACGTCCAGGACTGCCAGTGGCTCCAGTACCTCCACTCCGTCGGCCTCCTGCGCGGGTCCTTCCGCCCGCCGGAGACGGTCTGTGCCGTGCGCTCCCTCCTCCGACACCGGGACACCCTGGTGCAGCTGGCCGCCACCCACACCCAGCACATGCAGAAGGCCCTCACCCAGATGAACCTCCAGCTCCACCATGTGCTCAGCGACATCACCGGCGTCACCGGCCTGGCCATCCTCGACGCGATCCTGGCGGGGGAGCGGGACCCCGCAGGTGCTGGCCGGCCACCGGGACCGCCGCGATCAAGGCCTCCGCGGAGACCATCGCCAAGGCCCTCGTGGGGGACTACCGGCCGGAGCATCTCTTCACGCTGCGCCAGTCCCTGGACGTCCTACCGCCAGTACCAGCGACTGATCGGGGAGTGCGATCGCGAGGTCCAGACGCCTGCTCGGGGCGTTCGCCTCCACGATCGATCCCGCCCAGCACCCGCTCCCAGTGGCTCCCGCCTCCCGTCGCAAGGCGCGCGGCACCCCCAGCACCCCCGGGCTTCGACCTCCGGACCGAGCTCTACCGGATCCTCGGCACCGACCTCACGCAGGTGCCCGGCCTCCAGACCCCCACGGTCCATACGCTCTTCGCGGAGCTGGGCGCCGACCTGTCCCCGTTCCCCTCCGGCGGCCACTTCGCCTCGTGGCTCGGCCTCTGCCCCGACAACCGCATCTCGGGCGGCAAGGTCCTCTCCGTCAAGACCCGCCACGTGAAGCACCGGGTGGCCTAGGCCTTGCGGCTCGCGGCGCAGAGCCTCTCGCGCAGCCAGTCGGTCCTCGGGGGGTTCTTCCGCCGGATGCGGGCCAAGCTCGGGGCCCCCAAGGCGATCACCGCCACCGCGCACAAGCTCGCGCGGATCATCTACCACTCTGGTGACGACGCGGCAGCCCTACGACGAGAGCCGGCTGGCCGCCGCGGAAGCCGACCATCAGCGCCGCACCGAATCCCGACTCCGCGCCCAGGCCCGGGCGCTCGGGTTCCAGCTCGTGCCGGTCGCCGAGCAGTCAGTTTCTTGAAAGGAGCCGCTGCGGCTATCGCACCAGGGACGGAGTCGGGCTCTCGTGGCGGTATGGGGCGGCGAGCGCGTCGAGAAGATCGTACACGCCCAACTCGCGCACATGGGATTCTAGAGCGTGGAGGCGGCCCGCAACGATCGGCAGGAGCGTGGCCGGGTGAAGCGGATCGAAAGACTCAAGGTTATCGTTCGATGCCGCGAAGAACACGGCAAGGTCGAGCCCAATGGCAAGACCCAATAAACAGGCGAGAATAAAATATCTCATGCGCGCTCCCTCCCGTGCGACGCCGTGCGTTTGCTGCGGCTATCGCGACTGGGACTGAGTCAGGCTCTCGCGTCGGAATCGCTCGCGGTACGGGGTGGTGAACTCCTCTACAAGGCCCCTTACAAGCTCGCTCGTAGCGGATCCGAATGCGCGAAGGCCGCTGTCAATATGAAGAAAGAGCGTGGCTGGGCGGTTTGGATCAAAAGACGCAAGCGAGTCCTTGGACGGCGCAGCGAGCAAGCCAAGACCGAAGGTAATAGCGAGAGCAATCACGCCGACGAGAAGAACGTATCTCATGTGTCACCCCTCCCCGTGTTTCGCCGTACGATGCGTGCCCGGATGACGGCCACAGCCTGAACGACGGAGTCCGGTTGTCAACCCTAATCTCCTGGCGCGATGCGTCCGCCGACTGATCCACCCCTGGGCGTGATCCCGGTCCCGATGAAAGGTGCGGTCTTGTTATTGACGGTCGCCGAGTTTACCGCCGGAGTACGCCGCGGAAAATCGTCGCGCCGCCGGGTCGCCATGGGGTGGCGGGAACGGACAACGCACGGGGGGAGCGATGACGCGGAAGGCACCTAGGCCAACAGACCCACCCTTTCTCGTGACCGTGGCCTTGACCGGTGCGACCTGTGCGTTGGGCCCCTCGCGCCCAGGGAGCGGCTCCCCGGCTCGTGTGTGACGTGCCGGGAAGCCTCTGCCCCACCAGAGAACCCGACCACTTCTCTCCTAGAATGTCCTGAGAGGACCGGACCCTGTGCCGGATACCTTTTTGCCACTAGAAACCGTACGTGCGGCCGTGGCGCCACGTGGCGGGGCCGTGGTAGCATCGCGCGGACTGTGTCCGGTGTGTGGGCAGCCCATGACGGGGCGGCAAGCGTCCGCCTGCTCCGACCGGTGCCGAGCGGCGAAGAGTCGACGACAGCGAGCGGGGCACAGGCGGACGCCGACCAGCGCGTGTGGGAGTTGTTGGAGGCAGCATTGCGGGCGCTGGTATGGGTAGGTGCACCGACGGCATAAGGCGGGCGCGACCATGACCCCACCGACACCGGACCTAGCGGAAGTAGTGGCGCGACTGGAAAAGGTAGAACGGGAGTTACTCGCCGGGAAGCGCCGCAACCGCTGCCTGCTGGTCGCTGGCGGGCTCGGGCTTGTAGGTGTGGCCCTGGTCTGGACGTTGGCGACAATCCCACCGCCCGCCCAGGCCCAGGGGCGGAAAGTGATCCGGGCGAATCAGTTCATTGTTGAGGACGAGAATGGCAACTCCCGCGCCGGGTTGAACGTGACCAAGGACGGGGTAGCGCTGGCCCTTAACGACGAGACCGACACAAGCCCCGCGCCATACTCGGAGTGAACAAGGACGGCCCGAGGCTGGTCCTGTTCGACCAGACCGTCAAGACCCGCGTCGGGGTGATCGTGAAAAAAAGGTGGGGCCGGGGCTATTGCTGAGCGACGAGAATGGGAAGGGGGTCTGGTCGCAACCATGAAAACGCTTGCCCTGGTCAACAACAAGGGCGGGGTCGAGAAGACGGCCACGACGGGGAAGCGGGCGGCGAGAATGCCCGGTTGCGCGGTCTGGCCGAGCCAATCCTGCTGGAACTGAGCAACGGCTGAATGACTTCGAAAGGAGTGGGGAGCCGTAAGGATTGACGCAGGCAGACGTCGTCGGATTCTCTTGGTCGTGTTGCTCGCCCTGAATGTTGTCTGTCCATCCCGCCATTACTTTGAGTACGTTTTCCCTCGGTATCAGTTGGCCGCGGTGCAAGGCATCATGGTTCGGTTAGATACTCGGACCGGAAGCATGCGGGTGTTTGCCCTTGGGCCGCAGAGTGAATCGCTGCCCAGAGACGTTGCGTTCCTAGATCTCGCGATTTGGGAGGGTCCAGGCGCCGGACTCTTACAGAAACTTCTTGACAAGTAGTAACGTATAGGTTACTAATATGACTTCGACACTCAAGAGGCTCATCATGCGGCTGAAGCAACTTCGGGCAGCACGGGACATGAGCCAGGCGGATCTTGCGGAACGTTCCGGGGTTTCCCGCGAGTATATCGCCCGGCTCGAAACCGGCCATCACGACCCGAGCCTGAGCACCCTGGTCAAGCTGGCGAAGGCCCTCAAGGTGAAGCCGGGGAAGTTGCTGGAGTAACAGGGAAGGGTGAGACGGAGAAAGAATGCAAAATACATTGTTCGCGCAATTGACTGGATGGGAAGTTTGGGTGGGAAAGTTTCAGTTCGATCAATGGGATGCGTTTGTGCGGCGACCGTCAGGTCGGCCGTTCCGCGACGGTCGTGAGGATGAACTCGTGCCCTGTGGACCTTTTCACACCCGTCCAGAGGCCGGGCAGGCGGGCATCGTGTACGCTCGCACGAAAACCTGACCCTAACACAAGGCGCCCCCGCATCGGCGGCAACCGACCGGGGCTTGGCCCATGTCTCACACTCACAAGGAGGAGCACCATGAGCAAGAAGACCCTGCCATACAGACCCACCCGAGTCAGAGCCCGAACCGCCGCCGCACCCGATTTTCGCTATGCTCCGGATGATTGAGCACGCCTGCACCAAACGGAATCGGCTGGCATCGGCGCAGTTGATGAACCTATGCCGGATACTCGAAGGGCACGAGGCCGCCAAGGCGGCGTGAGGGGGAAGCCGTGGCGCGAGGCTCGGTCATCTGGCGGTGTCAGGAGTGCGGGACCCGCACCGGGGCGCCCTGCAAACATCCCGGCGGCTGGTACACGATCAAGTCCCCGGTCCAGGTCTGGGGAACCGGCGCAAACGCAGGTGGTCCGAAAGATCAAGCGGAAGGAGTCCCGCTGAAATAGAAGGGGAAGCGCGTCAAGAAGCTCGCCGAGGTCCTCCCGGCCGAGCGGCGCACGACGTACCAGGCGTATGAGTGCCACGTCGGG
>CAVOIV010000025.1:0-102755 GCA_963695995.1 uncultured Methylomirabilota bacterium
CCGCAGGATTCGCGAGTCGTGTTCGCGAATGATGCGGGCTAGATCTCCCGAAGGGCATCCTCGATGATGTTGAGCGCCTCGTCGATGTCCGCGACGGTGTGCTGCGACGAGAAACCGTGGTGCATGGTGTGGCCGTAGTCGTGGATGTAGAGCCCGCGCCGGACGCAGCCCAGGATGAACTTGACCTCCATCTCGCGGTTGGTTCGGACGGCCTGGCGATAGTTGGTCACCGGCTCGGTCACGCCCAGGTAGAGGCCGAAGCGCGCGCCGATCCCCTGGACGACGCCGGGGACGCCCGTGACCCTGAGCGCCTCGGCGATGCCGCGGTACAGCCGATCGGCAAGGCCGGTGAGGTGAGCGTAGAACTCCGGCTTCGCGATCTCGGTCTGGCACGCGATGGCGCCCATCACCGCAGTGAGGTGCCCGGTGTAGGTGCCGCTCATGATGGTCCGGCCGACGGGGTTCAGGACCGACATGACGTCGCGCTTGCCGCAGACGGCCGCGATGGGGACGCCGCCGCCCAGGGCCTTGGCCAGGGTGCACAGGTCCGGCGTCACGCCGTAGTACTCCTGGGCGCCGCCGCGGCACATCCGGAAGCCCGACAGGACCTCGTCGAAGATCAGGACAATGCCCTCTCGGGTGCAGGTCTCGCGCACGAGGCGCAGGAACTCCGGGGAAGCGGGGATGCAGCCCTGGTTGTACGAGATCGGCTCCATGATCACCGCCGCCAGCGCGTCCTTGTGGGCGGCGATGGCCCGCCGGAAGGCGTCGGGGTCGTTGAAGGGAACGACCACGATGAGGTCGCCCATCGCCTCGGGCATCCCGTCGGAATCGGGCAGGGGAGCGACCGTGCCGTCCGGACGCCGCTCACCGACCCCGGCCGAGCAGTTGTACCAGAGGTAGTCGTGCATGCCGTGGAAGTGGCCCTCGAACTTGAGGATCTTCGGCTTCCGGGCGTATCCGCGGGCGATGCGGATGGCGCCCATGGTGGCCTCGGTCCCGCTGTTCGCGAAGCGGACCGCCTCCGCGCACGGGACCGCCTCGGATACCATGTCGGCGAGGCGGGAATGGTATTCGGTCTCTCCGTTGCAGATCACGCCGACGTCGAGCGCCTGCATAATGGCTGCCCGGATGGCGGGGTGGTCGTGACCCAGGAAGTTCGCCCCGCTGCCCGTGAAGAAGTCGATGTACTCCTTGCCATCCACATCCCAGAAGCGGGAGCCTTTGCCGCGGGCCAGATATAACGGCCGCTTGAGAAGCGGATGAACCCGCCCGCCCGCTCCCGCACCGCCGATCAGGTGCCGTTGCGCCGACTCGTAGAGTTGCTCGCCTCTCATGGCTCACCTCTCATCGGGACTTCGTCGTTGGATCGTCGGTCGCCAGGACGATCTGGCCCTGCCGTGCCACGAGGCGGCCGTCGCGGAAGACCAGCTCCGGCTGTCTGAGAGCCCGGATGTCCTGCAGCGGGTCGTCGGCCAGCAGGATAAGGTCGGCACGCTTCCCGGCCTCCACGGTACCGATCTCGGCGTCGAGCTGGAGCGCGCGCGCTGCCTCGGTAGTGGCCATCTGCAGCGCGTTCATGGAGCTGAAGCCGGCCCAGCGCACGAGGACTTCCAGGGCGCGCGCCATCTCCTGGAAGCCGGGCCAGGCGTCACCGCCCGGCCAGGGGCCGAACGCGGCATCCGTTCCAAGGAAGACCGTCACGCCTACGGCCCGCATCTGGTGCAGGAACGGCCAGCGCACCTTGAGCATGCTCAGCCACCACTGCTCCTCCGTCGTGGGCGCCGCGAGGGACTCGTCGGGGAACAGGTACGGGCGGGGAATGATGGCGTGATCGACGCGCACGCCGTGCTTCACCATCCAGTCCACGGCGGTCGCGTCCGTGACCGTGGTCCGGGGGTCGGCGCCGATCCAGGAGCAGTGCTCGATGGTGTCCACGCCGGCCTCGGCGGTGAGCCGGATGCTGTCCGTGGAGATGGCGTGGACAGCCACAGACAACCCAAGGCGGTGGGCATCCTCGACGGCGGCCCGCACCTCGTCCAGCGTGTACTGCGATCGCGTGATGTTCGTTCCGGGGGTGGTCGTGCCGCCGCTGGCGATGAGCTTGATGAAATCCACTCCGCGGGCCGCCAGGCTCCGAACAGCCTTCCGGATCTCGTCGGCGGAATCCACGCCCCAGTCGGAGTAGATGTGGCCTGCCGTCGTGGTGATGGGCCGGCCGCAGGCGAGAACCCGCGGTCCGATGAACTGTCCGGCGTTGATCGCGTCGCGCAGCGCCAGCACGGTGTAGTCGTCGGCCCCGCAATCCCGCAGCGTCGTCACGCCCGCAGCCAGCGCGAGCTGCGCGAAATGCGCGGCACGGACGAGCTGGCGTTCCGGATCCCGCTGCAGGAGCCGCGTCGTATAATCCTTGGCGGAGTACGCGGTGTAGAGTCCCTTGTCCCAGGTGATGTGGACGTGGCCGTCGATCAGGCCGGGGAGCAGGGACTTGCCCTCCGCCCGGATGGTGGGCGTGTCCGCAGGGATGGGGACCGACTGGCTCGGTCCCGCGGCGGCGATCCGCCCCTCGGCGTTTACCAGGACCGTGCTGGAAGGGATGGGGGCCGGAGCGACTCCGTCGAGGAGCTGCGCGCCGGTGATTGCCAGGCGGATAGTCATGGGGCGATTCTCCCTGGGGCCTGCACCGCACAGCAGCCGCGATTGCCCATCGTCCATCGTGTGTTCGTCGGCAGGATCGCTCACCCGTCGAATCGATGTCAAGTCAAAAGGGCTGCGCCGCGGAGAAATGCGAAGGGCGCCGCGGCTCACGCCACGGCGCCCCTGTGCGGTCTGTGTCTTACAGCACCACGCTGAGAAGTGTGCCATCGTCCAGGCTGCTCAAAAAGGCCCAGCTTCAAGGCGGTTGGCCGGAGACCGGGGTACCCAGCGGAGCTGGGTCCAGGCGTACTGGAAGTACGTCGCAGCGAGCGCCGAGGCGAACCAACGCCGCAGATGAGCCTTTTTGAGCAGCCCGGGTCTCTACTTGCCGTCCGGGTTCGGGAGCATGAAATCCCGGATCATGTTCACGAGGTCGTGGTACGACGTGGTGAACGCTCGGAGTGTCCGGACGGTGGCGCCGTAGCCGTCGAACTCCTCGACGGTCATGCCGTCGGGCTCGTAGGCGCGCCGAAACTCCGCGAACTTCTCGTACAGGATGTCGAGGGCCTCCTTGGGCACGGGGTTCTGCATCCGTTCCTTGACCTCGACGTCGGAGCCGTTGAAGAGCACCTGCCACTCGTACGGGATGGTCATGCTGAGATCGCCGCCGATCAGCTCCGACCAGTGCATGTGGTGCCGGTAGGCCGCGGCCAGGAGCCGGGTGCGGTAGCCGCGCTTCTGGTAGATCTCGTAGGCCTTCTTCATGGCGGCGACGCCCGCCCAGTGCAGGGCGCCCGGATCCACCACGATGTTGTCCCGCTTGGCGACGACCTGCATCCAGTCGTCCAGCCGGCCGATCATGATGGTGCAGACCGGCGTCATGTCCGCGACGGGTTTGCCCTCCTTGGCGCGTCGGTTCAGGCCGCGCTCGACCGCCTCGGCCACGGCGATGGCCTGGGGGACGGTAAAGGAGACGGTCGCGTTGATGTTCACGCCGTGGTACGTCGCCTCCTCGACCGCCGCGACACCGGCCTTGGTGGCGGCGAGCTTCACCTGGATGTTCGGCGCGAGACCGTGGAAGTAGATGGCCTGCTTCACCATCCGGTCTGCGTCCCGGTACCACTGGGGATTGGTCTGGATGGAGAGCCGGCCGCGCAGGCCCTTCCGCTGCTCGAAGACGGGCAGGAGGACCTTGGAACCGCGGACGCCGACCTCCTCGTACACCTGCTGGGCGATCTGCTCCTCGTCCCAGGTCGGGTTCTCGGCGATGACCTGCCGGATCCGGTCTTTCCATTCCGCCAACGCCCCCTTCAGGACGGTGAACACGATGAACGGGTTCGACGTGGCCCCCGTCGCGCCGTGCTCGATGGCGTAGGTGAGCTCCGGCACCGAACAGGAGTCGTTCCAGAACTCGGTGGGCGTGGTGGATACGGTTTGGTGGAGCGGACTCTTATACTGCAACGTGGTCTCCTCCTTCAGTTGACGGTACGACGACTAGCCCATCACGAGATTCGGCAGCCAGGTGACCAGCGGTGGCAAGATCGTGATCAGGCACAGCACGACCAGCAGCGGGATGAGGAAGGGCGCAGGTGGCAGCGCACGACGTCCTCGAAGGAGAGGTTCCGCCGACCTGCACCATGACGAACAGGATCACGCCGAAGGGCGGCGTCAGGAGGCCGATCATCAGGTTCAGCACCATGACGACGCCGAAATGGACCGGGTCGATGCCGACCTTGGTGACGACCTGCATCAGGATGGGGCCGAGGATCAGGATGGCCACGATGGTCTCGAAGAAGCAGCCGACGACCAGCAGGAACAGGTTGATGATCAAGAGCAGGGCAATCGGGTTGCGAGCTGAAGTTCAGCATGCCCTCGGCCATCGCGGCGGGCGCACCGGTTCGCATCAAGAGCCATCCGTAGAACGATGCGGCGGCCACGATGAAGCCTAGCGCCGCCGTGTCCCTGGCGCTATCCGTGAAGACCTGGACGACGTCCTTCCACCCCAGCTCCCGATAGATCATGGTGCCCAGGACGAGGGCATACGCGACGGCCACGGCGGCCGCCTCGGTCGGGGTGAACCAGCCCGTCCAGATGCCGCCGAGCAGGATCGCGGGTGTCAGGAGCGGCAGGAAAGCATCGACGCAGGCCTTGCAGGAACTGCCGAAACGTCGGAAAAGGAGTCCGCGGGTAACCGCGCCGCGAGGCGTAGACCCAGACCATGACCATCAGGGCGACGGTCATGAGGACGCCGGGAACGACCCCGCCGAGGAAGAGTCGGCCCACGGACACCCCGCCGACCAGACCGTAGATGACCATGGGAATGCTGGGGGGAAAGATGGGGCCGATCGTCGAGGAGGCGGCGGTGATGGCCACGCTGAACTCGTGGTCGTACCCCGCGTCGTCCATGGCCTTGATTTCGACCTGGCCAAGGCCTGCGGCGTCGGCCACGGCTGCGCCGGACATCCCGGCGAAGATGAGGCTGCCGACGCAGTTGGCGTGGCCGAGGCCGCCAGGCAGGAAACCGACCATCGTGGTGGCGAAATTGAACAGACGCGTGGTCACGCCTGACGTATTCATCAGGCGAGCCGAGAGGATGAAGAGCGGGACGGCCAGCAGGACGAAGTTGTTGATCCCGTACATCATCCGCTGGGCGATCATGGGAACGTTCATCCGGCTGCCCTGCTCGACGAAGAAGGCAATCAGACCGATGAGCCCCAGGGACATGGCAATGGGGATGCCGAGCATGAAGAGACCGATGAGGCCGAACGTGATGATGTAGGTCATTGCCATCCCTCCGGCCTCTGTGAGTATTCCCCCAACGTCGAGCGGGTGTCGCGAATGAGATTCCCCACCAGGTACCAGAGCATCAGCAGGCCCGCCAGGAAGATCGCCAGGTACACATAGCCGAAGCTCAACCAGTCGATGGTCGGCGCATAGGTGGTCCAGTTAGCGCGGGTATTGGTCCACGCTCCCCAGGTCAGGATCGCGACGAAGGGAACACAGAACAGATCGGTGATGATGCGAAAGATCCTGGCCGGTCCGCTTGCCCACCCGATCGGTCAGGACGGTGACCCGGATCAAGCCGTCGTCCCTGACCAGCAGGGCGGCTCCCAGGAAGACCATCACGACGTAGGTGAGGCGGGCCAATTCCTCGGACCAGACCGAGGAAGTTGAGAGGACGACGCGGGATACCACTTGAAAGAAGGTGATCAGGAACATCAAGAACAGAATAACGGCATTCGCCAGCTCGAGACGCCTTTTCATGCCGACCTCACACTACGGGAGAACCCCTGCCCGGCGTGGACAGGGGTTCTCGTTGGATGCGTTTCGCAGTGGTGTGCTACTTGATGGCCAGGACTTTCTCCAGCATGCCGGGTGCCCACAGGGTCTTGTTCAGATTATCGAGCGCCGGCTGGACGGCCTTCTGGAAGGCCGCCACGTCCGCCTGGACTCAGGGTCATGCCCTTGGCCTGTAGGTCGCCGAGCAGCTTCTTGTCGAAGGCGACCGCCTGTTCGTTGGCGAACGCCGTCGCATCCTTCCAGGCATCCAAGATGAGCTTCTGCTGGTCGGCCTTCAGCGTGTCGAACCACTTCTTGGAGATCTGGTACTTGCAGGCGGAATGACGTGCTGGGTGGCGATCAGGTACTTCTGAGCCTCGTAAAACTTGTAGGCCCAGATGGACTCCATCGGGTTCTCCTGCGCATCGGCCACGCCGGTCTTGAGGGCCATGTACACTTCGGGGAAGGCAACCACGACGGGCAGGGCGCCCAGCGTCTTCCAGATCTCGATCCAGACCTTGTTCTCCGGCAGGCGGATCTTCAGACCCTTGACGTCGGCCAGGGTCTTGATCGGCTTGTTGGCGGTCAGGTAGCGCGCGCCGCGATAGACCACGCCCGCGGTCATGACGCCCCGCTCCTTCAGCGGAATGTCGTTGATCTCCTTGCCGACCGGGCCGTTCCAGAACTTCCAGAAATGGTCCACGTCCCGCATCACGTACGGAACCTCGAACACCTGGTACTTGGGGAAGAAGATCGAGGTGTCCCCGGAGCCCATGGCGCCCATCTCCAGGCCGCCGGTGCTCATGGCCTCAAAGACGTCCCGCTCGCCGCCCATGGCGCCGACGTGGATCTGGACCTGGAAGTCACCCTTGCTGCGCTGCTCGACCAACTCCTTGAACTTCACCTGGCCGAAGTGGACCGGGGCATCCGGCCCGTAGGTGGAGCCGATGTTGATCTTCATGCCGGCGGTTGCCGGCACGACCGCCAAGGCCACGCCGAGCAAGGCGACACCGCACACAGTCATCCATAACCGTGACTTCATGACCGCACCTCCTTGGGTGAAAGTGAGTCGCCTGCCGTTGGAAAGGGGTGAGCAGGCCGCCAACGCACGCCGGGTAGGATCAGGGTGGGGCAAAGCTACCGAAGGCGCGAGCCATTGTCAAGCAGACGATGTGTGCAGCGGATACCTTGGGCGACTAGGGTTACAAGCGGATGGATTCGGCCGATCGATAACGCCACCCGGGGACGACTGCGCGGACAGGTATCCGTTGACACGGGGCCTGGTCGGTGCCCGCTTGATGGACTATACTTCCGCTGGGTTAGGAAAAGGGCGAGATGCATGCGCGCGCATATTGGGAACACGGCGTTCCAGAATCGGTGGGAGGACTGATGCGTTATCGTCCATTCGGCGTGACCGAGCTTCCAGGTGTCCGCCCTTGGCTTTGGTGCGATGCGCTTGCCGCAGCGGAGCGCCGACCCCGCGGATATTGACGAGGCTGAGGCCGTGCGCATGATCCGCACCGCCATCGATGCGGGCGTGAACTACGTGGACACCGCCTACCCCTACCACGGCGGGCGAAGCGAAGTCGTCGTCGGGAAGGCGCTCCGGGACGGGTACCGACCCCGGGTCCGGCTGGCCACCAAGTTGCCGTCATGGCTCGTCAAGACTGCTGATGACTTCGACCGCCTTCTCCGCGAGCAGTCCGAGCGGCTGGGGACGGACCGCGTTGACATCTATCTCCTGCATTCGCTCAATGCGAGCCACTGGCCGCGTCTGAGGGATCTCGGAATCCTGGAACGGGCCGAGCAGGCGATTCGCGACGGACGGATCGGCGCGCTGGGCTTCTCGTTTCACGATGGACTGCCGCTCTTCACCGCGATCGTGGAAGCCTACCCGTGGTCCGTTTGCCAAATCCAGTACAATTTCATGGATGTCGCTTATCAGGCCGGCCGGGAGGGGTTGCGCTATGCCGCGAGCCGGGGTGTTCCCATGGTGGTGATGGAGCCGTTGCGCGGCGGTCAGTTGGCGCAGCCCCTTCCTCCAGCAGTGGAGGAGATCTGGCGCCGCTCCGCGGTCCGCACCAGCCCCGTGGACCGGGCTCTGCAATGGCTGTGGGATCAGCCGGAGGTGGGCACCGTGCTCAGCGGGATGAGCACGCTCGACCAGGTGCGGCAGAACCTCGCGAGCGCCGCGCGGAGCCGGCCGAACACTTTGTCGGAAATGGAACGCGCCCTCTATCTGGAAGCGAAGGCGGCCTACGAGGGCCTCAAGCCCATCCCGTGTACCCAGTGCAAGTACTGCCTGCCGTGCCCGCACGACGTAGATGTGCCCCGGAATTTCCAACTGTACAACGAGGCGATCGTGTACGGGCATCTCGCTGGGACCCGGCGTGCATATCGCCTCTTTTTCCCCGAGGCGCAGCACGCCGACAGGTGCCTGGCCTGCGGCGAATGCGAGTCGAAATGCCCGCAGCACATCCCCATCCGCGAGTGGCTCGCCAAGGTGGATCCCCTGCTGGGCGAAACGGCCCAACGCTGATCGCGTCAGGACCCCCGTCGGGTCTCATCGGGGCGACAGACCTGCTTCCTGCCCTGCGGCGGCAACCGCCCGAGACCGCGACCTCGCCCCCGTTTTTCGTTTTGACAGCCGGGGTGTCCTATGGTACCCATTCGCCACGCATTACGACCGGCGGCGGACTCGGGGATTCTCGGTCAGGGATGCCGAACGCGGATGCACCATTTTCAACATCGAGGTGACGATCTCTACTGCGAGGACGTCCCGGTCGCGCGCATTGCGGACGAGGTCGGCACCCCTGTTTATATCTATAGCCACGCCACGCTGACCAGGCATTTCCGGGCGCTGGACGAGGCCTTCGCCCCGGTCCCGCACCTGGTGTGCTTCGCCCTGAAGGCCAACGCCAATCTGGCGGTGCTGAAGCTTTTTTCCGATCTCGGGGGCGGCCTGGACGTGGTGTCGGGGGGCGAACTGTACCGTGGGCTCGCCGCCGGCGTCCACCCGCAGCGGATCGTGTACGCGGGCGTAGGAAAGACGCGCGAGGAGATCGCGTACGCCCTTACCTCCGACATCCTCATGTTCAACGTGGAGTCGGATCAGGAGTTGCACTGCATCGGCGAAGTCGCCGCGGGACTGGGGCGAAGGGCGCGCGTGGCCCTGCGGGTCAATCCGGACGTGGACCCCAAGACGCATCCGTACATCGCGACCGGACTGCGCCAAAGCAAGTTCGGAATTGACATCGGGCAAGCGGTGGCGGAGTACCAGTCGGTCAAACACCTCCCGGCGCTGGAGGTGATGGGTGTCCACCAGCACATCGGCTCCCAGATCACGCAGATCAAGCCCTTCGTCGATTCGCTCGCCCGGACGGCGGACTTGATCCGGCAGTTACGGGGTCAGGGCGCCGATATTCGTTACATCGATGTCGGTGGAGGGCTGGGGATCACGTACCACGAGGAGACCCCGCCCCTGCCCGTGGAGTTTGCGGAAGCGCTGATCGGGGTGGTGCGGGATCTCGGCGTCACCGTGATCCTGGAGCCCGGACGGGTCCTGGTCGGCAATGCCGGAATCCTGGTGACCCGTGTTCTGTACACGAAGCAGTCGCCGGTGAAGAACTTCGTGGTGGTGGACGCGGGGATGAACGACCTCGCGCGGCCAAGTCTCTACGGGTCGTATCACGCCATCTGGCGGGTCCATCGGGTGACGGGACGGGACGAGTTGACCGTCGACGTCGTGGGCCCCATCTGCGAGTCGGGGGACTTCCTGGCCAAGGACCGGGTGCTGGCCCGCTTCGAGCCGGGGGAACTGATGGCGGTGATGTCGGCGGGCGCGTACGGACATACCATGTCCTCGAACTACAACGCGCGCCCCCGGGTGCCGGAGGTGATGGCGCACGGCGACCGGTACACGGTGATTCGACAGCGCGAGACGTATGCAGACTTGATCCGCGGGGAGTGTACACTCGGGGTTATCGGCTGAATTTCCGGGCTGGAGGGGGACGCGACCCGTCTGGGGTCCGGCTCGAGCAGCCCATTGCGTGGGAGGTGCGGTGATGGCAAAGCGGATGTTCCAAGGATCGATCGTGGCGTTGGTGACTCCCTTCCGGGACGGCAAGGTGGACGAGGCTGCCCTGAAGGCGTTAGTGGAATTCCAGATCGGCGGCGGGACGGATGGGATCGTCCCCTGCGGGACGACGGGGGAGTCCCCGACCCTGGATCACGACGAGCACAAGCGAGTGATCGACATCGTGATTCAGACAGTCAACAAGCGCGTTCCCGTGATCGCCGGGACGGGCTCCAACAGCACGGCCGAGGCCGTGAGTCTCACGAAGCACGCCAAGCACGCCGGGGCCGACGGGGCCCTGATCGTGCTCCCGTACTATAACAAGCCGACCCAGCGGGGGATGATCGAGCACTGCCGGGCCATCGCGGACGCCGCGGACCTGCCCCTGGTGCTCTACAATATCCCTGGCCGCACGGGCGTGAACATGCTGCCCGAAACGGTCGCGCAGCTCGCCGACCATCCCAACATCGTGGGGATGAAGGAGGCGACCGGGAATCTCGAGCAGATGACGCAGGACATCGTCCTCTGCGGCGACAAGCTCAGCTTCCTGTCCGGCGACGATACGCTGACCCTTCCCCTCATGTCCGTGGGGGGGCGCGGGATCATCTCGGTGGTGGCCAACATCGTTCCCAAGGACGTGTCCGCCATGACGCGTGCCTTCCTGAGCGGGGACTGGAAGCAGGCGCGGGAGCTGCATCTCAAGCTGTTCCCGCTGTCGCAGGCCATGTTCATCGAGACGAACCCCATCCCGGTCAAGACGGCCCTGGCGATGATGGGGAAGATCCGGGAGGAGTTCCGGCTGCCGCTCTGCGCCATGACCGACGCGAACCGGAAGAAGCTGGAGGCGGCGCTGAAGAGCTACGGTTTACTGGCAGGCCGCTGAAAAAGGCCCATCTGCGGGGACCCATCCTTCGGACGGGTACCCCGCGTGCTCGGGCACTCGTTGCGGCGTACCAGGAGTACGCCTCACTCGGCCCTTCGCGCGCCGCCTTGCATCTGGACCTTTTTGAGCAGCCTGGGGGGGGAAACGGGTTTTTCGGTAACCTGCTAGGGCCGACAGGGACAGCGACTGGAGATGAAGCGGGGAGGCGGTTCGCTGCCCCTGTCCCTGTCGCCACAGAGGAGGTTGGCCGTGATCAAGGCGGTGGTTGCCGGGGCGGCGGGCCGCATGGGGAAACGCTTGGTCGCTCTGCTGCAGGAGAGCCCCGACTTCGAGGTGGTGGGGGCCTTTGAACGGCCGGGCCACGCGCAACTCGGGCAGGATGCGGGGACGGTCGCCGGTGTTGGGCCGCTGGGGGTCCGCATTTCGGATGCGCCCGGGGCGGTACTGAAGGACGCGCAGGTCCTGCTCGATTTCACGGCGCCCGCGGCCACCATGCAGAACCTCGAAGCGGCGAGCCGAGCCGGGGTGGCCATGGTCATCGGTACGACCGGCATCGGCGAGGCGGACCTGGCCCGCATCCCGGAATTCTGTCGCAGGATTCCCTGCGTGCGCTCGCCCAGCATGAGCGTCGCGGTCAACGCCGTGTTCGGGACGCTCGCGCAGATGGCGCGGATCCTGGGCGATGCGTACGACGTCGAGATCATCGAGGCGCATCACCACTTCAAGAAGGACGCGCCGAGCGGCACGGCGGAGCGGATGGCCGAGGTGATCGCGCATGCGCTCGGCCGGGATTTGAAGACCGTCGGGATCTACGGACGGCACGGCATGGTTGGCGAACGCGGGTCCAAGGAGATCGGCGTTCACGCCATCCGGGCCGGGGACATCGTGGGGGAACACACGGTGCTTTTCGGGGGCATCGGGGAGCGGGTCGAAGTGACGGTTCGGTCGCAGAGTCGCGACAGTTACGTGCAGGGTGCATTACGGGCGGCATCCTGGGTGGTCGGCAAGGCGCCCGGTCTCTACGGCATGGGGGACGTGCTGGGGCTGAGGTAGACCAGGGAAGGCGGAGTCAATTGGTCAACTCGTCGAGTCGTCAATTGCTTTTCCCAATTGACTCATCGACCAATTGACGAATCAACGTGCCACGCGCCAAGAACCGCCTCGGAGGAGTGTAGATCACATGCGCACGTACACACAATCGGCACGACTTCAATTGCTTCCGCCTTACCTGTTCGCCGAGTTGGACCGGATGAAGCAAGCAACAAGTGAAGAAGGGGGCGGACATCATCAGCCTCGGGATCGGGGACCCGGACCTTCCCACCCCCCCGCACATCATTCAGGCCCTGGCCTGGCCGCGGCCGATCCGAAGAATCACCAGTACCCCTCCTACGAAGGGATGGTGACCTTCCGGAAGGCGGCGGCGGACTGGTACCGGGGGCGCTTCGGGGTGACGCTCGACCCGGCGAACGAGGTGCTGACGCTGATCGGATCCAAGGAAGGGATCGGGCACCTTCCGCTGGCCTTCGTCAATCCCGGCGACGTGGTGCTGGTCCCGGACCCCGCCTATCCGGTCTATCAGGCGGGGACGCTGTTCGCCGGGGGCGAGTCGTACTTCATGCCGCTGACCTCGGCGCGGGATTTCCTCCCCGACCTCGGCGCCATTCCGGCCGCCGTGCTGAAGCGCGCCAAGATTCTCTGGCTGAACTATCCCAACAACCCGACCGGTGCGGTGGCGCCCCGCGAGTTTCTGGCGGAGGCGGTGGACTTTGCACGGCAGCACCGGTTGATTCTGGCGCATGATGCGCCCTATTCCGAGATCGCCTTCGACGGGTACCGACCGGAGAGCATCCTGAACATTCCCGGGGCCAAAGAGGTGGCGATCGAGTACCATTCGGTCTCCAAGACCTACAACATGACCGGGTGGCGAGTGGGGTTCGCCGTGGGCAATGCCGAGATCTTGGCGGGCCTCGGGCGGGTGAAGCAGAATCTCGACTCCGGGGTCTTCCAGGCGGTGCAGTATGCGGGAATCGCCGCGCTGACCGGCTCCCAGCAATGCGTGGCCGACAACTGCCGGATCTGGCAGGAGCGTCGGGACGTCCTCATCGGTGGGTTGCGGGATCTGGGGTTCGCCGTGGCTTCCCCCCGGGCGAGCTTCTACGCCTGGGTCCCGGTGCCGGCGGGGTTCACGTCGAGCAGCTTCTGCGTCGGAGCTCTTGGTGAAGGCGGGAGTCGTGGTCACGCCGGGGAACGGGTTCGGCGCCGCCGGCGAGGGCTTCGTGCGGGCCGCCTTCACGGTC
This sequence comes from uncultured Methylomirabilota bacterium, assembly GCA_963695995.1. Lineage (GTDB taxonomy): Bacteria > Methylomirabilota > Methylomirabilia > Methylomirabilales > 2-02-FULL-66-22 > 2-02-FULL-66-22. The sequence continues at coordinate 13,172 of CAVOIV010000025.1, forward strand.
GACGCGGACCGGATTCGCCTCGCGTTGGACCGCTTGCGAAAGCTGGGCATTCGAGGCTCCTGAGTCCGGGGGAGAACCGGGCGAGACTAGAGAAGCGGCTGCGCCTCGCCCTTCACCTGTCACGGCCTGCCGATCATGGATCGTATCCTCCTTCACGGGATCCAGTTTTACGGCTACCATGGGGTCCATGAGGAAGAACGCCGGCTGGGCCAGCGTTTCCTCGTGGATGTGGAGCTTCGCCTCGACCTCGCGGGGGTCGAAGCCGGGGACGACGTTGCACTGACCGTGGACTATAGCCAGGTGCTGGCCGCCGTCCTGGAGATCGGTACCCAGCAGCAGTGTCGCCTCCTGGAAACGCTGGCGGCGCGGATCGCCGCCACGATCCTCCAGCGCTTTCCCGTCCGACAAGTCACCGTGCGCGCCACCAAGCCGGCGCCCCCCCTGCCAGGAGTGCTGGGCGGGGCCAGCGTCGAAATCACACGGCCATGACGGTCCGGGCCTTTGTGGCGATCGGATCGAATGTCGGCGACCGCCGTAGTCACTGTCGCGAGGCCCAGGACCGGCTGGGGCGTTTGCCGGAAACCGCGCTGGTCCGGGCGTCGGGACTCATCGAGACGGCCCCCCAGGAGGGCGCGACCGGCGGGCCGTTCCTGAACGGTGTGGCGGAGGTGGAGACCGCGCTCTCGCCGGAGGCGCTTCTTCGCGGGCTGCAAGAGATCGAAACGGCGCTCGGCCGACCGGCGCACCGCGGGCGCGGGACCCCGCGGACCATGGATCTGGATATTCTGTTGTATGGGGATTGCCTCGTCCGGCAGCCCGGTCTCGAGATCCCGCATCCGCGGATGGCGCAGCGCCGGTTCGTGCTGGAACCGCTGGCCGCCATCGCCCCGGACGCTCGGCATCCCGCACTCAACCTAACGGCGGCCGCGCTCCTCCGCCGCCTCGACACCGCGAAGTAGTGCGGTCTCAGCGAGGGTGACCCCATGACCGAGGCTCGGATTCCGCCGCGCTACATCGTGGTGGAGGGTCCCATCGGCGTCGGGAAGACCAGCCTGGTAGAGCGCCTGGCCGAGCGTCTCGGCGGGCGGAAGCTGCTGGAGGCGGCTGCCGACAATCCGTTCCTGGCCGGATTCTATAAGGACGGGCGGCGGTATGCGTTCCAGACGCAGCTGTGGTTTCTGCTGAACCGGTTCCGGCAGCAGCAGGAGTTGGCTCAGTGGGATCTGTTCCGGCAAACCCTGGTGGCCGATTATCTGTTCGCCAAGGACAAGATCTTCGCCTACCTGACGCTGGAGGATCACGAGCTCACGCTCTACGAGCGCATCCACGCGCTGCTCCAGGTCCAGGTTCCGACCCCCGATCTCATTATCTTTCTGCAGGCCAACACCGATGCGCTCCTGCAGCGGATCGGGATCCGCGGCAAACCGTACGAGCGCGAGATCCGGCGCGAGTACCTGGACGAGCTCAACGCCGCCTATACCCACTTCTTCTTCCACTACGCGGCCTCGCCGCTCCTGGTCGTCAACACCAGCGACATCGACTTCGTCAATCGGCCGGACGACTTCGAGGATCTGGTCAAAGCGGTGTTGGAAACCCGGGCGGGTACGCATTACTATGTGCCGCGCAGCCGCACGTGAAGGCTCCTTGAGCGCGATCCAGATGCGGAAGGCGACCCACCCATCCCAGAGCGAGCGCCCCCATGCAGATCATCGCTGAACCGCGACGCATGCAGCAACTGGCAGAGGAGACACGGCGCGCGGGCCGCTCCATCGGCGTTGTCCCCACCATGGGGGCATTGCACGCGGGGCATCTGAGCTTGCTTCGGCGCTGTCGGGCCGAGAACGAACTGGCGGTGATGACCCTCTTCGTGAATCCGCTCCAGTTCGACCGCAAGGACGACCTGGCGCGGTATCCCCGCGACCAGGATCGGGACTCCCAACTGGCTCGCGATGCGGGTGTGGACGTCATCTACGCACCCACGGCGGAGGCCATGTACCCCGCCGGGTATGCCACGTACGTCACCGTCGAGGGCCTGACCGACCGCTGGGAAGGGACCACGCGGCCGGGCCATTTTCGGGGTGTGGCCACGGTGTGCACCAAGCTCTTCACCGCCTGCCGTCCCCACCGCGCCTATTTCGGGCAGAAGGACTATCAGCAGACCCTGGTCATGCGGCGGCTGGCGGCCGACCTCGACCTTGGTCTCGAGTTGGTGGTGCTGCCCACGGTGCGGGAGGCCGACGGCCTGGCGCTTAGCTCCCGAAACGCGCTGTTGACCCCCGAGGCCCGTCGGCAGGCCGTGACGATCTCGCGCGCCTTGATGGCAGCCCAGGCCGCCGTGACGGGCGGGGAGCGGGATGCCGAGCAGCTTCGTGCAGCCATCGAGGCAGAGATCCGAACCGCCCCCATGGCCGAGATTGATTACGTGGCGGTCTGCAACCTCGAGACGCTCGAACCGCTGACGCGCATCGCGCAGCGGGCCGTGGCGTTGGTGGCCGCCCGCTTCGGCCCCATTCGGCTCATCGATAACATTCTGTTGGACTGATCGTCATCGGACGGTGTCGTCGGGGCGTGACGCCTCGGCCGGCTGGAGGGCAGACCGCGATGGGGGAACCGACCGTTTTGCTCTCTACCTACATCGCAGAGGCCCTGCTCGCGTGTCCGCCCCTGGCGCGGTATGCGACCCCCTGGCACATGGCCGCGCACGCGGCGGACGTGGTGCGCGCCCTGCTGCCGACGCTCGGTGCCGAGTTTGCCGTCACCGGCGAGGTGGCGGTGCATCGGACCGCCAGAGTCGAGGCCGGGGCGGTGGTCCGTGGGCCCGCCATTCTGTCTCCGAATTGCGCGGTCGCCGCCCATGCCTATCTGCGCGGCGGCGTGTTCTTGGATGAGGGCGTGCGAATCGGGCCGTCGTCCGAGGTGAAGGCCAGTTTCCTCTTTCGGGGCGCAGCCCTGGCGCACCTGAACTACGTGGGGAACTCGCTGATCGGGGCCGCAGTGAACGTGGAGGCCGGAGCGGTACTGGCGAATTGCTGGAACGAACGGGAGGACAAGGAGATCGCCGTGATGGTGGCCGATTATCCGTTCAAGACAGGAGTCGAGAAGTTCGGTGCGCTGGCCGGTGACGGCACGCGGATCGGGGCGAACGCCGTGACCTCACCGGGGACGCTGTTGCTGCCGCGGAGTGTCGTGGGACGTTTAGCACTGGTGGATCAGGTGGCCGCGTTCGACGCTCGTCAACGCGATGCTGCGGCGGTGGAGACCCACAGCCGCTGACGATTTCATCCGAGCGCACCACGCGGTCGCCGCCGCAATGATGGCAGGAGGCTTCCCATCGACGAAATTCTTCTGAGCATCCAGCCCTGGGGTGGGAGAGGCCAGGTATGCGCTAGGGCTGGTGGCGAGAAATTTCCCGCCTGGTAGACGCATTTAAACCCTCAAAAAATCTAACGAAAATCTCTTGACATGAGCTTTTCCGTCGGTATATTGTGCGCCACAAGGTGGGGAGAAGTGGGGCAGGATGGTTTATTAGCCCATCTCAACCCATGCAGTGGATGCGGAGTGAGGGCCCATGTTCCGCGGCCAGTTCGAGCATGCGATCGACGACAAGGGGCGGCTGAGCATCCCGGCGAAATTCCGCGAGGTGTTGCGGGAGGAGAAGACGCTGGTGCTCACCAGCGCCGATGCCTATCTCACGGCCTACCCGCTCACGGAGTGGCGCGCGCTCGAGGAACGCCTGCGCGCCAATCCGAAGTTCAAGCGGGAGCAGCGCGATTTCCTTCGATTCGTGTATTCCTCGGCGGAAGATGTCGGGCTGGATTCCCAGGGACGCATCCTGATACCGCAGGGCCTGCGCCAGCGGGCCGGGATCACCCGCGAGGTGGTGATCATCGGGGTCATGGACACGATCGAGATCTGGGACAAGGCACGCTGGGAGGCGAAGGTCGCCTCGGCCCCGTCGCCCGAGGAGTTGTCGGCCAAGCTGGGCGAACTGGGGATCTGATCCGGGCGGTTGCGCTCCCGCCTGCGCAGTGTGGTCGGGTGGAGCGCCCATGGCGAGTCGCAGTGCCGCACGGGCACAAGGGGGGATCATGGCTGAGCCACGCGACAGGACGTCTGACGTACACAGCGAGCAGGCCCCAGCCGGAGGCGCCGAGCGTCGGCGGGATCGCGGTTGAGCCGCGGTGGGTCCGGGAACCACGGCCGCTCCTGCCTCCCGTGAAGTCGAGCCGGGAATGGGATCGGGTGCGGCGCATCGCCTATCTCTAGGAGGGACGTCATGCAGGTCCGCTGGTCAGAGACTTACCGGGTGGCGGTGCTCGACCCCCAGGGGGATCTCGGGATTCGCACCATGGTGGACATGAAGAATGCCATCACCAGCCTGCTGCGCGATGGCTGTCGGACCCTGATCGTGGACTGTCGCGAGGTGCAGCGACTCGAGGCCATGAGTCTGGGTGTGCTGGTGGAGCGGCTGTGCCGCGCCCGCGAGCTGAACGGCACTCTGGCCCTGGCGCATCTCAACGCCGATCTCGAGGCGCGGCTCCAGGAGCTCCGGGTCCACTCGTTGTTCCAGATCTTCGACTCGGTTCCGGCAGCCCTGGAAGGGCTGGTGGGCGCCGGGTCCGAGGCCGTGGCGGCGCTCGCCGCGTAACAGGCGCGCCCGGCCACGCCCGGGCGGCAGGTTGCAGGTGACCGTGAGCGTTCACGTCCCGGTCCTGCAGGACGAAGTGGTGGCGCTCCTCCGGCCTCGACCGGCCGGACGTTACCTGGACGCCACGATCGGGCTGGGCGGGCACGCGGAGGCGATCCTCCGAGCATCCGAGCCGACGGGGACCCTGCTGGGGATTGACCGGGACGCGGAGGCGTTGGCGCTCGCCCGGCAACGGTTGGCCCCTTTCGGGGGGCGGGTCACCACGATACAGGGCCGGTACGAGGCGCTGGGGCAGCTGGTCGGGCCGGCCTCGCATTTCGACGGGATCCTCTTCGATCTGGGGGCCTCGTCGCTCCAGATGGACGCTGCGGAACGCGGCTTTTCTTTTTCGCGCCAGGGGCCGCTGGATATGCGCATGGACCGCGGCGCGGGCGGGACCGCGGCGGATCTGCTCGGCGCGCTGTCCGAGGAGGAGCTGGCGGACCTGATCTTCCAGTGGGGCGAGGAACGATGGTCCCGTCGGATCGCTCGGGCCATCGTGACGGCACGCCACGAGGGGCCGATCGCCACGACGACGGATCTCGCGACGGTGGTGGGGCGTTCGATTCCCCGGCGGTTGTGGCCTCGACACATCCACCCTGCCACGCGGACGTTCCAAGCGCTGCGGATCGCGGTGAACGAGGAACTGGCCGGCCTCGGTCCCGCCCTGGAGGACGCGACGCGTCTCCTGGCGCCGGGCGGGCGGGTCGCCGTCATCAGCTTTCATTCACTGGAGGATCGCACCGTGAAACAGACCTGGCGACGCCTGGAAGCGGAGGCCGGCTTGCGGATCGTGACCAAGCGGCCGGTCACGCCGGGGACGGCCGAGCAGCACGCCAACCCGCGGTCGCGGAGCGCCAAGCTGCGCGCCGTGGAGCAGCCGATAGCCCATCCGGAGGTTGACTGAGATGGCCCAGATCTCGCCCGCGATCGGCGCCGCGGGTGCCGGTGTCCGCATCGCCGCCCGCCCCAGGTCCCGCGCCCGCTGGGCCTGGTGGCAGTGGCTGGATTCGATCTCGATCGTGGGGCTCTGCCTCGTGATCCTGGCCGGCGCGCTCTTCCACGTCTGGCAGCACATCCACGTGGTGCGCCAGGGGTACGAACTCGAGCGATTGCGCGAGGTGCACGCCACGCTGGTGCAGGCGAACAAGTCGCTGCGCCTGGAGGCGGGGCAGCTTCGGTCGCTCCGGCGCGTGGAGGAGATCGCACGCACTCGGCTGGGCATGATGACGCCGAAACCGGGGCAGGTGATCCTGATTCCCGAGTCGCCGATCCAGTAGCGGCTCCCGGCGGCGCGGGCCGCCCCGCCGGGGCCACCGTTTCGCGGCGTCGGCTTTTTCCGGCACGTCTCGGCGCCGGGTCGCTCCCGAGCCGATCCTGCGTTCGCCGTCTCCCGAGGCTGGAGGGGCCAGAGAACCATGAGGGCGCGCATCCTGGCGATCTTCCTCATCCTCCTGCTGGGCCTCGGCAGCATTGCCGCAAAGCTCTTCACCATCCAGATCCAGCACGGGGATCGCCTGACCGAGCGGGCGACCAAGCAGTACCACCGCTTGGTGCCGCTGGTGTCCCGACGCGGGACGATCTCCGACCGGGCCGGGCGCGAACTGGCGGTCAGCTTGCGGGTGTCGTCCGTCTTTGCACAGCCGGGTGCGATCGCGGATCCGCCTGGCACGGCACGCGCTCTGGCCCCGATCCTGGGTCAACCGGCCAGGGAGATCCAGGCGCGCCTCACCACGGACAAGACGTTCGTCTGGCTCCAGCGGCAACTGGAGCCGCGGCAGGCGGAGGCGATCAGCGACCTCGGTCTCAAGGGTATCGGCCTGTTTCCGGAAAGCCGCCGGTACTATCCCCGCCAGGAACTGGCCGCCCACGTCCTGGGGATGGTCGGCCTCGACGACCGCGGCCTGGAGGGGGTCGAGCACCTCTACGACGACCTCCTCGGGGGAAAGCCGCAGTTCGTGGTCGCGCAACAGGACGCCCTGGGACGGCTGGTCTTCCGCCAGGAAGAGCCGGAACCGAAGACCCCCATCTTCGACGTCCGCCTGACCATCGATGAAGTGCTGCAGTACATCACCGAGCGCGAACTGGCGCGGGCCGTGGAGCGCTCGGGGGCCAAGGCGGGGACGGCGCTCATTCTGGATCCCCATAGCGGCGAGATCCTGGCCCTGGCCAACCAACCGACGTTCGATCCCAACCAGTACAAGAAGGCGAGCAGCGCCGCCAAGCGGAACCGCGCGGCCGCGGACTACCTCGAGCCAGGATCGATCTTCAAGGTGATCCTGGCGGCCGGCGCCCTGGAGGAGGGAGCGATTCGTCCCACCGACCAGTTCCATGGCGAGAACGGCTCCATCGAGGTGGGCGGCGTGACCATCCGGGACCACGAGAAGTACGGCTGGCTCACCGTCCGGCAGATCCTGGCCCAGTCCAGCAACGTGGGGGCGATCAAGATCGGACAGAAGCTCGGGAAGAGCCTGTATTACCATTACATGAGCGCCTTCGGGTTCGGCAGCCTCACGGGGGTGGATCTGCCGGGAGAGACGCCGGGCCTGATGCGACGGCCCAAGGGGTGGTCGGCGCTCTCGCTCTCGGTCCTGTCGCTGGGGCAAGAAGTCTCCGTGACCCCCATCCAGTTCGCGACCGCATTCGCCGCCATCGCCAACGGCGGAAACCTGATGCGCCCCCACGTGATCCGCAGCCTGCGCACGCCGGACGGGACGCAGGCGCGAGACACGGGGCCGGTGGTGGTGCGCCGGGTCATCTCCGAATCGACCGCACGCACGCTCCTGGAGATGCTGACCAGCGTGGTCGAGGAGGGGACGGGTAAGGAAGCGGCGGTGCCGGGATACGCCGTGGCGGGCAAGACGGGAACGGCGCAGAAGGTCGACCCGGCGACGGGCCGGTACTCGCATCGCAAGATCGTGGCGTCGTTCGTGGGAGCGGTTCCGGCCGAGGCGCCGCGCCTGGTGATCCTGGTGATGATCGACGAACCGGAGACGCTGCGCTGGGGCGGATCCATCGCGGCCCCCACGTTCCGCGAGATCGCCCGGGACGCCCTCAAGTACCTGAGGGTGCCTCCCTCGCCCTCGCGAGACGTGCGGTTGGTGCGAGCCGGTTAGGAACATGGCAACCCGGCGACTCGGCAATTAGGCGATCGGGCGGTCGCGTAGCCGGTTCTCCCAGTCGCCCAGTTGTCTGATTGCCGTGTGTCTTGGATGGGGGCGACATGCGATTGCGCGAACTGCTCTCCGAGGTCGCCGGTGCCCAGGTCGCCGGTTCCGGCGAGATCGACATCACCGGGGTGGACCACGATTCGCGCAAGGCAACCCCCGGCTCGCTCTTCGTGTGCATCCGAGGTTTCCAGCAGGACGGCCACGCCTTCATCGCCGACGCCGTGGCGCGCGGGGCGGTGGCGGTCGTGGTCGAGGACGATCCCGCGCGGCTCCGCGTCCCGGCCGGCGTCACCGTCATTCGGGTTCCCAATAGCCGATCGGCGCTGGCGCGTCTGGCGGCCCGCTTCTTCGCGCATCCCAGCCGACAACTCCGCCTGGTCGGCGTGACGGGCACCAACGGGAAGACCACCACGGCGCATCTCGTGGAGTCCATCCTGCGCGCGGCGGGGCATCGCGTCGGCCTGCTGGGGACCATCGAGTACCGGTGCGGGGCGACCACGTTCCCCGGAGAGCGGACCACGCCGGAGGCCAGCGACCTGCAGCGTCTCCTGGGGCGCATGCGCGACATCGGCGCCTGGGGCGCGGCGATGGAAGTCTCGTCCCACTCCTTGATGCTCCACCGGGTGGAAGCGTGCGAATTCGACGTCGCCGTCTTCACCAATCTCACGCAGGACCACCTCGACTTCCACGGCACCATGGAGCGATACGCCGAGGCCAAGGCCCGGCTCTTCCAGGGCCTGGGCCGCGACCGCATCAAACCGGGGGTGGCGGCTGCCGTCCTGAACGCCGACGATCCGTGGGCCGGCTTCATGGCCGGGCAGACGGCGGCGCGGGTTGTCCGGTTTGGGCTCACCTCTCCGGCCGAGATCCGCCCCCGCGAGACGCAGTTCGACCTGGCGGGCATCCGGGCCGCGGTGGAGTCCCCCTGGGGCTCTTTCGATGTGGCTTCGGCGCTGGTCGGGCGGCACAACCTGGCGAATATCCTTGGGGCGGCGGGGGCGTGCCTGCATCTCGGAATCCCCCGCTCGGTGGTGGAGGCGGGGATCGCGAACCTCGCGGCCGTGCCGGGCCGCTTCGAAAAGGTCGAGGCGGGCCAGCCGTTCGGCGTGGTGGTGGACTACGCGCACACTCCCGATGCTCTGGAGCGGGTCCTGACGTTCGCCCGCGAGTACGCCCGCGGGCCGCCTGATCGTCGTCTTCGGTTGCGGCGGGGATCGCGATCGAGGCAAGCGCCCGCGCATGGGTGAGGTGGCGGCGCGGCTGGCCGATCTGCTCTTCCTGACCTCGGACAATCCGCGCAGCGAAGAGCCGGAATTCATCCTCAAAGAAATCGACCTCGGGCATCAAAAAGACGTTCGCCGACGCCAAGGGTCATGCTACAATTCCGGATCGACGCGAGGCCATCGGTGCCGCCTTGGCGAACGCGCGGGGCGGCGATTTGGTGGTGATCGCAGGCAAGGGGCACGAAACCTACCAGATCCTCCGCGACCGCACGATCCCCTTCGACGACCGAGTGGTGGCACGCGAGGCGCTGACGGCCCTGGGCTATGGCGTCCCAGGGCGCGGTTCTCTCACCGGGGACCGCTGATGGAGCGTTTCCGTGTTGATCCGGATCAACGGACTGGAAACCTTCTATCAACTGGAGGGCCAGGGCGACCCGGTCGTCCTGTTGCACGGCTGGGGTGCCTCGAGCCAGAGCCTGACCGGGGTCGCCGCCTGCCTCGCGCCGGCCTTCCGGGTGTTGTCGGTGGATCTGCCCGGCTTCGGGTGGAGCCAGACGCCGGCCGGGGCCTGGGGAACCGCGGAGTACGCGGACCATGTTCGGCAATTCCTGGATCGAGATGGGGATCGCGACCACGGCGCTCCTGGGGCACTCCTTCGGCGGGCGGATCGCCATCCACCTGGCCACCCAGCATCCCGCCCGGGTGTCGCGCCTGATCCTGGTGGCCAGCGCCGGTGTCCGGCCAACGCGAGGGGCCGCGATATCACCTCCGGGTGGGCATCACCAAGGCGCTTCGGTGTCTGCTGCGCGCTGCCCGGCCTCCGCGGTGCGGGAGAGCGACTCGGGTCGCGATGGCGGGCGCGGGTCGGGTCCCGCGATTATCTCGCCGCGGGCCCGCTCCGGCCGACGCTCGTCAAGGTGGTGAATGAGGACCTGACGCCCGTCCTGGCGATGGTCCAGGCGCCGACGCTTCTCCTGTGGGGCGACCAGGATCAGGAGGTGCGGCGCCCGGCCGTGGAGGTCATGGCCGCGAAGATCCCCCGGGCCCGGTTGACCGTGTTCCCCGGGGCGGGCCATTTTCCCTTCCAGGACGCGCCGGAGACGTTCTGCGGGGCGGTGCTGGCCTTTCTGCGGGAGGGTCGGGCGTGAAGCGCCGGGCGGGAGCCGCCGATGAGATGGCTCGGCAATGCGGTCGGACTGCTGCTCCCCTACGGGGTGGTGGTCGTCTTGCGCAGCCTGGACTGTCTCTACATCCTCCAGCTCGAGCGGTACAAGCCCGACCGATACCGGAGCTGGCTGGTGAGCCATCGGCGCAACCTGGTTTCCGGGAGTGAGATCGCGCTGCAGGTCCTGACCGCCGTCGCCGCCGCGTGGGCTGATCGGCGTCCATTGGCTCGTGCCGATCGGGGTCTGGGTTGCTGACGGGCCATCTCGTCCGGCGCCGACACCGATCGCTGCAGGTGAGCCAGCGACTGCAGTGGACGGCCCGCGCGGTCCGGGTGGGGGCGATGGCCGCTCGGGATGGCCGTCGTCGCCGCGGCCGCAATCCTGCTGGCGGCAGGGTTGGTGTTCGTGGCGCCGGCCCCCACGTTCATCGTCGGCGGGATCGCGGCGCTGGCCGTGGTTGGGCATCGCTCGCGCCCGCCATCGTCCTGCTCGCGGCGCACGCCATCCTCCCCTGGGAGGACGCGGTCGCCAGGAGATTCCTGGTCGAGGCGGACCGGCGCATGCGCACGTATCCGGGCCGGGTGCTGGGGATCACGGGGAGCTACGGGAAGACGAGCACGAAGTACGTCGTGGCCGATCTCCTGGCGTCGCGGTACCGGGTCCTGAAGACGCCCGCCGGCGTCAACACCACCATGGGGATCACCCGCGTCGTTCGGGAGGAATTGCGGGACGACCACGAGGTCTTCGTGGTGGAGATGTCGGCCTACGGGCCCGGGGAGATCCGCGAGGTGTGCGACATCGTGCACCCGTCGCTGGGCATTCTCACGGCGGTCGGCGTGCAGCACCTGGAACGGTTCGGCACGCCGGAGCGGATCGCCGAGGCGAAATACGAACTGCTCGCCGCCCTGCCGTCGGGGGCGCCGGCCGTGGTGAACGCCGACGATCCGGTGTGCCTCCGACTGGCGGAGCGCGCCCGGACCGAGGGGAAGCGCGTGTTGCTCTACGGCATGGATCGCCGCCGTCCGAGATCTCGCCGTGCGGGGGACGGACGTGGCGGTCAGCGCGCGCGGCAGTCGCTTTCGGGTCGTCACGGCTGAAGGGGATTCGGAGGTGTTCGACACCAAGCTCCTGGGGCGCTGGAATCTCTCCAACGTTCTGGGCGGCATCGCGGCGGCGCTGGAGTGGGGCGTGCCGCTCGGCCGCCATGAAGCCGGCCGGTGGCGGCCCTGACGCCGGCGCCGCGGCGGCTGGAGATCCACGAGGAGGGCGGCGTCATCCGGATCCTGGACGTGGCCAACGCCAACCCGCGCGGGGCCGAAATGGCGCTGGAGGTCCTCGCCCAGTTCACCGGGGGCTCTCGGATCCTCATCACGCCGGGGATGGTCGAACTGGGCCCGATCGAGGCGGAGGAGAACCGGCGCTTCGGCGAGAAGGCGGCGTCGGTGTGCGATTACGTCGTGCTGGTCGGACCGGAGCAGACCCGGCCGATTCGCCAGGGCTTGACGGAGCGCGGGTTTCCGGCGGAGCGGGTCCTCACCGCCCGGGCGCGGACGAGGTGGCGGACCGCCTGGCGGGAATCGTGCGGCCGGGGGACATCCTGCTCTACGAGAACCGCCTTCCGGACACGTATCTCGAGGTCGCATCATGAAACGTGTGGGTTTGATCTTCGGCAGCCGCTCGGTCGAGCACGAGATCTCCATCACGACCGCCAGCAAGGCCTACGAGGCCCTGCGCCAGCTCCGCGGCGAGTACGAGACGCGTCCCGATCTATCTGACCAAGGCCGGCGCCTGGCTCACCGGCCCGGCCGTGGAGCGGCTCCTGACGATCGAGGCCGAGGGCCGCGCCTGCCAGGAGCCCGCCCGCCGCAAGACGCTCCAGGAGAGCTACAAGGCGCAGCTCCAAGGCCTGGAGCGGGGCGGCGGCGACGCGGTCCAGCAGTTCCTGCCGCCCGATCCGACGGTGCGCGGACTCTGCCGGAAACCCGGAGCGGGCCTCGTGGTTCAAGAAGGCGCTGGGACCGATCCTGGACATCGCCTTTCCCGATCGTCCACGGCACCCACGGGGAGGACGGCACGCTGCAGGGACTCTTCGAACTGGCGGACATCCCGTACGTCGGCACCGGGCGTCGCCGCGTCGGCGGCGGGGATGGACAAGATCCTCTCCAAGCTGCTCTTCCGCGGGGCGGGCCTGCCCACCGTGGAGGCGACCTGGTTCAGCCGACGTCAGTGGCTCGCCGACGAGGCCGCCGCCATCCGCGAGGTCGGAGTCGCGCGTCGGCTACCCGGTGGTGGTCAAGCCGGCGGTGGCGGGCTCCAGCGTCGGGATCGCCCGGGCGGCCGAACGCGCAGGAACTGGTGAGGGCCGTGGCGCAGGCGATCCAGTTCAGCGCGCGCGTCCTGGTCGAGAAGGCGCTGGACGATCGCCTGGAGATCCAGTGCGCCGTGCTCGGGAATCACGACCCGGTCGTCTCCGAGTGCGAGGAGCTGACCCAGTCGGCGGGCATCGTCAGCTTCGAGGACAAGTATCTCCGGCGGCCGGGGGCCGCGGAGGCCGACCTCGCGCCCAGCCACATCCCGGCCCGGATCCCGGACGGACCTGGCGCGGCGCGCCAAGGCGCTGGCCCTGGCCACCTTCCACGGCGCTGGACGCGCGCGGGATCGCCCGGGTGGACTTCCTGGTGGACCGGCCGACGATGCAGCCGTTCGTGAACGAGGTCAACACGCTGCCCGGGTCGCTCTGCCTGCGCCTGTGGGAAGCCAGCGGGGTCGGCGCCGGCGGCGCTGGTGCGGCGCCTGCTGGCGCTGGCCGTGGAGGCGCACGAGGAGAAGACCCGGACGCGCTTCGAGTCCCGCGAGGGGACGGGCCTCGTGGATCGGAAACACCTGATGAGTCCCGGAAAGTAGGCGGCGCGTGCTCTACCACCTGCTGGTTCCGCTGGCCAAGTTCATCGGCCCCCTCAACGTCTTCCGGTACGTCACCTTCCGGACGGCGGGGGCGTTCCTCACGGCGCTGCTCGTCACGCTGCTCCTTGGGCCGCAAGATCATCGACAAGCTGTCGGCGCATGCGGGCCCGGCAGGTGGTCCGGGACGACGGGCCGCAGAGCCACCTCAAGAAGGCGGGGACGCCGACCATGGGAGGCGTCCTGATCCTGCTGGCGGTGACGTCGGCCACGCTGCTGTGGGCGCAGCTCACCAACCGATTCATCTGGCTGGCCCTGCTCGCGACGCTGGCCATGGGGGCCGTGGGATTCGCGGACGACTACCTCAAGGTCACGCGCGCCAACAGCGTGGGGCTGCGCCCGCGGCAGAAGTTCGTCTGGCAGATCGGGATCGGCCTCGCGGTGGGGGCGTACCTGTACCTGTTCCCGGCCGACGCCTTTACCACCAAGCTGGCGATCCCCTTCCTGAAGCGCTGGATGCCGGAGCTGGGCATCGCCTACGTCGCCTTCGCCATGCTGGTCATCGTGGGATGCTCCAATGCGGTCAACCTGACCGACGGCCTGGACGGGCTGGCCATCGTCCCCACGCTGATGGCCGCCGCCACCTTCACCCTCCTGGCCTACGTCGCGGGCCACGCCGTCCTCGCGCAGCTACCTGCAGGTCATCTTCGTCCGGGGGGCGAGCGAGCTTCCGGTCTTCGCGGCGGCGCTGGTGGGGGCGAGCCTGGGATTCCTCTGGTACAACGCCCACCCGGCCCAGGTGTTCATGGGCGACACGGGCTCGCTGGCGCTGGGCGGAGCGCTCGCCACGGTGGCCCTGATCACCAAGAACGAGCTCGTCCTGGTCGTGGCCGGCGGCTGCTTCGTGGTCGAGGCGCTCTCGGTGATCATCCAGGTGTTCTGGTACAAGCGGACCGGGCAGCGGGTCTTCCGCATGGCGCCCATCCACCACCACTACGAGCTGAACGGCCTGCCGGAGCCGAAGATCATCGTCCGGTTCTGGATCGTGTCCTTCGTGCTGCAGGTCATCGCGCTGACGACGCTGAAGCTGCGGTGAGGGCGCGACGACAGCCGGGACAGGGCGATGGGACCGGGGAGTGCGCGTGGAGGAGTTGAGCTCCGCGAGGCACGCGCGTGACGGTGGTGGGACTGGCCCGGAGCGGCCTGGCGGCCTGCAAGGTTCTGGCGGATCGCGGGGCGCGCGTGCTGGGGACCGACCGGTCGCCGCGCGAGACGCTGCGCGGGGATCTGGCCGACCTGGAGGCCCGCGGGGTCCGGACTCGAGACCGGCGGCCATCGTCCCGCAGGACTTCCTGGAGGCGGATCTGATCGTGATCAGCCCGGGCGTGCCGACCGACATGGATCTCCTGGCGCAGGCCCGGTCGCGCGGGATTCCCGGTGTGGGGCGAGGTGGAGCTGGCCTCGCGCCTCACGGCGGCCCGCTTCCTGGGGATCACGGGCACGAACGGCAAGAGCACGACGACCAGCCTGCTGGGGGCGATGCTGGAGGCGGCGGGATTTCCGGTGGTGGTGGCCGGGAACATCGGGACGGCGCTCTGCGAGGTGGTCACCGACCCTCGGCCCGTCGCACTGGGTGGTGGCGGAGTTGTCCAGCTTCCAGCTGGAGACGATCGTGACTTTCCGGCCGCACGTGGCGGTCCTCCTCAACCTGGCGCCGGATCATCTGGACCGGTACGCGAACCTCGCGGACTACTACGCGGCCAAGGCCCGGATCTTCCTGAACCAGACGCCGGAGGACTGTCGCCGTCCTGAACGCGGACGATCCGCCGACCCTGGAGTGGGCGCGCGGGCTCCGGTCGCAGCCGCGCCTCTTCAGCCGGATCGCGGACGATGGGGGACGGCGCGTTCGTGCGCGACGGCCGCCTGGTCGTCCGGCGGGAAGGGCGCACGGAGGCGGCCTGCGAGCGTCGCGGAGATCCGCATCCAGGGGCTGCACAATCTCGAGAACAGCCTCGCCGCCGCCGCCGCCGCGGCGGCCATCGGGGCGCCGGCCGCCGCCATCGGCGACGCCCTCAAGCGCTTTCCTGGTCTGCCGCACCGGCTGGAGCTGGTGGCCGAGATGGACGGCGTCCGGTACGTGAACGACTCGAAGGGCACCAACGTCGGCGCGGTGGTCAAATCCCTGGAGGGGTACGCGGGCGGCGTGATCCTCATCGCGGGCGGGAAGGACAAGGGGAGCGACTTCGCGCCGCTGCGGCCCCTTGGTGGCGTCGCGGGTGAAGACGCTCTCTGCTCCTGGGGCAGGCGCGGGGCGTGATCCGCGAGCGAACTCGGCGGGTGCCTGTCCGATGGAGGAGGTGTCCACGCTGGAAGCGGCGGTGACGCGCGCCGCGGAGATCGCCACGGCGGGCGACACGGTGCTGTCTGTCGCCGGCGTGCGCCAGCTTCGACATGTTTCGCGATTTCGAGCATCGCGGCGAGGTGTTCCGGCAGGCGGTGCGGGACCTGGCGGCCCGGAGAGGCAGCGGATGGACGGGCGCGCTGAGCCGTGGGCCCCGCCCAGGCGGGCTCGCCGCCCTTCGCCGCAGCCGAAGCCGGGCGGAGACGCTGCGCGCCCTGCGGCTCACGCGCGGGTGGCGGACGCTCCTGCCGGCGTCCCGACGACCGCGGGGCGCGCGGGCGGACCGGTGGCTGCTGGCCATCGACGCTCGTGCCTGGTGGGGCTGGGCGATCGTGATGATCTACAGCGCCAGCGCCATCCGCGCGCAGGAGCGGTTCGGCGACCCGACCTTCTTTCTCAAGAAGCAGGCGATCTGGGCGGCGCTCGGCCTCCTGGCCATGGTGTGGGCCGTCGACCTGGGACCTCAAGCGATTCCAGCGGCCTGACGCCCATCCTGTTTCTGGCTGAGCCTGCTCCTGCTGCTCCTGGTCCTGGTGCCGGGCGTCGGGATCAAGATCAACGGGGCGCGGCGCTGGCTCCGGCTCTTCGGCCTGTCGTTCCAGCCCGCGGAGACTGGCGAAACTGGCCGTCGATCCTGTTCCTGGCGAGCTACTTCGCCCGCCGGCAGGACCGACTGGACAGCTTCCTGGACGGGTTTCTGCCGCCGCTCCTGATGACGGGCTTGATGGCCGGGCTGATCATCCTCCAGCCAAACTTCGGCACGGCGGTCGTCCTCCTCGTCACGGCGGCGATGATGTTTTTCGTCGGGCGGGCGCGCATCGGCCACCTGCTGGGCACGGCGGCCGCGGCGGTCCCCGTGCTGCTCTTCCTGATGTGGATGTCCTCCCACGGGCGCACGCGCCTCATGGCGCTGGTGGATCCGTCGCAGGTCTCCGCCCAGGGCGACGTACCAGCTGGATCAGTCGTTTTACGCGCTGGGACCCGGGGGCTGGCTCGGGCGCGGCTTGGGGAACAGCATGCAGAAGCTGTTCTTCCTGCCGGAGCCGCACAACGACTTCATCTTCGCCATCGTGGGCGAGGAGTTGGGCTTTGTGGGCGCCGTGGCCGTGGTGGCGCTGTTCGCCCTGTTCCTGTGGCGCGGCACGCGAACGGCGGTGCGGGCGACGCGATCCCTATGCCGGCTACCTGGCCATGGGCGTGACCAGCCTGATCGTCGGCCAGGCGGTGCTCAACATGGCGGTGGTGAGCGGCCTGCTTGCCCACGACCGGCGTGCCGCTGCCGTTCCTGAGCTTCGGCGGGTCGTCGCTGGTCATCACGCTCTTTGCGGTCGGGCTCCTGCTCAACGTGTCGCGGAGAACCGAGTGATGCACGTGCGGCAATGCAAAACCGACAACGGACAACGCGAAACCGGTCAATGACGCCCCTTGGCCGGTTGTCGGTTTTCCATTTTCAATTTTTCATTGCGCGCCGCGGTGGCGCGCTCAGAGGCGCGACGGTGCGGATCGTGATCACCGGGGGCGGGACGGGCGGCCATCTGTTCCCGGCCCTGGCGGTGCACGATGCCCTGCGCGCGCGGCGGCCCGAGGCGAGCGCCCTCTTCGTCGGCGCGGCGCGCGGGGTCGAGGCGACGATTCTTGCCCCGTCGGGGGCACGCCTTCCGCGGGCTCGACGGCGACCCAGGTGAGCGGGAAGGGGCTGGCGGGGCCGAATCTCGCCGCCGCGCTCGGGCTTCCCGGGACGATCCGCCAGGCCGACGCGGTTCCTGCGGGAGTTTCGGCCGCAGGTGGTGTTCGGCGTCGGCGGATACGCCTCGGTCCCGACCGTGCTGGCCGCCGGCCTCCGGCGCGCATCCCCCGGGTGATCCACGAACAGAACGCCATCCCCGGCCTGGCCAACCGGGCGCTGGGGCGAATGGCCAGCGCGGTGGCAGTCTCGTTTGCGGACACGGCCCGCTTCTTCCCGGCGCGTCGCACGCAGGTGACCGGCAATCCGGTCCGGGCGGAGATCCGGGCGGGCGATGCGCGGCGGCGCGGGCGCGGCTGGGCCTCGGTCCGCGAGCGGTTCACGGTCCTCGTCTTCGGCGGCAGCCAGGGCGCGCACCGCCTGAACCAGGCCATGCTGGAGGCGCTGCCCGCGCTGGCGGCCGAGCGGGCGAGACCTCCAGTTCGTGCACGCCACCGGGCGCGCGCGATCTGGCGGAGGTCCGGCGGGCGTACGAGGCGAGCCGGGATGCGGGCGCGGGTCGAACCGTTCTTCGAGGACATGGCGCTGGCCTACCAGGCGGCGGACTTCGTCATCTGCCGCGCCGGCGCCGGCACGGTGTTCGAACTGGCGGCGGTGGGGAAGCCCGCCCTGCTGGTGCCGTATCCCTATGCGGCCAACGACCACCAGCGGCTGAACGCCGAGGCCGCCGTGCAGGCCGGGGCGGCCTGGATGCTCCTGGACCAGTACTGCGACGGCCGGCGCGATCGCGGCCAGCGTCCGGGCGGCCCGGGAGAAGCCCGACCAGCTTCGCCGAGATGGGGCGGCGCGCGCGGACGCTGGCGCGGCCGGACGCCGCGGATCGGATCGTGGACCTGCTGGAGCGGGTCGCCTTGGCGGCCTAGACGGAGCGGACGTGTTCAAGAAGATCCGGCGGATTCACTTCGTGGGCATCGGCGGCATCGGGATGAGCGGCATCGCCGAGGTCCTGCACAATCTCGGCTACGTGGTCTCCGGCTCGGACAGCAGGGCGTCGGAGACGACGCGGCGGCTGGGCTCGCTCGGGCTCGCGGTGGCCATCGGCCACCGCGCGGAGAACGTCGGGACGGCGGACGTGGTGGTGCGCTCCTCCGCGGTCACGCACGACAACGTGGAGATCGCGGCCGCCCGCCAGCGCCTCGATCCCCGTGATCCAGCGGGCCGAGATGCTGGCGGAGCTGATGCGGATGAAGTACGGCGTGGCCGTGGCCGGCACCCACGGGAAGACCACCACCACCTCCATGGTGGCCACGGTCCTGGCCCGCGGCGGACTGGATCCGACCATGGTCATCGGCGGGCGCCTGAATGCCCTGGGGACCAACGCCAAGCTGGGCCGGGGCGACTTCCTGGTGGCCGAGGCGGACGAGAGCGACGGCTCGTTCCTGAAGCTCAGCCCCACCATCGCGGTGGTCACCACCATCGACGCGGAGCACCTGGACTACTACCGGGACCTCGCCCATATCCAGGACACCTTCGTGGAGTTCATCAACAAGGTCCCGTTCTACGGCCTGGCGGTCCTCTGCCTGGACCAGGAGAACATCCAGGCCATCCTGCCGCAGGTGGAGAAGCGGTTCGTCACCTACGGCCTCCGGACGCAGGCGGACTTTCTGGCCCGGGACATCACCTTCGCGGGGATGACCTCGGAGTGCCGGGTGTCTTGGAAAGGGCAAGCCCCTCGGGCGGCTCACGCTCAAGGTGCCGGGTCTGCACAACGTCTACAACGCCCTGGCCGCCGTCGCCGTGGGCATGGACCTCGATCTCCCGTTCGAGGTGATCCGGGACGCCCTGGGCGAGTTCTCCGGGGTGGACCGGCGCTTCCAGGTCCGGGGCGAGGCGAGCGGCATCACGGTGGTGGACGACTACGCCCATCATCCGGCCGAGATCCAGGCGACGCTCAACGCCGCCAAGGACGGTTTCGGCCGGCAGGTGGTCGCCGTCTTCCAGCCCCACCGCTACACGCGGACCCGGGCCCTGCTCTCCGAGTTCTCCACGGCCTTCTACCAGGCGGATCGGCTGTTCGTGACCGAGATCTACCCGGCCGGGGAGCCGCCGATCCCGGGGGTGAGCGGCCGGCAGATCGCCGACGGGGTGGCCGGGCACGGGCACCGGCACGTGACCTACGTGGCGGACAAGGGCGACCTGGCGTGGAGCCGTGCTGCGCGGCGCCCAGCCGGGCGACATGGTGCTGACCTTGGGCGCGGGGGACATCTGGCGGGTGGGTGAGGAGATCCTGGAGCGTCTGCGGGCGGCCGACCGGTGAGGCGTGCCGATCGTGATGGACACGCTGGCGGAGCGACTGCAGGGCGATGCGCGGACAGGTGCTGGTCGGGGCGCCACTGGCCGAGTACACGTCCTTCCGCATCGGCGGGCCGGCCACGCTCTTGGCGATGCCGTCGGATCGGGAGGATCTGAAGGCCGCGCTGGCCTTCGCGCGGTCCGAGGGATTGCCGGTGCTACGTGCTGGGCGGCGGCGAGCAACACGCTGGTGCGGGACGGCGGCCTTCGCGGGCATGGCGATCCACCTCGACGGCTTCCAGTCGCTGGAGCGGCGCGGCGACGCGGTGGTGGCGGGGGCGGGGGTCCGCGTCAGCCGGCTGCTTGGCCTTCTGCTGCCGGCAGGGCCTCGCCGGTCTGGAGATCCTGAGCGGCGTTCCCGGCACGGTCGGCGGGGCCGTGTGGGGCAACGCCGGCGCCTGGGGCGGGCGACGGCCGACCGCCTGTCGCGAGGTGGAACTCGTCACGGCCGGCGGGCGAGGACGCAGGTGCTGCCGCGGGCGGCGATCCCGTTCCGGTACCGCGCGTCCGGGCTTCCGCCGGGTCGGTGGTCGTGCAGGCGACCTTCGCGCTGACGCCGGGCGACCCGACGGCGATCCGGCGGCGCATCTCCGGCTACCTGGTGCGGCGAAACGCCAGCCAGCCGGTGGAGTTCCGGTCGGCCGGCTCCATCTTCAAGAATCCACCCGGCGAGTACGCGGGCCGACTGGTGGAACAGGCCGGCCTGAAGGGGACGCGGATCGGCAACGCGATGATCTCCGCCAAGCACGGCAACTACATCGTGAATCTGGGCGGCGCGCGCGCGGCGGATGTCCTGGCGCTGGTGCGCGCTGGCCCAGGAGCGCGTGCGGGCGACGACGGGGATCGAGCTGGAGCTGGAGATCAAGGTGGTGGGGGATGACTGACGGCGCGAGCCGGCGAGCGCGCGGTGAGCCGTCGAAGCCCTGAACGGGGACGTCGAACGTCGAACTGGCCGCGAATCGCTACACGTGATTCGAGACTATCACACGGATGAGCCGGGACGGCCGCGGGAGCGGGTCGGGGAGCGGCCGCGGCGCGCCTCGAAGGGGCGGCTGGTGCGCCTGACCCGAAGGTCCTCGTCGCGGTGACGCTGCTCGTCGGCGTCGTGGCGCGGGGGCTGGGAAGGCTACCGCCGGTTCGTCCGGATGCCGTACTTCCGGGTGGCCGAGATCCACGTGGAGGGGAACCTCCAGGTGGCGACCGAGGAGGTCGTGGCCAGCCTCGGCCTCCCGCCGGAGACCAGCCTCCTGGAGGTGGACCTTCCGACCCTGAGCCGGCGCGTCCTGCAGAATCCATGGATCAAGGAGGCCTCGGTGCGCCGCCGGCTGCCGCTGGCGCTGACCATCCAGGTGGTGGAGCGCGTGCCGGAGGCGGTCTTCATCGCGGACCGCCGCTACCTGCTCAGCGCCGACGGCGTGATCCTGACGGAGTTGGACAGCGACGATCTGCCGACGCTGCCGACCCTGCGGGCGGCGACGCCGCGCCGCGTCCGGCCCGGCGACCGCGTCCTGAGCTCGGAGATGGCCCAGGGACTGGCGGTCTGGCGCCAGTTCCAGCTCGCCAACGCCGTCCAGGGAGAGCGGGCGCACGAGATCGCCATGGGCGGCGACGGGAGCTACACCGTGAACCTGGGGCAGCAGATGCCGATCATCCGGCTGCACGCCCAGGACATGCAGGAGCAGCTGCGGCGGCTGGGGGCGGCCCTGGCGGCCAGCGGACGCAGCGCTGGGGACGTTCGCCGACGTGGATCTCCGCTTTCGTGATCGGGTCGTCTTCCGACCCGTAGGAGGGAGGTAGCGCCGGTGGCCAAGGACGGCAGCCTGGTTGTCGGGCTGGACATCGGCACGACCAAGGTCTGCGCCATCGTCGTCGAGGTGAACGCGGACGGCGCGGTGGACATCATCGGCATCGGCCACAGCCCCTCGCGCGGTCTGCGCAAGGGCGTGGTGGTCAACATCGACGCCACGGTGGACTCGGTGCGCCGGGCCGTGGAGGACGCCGAGCTGATGGCCGGGGTGGAGATCCGCTCGGCCTTCGTCGGGCATCGCCGGCGGCCACATCAAGGGGATCAACAGCCGCGGGGTCATCGCGATCTCCGGGAAGAACCGGGAGGTCACGCGGCAGGACGTGGACCGGGTCATCGACGCCGCCAAGGCCGTGGCCCTCCCCGTGGACCGCGAGGTGATCCACATCCTGCCCCAGGAGTTCATCATCGACGACCAGGCCGGCATCAAGGAGCCGCTGGGCATGACCGGGACCCGGCTGGAGGCCGAGGTCCACATCGTCACCGGCGCCGTGGCCTCGGCCCAGAACATCATCAAGTGCGCCAACAAGGCCGGCCTGGAGGTGCAGGACATCGTCCTCCAGCAGCTCGCCAGCTCCGAGGCCGTGCCTCACCCCCGAGGAGAAGGAGCTGGGCGTGCGTCCTGGTGGACATCGGCGGCGGCACCACGGACATCGCGGTGTTCGTCGAGGGCAGCATCTACCACACCGCGGTGCTGGCCGTGGGCGGCGACATGCTGACCAACGACATCGCCATCGGGCTGCGCACGCCCCGCCCGGAGGCCGAGTCCATCAAGCGGAAGTACGGCTGCGCGCTGGCCTCGATGATGAAACCGGACGAGAAGATCGAGGTGCCCAGCGTGGGCGGTCGCCGGCCGCGGGTGCTGGCGCGGCAGACGCTGTGCGAGATCATCCAGCCGCGCCTGGAGGAGCTCTTCGCCATGGTGGACCGCGAGGTTCGCCGGGCGGGCTACGCGGGGCGGGTGAACGGCGGGGTGGTGGTGACGGGCGGCTCCTCCATCATGGAAGGGGTGCCGGAGCTGGCGGAGCAGATCCTCGACATGCCGGTGCGGCGCGGCTTGCCGCGCGGGGTCGGGGGCCTGATCGACGTCATCAGCAATCCGATGTACGCCACCGGCGTGGGTCTGGGGATCTACGGGGCGGCCCACCGCAGACCGGCGCAAGTTCAGGAAGGTGACGGATCGAAACATCTTCGACAAGGTGATTGCGCGAATGAAGGAGTGGTTCGGGGAAATCTTCTAGGACAAGGGGGACGTGGAATGGCGATCAGCATCGAGATGATGGAGGCGGAGAAGATGGCCAACATCAAGGTGATCGGGGTCGGCGGCGGCGGTTCCAACGCGGTGAGCCGCATGATTGCCGCGAGCATGACCGGGGTGGAATTCATCGTCGTGAACACCGACGCCCAGGCGCTGCGTCATTCGCCCGTGGACAACAAGATCCAGATCGGCGAGAAGCTCACCAAGGGCCTGGGCGCCGGCGCCAACCCCGAGATCGGCCGCAAGGCGGCCATCGAGGACACCGACCGCCTGCTCCAGGCCATGCAGGGCGCGGACATGGTCTTCATCACCGCCGGCTTGGGCGGCGGGACCGGCGGCGGCGCGGCACCGATCATCGCCAACCTGGCCAAGGAGATGGAGATCCTCACGGTGGGGGTGGTGACCAAGCCCTTCATCTTCGAGGGGAAGCGCCGCGGCGACCAGGCGGAGCACTGCCTGGAGGAGCTGAAGGCCGGCGTGGACAGCCTGATCATCATCCCGAACCAGCGCCTCATCAACGCGTCGTCCAAGAACACCGGCGTGAAAGATGCCTTCGCCATGGCGGACAACATCCTGCGCCAGGCGGTCCAGGGGATCGCCGACATCATCGTGAAGCCGGGCTACATCAACGTGGACTTCGCCGATGTCCGGGCCGTCATGTCGGAGCGCGGCCTGGCGATGATGGGGATCGGCGAGGCGACGGAGGACAATGCCGCCGTGGACGCGGTCCAGAAGGCCATCAATAGCCCGCTCCTGGAGAACCAGTCGATCAAGGGGGCGCGCGGCGTCCTGCTCAACTTCACCCACTCCTCCACGTTGCCCATCTACCAGTTGAGCGAGGCCTCCAAGATCGTCCACGACATGGTGGACCGGGACGCCAACATCATCTTCGGCGACGTCATCGAGGACGAGATGGGTCAGAACGTCCGGGTGACGGTCATCGCCACCGGCTTCGACGGGGCACCCGACGCGGAGCAGCTCGAGGCGGCACCCATCTCCTCCCTGCGGCCGTACACCCCCAAGCCCGCGCCCCAGAAAGCGTCGCCGGAGGGCGCCCTTTCTGCGCAAGGGCGCGGCCAAGAAGGTGGTCAACATGACGCTGCCGCTGGAGGATCTGACCGAGGAGGTGCTGGATATCCCGACCTTCCTGCGCCGGCAGGCGGATTAGCCGCAGGCCGCTGAAAAAGGCCCATCTGCGGTGACCCATCCTGCGGATGGTGCCCCGTCCGCTCGGGTGCTCGTTGCGGCGTACGAGGAGTACGCCTCACTCGCCCCATCGCGTACCGCCTGGCATCTGGACCTTTTTGAGCGGCCTGGCCGAGACTGGGAGAGCGCGGTGGACATCAAGACGCGGATTCTGACGGCGATGACCTGGGGTGAACCGGACCGGATCCCCCTCACGGTGTACGACTGGATGCTGCCCCGCGGCACGACCGAGCGACGGCTCCGCGAGGCGGGCGTCGGGCTCATCGTGCGGTTGCCGGGCCACCGCGTGCAGCACCGCCAGGTCGAGATCGTCTCGCACGAGTACCAGGAGAACGGCCGCAGGCTCATCCGGCGGACCCTCAAGACCCCGGTGGGCGACGCCTGGCAGGTCCTGGAGCCGGACCCGGCCTACGAGACCTCCAACTGGATCCACGAGCACTTCATCAAGGGTCCCGACGATTACCGGGTGCTGGAGTTCTATTATCGGGACATGGCCTTCCGGGACAACGTCGAGGCGATTCGGGAGGCCCAGCGACGGGTGGGGACCGACGGGCTGGTGATGCTCCGGATCGCCAAGTCCCCCATCCAGGAGATGCTCTATCAGTTGATGGGGGTGGAGCGGTTCGCCGTGGACTACCAGGAGCGGCGCGACCTCTTCGATTCCCTGCACGCCACCATGGTGACGCGGTACCAGGAGCTGTACGAGTTCGCGGCGACCTCCCCGGCGGAGATCCTCCAACTCGGGGACAATATCTACAGCGATATGGTCGGCCGGGAGCGGTACCACGCCTATCTGATGCCCGAATACGCCAAGATCATGGCGCGGCTGCGCGGGACCGGGAAGCTCCTGGCGGTGCACATGGATGGGAACCTGAAATCGCTCCAGGCGGACATCGCCGAGGCCAGTTTCGACATCGTCGAGGCGATCACCCCACCCCCGATGGGCGACGTGTCGATCCGCGAGGCGCGCGCCTGCTGGCCCGACAAGGCCCTCTGGATCAACTTCACCAGCTCCATGCACATCGAGCCGCCCGAGGTCATCGAGGCGCACACCCGGGAGCTGATCGCCGAGGCCGGAACCAAGCGGGGCTTCGGGATCAGCATCACCGAGGACGCCCCGGTCGAGGCCCTGGAGAAGAGTCTGGCCGTCATCGCCCGCGTGCTAGCAGGCTGCTGAAAAAGGCCCATCTGCGGCGTTGGCGTGTTCGGGCGCTCGTTGCGACGTACCTGGAGTACGTCTCACTCGGCCCTTTGACACGCCGCCTTGCATCTGGGCCTTTTTGAGCAGCCTGACCAAAAGCGGGTTTTTCAGCATCTTGCGAGGCCGTCGACCGCCGAATCCCCAGGTTCTTCGCACATCCCCCGCACCGGCCGACCGCGAGCTGCCCCGATCCTCAGGACGCGAGGCGCGCCAGTCCGCTCAGGGCGAGACCGATCGCCACGGCGACCAGGAATACGCCCAGGAACCTCGCGAACCTGCGTCGGCACGCGCAGGCCGCGATCGGTGAGCAGCGCGGGCCGGAACACAATGTTGAATGGGAAGAATCCCAGCGTCGCGGACCAGAGGCGGACGCCGGACTGCCGGTGGGCAACCGTCTTGAACAGGTACCACGCGGCGCCCGACCAGGCGATGGCCGCCGCGCAGTACGCGCTGGCGAACAGGACCAAGATGGCGGCGCTGAGCGCCTGGCGCATCTCAGGCCGGACCCGGGTGGATGCGCGCCAGGCGTTCCAGCGCCGGCGCGGGAAGCGGGCCGCGGTTGGCGGCGGCCACTGCCTGGTCGAGCTGGTCCAGGCTGGAGGTGCCGACCATGGCCGTGGAGATCTCGGGCTTGCTGAGCGCGAAGCGGATGGCGGCCTCGACCAGGCTCCCCACCGATTCCCTCGGCCACCAGGAAGTCGAACGCGTGGGCGCGGGCGGCGTCTTCGGCGTAGTCTCTGGCCCGTTGCCAGCGGTGCGACGCCGGGCATGGCGATGGGGTGCCGATCGGGGTGCCCGAGAGGGCGCCTCCCGCCAAGACGCGGATGGCGATGACCCCGATCCGGTTGGCGGCCGCCCGATCGATGAGCTGGCGATAGTCCTGGTACGGGAAATCCGCCCGCACGGGCCGTCCGCCGCTCGGGTTGAGGAGGTTATACACCGTTTGCAGGGTGTGAAATCCCCCCGTGTCCACGACGCGATGAAGCGCCTCGGTGTCCCCGAGCGCGGTGATGCCCCAGAAGCGTATCTTGCCCTGGCGATGAAGCGTCTCGAACGCACGCAGCACCACCGGTAGGTCATCGGGAGTGAGGGAGGCCTGGTCGGGCTGGCGCCGATCGGTGAACAGGTTGTGAAGCTGGTAGAGATCCACGGCGTCCCGACCGAGCCGACGCAGGCTGGCCTCGGCGGATTCGATGATCGCCGCCTCGATCCGGTCCAGATCCGCCACGGCCAGGCGGACCTTGGTTCCCACCACGATCCGGGCGCGTAACTCCCGCAGCACCGCACCGAGGTTCACCTCCGACTGGCCGTCCCCATACAGCGGCGCCGTGTCGAAGTAGGTGATGCCCGACTCGATGGCGCGCGCCACCGCGCGACGCATGGCGGGATACTCGCCGCGCACCAGGAGCCCACCGACCATTCCGCAGCCGAATCCACACGCGGACACCCGGAGATCCGTCCGACCGAGCGGTCTGTAGTCCACGAGGTCCTCCCGCCGACAGGGATTGCTACCGGGCATTCCAGTAGGCCGCGAGCTTGGTGTTGCTCACGACCGGGAAAGTCGGCCGCATCGGATCGATATGCAAGGTACTCGTCCACGGTTCGTCGCCTTGGCCCAGGCGCGGTACTCGTCGGCGGCGAGGACCGCCTCGGCGTAGCAGGCGAATTCGTGGGACCCGTCGTCCCGCGCGCAGTCGCGAGGCGTCATGCCGTCGGTGTCAAACTCGCTGACATCCAGAATGGTTTCCATGGCGGGCGAGAAGCGATAGATCTTGGTGACGTGCGGAAAGGCAATGACGAACCCGACCCCTTGGTAGCCGCCCGGCGACGAAAGCCCGCTCGAATTCCGCGTGCGAGCGAGGGCCGGAACGCCATTCGTAAAGCTCGGGCCGGTCCCGGCCGATGACGGAGATGTAGTAGAGCTTGAACACGGACCGCCCATCCGGCATCCGCAGCTACGCCCCGTCCCACCGTCTGTCCGTGGTAGGTCCTGCACGTCGTGATCTGCATGGGTATTCCCCTCGGATGTCCGTTCTCGGTTGCGCCGAGGCCACGGAGTATGCACCGCGCCCGTCACGGACAGGAGCATCGCGCAGCAGCGCGTTGGACCCGGCGTTGCCCCCAACTCCTCGCCGGAGCGCGCACGGGAAACCTCGGGAAGCCGCCGTGTCGGTGCAGGCAGAAGCATACCACGCCAGGGGGTGGCGTTCGATGGGAATTCCCTCACCGGGCGGGAGAAGGCGGAGGGGTGAAGGGGCCCACGATCGGACGGCAGCCCGTGCCGTGTCGAGGCCTCCGGACGCCGGTGCGCACCCGGCAGGTCAGCGACGCCGGAAGAGCGACCGCAAGGGCACCCGGCGGAGCGTGCCGCCGTCCAGCATGGCCTGCAAGCGCCGCCAGTCGGCCCTCGAAGGGGCCGATGGTCCAGCAGGCGTCTGGCGGGAGGGTCTCGACGGGGTCCCCGGCTTCGTTGAGGGGGCAGATGTCGCGCAGTTCGACCGCATCGCCGTCAGGGCGCCCCTCGATCCATCGCAGCGGGAGGCCCTGGGTGCGACACACGTAGGGGCGGTGCTGGTAGATCCGGCACGCGCCCGCGTCATCGAGAAACGCGCAACCGCCTTCGAGGTGGGGGGCTGGCCTGAGCGAGCCGCTCCGCATGGTGCCGTGCGGATGTTTTCGGCCTCGACCGCGAAGACCGTCACGCCGTCCACGCAGCATGCGTGGCAACCCCGTTCGCAACGGAGGCGCGCCCCGTGGAGGGCCCGAAGCCGGTCGGCCAGCCGATCCACCTCGGCATATAGGTCCGCCAAGGCTTCGAGCGCGGTCATCCACTTCAGATCGGGATCCGGCATGGAGACATCTCCCGCGTTGTTGCGTCCTCGAGTTCCTCCGGCGCCGGGGCGACCTGACGTTGTTGGGCGTCCTCGGGGCGTCGGGCGCGCGCTCACCGAGTCCAATCGGCGAAGTCCCTGCAGAAGCGGTCCAGCGTGAGCGGCATGACGCGCGGATCCCGGGCCGCCTCGCCCTGGTCGGTGGGCATGATATAGCCCCACAACGCAAGAAACAGCCCGACGTCCGCAAGATCGGTCTCGCGGGACACCGCGTGCAGGGTCTTGAGGCGGTCCTCGACGAACCAGATGTCGCGATAGGCCACGTGCTCGTCCTGCGCCAGGGCACGCAGGAGTTCCGGTTTCGGCCGTGCCCGCTCCTTGCCCCATACCTGAGCCGCGGGCAGCCGGACGCCGTGGGTTTCGAGGAGCTTGTGGGCGAAGCGGCCCTCTTTGGTCGTGACGACGTACATCCGGAGGCCGCTGCGCTGGATGGCGCAGAGCCGCTCCGCCATGCCGGGGTAGAGTCCCTGACCGGCCAGCCAGTCGTCGAGGCTCCGGGCAATCGTCCGATCCCGGGCCGCGTCGAACCGGGCGGCAAGCTCTTTCGGCGTCACCCGGTACTTGTCGAGGATCCGCGTGCGACACGTGGTCTGGAACGTCTCCCAGATGGCGGCTTCGGGGATGCCGTCCAGGATGGCGAGCACCAGGACGGGGAATTCCCACCCGTGCTCCAGGACGGGCCGCAGGCGTACGAAGACGGCGGCCAATTCGGGTGGGGGGACGTCGCCGTTCAGCGTCACGAAATCCCGGCAGACCTGCCAGGCGGACCGGCAGCCCTCATGGACGGTATCGCAGATGACGCCATCGAAATCCAGTGCCAACAGTTGCGGTCCAGTCACGGTGTCCCTCTGTCCCAGGGGTATCGCAGCGAGCGGCGAGCCCGGCACGCACACCGTCCGCTGCGCCCTCTGGGTTGGTTGCGCCCGCCGGGGTGGCCGGGCATGACGGTGGTCAGACGGTGGCTCCTTCGGTGGAGCCGGTGCGGCCCTGCAGGCGGCGCTTGTACGGCTCGTAGTCCGGGATGAGGCGTTCGTATTCATCGGCCATGAGCGGCGAGGAGATGATGAAATCCGCGGACGCCCGGTTGCACGCGATGGGGATGTTCCATACGACGGCGATGCGCAGCAGGGCTTTCACGTCCGGGTCGTGCGGCTGCGGCTCCAGCGGGTCCCAGAAGAAGATCAGGCAGTCCAGGTCTCCTTCCGCGATCTTCGCCCCGATCTGCTGGTCACCCCCGAGCGGACCGCTCTGAAGCTTGACGATGGGGCACGTGAGGGTGCGTTCCAGCAAGGCGCCGGTGGTGCCGGTGGCGAACAGTTCGTGGTGTGACAGGAGGTCCTTGTTGTACCTGGCCCACTCCAGGAGGTCCTGCTTCATGTTGTCGTGAGCCACCACGGCGATCCGTTTCTGTTGGCCCATCGTCAACTGTTTGTGTGTCATGTGCGTCGCCTCCCCTGTGTGAGATCGCGCCCGCGGGTCCGGTTAGGAGCCGTTACGAAATAACTTGGACGTTTCTTGGAATTTCGTTACGGCTCCTTATGCCGTTCCAAAATTTCTCCGGTCAAGTAATTCTTTGACAACGGCTTAGTCGAGCGCCTGGGCGAGGTCGTCGATCAGATCGTCGGGGTGTTCCAGGCCGATCGAAGCGCGCAGCAGGTTCTGGGGCGTGCGGGTATCCGGCGGCTCGATCGAGGCTCGATGCTCGATCAGGCTGTCGGGGCCGCCCAGGCTGGTGGCGCGCGTGAAGAGCCGGAGCTTGGCGGCGAGGGCCAGGGCCTCTTCCTTGCCGCCTCGAACCTGGAAGGACAGCATTCCGCCGAAGTCCTGCATCTGCGCCGCCGCCACGGCGTGGCCCGGGTGCGTCGGCAGCCCGGGGAAATGGACGACGTCGATCCGCGGTTGGCGAGACAGGAATTCGGCCACCCGGCGGGCGTTCCCGCAATGGCCCCGCACGCGGTAGGGCAGCGTGCGGATCCCCCGGAGGACGAGCCAGCAGTCGAAGGGCGATGCGACCGCTCCCCCCTGCTGCTGGATCAGCCGGATCCTCTGGAAAAATTCGTCGTCGGCCTTGGTTACCACCGCGCCGCTCAGGACGTCGCAGTGGCCGGCCAGATACTTGGTGGTCGAGTGCATGACGAGGTCGGCCCCCAGCTCGAAGGGGCGCTGGAGGACCGGGGACGCCCAGGTGTTATCCACCGCGCAGCGCGCGCCGGCTGCGTGGGCCAGCGAGGCGAGGCGGGCGATGTCGCTGATGCGGAGGAGGGGATTCGAGGGTGTCTCGACCCAGACCAGCCGGGTGTTGGGGCGAATAGCGCGGCCGACGTCGGCCGGATCGGTCATGTCGACGAAGGTGGTCTCCAGCCCCCAGGGGCCCAGGATGTCCCGCAGCAGGATGGTGGTGCCGTGATACGCATCGATCGGCGCCAGCAGATGGTCGCCGGGGCGAAGCGCCTGGAAGATGCTCATCGTCGCGGCCGCGCCGGAGGCGAAGGCGGCAGCCGCCGCGCCCCCCTCGAGGGCGGCGAGGCACGTTTCGAGGGCTGCCCGGTTCGGATTCCCCAGCCGGGAGTAGAAATAGCCAGTGTCCACGGTGCCGTCCACGGCCCGCTGATAGGTGGTGGAGAGGCAGATCGGCGGGGAGACCGCGCCGGTTGCGGGGTCCACCTCGTGGCCCGCGTGGATCGCCAGGGTCTCGAGTCTCATGCGTGGGTTCCTCTCGTGGGCGACGGCGCGCTTCCCGCATCGTCGGCGCCGTCGCCGCGAGGCGGGGCAACCCGGGCCGGCCACTCCGTTTCCAGGATACTCATCTGGACCAAGCTCCAGTATTCCTCGCCGAATCGGCGCGCCTCCCGCAGACACCCCTCTTTCACGAAGCCGGCTCTTTCATAGCATGCGATCGCCGACGTGTTGAAATCAAAAACGACCAGATCGATGCGATGTAGCCTCAACTGCTCAAAGCCGACCTGCACGAGTCGGCGGACCATCTCCAGTCCGGCCCCCTGGCCGCGCCGGCTGGCCTCCCCGATCAAGACGCGCGAGAGCGTGGCGGAGCGGTTGCGCCGATCGATCCGGGCCAGCTCGATGTGGCCGACGGCCGTGGCCGTGTCGGCCTCCACGGCAGTGAAGATCATTCGCGACGGCGCGTCGCCCTCCCCCTCCAGGAGGTAGCGCTCCAGTTGCGCGGTGTCCAGCGGAAACGTGAACGCGGGCCCCGCCCACTGGAGCAGAAACTCCGCCGACGGGATCCAGCCGATGAGGCGGGCGAAATCGGCACGCGCGAACGGGCGAAGCGCGATCATGGCTCGAAGGTGTACACGACCGGCGGCGTGGGCTTCTCGTTGACGGTCAGCTGAAACACGTCGGGCCGGGCGTAGTGGCCGGCCACGTCGAAGTCGAACCGGCTGCGCGGGATCTCGCCCAGGTCCAGGTCGGCGACCAGGATGCCCTCCCCATCGTACAACGGACCGGCGATGACCTCGCCCAGCGGCGAGACGATGGCGCTGCCGCCGCGGCACAGGACCTCCGGTTGATCGGCCAGGTCCTCCACGCCCGCCAGATCCGGTGGGTACATGGCGCGCGTGACGAACTGGTTGCAGCCGAGGACGAAGCAGCGGCCCTCGCAGGCGATGTGCCGGAGCGTGGCCTGCCAGGTGTCGCGCGCGTCGGCGGTCGGGCGCCAGGTAGATGTCCACCCCCTTGCCGTACATGGCCATCCGCGCCAGGGGCATGTAGTTCTCCCAGCAGATCAGACCGCCCACCTTGCCGAATTCCGTCTCCACCACCGTCAGCGTGCTGCCGTCGCCCTCGCCCCAGATCAGCCGTTCCGCCGCGGTCGGCTTGAGCTTGCGATGCAGGCCCAGCAACCGCCCGTCGGGACCGAAGTAGAGCAGGGTGCAGTAGAGCGTGCCCCGCGTGAAGTAGCTGTCCCGCTCGATGACGCCGACCGCCAGATAGGCGCGCGCCTCCTGGGCCGCCTCGCCGAGCGCGTCGGTGGCCGGACCGGGCACGTCCACGGCGTTGTCCCAGTACGCCTGCCAGGTCCGTCGCCCCTCGGGGCTCCGGCTGCCCACCACGGTGCCGAAGCCGAGGCCCCGCGGATACGCGGGGATGAACGCTTCGGGGAACAGGATCAGCCGCGCGCCCCGCGCCGCGGCCTCGGCGGTGAGGCGGCGGGTCTTCTCGATGGTCGCCTGGCGGTCGAAGAGCACCGGGGCGGCCTGCACGACGGCAACTCGCACGATGGACGCATCATCGGCCATGGTTGCTTCCTCCTCGTGCGACCGGCCCTTCGGGTGTCTGACGGCAACCGTGAATGGTCTCCGACTACTGCGCTCAACTGGACACGCTCGGATCCGGCTCAGTCGGCGCCGTCGCCGGGTTTGCCCAGCGCGTTCCACAAGCGCTCGGCGGCCCGCATGCACTCGGCGCGATCGCGCAGGTGGCGCCGAGACGCCGGAACCACGCTCCCAGTGTGGAGGACCAGCTCCACCCGATAGACGGGCTCGGCTTTGCGCTCCCGCTCCTTCGTCACCCGTACGTCCGCGACGGCGGCCACCGGGTACTGCTCGACGGTGTGGCGGAACGGTCCGCGATGGGTGACCGTCACCGTCCGGCGAGACCGGTCCACGACCAAGGTGAAGCGTGGTGCGCGCCAGGAAACCCACGCCCCCGCTGCCACGGCGAGCCCGCCGACCAGCCCAAGGCCGAGGCGGGCAACCGGCAAGAGCGACTGGTCGTCCGCCACCCAGCCGAACGCGGCCGCGATCGCGAGGCCGCCGGCCGCCGCGAAGAGCCCCCCCAGCACCCAGCGCGAACGCGGCGAATCCTGGATGAAGAGCCGGGCCGACGTCTCCGTTATGCGCACGACGTCTCCCCTGCGCCCACGCGACTGACCGCGCCGGATGCGGCCGCGTCTCGGGGCCGCCGGGCCAGGAGTGTGCGTCCGCGGGCCCGCATCGCCGGCGTGCGTTCGATCACGGCTTCCTGAACACGAACACGCTTCCCGAATCCGATTGCCGTGACGTACGGCGCACGCTGGAAGTCGGCGAAGTGTCCCACCAGGGAAAAACCACGATCGTGGTGGAGACGCAGGTACGCGTCCGTGCGAAGCGGGTAGAGCCACACGTCTCCCGCGAAGAGGGTGCGATCCCCCACCACGAGGCGGGTCAGGAAACGAACCCGGGTCTCCGACACGTCGGAATAGTCGCGCAGGAACACCGCCTCGCCGCCTCCAAGCTTCCTGGGGCGAAACGGATACGAGCCATGGGTCAAGACGTAGTCCCAATTCACGATCTGAAAGGTCCACACGCCGCCGGGCCGCAGGATCTTCCACACCTCGCCGACGAAGCGGGTGAAGTCGTCCTGGGTGAGGTGAGGTGCGACGTTGCCGATGCAGAACACCAGGTCGAACGGCGGAGGGAGGGTTCCGATTTCGATGATGTCCGCGCAGTGAAAGGTGGGCCCCGGATACGTCCGACGGGCCACCTCAATCATCTGCGGGTCGAGGTCAACCCCCACGACCTGGAACCCATCCGCGGCCAGACGGCCGCAGTAGTGTCCCGTACCGCAGCCGGCGTCGAGAATCCGGCGGGGCCCCGCCGGGATGTGGCTCTTCAGGAAAGCATAGACCTCGTCCCGGTATGGAAACACGGCCTCGTAGTACTCTGCAAAATCCGAGTAGAAGCTCACGGCGCGCGCCTCCGGGTCGAGGACTGAAGTGGCCGCCACTCAACAGGCGGAATGGCTTTCAATATACCCCATGGGTGACGATTGTCCAATCCTCCTCATCCGCGGGCCTTGGGGCTGGGGTGGGACGGCCGGGGCGTCGATCTGGAAGAGCGAGAGTTGCTCTGCCTCAGTCTCGGTTTCATGGACCGGCGCTGGCATCTCGAAGTCCGTGTGGTCCGGGAAGCCATGCTTTCGCTTGAGGTCGCCGACCAGGCCGCCGATCCGGTCCTGGTAGGCGCGGTTCAGGAAGCCGGAGCGGGCGAAGCGGGCGGCGTAGCGCGTCGCGAGGTGCGGGAAGTGTCGTTCCAGAAATGGAAAGAACGCGTGCTGCGCCGACGGCTTGAGGAAGAGGACGTTCCAGAAGAGGTGGGTCGCGTCGTGCGCCCGCGCGGCGGCGATGACCGCCTCCAGGTCGGCCGCAGCGTCCGTGATGTCCGGCAGTATGGGGGAAAGGGTGACCCCGGCGGTCAGGCCCGCCTCGCGCAAGGCTGCCGCACGGCGTGCAGGCGCACCTCCGGCGTGGGGGCCAGGCACTCGAGAATGCGGGCGAGTTGGCGGTCCAGCGTGGTGATCGTGATGTTCACGTGCACGCTGTTCCGGAGCGCGATCCGGCGCAGGAGGTCGATGTCTCGCGTGACGAGGTCGCTCTTGGTCGTGATGGAGAGGCGCAGGCCACGGGCCTGGGTCATCACGTCGAGAAGGCCGCGGGTCACGCGGAAACGCCGCTCGGCGGGCTGATACGGGTCGGTGGCGGTCCCGAGGGCGATGCTCTGCCCCTTCAGACGGCCGGCCATCATTTCCTTCGCAAGCGTCCGCGCCGCGTCCTTCTTCACGTAGATCTTTTCTTCGAAATCCTCCCACCGCGTGAAACCCATGAACTCGTGCGTGTAGCGCGCGTAGCAGTAACGACAGCCGAACTCGCACCCGCGATAGGGGTTTATGGTCCAGGTGAATGGCATGCGCTCGCTGGAACAACGGTTCAGGATCGATCGTGTGACGATCTGCAGATACTCCGCGTTGCGCTTGGCGAGAAGAGGGCGCGCCTCGCGCGCCAGGCGCTCGATGCCCTTGGATTCGGATGCGCGTTCCGACGACGTGAACAGCATGATGCACCTCACTGGCGTTGACGGCTGGGACGTCTTGCGATCCTGCCTCAACGTTCGTTCGTGGTCTCGGATGTACCAATACCAAACACGTGTTTGGTTGTCAAGGAGACCCCGCCTCCGCCCGGCACTTGTACCCTGGCGTGGCAGCGTGGTATCTTCCGCCCAGTGTTTTCCGGCGGTTTCTCCGTCGCGCGACGCCGGAGACGGATCCTGTTGCTGCCGCCCACGCGCGAGTCGCCCCTTCGGCGCTGTGTGAGGAAAAGGAGGTTCACCGTGGCAGGCGAAGGCGAGGTGGAGCACCTCAAGCAGCAGGTGCAAGCCGAGGTGGACCGACTGACGCCGGATCTGTTCGCCGTCAGCCGCTTCCTGCACGCGAATCCGGAGCTGGCGTACGAGGAGCACCAGGCGGCCGAACTGCTCACCGATGTGCTGGAACAGCACGGTTTCGCGGTGACGCGGGGCGTGGCCAATCTCCCCACCGCGTTCACCGGCCTGGCGGGTTCGGGCGGGCCGCGGATCGCGTTCATGGCGGAGTATGATGCGCTCCCCGGCCTGGGGCATGCCTGCGGCCACAACCTGATCGGGACCGCCTCGCTCGGCGCCGCGCTGGCGGTGCGGTCCGTCCTGGATCGAACGCCGGGGACGGTGCTCCTGGTCGGATGCCCGGCAGAGGAAAAGGGCGGCGGCAAGATCGCGCTGGTCGAGGCCGGGGTCTTCGCCGGGACGGATGCCGCCATGCTGGTCCATCCGAGCAACCGGACGGAGATGGTGAAGCTGGCGCTGGGCATGCGCGAGTTGACGGTCGAGTTCTTCGGCAAGGCCAGCCATGCGGCCGCGGCCCCGGACCAGGGCGTCAATGCCCTGGATGCGGTCGTGCTGGCGTACACCGGCATCGGCGTCCTGCGACAGCAGGTACGTTCCGACGCGCGGATCCACGGCATCATCACGCACGGGGGACAGGCCCCGAACATCATCCCGGATTACGCCGCCGCACGGTTCTACGTCCGCGCCCTGGATCTGGCCTACATGGACGAACTCTTCGGACGCGTGGTCGTCGTGCTGTGAAGCGGCAGCGCAGGCGACGGGCTGCAGCGTAAAGCTGACCGCGGCAGGCAAGGATTATCACCCCTACAAACCGGTGTACGCTCTGGCCGAGCTGTTCCAGCGCAATCTGGAATCGCTGGGCGAGACCGTGGATCAGGGGCCCGTGGACCGGGAGCTGGGATCCACCGATGTCGGCAACGTGAGCCAGGTGGTTCCCACGATCCAGCCGATGGTGCAGATCTGCCCGCGGGAGGTCGCCTGCCACATGACGGCCTTCGCCGAGGCGGCCGCCTCCGATTTCGGACACCGCGCCATGTTCGCGGCGGCCAAGGCGATGGCCATGACGGCGGTGGACCTCCTGACGGATTCCAGCGCCCTCGCGCGCGCCGCGGCCGAGTTCCGCGGCCAGGCCTCCCGCTGAGCCATGGCGGCCATTGAGTCCCTGTCCGCTTCCTGGCGTCCAGATGAACGTCATCGGCCTGATGTCCGGCACCTCGGCCGACGGCGTGGACGCCGCCCTGGTCGACATCCGGTCAGGAGACGATCGGCCGACCGTCCGCCTGCTCGCCTTCGAGACGTTTCCGTACCCCACCGGCCTGCGGGAGCGATTGCTGGCCACGGCCTCTGGCGGCAGCACCGCGGACGTCTGCCATCTGAACGCCTATCTCGGCGAACTGTTCGCGGACGCGGCCGTCGGGATCGCCCGACGTGCCGGTCTCTCCCTGACCGCGGTGGACCTGATCGGCTCCCATGGGCAGACGATCCACCACCTGCCGTCGCCGAGACACGAGGGGACGCACCAGGTGCGATCCACGCTCCAGATCGGGGCGCCGGCGGTGATCGCCGAGCGGACGGGCGTCACCACCATCGCGGATTTCCGGCCGCGGGACATGGCGGCGGGGGGGAGGGCGCGCCGCTCACGCCCCTCGTCCATCACGTCCTGTTCGCCCATCCGACGCGGGGACGGGCGATCCTCAATCTGGGCGGGATCGCGAACGTCACGGTCCTTCCCGCCGGGGCAGACGCCGCCGCGGTCACCGGCTTCGACACCGGGCCGGCGAACGTGCTGCTGGACGAGTTCGTCCGGACGACGGGCCTCGCTGCGTGCGGCTACGATGCCGGGGGGCGGCTGGCGGCCGCCGGGACGCCGGTGCCGGACTTGCTGGCGGACCTCCTCCAGCATCCCTTCGTCCGGCGCACCCCGCCGAAATCCACGGGGCGCGAGACCTTCGGCCCGGCCTTCGTGGCCGAGTTTCGGGAGCGGTTGAGGCAAACGGGGGCAAGCGCGCTCGACGGTCTGGCGACGCTGACCGCCTTCACGGTGCAGGCGAGTCGCCGAGAACCTCCGGTGCGTTCGTCTTTCCGGCGACGAGCGTCGGAGAAGTCGTGGTGATGGGGGGCGGCGCGGAGAACGAGACGGTCATGCGCGGCCTGGCGGAGGCGCTGCCGGCATGCGCCGTGTTCCGGGCCGAGGCGCTGGGCATGTCCGGGACGGGCCGTGGAGGCGGTGGCGTTCGCCGTGCTCGCGTACTTGACCGCCGCCGGCCGGCCGGGCAATCTTCCCCGCGTGACCGGCGCGCGGGAATCCCGCGTCCTGGGCTGCATCGTGCCGGGGAGGGGTTATCGAGGGTTGGCATCATGACTGAGGAGCGACGCTCGCCGTATTACGAAGCCGTCCTGCGACAACTCGACGCCGTCCGCGATACCCAGGCCGAATCCTTGGAGCGCGCGGCGCACGCCGTCTTCGCCAGTCTGCGAGCCGACGGCGTGCTCCACGTCTTCGGGAGCGGCCATTCCCACTGTCTGGCCGAGGAGGCGTATCACCGGGCGGGCGGCCTCGTCCCGGTGAACGTGATCCAGGAAGTGTTCCTGACGCCGCTCACGCCCCCGCGGCTGAGCGGCCAACTGGAACGAGTGCCGGGCCTTGCCGCTCTCATCCTGGAGGGGCACGATCTGCGGGCCGGCGAGGTGCTGCTGGTCATCTCCAATTCGGGGATCAACGGCGTCCCCGTGGAGATGGCCCAGGAGGGAAAGCGCCGAGGTCTCACGGTGATCGCGCTCACGTCGCTCGCGCACTCCCGGTCGGTCCCGACACGCCACCCCGACGGCAAGCGCCTGTTCGAGGTGGCGGACATCGTGGTGGACACCTGCGGCGAGGTCGGCGATGCGGCCGTCTCGTACCCTGGCCTGGCGGGGAAGGTGGCGCCCACCTCGCTGCTGGTGGGAAGCTTCATCATCAATTCCCTGGTGTGCCGGGTGGTCGAGCTGTTTCTGGCGGACGGTCTCACGCCTCCGGTGTATCTGAGCGCCAATCTTCCCGGGGGCGACGAGCACAACCGAGCGCTGGAAGCGAAGTACCGCGGGCGCATCCGCGGCCTGTGAGACGGTGAGATCCTGGAAGGGGAAGGGAATGAGGCCGCGCATCGGGATCACGTCCTGGCATCGGAACGATGCTGACCGGCTGGAGCGTTGGGTGGCGATCCGCGACACGTACACCGGAGCGGTTCGGGCGGCCGGCGGGCTTCCCATCATCCTGCCGATCGGAGATGACGATCCCGAGGTGATCGACGAGTATCTCGCTGCGGTGGACGGGCTGCTGTTCACCGGCGGAGAAGACATCGCCCCGGCCTATTACGGAGAGGCGCGGGACGAGCGCTGTCAGGAGCCGGATCCGGAACGGGACCTCTTCGAGATCCATCTCGCGCGTGCAGGCCTGGACCGGCAGGTGCCCGTGCTGGGGATTTGCCGCGGGCTCCAGGTCCTCAACGTTGCGGCCGGCGGCACGCTCTATCAGGACATCGCGTGTCGGCCCGGCACGGCGGGCTACCATTCCGCGAGTCTGGCGGATCGCGGACGACTGATTCATGGGGTGCGGCTGGTACCCGGGACGCGGTTACGAGCGATCATGGGTGTTGCCGGGTCCGAGGTGACCAGCACGCACCATCAGTTCGTCAAGGATCTGGCGCCGGGTTTCGTGGTGGGGGCCGAGAGCGTCGAGGACGGGATCGTCGAGGGGATCGAGGGTCCGGGCGATGCCTTCATGGTGGCCGTGCAGTGGCACCCGGAGCGGATATACAAAGAGCGCGCGGAACACCTTGCCCTGTTCCGCGCGCTCGTGAAGGCTTCCGAGATGGAGCGA
Source organism: uncultured Methylomirabilota bacterium (assembly GCA_963695995.1). Taxonomy (GTDB): domain Bacteria; phylum Methylomirabilota; class Methylomirabilia; order Methylomirabilales; family 2-02-FULL-66-22; genus 2-02-FULL-66-22. Next base: position 52,132 of record CAVOIV010000025.1, read on the forward strand.
GAAAAGGCGCGGTTGACCGGTCAGCGGCTTTCCAGGAGCCGTGTGAACCGGGGGTCGGTCCGGAGACCCGCCATCGCCGGATCCTCTCGCGCGAACCGGAGATCGTCGAAGCCCAGCTGCAGCGCCTTCCCCAGCCATTCCAGGGCCGGATCCGGCATGTCGAACGCGGCGTACAGGCGGGCCACGTTGTATGCAGCCCGGGGATCCTTGGGTTGCGCCGCGGCCTGCTTCTGTGCGCTCGCGATCTGCGCCTCGCGCTCCTTCAGGTTGTCCCGGATCTTTTTGGCGGATTCCAGGTTATTTTGGAACGTCGGGTTGGCGGGATCGGTTTTCAGGCCTTGCTCGAGGGTCGCGATCGCCTCGTCGTACATCTCCTTTTTCATGTACAGCACGCCCAGGTTGTTGAGCGTGGTTCCGTTCGACGGGTCCAGTTCGGCCGCCTTCTTGTAGGCGGCGATCGCCTCGTCCGCCCGGCCAAGTCGATCGTACGTGAACGCCAGGTTCAGGTGGGCCGCCGCGTACCGGGGATCCGCCTGGACGGCCAACTGGAACTCCTTGGCCGCCTCGTCCAGCCGACCCTGCTTGAGCAGTTCCGCCCCGAAGTTATTCCGCCTGATCGCGTCGTTCGAGGCCGCGAGCGCGGCCGTCCCCGCGACGAGAAGGGCGATCGCGAGGACGGCCGTGACGGTGTGTCTGTTCTTCATGGGCTAGAACGCCTCCCGCCAGTACAGGATGCGTCGCATGTTGTCCGGCGGCGGCACCGGGTCGCCCGAACACGTTCCATCGCTCTTGCACGTGAGGACATCCGAGGACACCTGGATGCCCGTGTCCGTGAGTGTGATGACCGGTTTCGACGGGATCCCCGCGCCGATGTCCTGGCCTCGTTCCGTCGTTGCGTCGCTCACGGTGCCACCCCCACTGCCCCCACTACCGCCGCTACCTCCGCTACCCCCACTCGTGGCGTAGGCCACATCGTTCGCAAAGTCCATGGCGGCGTAGGCCGTGGTCATCTGGACGGCATAGAGCCTGGCGGTCCCCCCGCTACCGCACACGGCCGAGGTGGTGGCGGACGGTTTGAACGAGGTGAAGAAGACGATCTTGTTGAAGATGTCGGCGGCTGGCCAGGACCTTCTCCTTGTCCGTGCTGGACAGCAGGTAGTACCAGCCGCTGTGGGGGCCGCGGTTGACGGTCGGTGGCGTCGACCATCCCTGAGGTGGCCTCGGTGTAGGTGCTGCCATTCGTCATGGTGGTGGCGTCCTTGATGCCGTAGAACCGGTTCGCGGCCGCGTTGTTCGGATGGTTCCGGTCCCCGGTCCCGAAGTAGATCCAGAGCGTTCGATTCGCGTCCAGGGCGGCGTTGGCCGCGCCATAGATGGCCTGCGTGGGGTAGTATTCCCCGGCGGCCGGCGGATTCGTGTCGCTGCCGGCCCGGAAGAACCGCTTCCCCGTCCAGTTGTTGACCGTTCCCGTGGTCCCTCCGGTCAGGGTCGCCGCCGGTGCCAGGTCGAACTTCCACATCTGACCGCCCGACGTCCCCGATGTACACCCTGTCGATATACCCGTCGTTGTTCGAGATCGAGCGCCAGCGGGTTCGCCGGGATGCTGAAGTTCATGTACTGCCGGTCGTCGCTGCCCGACTCGAGGTGCTGATCGCGCCGGCGGACGCGGTGGTCAGTACTCCCAGAGCTTCGTGCCGGTGGCGACGTCCACGACGAACAGGCCTTCGCCGTGGCTGTTGTTGGTCCCCGTGTCGTACCCGCCGCCGAAGATGGCGACGTACTTCTCGGTGCTGCCGGTGCCGCTGTCCATCTTCACCTTGCCGATGATCGGCTCGGACCAGGTTTCGGCGATCTCCGCGTCGGTGAAGCCCCAGAGGTACGTGGGGTTCGTCGTGTCGGTGATGTCGAGGGCGTGGTAGTAGCTGCCGCCGCGCCGCTCGCCGAAGATCACGATGGTCTTCCAGGTGCCGCCGATCTTCACGTCGGCCGCGATGGGGCTGGAATCCAGCAGGAACTGGTGATCTCCCGCCGGAACCAGCAAGGACTTCAGCTTGCGGAGAAGATCGGGGGGAACGAAGGCCCACAACTCCACCCCGTCGGATTCCCGGAAGGCGTGAAGCATCCCGTCGTTCGACCCCGCGATCACGACGGTGGTGCGGCTTGCCTGCGCCGTGCGAAACGCCGTGGTAGCTCGCGTCGGGCGACGGGAGGAAGGGCGGCGTCACCACGACGGGGGTGGAGTGGTAGATGTCGCCCAGCTTCCACTCGCGATCTTCGGTGACATCCCCGTTCAGCGTTCTCGTCGAGGACGTCCACGCCCCGGACGAAGTTGATGACCTTGTCCCGGTCCGTACTGGTGGTCACGCCGAGCAGTCCCTGCGTCAGGTTCGAGTTCGCGGTGCTGAACGATTGACGGTGCCGGCGGTGTGCGTGCGCCGATCAGCGGTGTAGATCGTCCGGTCCGCCGCGCGCCATCTCGGTGAGCTTCTGACCGGCCTCCCAGGCGAGGTAGCTCGGATCCAGAAACGCCGTTCGTGTCCATCGGCACCCGGCCGTTGGCATCGAGGTTGTACGCCTTGAGGAAGCCCCGCCAGAACGGCCTGGAGGGATCGGACTGGAACGCGGCCAGGTAGGCGCGGGCCAGGCCCGTGGCGCTGGTGGACGGGATGACCGGGGTGGCGAAGGCGAAGGTGGCCGCCATGATCCGGCGGATGGAATCCTCGAGGGCGGCCACGAGCTGGGCTTCGCTGACCGTGCTGTAGAATTGCCCGCCGCCGTTCGACGCCGCCGTCTGCAGGACATCGTTCGCCGCGTCGGCTTCGCTCGCGGCAATGGCGAAGCCGATGGTGTCCACCTGCACCTTCTGTGTCCCCGGCAGGCTGGTCGGCGTGATCCTGCGTCCACCGCAGCGTCGCCTCGTTGCGGACGTCGCCCCATCCGTTCTGGAGGCCGTCCGACATGAAGATGACGAAGTTCGGCTGGCACTCGTACTGGATCGGGCTCGGCTTGCCTGGGTATGTACCCTTGTAGTACTTCCCGATGTCGTACAGGGCGCCCTTCAGCGGGGTGTACCCGCTGGCGGTGATGCCGGCGACGGCGGTGGTCGAGCGTCGGCCTTGCTCGAGCCGATGTCGGCGATGACCTGCGCGCCGCCCGGGCCCATGCTACCGTTATTCCTGAACTCGGGACAGGCCGAAGCGGACGCCGTCCGTGTTGTTGATCAGGTTCGTCACCACGCGCCGGGCGACGACGATCTTCTTCTCGTGTCCGCCCATCGGGACTGAAGTGGTAGTTGAGGTAGTTCCCGGTGCGGAGCTGGAGATTGGTGCCGCTCGATCCTTCCGTTCCAGATCCCGGCCGTGGTCAGGGCGGTGCGCGCGGCGGAGCTCGTGACGTCGGCAATGGTGTTCGCGTAGACGACGTATCGACTCGGATTTTCCTCGCACTGGGTGATCGTGTAGCCGGACTGGCACCGGTACACTTTCGCGGTTGCCTTATTCGGGAGCGGCGAAGGTGTGCCGGGTAGGTTGTCGCCGGATCATAGGGCGCCGTGGCGGCCTGGTCGATGTAGTCGTCCATGCTCCCCGAGCTGTCGATGAAGATCATGATGTTCGGCTCGATGTTGGCGCCGAAGATGTCGCTGTCGTCGGAATGGACCAGCGGCACGTTCAGGGGCAGGAGCGTCAGACACAGGAGCAGGGCAAACAGTCTCTTCATGGTGGACCTCACTGTGCCACGGGGCCGTACTCCGCCCGCACCTCGACCTCGCGGCGGGCGTTTCGCGGCCCTGTTCCGGTTGCGTTGATCTGATACGTGTGGAACGCGTATCCCGAGGGGTTATATCCGGTTCCGACGGCGATGGAGTACCCCTCTTCGACGCGGTTGCCCACGTACTGGAGCGGCTGGGGCGCGTTGTCGGTCCGGCGACCGCTCCGGTAGTTGTAGACCAGACCGATGCCGGTATTCGCGATGGCCTGTATGGAGGTCTGCGCGTTGGCGGAGAGCTGGTTCAGACCGCGGTTCACGCCGGCGTCGGCGGCGTGGAGGGCCCCCTCGGACCAGAGCCCATTGTATGCCACGCTGTGCTCGGTGGCCGCCACGGTGAGCAGGGTGACGCCCGAGCAGGGAGAGGAGCACCATGAGAAGCAGGGCGATGATGAGGACCGACCCCGATTCCCGCCGAGCAAGTGTACGCCGCCTGCGCTGCATGGGTCGTTCCGTTTCAGTTGGCATTTCGAAGCCTCACGGTCGAAGTCAAGGTGTACACCTGGGGATTCTGATGGATGACCACTTCCCGCGCGGTGAGCGTGATGACGACCGTCCGGACGGAATCCCGCACGGTGGGTATGGTCATGTCGGGGATGGCGTTCAGCCCCTGCCCATCGAGCGAGGGGGCGAGCACGTTATTGGCTGCGTCGAAATACTGGAAGCTGAGGCCGGTGATGTTCTCGGCCAATACCTCGCCCTGATTGCAGGTATAGGAGTTAACGTCGTTGACCGCGCTGACCGCGCCGGGCGGGGTGGTGCGGATCGCCGTGCCGTCGAAGCAGAAGAGGAAGATCTTGCTGGCGGCTGTCTGATCCATGTCCCCGTACACGGCCAAGCCGGTCGCGGCGCCGATCCGGATCCGGTTAGCGAGTGCCGGCACAACAGGCGTGGCCGTGAAGTTCTCGGGGAAATAGCCCGCCATGCGGACGCGCTTGACGATCTCGTCCATGGCCAGCCGGGCCTGCTGCTGGACATCCTGCTTCTTCGTCCCGCTGGCGTACGTGGCATGGCTGGTGTCGAAGAGCTGGTAGATCGCCAGCAGGACGACCAGGAAAATCATCAAGCTCACCAGGACTTCGATCATGGTGAGCCCCTTCTGGGATCGGCGAATCTTTGGCATGGCTATAACCTACTGATGGTCGTGGCCAACGTTAACGGCAACTCCTCGCCCGCCGAACGTCCGCGGAGGAAGACGGTGACCGTGACCACTCGAAGCGTCGCGGTTGGGCTTGCGACAGCGACCTGCCCCCTGGCGCCGAACGTCGTCCCGGAAGCGACGAGAACCGACCACGCCGCGTCCGGCGCGCCTCCCCAGCCGGTCAGGTTTCCGGCCAAGGCATATCGCCACTTGCGAGCGATGTTCCGGACCATGGTTCGTCCCGGGTCCAAGGTGACGTCCACAGCGGGAAGCGTTCCCGCATTATTGGTATTGAGGGTATCCAGATCCGCGATCCGATCGAAGGGGAGCGTCCGGATGTCTTCGAGCAACTGCCTCGCGGCCGTGGTCGCCATCGTGGTCTTTCCGCCGGCCGTCACGTCGGAGTACCCGGTGGAGAACATGGTGGCGATGCCGAGCAGGGCGACGGCCATGATGCTCATGCCGATGAGGAGTTCGATGAGCGAGAAGCCTCGCGGTCGGGTGCATCGCTCGCCGGCCCCCTGGGGTGTGCGTTGTCGGTCCTCGCAGGCGGTCTTCATCGAGTCGCTTTCTCCTTGCCCAAACTTGTCACCGGGCTGACAGCTTTTGACCATGTCGTTGACCGGCGATGTTTCTGCCGCCGCCGCCTCCCAATGCAAACTGAATACCAAAGAGCCGCTCTCTCAAAGTTCACAAGAAAAACAAGGGGTTCTCGCGTATCGTCCCTTCGCGGAGTTCACTGAACTGCTGCCATACTGGCATTTCCCGCATGTCAAGACATCATAGGGAGTAGGCAAATTCGACCCGGAGTCGGCGTAGTGCGCAGGTTGTGCATGGAGCGCGCCTGCGTCGAATCCTTTCACCAGGGATTCAAGCAAACTCCCTGCCAACGCGGAGCGGAATGCCTTGCCTGCGTCTCGGGATGAATGCTAGACTGAAACTGATGGCATAGTTGATGCTCTGTATGCGGGCGGTGGCCGTGCGTCTCAAGGTGGCGCGCGCGTCTTTCGGCGCTGTTGAAGCGGGAATCCGTACTCTCCTCTCGAGGAGCAGGGGGTACACCGACATGATGGCGTTACGGCGGAAGCCAGGGTTCACCCTCATCGAGCTCGTGATCGCGATTGCGATCGCGATGATGATACTCGCCGTTGCGTGCCGCTCTTCTTCCAGATCATAGCCCAGCGTCGGCTCACTGCCGCGGTGGAACGCGTGGCAGGTGACCTTCGGTACGCACAATCGCAAGCCGTCACCCAGGGCGGTCTGTTCCGGCTTCACGAAGGAGGCGATGCGGGCGAGGCAGGGAAGTACCGGCTGGAGCAAAGTACTGATGGTGGCGCGACCTGGACGCAGCTGACGGGCTGGTATCAGCTTTCGACCGACTACCAAGGCTCCAGCGTGCAGGGCATCAAGGACAACGCGGGCGCAGGCCTAACCCGCTATTGGGTCCGATTCAATGCGCAGGGGGCCGCCGACAACCCTGGTTTCGTGTACCCGATCGACCTTACAGTCGCCACGCCGACCGGGGCCACCAAGACCATCCGGGTCCTGCGAACCGGCACCATCAGAATTCTCTAGTGACCGTTGCCGCCGGCCTCGTCGAGAAAGACAAATCGCGCCTCCCGCCGGTGATTCCCCCGCTGCGCGATTCCGATCTCCCACCCCGTCTACTCGCCTCGTATCCCCCCAGCGCGAATCCGCGATGCCAAGACTGCGGGGCCGATGGCAGCCGGACCGTTGCGTCCGTCTTCTCTCCTTCCTTTTAGCTCGCGAGAAGAATGTAGAATGCGAACGCTATGCATCCATCGCAGGTGGCGGGCTGCCGAGCTGCGCCGCTGCCGTGGCGACCGTGGCGAGCAGTGCGCGGTGGTCTGCGTGTCCGACGATCGCGCGTGCGGCGTCGAGGGAGGGGATGGTCGGGTGAGACGCGAGACGACTGGTGAAACGGGCGAGCCTGTCGAGAGATGCCCGGAGGCGACTCGCGGGGAGACGCCCAGATCGGAGAGCTGTCTCCACGGCGTCGAGGGCTTCGCGCTGGCGGTCGGGGTTCTGGCAAATCAGGACGAGATCGCCACCCGCCTCCAGGAATCGCACCGCCGCTTCACCGATGTCGAAGTTGGCGGCGATCGCCCCCATTTCCAGGTCGTCGCTCACCACCACGCCGTTGAAGCCGAGCTCGGTGCGCAAGATGTCCGTCGTGACAATCCGGGACAAGCTGCTGGCGGTTTCGGGATCGAGAGCCGGACACGCCATATGCGCCACCAGGATACTGGGAATGCCGGCCCGGATCGCCGCACGGAACGGCGCGAACTCGACGAGCCTCCACCTGTCGCTTGTCTGGGGACTCTCCGGAAGGGTGAGGTGAGAATCGGCCGCGGTTTCTCCGTGCCCCGGGAAATGTTTGGCGGTCGCCAGGATGCCGACCTCGTCGAGGCCCCTGAAGACGGCCAGGCCCATCCGCGCCACGCGGTCCGGATCGTGGCTGAAGGCTCGGTCGCCTATGATGGGATTCCGGGGGTTGGTGTGGACATCCAGGACGGGTGCGAGATTCCAGTTGAACCCGGCCGCCCGGAGTTCCTGGCCCATGGCACGGGCGACGGTGCGGGTGAGGTCCTGGTCGTCGATGGCGCCGAGCACCGCGGCCGGCGGCGGCGTCAGGAACGGCGGGGGGAGCCGGACGACCCGACCCCCTTCCTGATCCACGCCGACCAGGTAGGGGCGTCACGGCCTGGCGGTGTACCTCTGCCGTCAGGGCGTAGATCTGCTCCAGATCGCGCAGGTTTCGCTTGAACAGGATCACGCCGCCAAGACCTCGACGGAGCAGGGTGCGGATGTGTTCCGGCGGCGTGTCTCCGTCGAACCCGAAGCAGAACAGCCGTAGCAGGTTCACCTCCGTCATCGTTTCCCCCGCTCCGCAAGGAACGTGCGCCGAAAGTGTTCGAGCTGATCCGGCCGGATGTCGGACCAGGTCTGCATCTCCCGGTAGAGTCCCTCCGGGTCACGGGTGACCCGCTCGCCGACGATCCGGGTCGCGGCCGTCAGGTTGGCGAAACGCCGATCGATCACGCCGTGCAGCAGCGGGGAGATCAGCTTCAGGGTCCCGTGCGCCAGCAGGTTATCGAGGCGAACGTACAACTGGGGGGTGACCTCCACGGTCGGCGCCTCGTCGTGTCGGGACTCCCGGTACTCCAGCGTGAACACCATGTTGCCGGAGAGGTTCAGCAGGTATGCCAGAGAGCGGAACTGCCCCTGGCACACATATACCCGGCGGGTTCCCTCGTGGGCGACGAGCCGGAAGTTTCCGCGCAATGCCCCCAGATCGTTCACGTCGAACGAGCCATCGTCCCGAACGGCGACCTGATACCGTTCGAGTGGAGGATACAGGTGTCGGGCCAGCGTGGCAGCGAGGTCCGGTCGGTCGAGGAGCCAGTCGACGATGCGAATTGTCCCGGAGAAGCGTACGGTCTGGAGGTTGCGGGCCAGCGTGTATCGCTCCACGACCTCTCGCGTCAGCGGATCGCTCACCGTCAGACCGTTCAACGTGAAGACCGCCTCCGCGAACGGGGCGAGGATCAATACGCAGGCGAGAACCGCCGGCAGGCGGCGGATCCACCGCCTGCCGGCTCCCGACGTGCCGTCGCCTACTGAATCATTTGACAGGGTTCCGCTCGAGGCACTATAAGGAACCGGCGGCCGGACGTTGCGGCGCCCAGTGCGGCCGCGGCACACGGCATTTCCGGATTGCGAGGACACGTGACAACCAGGACGAAACTCTACTGGGTGACCCTGCTGTACTTCGCCGAGGGGTTTCCCTTCGGCATCCTCAACGATGCGCTGCCTGTGTTTTTCCGGGTGCACGGAGTCCGCCTCGCCGATATCGGGCTGTTGAGCCTGGTGGGGCTCCCGTGGACATTCAAGTTCCTCTGGGCGCCGGCGCTCGACCAGTGGGGCCAGCGCCGCACCTGGGTGGTGGGCTGCCAGGCGCTGCTCGCCACCGGTATGATCGCCCTCCTGGTTCTGAACCCCTCACAGGTGGATGGCCGCCTGTGGTTGGTGCTGGTCGCCCTCGCCCTGTTCTCCGCCACGCAGGACATCGCCATCGATGCCTACACGATTGAACTGCTGGACCCGGCAGAGATGGGGCCGGCCAACGGGATCCGGGTCACCGCCTACCGCGTGGCCCTGATCGCCGCCGGGGGTTTGTTCGTGGCGCTGGCCGGTCTGGTCGGGTGGTCGGCGGCATTCGCCGGCGCCGCAGCCCTGATGGGCGTATCCTGCCTGTGCGCTGTTCGCATGCCCGCCGTGGCCACCCGCCCCGGGCCGAGGGGAGCGCCCCGTGGCGCCGTCCTGGATATGATCCTGGAGCCACTGCGACAGTTCGCCCGCGTTCCGGGATTCGCCTACGTTGTGCTCTTCGTGTTGACCTTCAAGCTGGGCGACATGGCGCTGGGTCCGATGGTGCGGCCGTTCTGGGTTGATCGTCACTTCACGCCGGTTCAGATCGGCGCCATCCCGGGCACCCTGGGCGTGATCGCCACCATCGCGGGCGCGCTGGCGGGCGGACACCTCACCGGACGCTGGGGCGCCTTCCGAGCTCTCTGGATCCTGGGAATCGCGCAAGCGGCCTCGAACCTCGTGTACGCGGTTGCCGCGGCCCTGCCGCCCTCGACCCCGCTGATGTACGCGGCGTCGGTGGTGGAGTCCTTCTGCGGGGGCCTGGGCACGGCGCCCTTCCTGGCGTTTCTGATGAGTATCTGCGACAAGGCCCACGCCGCCACGCAGTACGCGCTGCTGAGCGCCCTCTTCGGGTTGACGCGAGTCCTCTCGGGCGCCCTGTCGGGGTGGGCCACGGAAAGCCTCGGCTACACCGTCTACTTCACACTGACGTTCGTTCTCGCCTGGCCGGCCCTCCTCTTGCTTCCGCGGGTCCGGGGGTGGAGTGCGGAGCGCGCCGACCAGGCCGACCGTCCCGCGACGCCCCTGTAACTCCAGCAGGCGCGCAGGAGTTACGGGCGTCGTTCCCGGATCGTCGGCACTCAGAACAAGCGCTCTCCCTTCCGGAAGAACCGCTGGAACCCCTCTCGGTCCCCGGCGGCAGCCGCCAGCCGCTTCATGCCCTCCTTCAGCGACTCGGTGTCCGTGGCGATGGACAGCCGGAGATAGTGCATCTGCTCCGTCCCGATACGGCCGAACGACTTCCGGTCCAGGGTGGCCACCAGATGCTCGAAGAGCAGGAACATCTGGAAGAGCGTGGACGGACTGGTCTTCTTCCGCAGGTCCGGCGGGAGACTCTGGAACGCCTCCATGATTCCGAGGCGCTGGCAGACGCCGGCGATGTTCGGGAAGACGTAAAACGCCCCCTTCGGATTCTGGCAGCGCACGCCGTCGATGGCGTTCAGGCTCTGCACCACCAGGTCGCGCCGCTGCTGGAAGACGGCCGCCATCTCGCCGATCGTCTTGGCGACCTGGGGCGACTCCAGGCCGACGCGGGCGCCCTCCTGGTTGTAGGCGGGGACGCAGGAGAAGTAGTTGATGTTCAGGTTCCGGGACAGGTCGGCCTCTTCCTTGGTGGGATAGAGGGCCCAGCCGATCCGGCCCCCCGTCCAGGCGAAACTCTTGGAGGCGCCGCGACCAGGATGGTGATCTTGTCCATCCCGGGGCACGAGACGATGCTGTGGTGCTGGCTGCCGTCGAAGAGGATGTGCTCGTACACCTCGTCGGAGTAGACGCGCACGTTCTGCCCGCAGCGCTTCAGGATGACGTCGGCGATCTCCTGGAGCTGCTCGCGGGAGGCCACGCCGCCGGTGGGGTTCGAGGGGAAGTTGAGGTAGATGAGCTTGGTCCGCTCGGAGAGGAGCGGGGCCAGCTCCTTCCCCGAGAGGCTGAAACCCGTGCCCTCGTCCAGGTGGATCGGCACCGGCTTGGCCCCGACGTAGCTGACGAACGACTCGTAGATCGGAAAGCCCGGACTCGGATAGACCACCTCGTCGCCGGGGTTGCAGTAGGTCTGCTGGCAGAAACCGATCGGCGGCTTGGCGCCGGGATACACCACCACCCGGTCCGGGGTGGCCTGGATCCCGCGGGTCTCGCTGAAATACGTGGCGACCGCCTTCCGGAGCGGGAGGATGCCCTGGGGGTCGCAGTAGTGGGTGTTGTCGAGGTCGATCTGCCGCTTCACCTCGTCCTTGATGGGCTGGGGGATGGGAAAGTCCGGCTCCCCCAGGTTGCACTTGATGACTCGCTTGCCCTGTTCCTCGAGCTGCCGGATGTAGGGTCCGACCTTGAAGGCGTTCTCGGTGTCGATGAGTCCGACCCGCTCGGCGAATAATGACACGGCACGCTCCTTTCGCTGGTACGTAAGGTTCGCAGTATCCCCGCTTCCGTGGGGCGGTATCTGGGTGGCGCGACTGGTATCGTCTCCCGACTCGGGACGAGCGTCGCGGCTCGCTCACACCGGGGGCACGGGTTTGCCCTTGGCAAGGGCCAGGCGCAGCATGTTCACGAGACGCTCGTTGGACACCGCCTTCAGCGCGATGATCTCCGCCCCCGCCTTGAACGCCTTCTCATTGAGTTTGGGGTCGTTGGTGCCCGTCAGGATGACGACCGGGATGTTTTTCAGATCGGCATCCTGCTTCAGTTGCTCGCAGACCACGAAGCCGTTCATGCCCGGCATCTCGATGTCCAGGAGAATGGCGTCCGGCGGCTGTTTTTTGGCGAGCGCCAATCCCTCGGGACCGCTGGCCGCCACCTGGACCCGGAAGCCTTGCTGCTCCAGGACGGTGCGGAGCATGTTGGTGAAGAATGGCTGGTCGTCGATGACGAGCACCGCAGCCGAGCGGGCAGTCTGCCGGGGTAGCCATGGTGTGGTCTCCTTTAAGGAGCTGTCTGACATCTCCGAGCCGCCAAGCGTCCTGCGGCCCAGCCCGGACGATTGAGGCGATCCGAACTTGACACGGCCGTGTCCCAGACGTCGGGACCGTCTATTCAGGCGGACGGTAACAGGCCTTCGAGGATCTCGGCGGCCACCTGTGCGCCGTCCGCCGGCAAGTCCTCCCAGACCCGGGCCTGCCCCAGCAAACCCTCGAGCGCCTCACGCCACGCACCCGCCAGGAGATCGGCGTTGTCGATGAATCGAGAGACGCCGAACCGCTGCAGCCCTGCGACCAGGCAGGCATACTCCGCGAACTCCCCCCGCGAGGTATACAGGACCGGGACGCGATTGGCCAGACAATCCGACACGATTCCGTAGCCCGGCTTGGTGATGACGGCATCGGCCTGGGCCACGAGATCTTCGTAGCGCAAGCCGTCCGTCGCGACCACCCGCACGTTCCCAACGGGTTGGGGCGGAGCCTGGGTGGTCAGAAACTGATACTCGTCGAGCCGCGCCACCTGTCCGAAGTCGATCCCCCGAATGTCGAAGCCGCCGAACGACAGCAGGACCGTCGGCCGATCCCCGGACAGGCCGAGCCGGCGGCGCACGTCGGCGCGGGGACAGCGGGCGCGGCGAGCGACCATCGGGATGTCCCGGACGACCGGAAACGCGTCGCAGGGCCCGTGAAACGGCAGCCGCAAGAACAGGTCAGCCTCGCCGTAAGCGGCCCGGATCGCTTCGACCAGCGGCGCACGGTCTGGCAGGTCCCGAACGTAAGCGTCATAGATCCAGTCCCAGGAGAAGTTGCTGATCCCCACGCTGGGAACGCCAAGTCGCCGGGCCACGGGAAACGCCGCCGGCGGGATGTCTGCGACCACCAGGTCCACCCCAGCCTGGCGCAAGAGCGCGACTTCTTCTTCGATCACCGCCGCCTGCCTCTCCAGGACTCGCGCGTACGCATCCAGCGTCGCCCGGGCGTTGAGGCGGATCGAATCCTCCTGGATGACGCCGACGTCCAGGGCGCGGGATCGGAACGCAAAGGGCGCGGCCAGGTTCAGTCGGAACAGCCACTCCGGCGCGGTCGAGATCAGGCTGAGCCGGAGGCCGGGGACGCGCGCTGCCGTTGCCCCGAGGACGGCGGCCATGCGCGTGGCGTGGCCGAATCCATGTCCTGTGATGTACGCGGCGATGTGTGCCATGGGTCTCGTCATGCGCGCTGACAGTAAGTATAGTAAACTCGCCGGCCTTTGCAAGGAGTTTGGGCGTCGTCAGCGGGTCGGCGTCGGTGTCGGCCTTCTGGCGGTTTCGGGCTCACCCCCGACTTCTCTGCAGGGTCTCATAGGCTTGCTGGATGGCGAGAAGCTTTCGGTGCGCGAGGTCCTGGAATTCCTTTCCGAGGTGGGTGACCTTGTCCGGGTGATAGCGGGATACCGCCCGCTTGTAGGCGGACTTGATCTCCTCGGGGGAGGCCCCGGGCGACACCTCCAGCAAGGCGTAGGGGTCCATCCGGTCGAAGTCGCCGGCGAGATCCTCGGGACGCGGCCCGCCCGACGGCGCCCGCCGGGAGCCCTGCGTGCGCTCGCGGAAGACGTCCCACGGAGACCGCCCGGCCTGTTTCCTCGTGAGGTACCAGAGGAGACATCCGACGACGATGAGGTCGTCCACCCAGCCGAGCCCGGGCAGGAAGTCTGGCAACACGTCCACGGGGCTGATCACGTAGAGGATCGAGGCCAGGATCGGCAGAAGCTTTCGCAGAACCAGCATCCCGTATTACCTCCGGATTGCCCCTAACACTCTTACCATATTTTCCGGACGGCTCAAAGGACGGCCGTGAGTTGGGTTGCGCTGCGGGGCACTACCGGGGCGAGGCGCCGGGCGCCGAAAACGGCCACCCCCCTTCCGGACCGGGAAGGGGGGTGGCGGAACCCGCGGTGACCCTCTTACGGCCGCGTAAACTCGCAGGGGTTATCCTCTTTGGTCGCGGCGATCACCTCGAGACTTTCGCTCTTGTCCGGCACCTCGCCCGCGATGTTCCAGATGTCCCACTTATCCTTTTCCTGTCCTTTCTTCTTTCCGACTGCGACCCACATGGGCTGCATCAACTGCCGGTCCCACGGCCGGAAATACAGTTCCCGCCCCTTGCCGCCGTCCAGCTTGATCTTCTCCATCGCCTCGACGACCTTCTTGCTGTCGGTCGTTCCGGCTTGCTGCATGGCCATGGCAATGGCCTTGATGCCGATGTAATCCCCCCACGCTTGGTTCTCCGGCGGCTTGCCGAACTTCTTGGTGAAATTCTCCGTGAACCGTTTGGTCCCTTCGTACGGGAGGTCGTACCACCAGAGGAGCGGGAACGCCCCCGTGATGGCGCCGACGCCGACCGGCCACATGAGGAGTGTATCGATCAGGCCTCCGGCGACCTCCATGGTCATGCCGAACTCCGCATACTGCTTCATGAAGTTCGTCTGGTCGGTTCCCGCCAAGTTCTGGAACACGACGTCGGGCTTGGCGTTCTTCACTTTGAGCAGATACGAGCTGAAATCCACCGAGCCGGTCGGGATGAGTTCGCTTCCGACCTCAGTGCCGCCCATCTTTTTCAGGAGGGTCCGGGACACTCGCAGGAGGTCGTGCCCGAACGCGTAGTCGGAGGTCAGGAAATACCAGCGCTTATAGTTCTTCTCTTTGATCAGATAGCGACCGATGGTGTTGACGTATTGCGAATTCGAGCCCTCTACGGAGAACGTGTAGTAGTTGCACCGCTTCCCCCGGATCTCGTCGGAATTCGCCCCGGTGTTGATCAGCAGTGTCTTGTGGCGGTCGGCAACCTCCATGACGGCTAGACAGACGCCGCTGCTCACGATGCCCGTCAGGGCGTCCACCTTTTCCTGCTGGATCAACCGGGTGGCCTTCTGGACGGCGACACCGGGGTTCATGTCGTCTTCCGGGATCAGCTTGATCTGGCGCCCCAGGACGCCGCCCGCTGCGTTGATCTCGTCCGCAGCCAGGGTCGCGGCGTTGACCATGTACTCGCCCATGGGGGACAAGAAGCCGCTCTGGGGGACGAGGTGCCCGATCTTGATGGGCTGCCCCTGGGCCTTCAGGATGGCCGGCGCGAACACGCCGCCAGCTCCCGCCGCCATCGCGGTACCCGCCGTCTTGAGGAAACCTCTCCGCGTGATACCTTTAGTACGCTGCATGCGCGTCTCTCCTCTTGGGTTCGGGCCACACTCTTCCTTGAGAAATGCCCCTCGTGCGTCGGGGTCCCGAGTCGCTGCCATCACCTCCTTGATTCCCGGCCGGCGCAGCGCACCGGGGCGTGTCTTGTTCGATCGCGGGGGTGCGTGCAGCCGCTGCCGCGGCAACCCTGCGACATCATGACGCAAGTCGAGAGCCTATGTCAACTGGGGCTCTCGCCGCGAGTCGCGCGTTGACGCGGTGCGGGCCGTTCGTTTACCATGGCGTGTATGAGGGACGGGCCCACGCGCTCACTTGTCGATCTCTTGGAGGGGTTTCGCGATGACGACCACGAAACACTGCCGCCACCTCCGCCGCAGCTTCCTCTACGTTCCCGGCAGCGAGGAGCGGAAGCTGGCCAAGGCCGTCGGTCTGGGGGCGGACGCGGTCATCCTCGACCTGGAGGACTCCGTCGCACCGGAGCGCAAGACCGAGGCGCGCGAGCGAATCCTGGGGCTACTCCAGGGCGAATCCCAACCCGGCCGTCGAGTGGCTGGTCCGGGTCAACGCCCTGGCGAGCCCCCATTTCGAGGCCGATGTGTCTGTGCGGCGTCCGGTCGAATCCCGACGCCTTGGTGGTGGCCAAGGTGGACGGGCCTGAGGTTGTACGCGAGATCGATCGGCGGCTGGCCGTGGCCGAGCAGGCCGCCGGCCGTCCGGTAGGGCGGCCTCAAGCTCTTCGCCATGATCGAGAGCGCCCGGGCGGTCCTGAACGCGTACGCCATCGCTACCGCCACCGAACGCGCCTGGCCGGTCTGATCCTCGGCCACGTGGACTTGTCGCTGGACCTGGGGCTCGCGCCTGGACCGGCGAGCCAGGGCACCGCTCCATCATGCCCGCTGCCAGCTCGTCCTGGCCGCCCGGGCGGCGCGCGTGGACGCGGTGGACGCCATCTACCTCAACATCCAGGACCACGACGGATTCCGGGCCGAGGCCGCGCAGGCGGCGGGGATGGGCTTCGCCGGGAAGCAGGTCATCCACCCGACGCAGATTCCCATCGTCCACGCGGCCTTCACGCCCTCGCCGGAGCGCGTGCGCCGGGCCGAGCGAATCCTCGGGGCCTGGACGCAGGCCGAGGCCGAGGGGAAGGGCGTGGCGGTCTTGGACGGGGAGTTACTGGAGCCGCCGGTGATCGCCATGGAGCGGCTGGTCCTGGAGCGGGCGCAACGGGCGGGTTAGCGGCGGACGGCAGGAAAACAGAGGCCCCGCTCCACAAGCGGAACAGCGCGCCGGAGGCATCCGGCGTTTGTCGCACCGACGGGTCGAACCTTACACGCCCAGGAGCTTCTGGCGGAGCGCGTGGTCGTCGATGATGGTCTGGGCCGCCCCTTCGAACTCGATCTGCCCATTATTGACGACATAGACCCGATCGCCCAGCGACAGGGCCAGGTCGGCGTTCTGCTCCACCAGCAGCATCGTGATCTCCTTCTTCAGCTCGTTGATCACCTTCCACAAGCCCTCGACGATGGTGGGCGCCAGCCCTTCGAACGGCTCGTCCAGCATGAGCAGCTTGCCGTTGCTCATGAGCGCGCGGGCGATGGCCAGCATCTGCAGCTCGCCGCCGCTCATCTGCTCGCCCCGGCGCGCCCGCAGGCGGCCGAGCTGCGGCAGGAGCTCATAGACCTTGTCCGGGGTCCAGATCACGGGATGGCCGTTTCGCCCTGCCTGCATGAAGGCGATTTCGAGGTTCTCCTGGACCGTGAGGTTCGGGAAGATCCGGCGGCCCTGCGGGACCAGCATGATGCCCTGGCGGCTGATCTGCTCGGGCTGGAGGCGGGCGATCGCCTCTCCGCCGAAGCGGATCTCGCCGCGCCACGGCGGCGTGAGGCCGATGATGGAGTGCAGGGTCGTGGTCTTGCCGGCCCCGTTTCGCCCCAGGCAGACAGACCAGCTCTCCCGGATAGACCGTCAGGGATACATCGTGCAGGATGTGGCTCTTCCCGTAGGAGGTGTTGATCCGCTCCACCTCCAGGAGCGGGACGTCCGTCCGGCGCTGGGGCGGGTGCGAGACCAGGTGCTTCCGGTCGAAGCCGCCGATGTACGCCTCTTGCACCAGGGGGTTGGCCTGGATCTCGTCCGGGCTTCCCTCGGCGATGACCTTGCCCTGGGCCAGGACCGTGATCCGATCGGAGATGTTCAGGATCTGATCGATGTCGTGGTCGATGAGGATCACGGTGTGCTCGCCGGCCAGGGCGCGGATCAGGCCGGCGATCTTCACCCGCTCCTTGGCCGCCAGGCCGGCCAGGGGCTCGTCCAGCATGAGCAGCTCGGGCTTCATGGCCAGCGTGATGCCGATCTCCAGCAGGCGCTGGTCGCCGTGGGAGATGTTCATGGCGATCTGGTCGCGCAGCGGCCGGAGGCCCACCTGATCCAGAATCCGCTCGGCCTCGCGATTGATGTCCGTCAACGTCATCCGTCACGGCCAGCATGGAGAACCGGGACGGGGTCTTCGACTGGACCGAGACCCGGATGTTCTCGAAGACGGTGAGATCCTTGAAGATGCTGAGGATCTGGAAGGAGCGGGCGATGCCGTGGTTCGCGATCTGATAGGGCTCCAGGGCGGTGATGTCCTGCCCCTTGAAGAAGACCTTCCCGCCGTCCTTGGGAAGATTGCCGGTCAGCGTGTTGAAGAAGGTCGTCTTCCCGGCTCCGTTCGGGCCGATGACGGAGCGCAGCTCTCCCTTGCGGACCGAGATGCTCACCCCATCCACGGCCGCCAAGGCGCCGAAGCGCTTGGTGACACCCTCCGTCCGGAAGATCTCCTCGCCGAGAAGCGCGGGGTCGGTGCGCCGAGCGTTATTTTCGAGCGGGATCGGCTGACGCGGACGCGACGGTGGGCAGAGCGACCTCCCCGGTCTCCTCGCCGGCGCCGTTTTTCCGCAAGCGGCCGCGCAGACCCGCCAGGATGCCCATGATCCCGTTGGGCGAGAACAGGATGAAGGCCATGAACATCAGGCCGAAGTAGATCATCCAGTGTTTCGTGTACGAGGAGAGGAGATCCTGGAAGAACACGTACACGGCGGCGCCGACGATGGGTCCGAAGAAGTTCCGCATCCCGCCCACGATGGTCATGGCCACGATGGAGCCCGAGAAGCCGGAGTGGAAGACCTCGGGGTAGGCGAAGTAGTTGAGGTAGGCGAACAGCGCACCGGCGAACCCCAGGAACGTGCCGGAGATGATGACCGCCACGTGCTTGTAGCGACGCGGATTGTACCCGACGCTGGCGGCCCGGACCTCGTTGTCGCGGATGGCCTGGAGCACGCGACCGAAGGGGGCATCCAGGATCCGGCGGATCAGCAGGACGCACGCGACGAGCAGGACCAGGCAGACGTAGTAGAAGGCGTAGTCGCTCCGCAGGTCGAGGCCGAGGAAGGCGTCCGGCCGCTTGAGGCCGGAGAGGCCGTTCTCTCCGCCCGTCACGTCCGTCCAGCGGTAGCAGATGGTGAAGAAGAGCTGCGTGAAGGCCAGCGTGAGCAGCGAGAAGTAGACGCCGCGCCGGCGCATGACCAGGAAACCGACCACCACGCCGGTCAGCGCGGCCAGGAGGGTTCCGAGCAGGATCGGGATGGTGAAGCCCCCACGGAAGAAGTGGAGCTGCGCCAGCGTGGCGCCGTACATCCCCATGCCCAGGAACATGCCGTGGCCGAAGGACAGGAGTCCGGTGTAGCCGAGCAGGATGTTGAACCCCAGGCCGACCACGGCGAAGATGAGGATCTGGCTGGCCATCAACGCCGTACTCTTCAGGTTCTCCAGGGCATAGGGGAGGACCAGAAGCATGCCGAGAAGCACCAGATTGGCCGTGACGCTCTGAAACAGGAGCCAGCGCTTCATTCGAATCTCTCCCATCGCCGCCCGAGCAGCCCGCGGGGCCGGAGCAAGAGGATCGCGATCATGAGGGCGAACTTCGATGCGTCGGCCATCGGGGGCCAGAAGAAGATGCAGAAGCTCTCCACCTCGCCGACCATCAGGCCGGCGATGACCGAGCCCCAGAAGCTGCCCAGCCCGCCGATGACCACGACCACGAAGGCGAAGGTGCCCGTGTTGGTCCCCATGGCCGGCTCGACACCCGCCAGCGGGAGACGCCAGCACGCCCGAGATGGCCGCCAGGGCGACCCCGAGGCCGAACACGGCGGTGAAGACCGGCTTCAGGCTGATGCCGAGCATGCGGACCATGTCGGGGTCGCGGCTGCCGGCCCGGATGATCGTGCCGTAGCGCGTCTTCTCCAGGAAGAACCAGAGGCCGGCGATGACGAGGATGGCGCACAGCCCGATGAAGTAGCGGTACTTCGAGTAGATGATGGGCCCCATGGCGATGGCCCCCGCAGGGCCTCGGGGATCTGGAAGGGGATGCCCTGGGTGCCCCAGAGGCAGCGGACCATCTGCTCCAGGAACATCGCCAGACCGAACGTGAACAGGAGGCCGAGCGCCGGGTCGCCCTTGTAGATCCGCCGCAGGAAGGCGGCCTCGATGGCCATGCCGAACAGGGCGACGAGGAACGGGGAGAGGATCAGGCTCGGGAAGAACCCGATGTAGGGAGTCAGGGTCACCGTGGCGTAGGCCCCCAGCATGTAGAGGATGCCGTGGGTCAGGTTCACGATGCCGATCATCCCGAAGATGATCGACAGTCCGATGGCCAGGAGGACATAGATCGCGCCCAGCACGATGCCGTTGATGAAGAACTGAAGAAACGTCGTGACGTCCATGGACTCCCTCGCGGGATCAGGTCCCGGAAACGCTCCTGCCCCTCTCGACGTCGAGAGGGGCAGGAGCCGTCAGGGGGATCAGCCGCGCTTCATGTTGCAGGGGTTCTCTTCCTTGGTCGGCGCGATCACCTCCAGGCTCTCGTCCTTGCCCGGGACCTCGGCGACGACGTTGAAGATGTCGCACTTGTCCTTGTTGCCGGTCTTCTTGATGTCGACCACGTACATCGGCTGCATGAGCTGGTGGTCGTAGGTGCGGTAGTACAGCTCGCGGCCCTTGCCGCCGTCGAACTTGATCTTCTCCAGGGCCTCGACCACCTTCTTGCTGTCGGTGGTGCCGGCCATCTTGATGGCCTCGGCCAGCACCTTGATGCTGGTGTAGTCGCCCCAGGCCTGGTTCTCCGGCGGCAAGCCGTACTTCTGCCGATACTTGCGGCACGAAGTTCTTGGTCCACGCGTTGTCGAGGTCGCCCCACCAGATGACGGTCCAGACGCCCTGGGCCGTATCCTTCCCGGCGTTCCACATCAGGACGGTGTCGGTCACGCCGCCGGCCACGTCGATCTTCAGGCCGAACTCGGTGTACTGCTTGAGGAACGTGGTCTGATCGGCGCCGGCCACGTTGCAGAAGATGACCTCCGGCTTGGCGTTTCGGATCTTCAGGAGGTAGGAGCTGTAATCGGCGGTTCCGGTCGGCACCAGGTCGTGGCCGATCTCCTTGCCGCCCAACTCGTTCAGGAGGCGCCGGGTGACGCGGGTCAGATCGTGGCCGAAGGCGTAGTCGGAGGTGAGGATGTAGAAGGTCTTGTAGTTCTTGTTCTTGACCAGGTAGCGGCCGATGGCCTTCACGTACTGGGTGTTCGAGGCCTCGGTGCAGAAGGTGTAGTAGTTGCACTTGGCGCCGCGGATCTCGTCGGAGTTCGACCCGGTGTTGAAGAAGATCTTCTGGTAACGCTCGGCCACGTCCATGATGGCCAGCGCGACGGCGCTGCTCACGGTGCCGAGGAGGAAGTCCACCTTGTCCTGCTGGATCATCTTGGTGGCCTTCTGCACGCCCACGCCCGGGTTCGTCTCGTCGTCGACAATGGTCTCCAGTTGTCGCCCGAGCACGCCGCCGGCCGCGTTGATCTCCTCGATCGCCAGCTTGCCGGCCTTGGACGCGTAGTCGCCCATGGGGGACAGGAAGCCGGTCAGCGGGACCAGGTGGCCGATCTTGATCGGCTGCTGCTGAGCGCTGAAGGATGGCCGGAGCGAAGATGGTGCTGGTGCCGGCGGCGGCCGCAGCGGCGCTCGCCGTCTTCAGGAAATTCCGCCGAGTCATACCCTTCTTCATCGGTGACTCCTTTTTTCTGTGTGAGGCTTCGGGAAGCCGGGGGATTCGACAGGCGAAGCGATCGAGCGGCGTTATCACCTCCTTACGCCCCACACGGGGCGCACCCATCATTGCTCCCACCCAGCGTGACGGACGGGAGGCACCCGCAAAGACGAATACATTCGTGGGGCAGGTGGATTGACGTGTCCACGTTGGATCGCCGGGGCGACTACGGATACGAGATACCGGCGGTCACCACGAACGCTGCCGCGTCCACGAGGTCCGATGATGCGCGAAAATCGCTCAGACGCCTGGTCTTTGTCAAGTTTAAACCTCGCCGTGCTGCTGTTGTGTGGGACTACGCACCACGCCGGACCCGAGAGTTCCCCGGGAAGCCTGCGCAGAATGGCCCTGGACGGTGTTCCTGCCCATCACCGAGCGTCAGGATCGGCGAGCGGGGTCGGCGTCGCGCCGCTTGACAGAAACCACATCGTGGCCCAGTGTGCGCAGGATGCGACGCGGGGAAACGGGGTCAACCATGCAGGGTCAGCGTACGGAAGCCACCGACCGAGGTGAGCGTGCACGGTCGCCCTTCGGGCAGGTGTACTTTCTGCTCTTCCTGACCGTCCTCATGTGGGGCGGTGGCGCGGTGGCGGGGAAGTTGGCGCTGCGCGGGATTCCCAACCTTGCGGTGGGACTCCTACGCTTCGGTCTTGCCGCCCTCACGCTCTGGGTCGTTTTTCGGCGAGAGTTCCCTCGCTGGAGCACCCTCACCCGGTCGGACCGTTGGCTGATCCTCGGCCTCGGGGCCTTCGGAGGGTTTTTGAATCATGTGTTGTTTTTCGCCGGTCTGAGTTTCGCACCGGCATCCCACGCCGCGGTCATCGGCCCGACCACCAGCCCGGTCTGGACGCTCCTCCTGGCGTCGTGGTTCGGCGGGGAGCGGTTGCGCGCCGGGCAGGTGGCCGGGAGCGCCCGTCTGCTGGTGGGCGTCCTTCTCGTGGTTCAACCGGATGACTTCCTCGGCGAGCACGTCGGAAGGCAACTGCTGGGAGATTTCTTGTTGCTGCTGAGCGGGATGGTCTGGGCGCTCTACTCGGTTCTGTCGAAGCTGGCGATCCGGCGGTTCGGGCCCATCGCGTCACTGGGGTACGGGATGATCGTCGGTTGCGGGTTCCTGGCCCCGCTGGTCTTGGTGGACCGATCCTGGGCGGCGCTGGCCTCCGCGTCGGCCGTGGCCTGGCTCGCGTTGGCGTACTTGACGTTCGCCACCACGCTGCTGGCCTTTTTCTGGTGGAACCTCGGGATCCAGCGCGTCGGCGCCGGGAAGACGGCCATCTTCAGCAACTTGGTTCCCATCTTCGGCGTGCTACTGGCCTGGGTGGTGTTGGGCGAAACGCTCGGGGCGATTCAACTGGGCGGCGCCGTACTGGGCGTCGCGGGCGTGTGGGTATGCCAACGCACTCCCGAACCGCGAACCCCGACGAGGTCCGCCCCCCGATCCTAAGCGCCGTTTCACAAGAGAGAGGTCGAGATAGGGGAACGTCCATAGGTGATCATTGTCTGGTATGGACGTCCCTCCTGACGACGGCTAGAGCTGCCGGCCGGCGGCCTGGGCGAAGGGGGCCAACTCGCGCATGAGCTGCCGGAAGACATCAGGCTTCAGCGACTGGATGCCGTCGCTCACCGCGATCTCCGGCCGCATGTGGACCTCGATCATCAGGCCGTCGGCGCCGCAGGCGATGCCCGCCTTGGCCATGGGGGACACGTACTCCCAGTGGCCGGTGCCGTGGCTCGGATCCACGATCACCGGGAGGTGGGTGTGCTTCTTGAGGACGGGCACCGCGTTCAGGTCGAGGGTGAAGCGCGTGGCGGTCTCGAACGTCCGGATGCCGCGCTCGCAGAGGACCACGTTGTAGTTCCCCTCCGACAGGATGTATTCCGCCGCCATCAGGAACTCCTGGATGGTGGACGCCATGCCGCGCTTCAGCAGCACCGGCTTGCCCACCTCGCCCACGCGCTTGAGCAGGGCGAAGTTCTGCATGTTCCGGGCGCCGACCTGGAGCATGTCGGCGTACTCGGCGATCAGGTCCACGTCTTCCGGCTTCAGCACCTCGGTGACGATGGCGAGGCCCGTGGCCTCGCGGGCCTGGGCGAGCAGCCGCAGACCTTCCTTCCCCATGCCCTGAAAGGCGTAGGGGGAGGTCCGGGGCTTGAACGCGCCGCCGCGCAGGACCGAGGCGCCCGCCTCCTTGGCGAGCACGGCGAGCTGCATGACCATCTCCTCGCTCTCCACGCTGCACGGACCCGCGATGACCGGCAGGCGGTTCCCGCCGAACTCGGCATCGCCCACCTTCACGATACTCGGTGTGGCCTTGAACTCCCGACTGGCCAGCTTGAACGGCTGGAGGATGGGGACGACGCTCTCCACGCCCGGCATGACCTCCAGCGAGTGGAGGCGAGCCTTGCCGCGCTCGTCTCCCACGGCGCCGATGACGGTGCGCTGCGTGCCCCAGATGACGTGAGGTTGGTAGCCCAGCTCCTCGATGGTGCGGATGACGTCCTGCACCTGCTCCTTGGGGATGCCGCCCTTCATGACGATGATCATGTGTCGCCTCCTGGCGGCTGCTGAAAAAGGCCATCTGCTGCGTTGGCCCGCCTCGCCACTCGCTGCGCGTACCTCAGTACGCCTCGCTCGGCTGAGCGTGCCGCCTTGCACTGGCCTTTTTGAGCGGCCTGCACGACGCGTTTTCAGAAGCCGATTCATCAGCAACTGACGGTCGATCAGACAAAAAAAGGCCACGGGGCATTGCCTGCCCCGTGGCCTTCGGTGTCTGGATGCGTTGCTAGTCTAGCTCATCCGTCGCCTCGAGCCGGCAGGGCAGACGCCCGGAAAGTAAAAGTAAAACCACACACGGCTCGAATCGGTACGGATACATTTGCGGTCCTTTCAATCACTGGCCACGATTGATATCATCCGATACGGTATGCGTCAAGCAGTATGTCCGGCTGGGCCGCGCTCCGGCGATCGTGCCGGCGGGGCAGACGCGCAGGCATCGCCCCATGCAGTCGGTCGCCAGGCGCGTGCTGCGGCAGGTGGCCCACTCGGTTCGCGCCGGCGGATCCAGCCAGAGGCCGATCCTCGCCCGCCTCGGGCAGCGTGGTGAGCGCGCCACCGGGACATTGCCGCACGCACTCCAGACAGGCGAGGCCGTCGCAGGTCTTGGCGGCGAGCAGGGGGGACGGGGTCAGCGGCGCCGCGGTGATCACGGAGTTCCAGCGGATGCGGGGGCCGTACTTGGCCGTCACGACCACGTTGTTGAGACCGAACTCCCCCAGACCCGCCCGCACCGCGGCGTGTCGGTGCGAGAACATGGCCGGCACGTGGGCGTACTCCTCCGGGACGCCCGTGTTGGTGGTCGGGAAGAAGAGCGAGGCGTGTCCCATCTCTTCCAGGTGCGTGGCCAGGCGGAGGGCGATCGTGTTCAGGTGGTCGTTGATGATCTGATAGCCCGATTTCTCGTAGAGGCAGAGGCGCAGCGCCTCGGCGCGCTTCGATTCGGGGTAGAACGGCGAGCCCTTGAGCAACTCCGGCCACGCCATGACCCGATCCAGGATCCGGATCCCGAAGGTCACGACCGTCCTTGCGCCGGGGAGCAGGTCGGCCGGGTGATGCGCCGGCGGCGCCCCGTCGAACCGCTCCACCGGCGCGACCCCGACCAGGCTCGCCCCCATTCCCCTGGCCATCTCGGAGAGCGTCGTCGTGAGATCCATGACATTCCCTTTCCGTTGAGACTGAGACACCGTGGGATACTGAATAACCCATTTCGCCCAGGCTGCTCAAAGAGGTCCACATGCAAGGCGGTTTGTCGCGAGGCCGAGCGAGGCGTACCGGAGGTACGTCGCAGCGAGTGCCGAGGCAAACCAACGCAGCAGATGGGCCTCTTTCAGCAGCCTGCTAGGGTTTGGCCGGGGCCGGCATGGGCATGTTCAGCATCAGACCGGGGGCGTTCCCGCCGCTGCCCATCGAGAACTGCGGGAGCTTCCCGTCCCACTTCTCCAGGTACCGTTGCTGGATCAGGGTCGGGGTGAGCGAGGCCGATACCTTCTGGTTGTACGTGGCCTCGGCGTCGGCCCGGATCCGGGTGGCCTCGGCCTCGCCCTTGGCCTTCTCGCGGGCGGCGTCGCCCTGGCCCTTGGCTTGGGCCGCCACGATCTCGGCCTGCCGCTGGGCCTGGATCAGTTCGTACCGCTTCTGCTCCGCCTTTTGCTCCTCGATCTGCTTGGCCTCGATGGCTTTCTCGTAAGCGGGATCGAACTTGATGTTCGCCAGCGAGACCTCCTTCATCTCGATCCCGTACTTGGCCAGCCATGTCGTCAGATCCTGCTGCACGTCGACCTTGATCTCGGGCCGTTTGTGCAGGATCTCCGTGGCGACGTGGAGGGCGGTGTTCGCCTTCAAGACCTCCTGGGCCGCCGGATCGATGATGACGCTCGCGAAGTTCGGGCCGATCCGCTGGTACACCTCGGCCGCCTTGTCGGGCAGGAGACGATAGTTCAGGACCATCTCCACGTGGACGGCCTGCAGGTCCTTGCTGGCGGCGTCGTACTTGGCCTGATGGCGCAGGACGCGGGTGTTCATCTCCACGACGTCGTACAGCGGGTTGACGAGGTTGATCCCTTCGTGCAAGACCACAGCCTGGACCTTGCCGAAGAGCAAAGCCACGCCCACCTGGCCGGCGCTGATCATCCTGATGCCGGAGGACAGGATCATGAGCGCACCCACGGGAATCAGGGCCATCGCGACCAGTCGGAGCCCACTGAAGCCCAGCGCGAACCGTTTCTCCTGTTCGCCCTGGGCAAGGAAGCGCGTCAGGACGGTGACCGCGATCAAACCTCCTACAACCAGGATGCTTCCGAAAACGAGCCGCATACCCGTGTCTCCTTTCGGCGGGCCGCGCTCCTAGAGGATGAGGTCCGCGGCAACTACGAACGCGATGCCCGCCGCCTTCATCTCCGCCAGGGCCGCCGCACAGTCGCCGGGGTGTACCTCGACGCCCCGAATGGCATCCTCGATCACGACTACATCGAGGCCGGCGCGCCGCGCATCCAGGGCGGTGGCCTTGACGCAGTAGTCGGTCGCCAGGCCGCAGACGAACACTCGCCGGATATCGCTGGTTTGCAATAGCCGGGCCAGATCTGTCCCCTGGAAGCCCGAATACGCCTCGGAGTCCTTCGTGACCGCCTTGGAAACCACATGGCGGATCTGCGACGCCCGCAACTCCGGGTGGAATGCGGCTCCGTCCGTGTCGGCGACGCAGTGCGCCGGCCAGATGCCCCCCTGGGCTTTGAACGAGCAGTGATCGGGCGGGTGCCAGTCCCGGGTGGCGACGGTGACCCACTGCGTCATGCCAAGCAACCGATTGATCGCCGGGACGATCCGATCGCCCTGCGGGACCGCCAGGGTCCCACCCGGGCAGAAGTCGCGCTGCACGTCCACGATGAGGAGGGCGTCTGTCTCCGGATTGACGTGAATGGCCATGACGGGTTTCCGGGTTCATGGTTCGGCGGTTCGGCGGTTTGCCAGTTCGGCAGTTCGGAGGTACGCCGGTGCGGAAGAGCACCGGTGGTTGTGCCGTTGCAGCCGAACCCTCGAACCCTCGAACCCTCGAACTGCCGAACCGTCGAACCGCCGAACGAGCCCTACACCGCCCGCTGCCGCATCTCGACGATCGCCGCGCGCGGGTCGGCGGCGCCGAAGATCGCCGATCCTGCCACCAGGATCGTCGCGCCGGCGTGCGCGACCTCGCGGCAATTCTCTAGCTTGATGCCTCCGTCCACTGCCAGTTCGGGCCGGGGATGCATCCCCTCCAACCAGGAATGCATGTCGGCGATCTTCTTGAGGACGAACGGAATGAAGGACTGCCCGCCGAATCCCGGATTCACCGACATCAGGAGGACGAGGTCCACCTGCTCCAGGACATGCTCCACCGCGTGGAGGGAGGTGGACGGATTCAGGGCCACGCCGGCCTTCACTCCAGCCTCGCGAATCTGTTGAAGGGTGCGATGGAGGTGGGGGCAGACTTCCGCGTGGACGGTCAGGTACGCCGCCCCGGCCTTGGCGAAGGCGCCGATGTACCGGTCGGGGTGCTGGATCATCAGGTGGACATCCAACGGAAGTCGCGTCCGTCTGTGGATGGCCTCGACGACCAGGGGGCCAATCGTCAGGTTCGGTACGAAATGGCCGTCCATGACATCCACGTGCAGCAGGTCGGCGCCCGGCTCGACCTTCGCGATCTCCTCGCCCAGGGCGCCGAAGTCCGCGGACAAGATCGAGGGTGCGATCTTGGTCATAGGGCCTCCCTATTCGCCGATGGTCAATTGCACCTGTCTGCCGACGGTGATGCGCGCGCCGGCCGGCGGGTCCTGGCCCACCACGTGCCCCTCGCGGGATGCCGCCTGCTGGAAGCTGATCCGGGCCTCCAGCTGGAGCTCCTTCAAGAGGTTCAGGGCCACGACCAACTCTCGGCCACGCAGGTCCGGCATGACCAGGGTTTCTTCGAGCGGTCCCAGGCTTTGCAGCAACCGGACCGTCGCCCCCCGGATCACGGGCGCACCCGCCGCCGGCTCCTGGGCGATGATCAACTCTCGCGCGTGGGCGTCCGAGTGGATCGGCGTCACGGGTCCGAGGATGAGGCCCGCCTCGGCCAGGATCCGCTTGGCCTGAGCGACGGTGACGCCCGCGAGGTCGGGCGCCGCCAATTGATCGGTTCCCCGACTGAGGATCAGCCGCACCTCGCTGCCGAGCTTCAGCCGGGTCCCTCGGGTGGGGCGCTGGCTGGTGACCCGGCCCTTGGCGATGGCGGCGCTGAACTCCTCGGCCACGACCCGCGGGGTGAGGCCAACCTCCCGGATCAGGGCCTCGGCCGCCACGGAATCCAGTCCGACGGCGCGCGGGACCGCCACGCGGTCTTCTTCCATGAACCAGAGCATGGCAACGTACCCGGAGAGCGTTGCCACGGCCACGAGGCCGACACAGATGGCAGCGGCCCGGACGAGCCGGTAGAGACAGCCGGGGGACCGGTTCGGTTCGCGTTCGCGAGGCGGTATCATGGCTGGTGCGCGCTCCCGCGGCGACGTCATGACTGCCGCCGCAGTCGGGCCACGAAGAACCCGTCGGTCTCGTGCCGGTGGGGCCAAGCGCGCAGGATTCCCTCCATGGCCGGATCGGCGAAGGGTTGCAGGGCCGGGCCCGGCGCCTCCAGGGAGAATCCCGGATGACTCCTCAGAAAATCGCGGATCACGTGGTCCGTCTCCTCCGGTTCCAGACTGCAGGTGCTATACACCAAGAGCCCACCGCCGGCCACGGCGCCGGCCACGCCGGCAAGCAGTGCGGCCTGCAGGGCGGCGGTCTGGGGCAGATCCGCGGGGCGACGGCGCCACTTGATCTCGGGCCGGCGCCGGATGGTGCCCAGGCCGCTGCACGGGGCGTCCAGCAGGACGCGCGGGAAACGGCCTGGCCAGGCCAGGCCCGCTCCCCGCGCATCGTAAAGCTTCGCGCTCCACGCTGGCAAGACCTAAGCGAGCCCGGGCCGACGATAGGCGACGGATGGCCCGTGGGCTCTGGTCCAGCGCCAGGACCTCTCCGGTCGGGCCGATGCCTGCGGCGATGAGGGCGCTCTTTCCTCCGCCCCCGGCGCAGGCGTCCAGGACGCGCTGCCCCTCGCAGAGATCCAGCGCCAGAACCGGCAGTGCCGCGGCCTCGTCCATGGGAATCAGCCACCCCTCATCGAAGCCGGGCAGCTCGCGGGGACTTCCGGCGCCGCGGAGGGTGAAGCTGCCGGGGACGAACCGGCCCGGTGTGACCCCCGGGGAGGCCGCTTTCAGAGCCTGCGCCGCACCGGCAACGTCGCTCTTGAGTCGGTTTACCACCACCGTGAGAGGGGACACCCGGTTGTTGGCGGCCATCAAGTCGCCGGCCTCGGCGGGACCGAGCCGGCGGATCCATCGCTCCACCAGCCACGACGGATGGGAACCCGCTCCCGTCCAGTACGCGCGCGGGTCGCCGATCGGGTCCGGCTCGATTCGACTCGGCTCACGGATCACCCGCCGCAGAACGGCGTTTACGTATCCGGCGGCACGACCCGCACCGACGGCTCGCGCCAGCGTGACGGTCTCGATCCACCGCCGCGAAATCCGGAATACGGGTCAGACAGGCGAGCTGATAGATTCCGAGGCGCAGCAAGGCGCGGACCGCGGGATCCAGGGCGGCCATGGGCCGATCCAAACACGGGGCCAGCAGCCAGTCCAGTCTGCCCTGCCAGCGCAGGACGCCGTACACCAGTTCGGTGGCCAAGAGCCCGATCGGCGCGATCCAGCCGGCTGGCGCGCAAGCGGGAATCCAGGAGGATGTTGGCGTACGCGTCGGTGGTCTCGACCCGGAGGAGCACGTCCAGGGCGATTCGTCGGGCCCCGGCGGGTTCTTCCACTGGCGCCGACCGGGCTGTCCGGCGTGGATCGGGGTTCCGAACTCCCGGCTGCGGCGGGGTCGGCCTAGCCACAGCGCATTCCCGCCTGGAGCCGCTGTCCCCGAGCGAATTCGGCGCCGGCCATCCGTCGCTTGCCTTCCGGCTGGACCTCCAGCAAGGCCACCGCCCCGTCGCCCGTGCCGATCACGACCGCGGTCGCGTTCGACGCCGAGGATCACGCCCGGCGGCGCGCTCGCCTGGCGTGCCTCGGCCCTGCAGGATCCGGAGCCGCTGGCCATCCGGCAGCACGAGGTAGGCGCCGGGCGTCGGCGACAGGCCGCGGATCCGATTCACCAGGGCCGCGGCTCGTCCGGCGAACTCCAGGCGACAGTCGGCGTCGCCGAGCTTCGGGGCCAGGCTGACCCGGGTGTCGTCCTGGGGGATCCAGGTACCGCTCCCGGTCGCAAGGATGCGGAGCGCATCGGACAGGGCCTCGGCTCCCAGGCTCGGCCAGACGGTCGTGGAGGATGCCCGTGTCGTCCTCGGGCAGGATCGGACAGGTGCGCTGGAGCAGGATGGGGCCGGCGTCCATCCGCCCCTCGACCCGCATGATAGTGACGCCGGTCTCCGTCTCCCCGGCCATCACGGCGCGATGGATGGGGGCGGCTCCCCGATACTTCGGGAGGAGCGAGGCGTGGACGTTGATGCAGCCCAGCGGCGGAAGCTCCCGAACGGCACGGGGGAGAAACTGCCCGAAGGCCACCACCACGATGATCTCGGGGCGCGATCGCCCGCAGGGTGTCCACCGTCACCGGATCGTTGAGTCGCTCGGGTTGGGTGAGGGGCAGCCGATGGCGAGCGGCCGCCAGCTTCACCGGTGGCGGGCGCAGGTCTCGGCCGCGGCCGGCCGGGCGATCGGGCTGGGTCGCAACCAAGGCGACGGTGTGGCCATCGGTCACCAAACGGTCGAGGCAGGGGACCGCGAAATCCGGGCTTCCCATGAAGATCAGTCGCATCGGTCGTCCCATGGCTATCCGTCGTGTGCCCGGAGTAGGATGCCAAGAAACTCGCCTAGATCAGGCTGCTCAAAAGCGCCCAGACGCAAGTCGGCGGGCAAAGGGCCGAGTGAGGCGCTACTCCAGGTACGCCGCAAGTGAGCTGTCTGAGCACGCCAACGCCGCAGATCGGGCCTTTTCAGCAACCTGGCAGCAGAGTGCGAATCGTCTCGTCCATCCGCTGCCGATGACTGCCCGCCCAATAGAACCGTCCACAGGTCGGGCACCCCGGAAGGCGCTGTGGCGGCTCCACACGAACTCGGGGACGCGCCCTGCGGTCTCCGCCTTGGTCCGCGGCTCCAGGATGACGTTGCAGCGCGGACAGCGGCGCGGCGCCGTCGGCGCGGGCACCAGATGGCACGCTGCAATCACCTGGCGCAACTGCGCCATGACTCGGTCGTCACGGATGAACAGGTGCGGCGGCACGCCGCGCCGCCGGAGGATCCCGGTGTCCCGGGTCAGGAGGATGCGCCCATCCCGCTCCGCGCCCGTGGCGATCAGATCGGCGTCCGCGCCGCGGAAGTACTCGGCGTCGTAGCCGAGAATGCGCAACCAGGTTGCCAGCCGCCCGAGCATCGTGTCGGCGAGGAAGCGCGGGACATCCCCGGGCCGTTCGGCGGCCGAAACGTCGCGCTCCATGAGAAGAGGGTATCACATTCGCGGCGGATTTGGCAGGCGGTGCCGTACGCTTTGGCATGTATCCATCATCGCTGCGAGAGTATACTCGTCCCGGTGACGGCGGAACGACCTGTCTGGGAGGGGATCGAGGGGGAGCGCGATGAGTGAAGCGAAAGTTCAGCAGGCCCTTCTGGAGCACTGGCGACACGAGATGGAAGCGGCAGCAACC
The DNA here is from genome assembly GCA_963695995.1 of uncultured Methylomirabilota bacterium. Taxonomy (GTDB): domain Bacteria; phylum Methylomirabilota; class Methylomirabilia; order Methylomirabilales; family 2-02-FULL-66-22; genus 2-02-FULL-66-22. The sequence goes on from CAVOIV010000025.1 coordinate 83,517, forward strand.
TATCGCCAGTTGGCGGAACAAGAGACGGACCCCCGCCGCCGCGATATCCTGTTGAAGCTGGTGACGGCGGAAGAGGCGCACGCCGCCAAGTGGGCGGCGCGCATCGTCGCGATGGGCGCCACGGTCCCGGACGCATCGGTTGTGAAACCCGCCCTCGGGCTCACGCTCCAGGTGGCCGGCCCCGAGGTCGTCTATCGTAAGCTGGAGGCGATGGAGACGCGCGGAATTGCTGCGGACCACGCGCTGGCGTCCAGCCTGGATGCGGAGAGTCGCGCCGTCCTTCAAGAAGTTTCGGCTGACGACCGGGAACACGCGAAGGTGTTACGCGTCCTGGCCGGCCCTCAGAACCCGCGCCGGGCGCTGGATCTGATCCTGAAGAAAGAGCGGCACGTCACCGGGGCAAGCTGGGTCAGCGACGCCATCTATGGGATCAACGACGGTCTGGGGGCCGTCTTCGGCATCGTCTCGGGCATGGCGGGTTACACGGGCGGGAGCGAGATCGTTCTCATTACCGGCCTGGCAGGCGCGCTGGCCAGCGCGCTCTCCATGGGATCCAGCGCGTACCTGGCGGCCAAATCTCAACGGGAGGTTTATGAAGGAGAGATCGCCCGGGAGAAGGCGGAAGTCGAGGGCAATCCCGAGGAAGAGCGAGAGGAGCTGGAGCTCTTCTATCAGTTGAAGGGCTTCACCGAGGACGAGGCCCGGACGCTGGTGGCGCGCATCCGGGAGCGGCCCGACGACTTCCTCAAGACGCTGGTGCAGGAGGAGTTGGGGCTGTCGGAGACGACCTTCCCGAATCCCTGGAAAGCCTGTCTGTCGGCAACTGTCTCGACCGCCGTCGGAGGGATCATCCCGGTCGCGCCCTTCTTCTTCACGCGGGGGACCCCAGCGGTGCTCTGGGCGGCCGGTCTCAGCATCCTGGCGCATTTCGGGGTTGGAATCGCGAAGAGCCTCGTGACGACTCGCCCGTGGTGGATCAGCGGTCTGGAAATGACCGTCGTCGCCGTGATCGCCGGGGCGTTCACCTACGGCCTTGGCCTCGCCTTCGCCCTTCACTAGTACTACTACGTTAAGTATTGACATGCGAGTTTGCGAGTGCTACTGTCGCGAGCATGACCGACACTCAGCTCGAGAAGTGCCGAAAGCGTTTGGAGCATTTCTTGATGGATCTGTTGGAGCCGCTGGGTCGCAGTGAACGCCGGCACTGGGCGGACGTGTATGTGCGCGGGCTGTTGCTCGACGGCGAGCGAAAGTCGATTGAGCCCATGGCCACCGCGTGCCGGACGGGAATGTGCAAGCGATGCAGCAGTTGGTCGGTCAGAGTCCGTGGGATTGGCTGCCGATCTGGGAGCGGCTCGGGAAGCGCATGACGGCGGAACTCGAACCGGACCCGGTCTGGGTGGTCGACGATACCGGCTTCCCCAAGCAGGGGGAGCATTCGGTAGGAGTGGAGCGGCAATATTCCGGGACATTGGGCAAAGTCGGCAACTGCCAAGTTGCCGTCAGCCTGCACCATGTCGGCGAGCAAGGACACGCGGTGCTGGGCTGGCGGCTGTATCTGCCGGAGAGTTGGGCGAAGGATCGGAACGGCGAAAGGAAGCCGGGATTCCGGAGGGTCGTCTTCCAGACGAAGTGGCAACTGGGTCTGGACATTATTGATCAGGCCCGTGGCTGGGGCCTGGCCGATCGGATCGTGGTGGCCGATGCGGCTACGGGGACGCGACCGAGTTTCGCGACGGCTGGAAGCTCGCCACCTTCCTTATGTCGTGGGGATCTCCGCGGCGGTGGGGGTATGGACAAGGCCGCCGAAGGCGACGGTTCCACCCTATAGGGGCGAGGTCAGCCGCCCACGCGCTACGCCTACGGCCAACAGCGGCCCGGCTCGGCGCAGGCCGCGGTCGCGAAGGCAAACGGGTGGAAGGTAGTTCGCTGGCGGCAAGGCACGAAGGGATGGTTGAAGTCGCGCTTCGTGGCGATGCGGGTACAGCCATCGCATGGGTTCGTCCGCGGGGAACCGCCCCACCAAGAATTATGGCTGCTGGTGGAATGGCCGGAGCGGAGAAAGAACCCATTAAATACTTCTTCTGCGACTTGCCAGAAACTTACTCCCCTTCGCCGCTTGGTGCGCTTGGCGAAGTGTCGCTGGAAGATCGAGCAGGACTATCAGCAGCTGAAGGAAGAACTTGGACTGGATCACTACGAAGGGCGTAGCTGGATCGGCTGGCACCATCACGCCACGCTCGTCATGATGGCGCACGCGTTCTTAACTCTGGAAACTCTTCGGCGAAAAAAAAACTTCTGGGTGGACCCTGCCACAGACGCGCCGTGAGATTCAGTATCTGCTGATTACTTGGACCGGGGTCTGCGCCTACTGTAAGACGAAGATCAAGCACCCACGCGGCCCCTAGCACTTAACGTAGTAGTACTAGTGAAACCCTTCCCATCCCACGAGGCCGCTGGTTGCCCGGTCGCTCCGATCCCGACGCCGCATGATGCGGTCTTTCGATCCTCCCGGCCGCGCGGCTTGACAGCGCGCAAAGTCGCCCCTAGACTCCCGGAGGTTCGCCTGGGTATTGGAAACGCGCCGGGTGGTACGCGCATGCGACGCGACCTCCGACACGCCACCGGCTGACGTGCGCGCCAGGTCGAGCCGCCCCCAACCGTCCGTCGCGGGAGAGCACCCCATGGGATCGCCCACCCCCGCTGAACTCCTCGCCGAGATCGCCGCGCTGCGACAGCACGCGGGCGGGCTCGAACGGCACCAGCGGGAACTCACGGCCCTGCTCCAGGCCCACGAGGCCATCACCTCGTCGCTGGATCTCGACCAGAGCCTCTGCGCCATTGTCCACCAGGCATCGACCATCGCCGGCGGAAGCGACACGTGGCTGTATGTGCTGGACGAAGAGCGGAAGACGCTTCGCTGCCGCGTGAGCGTCAGTATGTCGCGGGAAGAGATGGACGGCCTGGTGATGCAGGTCGGCGAGGGCATCGCCGGACGGATCGCCCTGAACCGTGCGCCGCTGGCGATTCCGGATATCCGCACCCACCCGCATCTCTGGCGCCCGGAACTCGCGGCGAAGCACCGTCACGTCTCCTATCTCGGCCTTCCGATCATGCGCGGGGACCAGGTCCTGGGCGTGCTCGCCTTCAGCAGCCCGGAGCCCCGGACCTATACGGAAGCGGAGGAGGCGTTCCTGACGGTGTTCGCGCGGCAGGCGGCCATCACCATCGAGAACGCGCGGTTGTACGAGGCGGCGCAGCGGGAGTTGACCGAGCGGGGCCGCGCCGAAGCGTCGCTCCGGGAGAGCGAGGAGCGTTATCGGCGTATCACCGCGGCTGTGAGCGATTACATCTACACGGTGCGGCTGGGGGCGGGCGGACCGGTGGAGACGTGGCACGGGCCGGGCTGCGTGGCGGTGACGGGATACGCCAGCGCGGATTTTGCCGCCGATCCGGACCTGTGGATCCGCATGGTGGATGAAGCCGACCGCAATGCCGTGCGTGCGTGCGTGCGCCGGCTCCAGGCGGGCGACAATGCCCCGCCTCTCGAGTACCGGATCATGCGCAAGGATGGGGCCAAGCGATGGGTGCGGAACACGCCGGTCCTGCACCGGGATCGCGAGGGGCGGGTCCTGTCCTTTGACGGTCTGATCGAGGATGTGACCGAGCGCAAGCTGGCGGAGGACGCGCTCCGCGCCCGGACCGCCCAGCTTGAAACGGTGCGCGCCCTCGGCGAAGAGATTACCCGCGAGCTGGACCTCCAAGGGGTCCTTGGTCTGATCGTTCGACGAGCCACGGAGCTGGTTGGGGCGCGCGCCGGGTCGATCCTCCTGTGGGATGACGAGGCCGGGTTCCTGGTGCCCAGCGCGTGGCACGGGTTCGGCGACTGGCAACGCCGAGAGCGCCTTCGCGTTGGGGAGGGGTTGGTCGGCACGGTGGCCAAACGACGGACCGGTATGATCGTCAATGACTACCGCGACTGGCCGGATGCCCTCCCCTTGACCCTTGAGCGCTCGTCCATTACGGCCGCGCTGGCGGAGCCGCTCTTGTACAAGGATCGCCTCTTGGGGGTGATCGCTCTCAGTGACGAGGGGACCGGACGGGTGTTCGAAAAACAGGATCAAGAGACGCTCGCCCTCTTGGCTTCCCACGCCGTCATCGCCATCGAGAACGCCCGGTTGTACGCGGCCGCGGTCCGGCGAGGCTCAGAGCTTGAAGCGCTGGTCTCCGCGGTACGTTCCGTCACCTCCGGTCTGGAGCTTCAGGAGATCCTCGATCGGATTCTCGCCGAGGCGGGCGCGGATCACCGGCGCGCCGCACGTCAAGGTACTCCTGCTGGACAAAGCCGCCGGCGTGCTCCGCGTAGGCGCCCGCCAGGGATCGTCTATGCCCGAGGGTTATGCGCTCCCGGTTGGCGTCGGCTCGTCCGGGATCGTCGCCCGGACGGGAAAGCCCCTCTTCATGTCGGATGCCCAGCACGATCCACGGAGCATCTTCGCAGAGCAGGACCGAGATCTCGGCATCGTCACGTACCTCGGTCTTCCGATCAAGCGAGGGGAAGAGGTCCTGGGCGTCCTCACGTTCAATACGACGCGGCCCCACCGGTATACCGCGGAGGAGATGTCCTACCTGGCCTCCTTCGCCGATCAGGCCGCCGTCGCCATCGAGAAGGCGCAGCTCTTCCAGGAGTTGAATCAGTCCTACGCCAACCTGCAGCAGGCGCAGGACGAGCTGATCCGGGCCGAGAAGCTCCGGGCCCTGGGCCAGATGAGCGCCGGGATCGCCCACGACCTGAACAACATGCTGGCGGCGATCCTGGGGCAGGTGGAGCTGCTGCGGCTTCGCGCGCGGGACCCCGAGGTGCAGGAGGGGCTGCGGATGCTGGAGACTGCAGCGACCGATGGTGCGCACGTCGTCCGGCGCCTGCAGGATTTTGCCCGGCAGCGTGAGCGATCACCCCTGACATCTATCGATCTGGCCGAGGTCGTCACCGAGGCGCTGGAGATCACCCGTCCCCGCTGGAGGGACGAAGTCCAGCGACAAGGCCGCGTCATCGAGGTCGAGGTGCGCCTGGCGAATCTGCCACCGGTTCTCGGTTATTCGCCGGAAGTGCGAGAGGTCCTGACCAACTTGATCCTGAATGCGGTGGACGCCATGCCGACCGGCGGGAGGCTCAGCCTCGCGGCGGAGGTGATGAAGGCGGTGGAGTCGACATCCCAGCCGAGCCTGCCCGGTGTCGAGTCGCCCTCGGAGGTGGAACTCCAGGTAACGGACACCGGTGTCGGCATGTCCGAGGAGGTCCGTCAGCGGGTCTTCGACCCGTTCTTCACGACGAAGGGTGGGCGAGGCACCGGGTTGGGTCTCTCGCTGGTGTATGGGATCATGGGGCGGCACGGCGGACGCATCGACGTGCGGAGCGCCCCCGGTCGGGGCACGACGTGTCATTCTGCGGTTCCGAACGGCGCCGCCACAGGACGCGGCGGTACCGCAGGACCCCACCAAGCGGCGAACCATGCCGCGGCGGCTCCTCGTCGTGGATGACGATCACATGGTCCGCCAGACGATCGCCGGCCTCCTCCGCGCCTCGGGCCACCTGGTCACCGACGCGGATGGGGGCGCCTCCGGGATCGCCCGGCTGGAGGAGACGCCGGTGGATCTGGTGTTCACCGACCTCGGCATGCCGGAGGTGACCGGCTGGGACGTGGCGCGGGCCGTTCGGGCGCGGCGCCCGGGGCTTCCTATCGTGCTCCTGACCGGGTGGGGAGAGCACGGGACGGGAGAGGCGCAACCGGCCGGCCTGGTGGACCGCATCCTCGGCAAGCCCGTACGCCTGGAGGAGTTGCTCGCGGTGATCGACGAACTCACGACGGGTGAGCCGTCCGCGGGTCCGCGGGATGCCACGTTGGCGAGCTGAGCGCCGGCCCACAGGCGACGTCCGGCACTGCGGCGGGTGGCGTCGGCTGTGGCGCATATCTTGGGCTCGCCTCTTGCATTGTCAGGCCTCGCATAGCACAATCACTCGCCCTGGTTCCGACACCCGAAATCCCGCGACCCTGTGAGGCGTCCCATCGGCAGGTTGTTCCAGCACGTCCGGCCAATCCTCCGCCGGCATCGCCGGCTGCTCCTTCTCGGAATCCTGGCGCTTCTGGCCACGGATGTCATGCACCTCTTGATCCCGTGGTTCACCCGGCAGGCCCTCGACAATCTGTCCCGTGAGCCGGACGGGCGGTGGGGGCTGCCGGTGTTCCCCGCGCTGATCGCGCTGGCGGCGTGCGCCCAGGGGGTCTTCCGGTACTTCTGGCGCACCAACGTCTTCGGCTTTTCCCGCCATATCGAGTGGGATCTGCGTAACCAGCTCTTCGCCCACCTGCAGCGACTCCCGCTGGCCTACTTCCAGCGGATGAAGACGGGTGAGCTGATGTCGCGGCTCACCAACGATCTGGCGTCGGTTCGGGAGATGCTGGGCATCGGCGCCGTGGCGGCGCTGGACGGAGCGGTCCTGATCCTGGCGGCGCTGCCCCTGATGATCGGCATCGATCCCTGGCTCACCCTCTGGTCGCTCTGCGCGCTGCCCGGGATCACGGCGCTGGTGCTGGGGTTCGGGAATCGCATGCACCGGGGCTACCGGGAGATCCAGCAGCAGCTCGGGCAGCTCAGCATCTTCGTGCAGGAAAACCTGGGCGGCATCCGGGTGGTCCAGGCGCACGCCCAGGAAGAGAACCGGCAGGCCCGGTTCCGGGCGCTGAGCGCCGAGTACATGCGCAAGAATCTGGTCACGGCGCGGATGAGCGGTGTGCTCTGGCCGCTGATCGCGGTGTTCTCCGGTCTGGGGGCGGCGGTGGTCCTCTGGCTGGGTGGGCGGCAGGTGCTCCTGGGGACGCTGACCATCGGCCAGTTCGTCCAGTTCAACGGCTACCTGGCCATGCTGACCTGGCCGGTGATGGCCATCGGGTACGTCGTGAACCTGTACCAGCGCGGCTCGGCCGCGCTCCATCGACTGGTGGAGATCCTGGAGACGCCTGTCGCCGCCACGCACCTGACGCCCGACGACGGTTCGCCGCGGCGACTCGACGGCGCCATCGAGTTCCGCGACCTGTCGTTTCGCTACGGTCCGGAAGCGCCCTGGGTCCTCCGGGACATCCGGCTCCGCGTGCCGGCGGGGACGCTCGGTGGCCATCGTGGGAGAGGTCGGGGCGGGCAAGAGCACGCTGGTCCACCTGATCGCCCGGCTCTTCGAGGCGCCCGAGGGTGCGCTGTTTCTGGACGGGCGCGACATCCGCAGCATCCCGCTTTCCAGGCTGCGCGCCTCCATCGGGCTGGTGACGCAGGACATCTTTCTCTTCTCCGAGACCATCGGCGAGAACATCCTCTTCGGCCGCCCCGACGCCACGCTGCCAGGACATGGAGGAGGCGGCCCGCATCGCGGGGCTCTTGCCCAGCATCCAGGAATTCGCCGACCGGTTCGACACGCTGCTGGGCGAGCGCGGCGTTCGCCTGTCGGGCGGGCAAAAACAACGGACCGCGCTGGCCCGCGCGCTGATCGCGCGGCCGCCCATCCTGATCCTGGACGACGCCTTCTCCAGCGTGGACGTCCAGACGGAGGAAGCCATCCTGCGCGAGCTGCGGGCCGTCATGGTCGGGCCGGACGACGATCCTGATCTCGCACCGCATCTCCACGGTCAAGGATGCGGACCAGATCGTGTACCTGAAGGACGGCCGCATCGTCGAGCAGGGCACGCATCAGGAGCTCCTGGCCCGCGAGGGGCACTATTGCCGCCTGTACCAGCGGCAGCTCCTGGCGAGTGAGCTGGAGGCGCTGGCCGAGAGGGAGAACGGCTGAGCATGCACGGACCGCACGTGCACCTCGATGACGAGGTGCTGGGGAAGGCCTACGACGCCCGCCTGGTCGCGCGGCTGCTGGGGTACTTCCAGGGCTACTGGCTCTTGGTGCTCCTCGCCTTCCTGTGCCTGGCGGGCTACACCGGCGCCCAGCTCTTGGGGCCGTACCTGGTCAAGGTCGCCATCGACCGGTACGTGGCCGCGCGCGACCTGGCCGGCCTGGATCGTACGGCCCTGGTGTATGCCGCGGCGGTCCTCCTGGGGTTCGTCTGCCACTTCGGTCACTCGTTCACGACCCAGTACGTCGGCCAGCGGGTGATGCACGACATCCGGCAGCAGCTCTTCGGCCACCTGGTGGCGCACGACCCGGCGTTCTTCGACAAGAACCCCGTGGGGCGGCTGATGACCCGGGTCATCAACGACGTGGAGAACCTGAACGAGCTGTTCAGCTCCGGCGTGGTGGCGTTCCTGGGCGACACCCTGATGATCGTCGGGATCGGCGGCGCCATGTTCCTGCTCGACTGGCGGCTGGGCGTGCTGGGGTTGGCCCTGCTGCCGGTCATGGCGTGGGCCACCAATGTGTACCGCCGGAAGGCGCGGGAGAATTATCGCGACAGTCGCAAGACGCTGGCGCGGTTGAACGGCTACCTGAACGAGCACATCTCGGGAATGGCCACGGTGCAGGCCTTCGGGCAGGAGCGGCGGGCCTTTCACCGCTTCAGGGACATCAACAGCCGGAACCGGGACGCCCTGCTGAAGAGCGTTCACTACAACGCCATCTTCTTCCCGCTGGTGGAAGTCTGCAGCGCCGTCACCGTGGGGCTCATCCTGTGGCAGGGTGGGGGGATGATCCTTGACCAGACGCTGCTGCCGGGCGTGATCGTGGCCTTCATCCAGTACATCCACCGGATGTTCCAGCCGATCCGGGACCTGGCGGAGAAGTACAACATCTTCCAGGCGGCCATGGCCAGCAGCGAGCGGATCTTCCGGCTGCTGGACGAGCCGCCGAAGATCCTGACGCCGGTTCGGCCGGGGACGCCCTCGGCGGCGACGGGGTGCATCGAATTCCAGGACGTGTGGCTGTCCTACCTGCCGGGCGAACCGGTGCTCCGCGGGATCTCGTTCCGCGTGGCGCCCGGCGAGAAAGTCGCGCTGGTCGGCCCGACGGGTCACGGCAAGACGTCCATCGTCTCGGCGCTCTGCCGGTTCTATGACGTGGAGCGCGGCCGGATCCTGGTCGACGGTCTGGACGTCCGCGAGTGGGACAAGGCCGCGCTCCGCCGGCACCTGGGCCTGGTGCTGCAGGACGTCTTCCTGTTCTCCGGTACCATCGGAGAGAACATCGGGCTGGGAAGCCCCCGGATCGCGCCGGAGCAGATCCAGGCGGCCGCCCGGCGCGTCCACGCGGACCGCTTCATCGAGCGCCTCCCGGGCGGGTACCAGGAGGAGGTCCAGGAGCGCGGCTCCACCTTGTCGCAAGGGGAACGACAGCTCCTGTCCTTTGCCCGGGCGCTGGCCTTCGATCCCCGCATCCTCATCCTGGACGAGGCGACCAGCTCGGTGGACACGGAGACCGAGCGGCTGATCCAGGAGGCCCTGCGAGCCCTGCTGGAGAACCGCACCGCCATCATCGTGGCCCACCGGTTGTCCACCATCCAGTTCGCCGATCGGATCCTGGTGATCCACAAGGGCCGGATCCGCGAGGAGGGGACCCATGCGGAGCTCCTGGCCCGGCAGGGGGTGTACGCCCGGCTCCACCAGTTGCAGTATCAGCTCGGATAGGGCGAGGATCCGCGGCGGCCGCAGCCGGTGCAGCCCCCAAGGGACGAGGTGCTGGGGGTGGATGCCGCGAGAGCGGGGGGCGCTACGATGCTGCCCGGTCTTTGGGCGGCGCGGCGGCGCAACCGCGACAGAGGGGAGGATCGTTCTGCGCCAGGCAGCCGTGGTGGACCATCAGCCGGCACTTGGAGCAGACGGGAAACGGCCGGGCGGTCAGGACGGCCCACATGCCCCGCAGCTCTTTCTTGCACACGCCACATCGGAAGGCCAGCGTCATCAGTCACACCAAAGCCGGGATTACCATTCCGGACCTCTATCATCTGCGTAATCTGCGTAATCTGTGGTTCGCGGCCTGGCTTCAGTCCGCCGCTTCCAGGATGGCGCACTTCAGGTACTGCGTTTCCTTGGCGGCCAGCAGGATCGGGTGGTCGCGGGCCTGCGTGCGAAGCTCCAGCAGGCGGAACTCCCTGCGGGCGTCCGCCGCGGCCGACCGTAGCATGTCCAGAAACGTCGGAGCGTCCACGTGGTACGAGCAGGAGCAGGTGACCAGGACGCCGCCGGGACCGAGCAGCTTCATGGCGCGCAGGTTGATCTCGTTGTAGCCGCGGAGCGCTCCTTCCAGCGCGTCCCGCCCCTTCGTGAACGCCGGAGGGTCCAGGATGACGAGACCGAAGTGCCGCCGTTCCCGGCCGAAGGCGCGGAGCTGGTCGAAGACGTTCGCCGGGGTGAAGGTGCAGCGTGCGGCGAGGCCGCTCCGCTCGGCCGACCGTGTTGCCCAGGACAGGGCGTCCGCCGAGATGTCGATGCCCGTGACCGCCGTGGCGCCCCCGGACGCCGCGCTGACCGAGAATCCCCCCGAGTAGCAGAAACAATCGAGGACCGCGCGGCCGCGGGCCAGGCGCCTGACCACCTGCCGGTTCTCGCGCTGGTCCAGGAAGAAACCGGTTTTCTGGCCGGCCGCCACCTCGACGAAGAACGTCTGGTCGTCCTCCTCGATCCAGACGCCGGTCTCCGCCGTTCCCCAGGCGAATCCCTTGCGAAGCTCCAGCCCCTCCAGTCTACGCGCCGAGGAGTCGCTCCGCTCGTAGATGGCGCGCGGCTGCACGGTATTCCGCAGCGCCGCGAGCACCGCATCGCGAAGCCGCTCCATTCCTGCGGTCAGGATCTGCACCACGACGAGGTCGCCGTAGCGGTCCACGATCAGACCTGGCAAGTGGTCGCCTTCCCCGAACACCAGACGGGACGCGCCGGCGCCCGCGACGGACCGGCCGGCACGGGAAGCCGCCTCCCGGATACGCCGCTCCAGGAAGGCCGCGTCGATGGTCTCGTCCGTGCGTGCGAGCAGGCGACCGGTGATCTGGGACTTCAGGTTGACCATCGCCTGGCCCAGGAACCGGCCGCGATGATCCTGGACGGCGGCGATCACACCAGGAGCGGCGTCGCCTTCGATGCGAGCGATCTCGCTCCGATAGATCCACGGGTGGCCGGCGTTCAGCCTGTGCTCTTTACCCGGGGCCAGCTTGACGATGACCATAGCTCACCTGGGATCAGGATTTGGGGGCTGGGGGTTGGGGAGGGGAGACACCAAGAAGGCTCGGGAGGATGTCGCCGGCCTTCACGATTCCACCTTGGTCCACGGGACGTACCGGAGGCGGTGCGCCTGCGACACCGGCTGGTGGGTGACCTGCCCGTGAATGACGTTCAGGCCCTTGGCGATCTCGGCGTTCTCGCGCGCCGCGGCGAGCCAGCCCTTGTCGGCGATCTGGACGGCGTACGGCGTGGTGACGTTGGTGAGCGCGAACGTGGCGGTCCGGGCGTAGGCGCCCGGCATGTTGGCCACACAGTAGTGGACGACGCCGTCCACCACGTAGGTCGGGTCGCTGTGGGTGGTGGGGTGGGTCGTCTCGCAGCAGCCGCCCTGATCGACGGCCACGTCCACGATCACGGCGCCCGGCTGCATCAGCTTCAGCATGTCGCGGGTCACCAGCCGCGGGGCCTTGGCGCCATGGATCAGGACGGCGCCGATCAGGACGTCGGCGCGCCGGAGGCAGCTTTCCAGGCTCATCCGGCTGGACATGAGGGTGGTGACGTTCTCGGGCAGGACCTCGTCCAGGTAGCGCATGCGAACCGGATTCGTCTCCAGCAGGTACACCCAGGCGCCCATGCCCGCCGCCACCCGGGCGGCGTTGTACCCCACGATGCCGCCGCCCAGGATCAGCACGGTGGCCGGCGGGACCCCCGGCACGCCGCCCATCAGGACGCCGCGACCGCCGAGGGGTTTGGCGAGGTAGGTGGCCGCGATATGGACAGCCATCCGGCCCGCCACTTCGCTCATCGGCTCGAGGAGCGGCAGGCGGCCGTCCGCCGTCTCGATGGTCTCGTAGGCGACGCCGACGATCTTGCGCGCGAGGAGCGCGTCGGTCAGGGCTTTGTCCGCCGCCAGGTGGAGATAGGTGAAGAGGATCTGTCCGGGGCGCAGCAACGGATACTCGGGCGGCAGCGGTTCCTTCACCTTGAGGATCAGCTCGGCGCTCTTGAAGACCTGGCGCGCCGTGGCCACGATCTTCGCACCGACCGACTCGTAGCTCTGGTCGCTGATGCCGGAGCCGACCCCGGCGCCCTTCTGCACCAGGACCGTGTGGCCCCGTGACGCCAGCGCCTGCACGGTGGCGGGAATCGCGGCGACCCGGTTCTCGTTGTCCTTGATCTCTTTCGGCACCCCGATGATCATGGACGTCACCCTCGTCGAGTAGTCACAGAGTCAATTGGTCGACTGGTCAATTAGGCAACTGGGCCGACAAGAGCGCCTTCCATGTCTGCCATTCGACGTCTTGACGAATTGATCTTGCTAGCAGGAGACGGAAGAACCCGCCTCTCAACAGGCTGCTCAAAAAGGTCCAGATGCAAGGCGACGCGCGAAGGGCCGAGTGAGGCGTACTGAAGGTACGCCGCAACGAGTGTCCAAGCGTGGCAACGCAGCAGATGGGCCCTTTTCAGCAGCCTGTTATCGGCCCCAGTCGCGGGCGTACCGGAAGTCCCGATCAATCGTCCGTGACGAGATCTTGCCGATGACAGGCAGTCGCCGTTTGTACTGCGACCCTTGAATTTTCCGGGCGACCGCGCGCACGAACTTCTCGTCGAAGAGATTCTCGGCGATCAGTTCGCCGACTTCGTACCGCTGGTCTACGAGGAGGCAGAGGACCTTGTCCACCGCTTCGTACGTGAACCCCAGTTCCGCCTCGTCGGTCTGGCCTTCCCAGAGGTCGGCGCTGGGCTGCTTGTCCACGATGACGGCCGGCACCCCAAGGTGGCGGGAGAGCTGGCGCACCTGGGTCTTGTAGAGATCGCCCAGCGGGTTCACCGCCGAGGCCATGTCGCCGTGCAGCGTGCCGTAGCCGAGCAGGAGTTCCGTCTTGTTGCTGGTGCCCAGGACCAACGCGCCCAGTCGCGCCGAATGGTCGAAGAGGATGGTCATCCGCTCGCGGGCCATCTTGTTGCCGCGCCGCATCTGGTCGGCATCGGGGAACATGGCGAAGTAGGCGTCCACCATGGCGGTGATCTCGACCGTGAGGCTGTTGATGCCGAGCGCCTGCACCACCAGGGCGGCATGCTGGGCGCTCTCGGGGCTGGAGGTGCGGTACGGCATCAGGATGCCCCACACGTTCTCGGGGCCCAGCGCCTCGGCGGCGAGGTACGCCGACAGGGAGGAGTCCACGCCGCCCGAGAGGCCGACCACGACGCGGTGAAAGCCGGCCTTCCGGACCTCGTTGTCGATGAAGCCGGTCAGGACCTTGCGAACCGTCTCGCAGTTGAGCTGAAGGTTGACCATGCGGTTACTCCCCGTCGGTTCGGCGGGCCTGGAGGATGCGGGTGATTTCCTGCGAGCGTGAGCTCCAGCCGTTCGTCCCGGAGGAGCGGATTGGCCACCCGCGCCCGCCGGAGGGCGCCGGGCTCCAGGTCGGCCAGCAGCAGCTCTTCCTCCAGAGTAGCGCGCCTTGGCCAGCGGCTCCCCGGAAGGGGCGACCACTTCCGAGCCTCCCCAGAAGCAGGCGCCGTCCTCGTAGCCCACGCGGTTGGCGTAGAGCACGAACGAGGTCAGGAGGTCTCCCGCAGGTGCGAATCGTCCGCTCCCAGGTGGAGGCGTTCTGGAAGGGACCGACTTGGCCCAGGCCCCGCCCGGGGCTGGCCGATGGACAGATGAGGATCTCGGCGCCGTCCCAGGCCGCGATGGCGGGGGCGGCCGGATGCCACAGATCCTCGCAGATGAGGATCGCCATGCGGCCCAGCGCCGTGTCGAAGGCCCGAATCCGATCCCCGGCGGCCAGGTAGCGGGCTTCGTCGAAGATGCCGTAGGTCGGCAGGTAGACCTTGCGATGGATGTGGCGAATTTCTCCGCCCTCGAAGTAGGCGGAAGCGTTGTAGAAACGATGACCGGGGGCCTCCTCGACGAACCCCAGGACAATGGCAATCCGTTGACTCAACTCCCGAAAGAGCTGGAGCGCTTGGGCGTCGGGGCGGAGCGCGACGGAGGGGACCTGATCCTTGAGGAAGTAGCCGGTCAGGCTCAGTTCGGGAAAGATCAGCAGGTTGGCCGACTGCGCGATGGCCTCGCGGGCCGTCTTCTCGTGGAGGGCGAGGTTCTTTTCGAGGTCGCCGAGCGTCGGCGCGATCTGAGCCACGGCCACACGGAATCGGCGCATGGGGCTCTCCAGTGGTGTGAGGTCCGGTGTTCCACGCGGTCGAAAGGCATCCTACTACAGTTCCCGCCGCAACTCAACCAAGGTGCCCAACATAGCGGCGTCGTGGACTTAGGTACCGGACACCTTTCGAGAGGCAACTGCCCGATTTCCTTGGGGCCGATTCTCAATTCTTCGCAACGGAGATTCTGGAAGGGTGTTGCTATACACATGGTTATTAGATATCATGTGTATGGCGAGTTTCGGAGGGAAAAGGCATGGCGAGAACGAATGTGGTGCTGGACGACACGCTGGTTGCGGAATGCCAAAGGCTCACCAAGATCAAGACGCGACGCGCGCTGATTGATCACGCGTTGCAGGAACTGCTGCGCCGGGAACATCAGAAGAAGATCCTCGAGCTGAAAGGAAAAGTGAAATGGGAGGGTGATCTGAGAGAATGGCGGAAGGCACGGGTGTGATCGTTCTCGTGGACACGTCCGTCTGGATTGACTATTTCAGCGGACGTCCGGTAGCGCACGTTGCGGCGCTTGAGCAGTCCCTCCATGCCGGGGATGACGTCTGTGTGTGCGGACTCATCTTGACGGAGGTGCTTCAGGGGATCAGGTCCGATGTGGATTATCGGAAGACCAAGACCTACTTCCGATCGCTTCTTTTCCTCCCAATGGGATATACGACGTTTGTCCGAGCAGCGGAAATCTATCGCGCTTTGCGCAGGAAAGGCGTGACGGTGCGCAGGCCTGTGGACTGCATGATCGCGGCAACCGCCATCGAGCACGACGTGCTCCTTCTGCACCACGATCGCGACTTCAATGCAATCGAGAAGTACGGCGGTCTGAAAGTCCTGCATGCGGCCGGTGGGCCAATGCGAGCCTAGGAAGACCCGCGGCTCGATCTCCATTCCCGCGTTTGCACGAACTCCCGCCTCGCGCCTGGCCTCGCAGCCAGGCTCCCCTGGAGATACTCTCAGCGCTCTCCCGTGATCCATCGATACACCGGTCGGGCGGAACGGAACGTCAAGACGGCGAGGACCGTTATGGCTGCCGTCATGTCGATGAACAGGATGACCATGGTGGCCCGCGGCCCGACGGTTTCGAAGAACTGTCCGATCAGCCAGGGCAGCACCATGCCCCCGGCGCTGGCGCCCACGAAGAACCAACCGGTCACCGCGCCGGTGATCCGCATGCGGCCCTGGGCCAGGGACAGCGCGGCGGGAAAGATGGAGGCCATGGACAGGCCCACGCCGCAGGTGCCCACGAAGGTCGCGACCAGGGACCGCGAGCCGAGCAGGACCAGGCCGAGGCTGGCCAGGCAGCCGAGGCAGTCGGCGAGCAGGACGGTGCGCGGCGGAAAGCGGATCGCCAGGGGGACCGCCAGCAGTCGGCCGACGGTCAGTGCCCCCCAGAACGTCGACGTGAGGTACGCCGCGACGGTGTCGCTGGTCAGGCGCAGCGCGACCGCGTACGAGTAGATCCAGCCTCCAAAGGCGATCTCCGCCCCCGTGTAGAGGAAGAAGAACAGGACAATCAGGACCACCAGCCGACCGTGGGTATCCGGCCGCCGACCGCTTCGCCCTTGGCCGGGGCGGCGGCAGGGCTCGGCACGCATCTCAGCCAGAGCGCCCCCGGAAGCAGCAGCGCCGCGACGGTCCAGTAGGCGTGGATCAGACCGCCGCCCTGGAGCATCACCTGGGCAATGATGAGGGGCGACAGGAACGCCCCCAGGCCGAAGAAGAAGTGGAGGGCGTTCATGAACGGCCCCACCCTGTCTCCATGCACCCATACCACCAGTGTGTTGCCGCCCACGTCCAGCGCGCCCTCGGCCAGTCCCAGCGCGAGAATGGCGGCGACGAGCATCCAGAGGTGCGGGACGACCGGGGCGAGTCCCATCATGCCGGCCATCAGCAGGAGGCCTCCGCCCATCACCGGATGGCCGGGGATGCGGTCGTACAGCCTGCCGCCAAGCAGCGAACCCGCGAGGTATCCCAGGGAGCGCGCCACGAACAGGGCGCTGATCTGGGAGAGGCTGCTGCGGGTCTGCTCCGCGAGCGCCGGCAGCGTGGGCCCCAGCGAGGCCGAGGCCATGCCGAGGGCGATGAAGGCCGCAAAATACCCGATGGTCTTGAGGAGTGCGGCGCGGGGCCCGACCGGCGAGGTGCCCGGCGGATCGGATGCGGAGAGAACCGATGTGTCGGTCATGGCCTGCCGCCGCGCCGGTCCTTCGTGGGGTCACGGGGCACGAGCGAGTATCGGAGGCACGCCTCATAGAGGGCCTCCACCGAGACGCGATGTGCGCCGAAGGGGCAGTGCACCGCTTTTCGGTGCTCGAAGTACCGTCCGGTCTGCTTCCCTCCGGCAGATTCCAGGGCCAGCCACACGGGTGTCTGCGCGCCCTCGTCCGGTGTCTGGGTGCCCCCGAAGCCCAGGTTGCCGCTGAGTACGGACCGGACGTCTCCGGGATGGCAGGCGTTGACGGTGACGCCGAATGGTTTCAGCCGCTCGGCGAACGCGACTGTCAGCATGCGGTCGGCCTGCTTTGACTGGCGATAGGCGTCGTTGTTGTTATACGGGCGCCGTCGGAATTCCAGGTCTCCGAGATCGAGATCACCCGCCCAGTAGCTGGCGACGTTGACCACGCGGGCAGGCGCCGATCGCTGTAGGTGCTCCGTGAAGGCCTGCACCATCCAGAAATAGCCCAGGACGTTGGTGGCGAATTGCAACTCGATGCCTTCAGGGGTCTCCTGCCGCCGCCGCGGGGTCACGGCGGCGTTGTTCACCAGGACGTGAAGCGGACCGCTGCCAGCGCGCGGCCAAGGCGCTCGATCGCCGCGCCGCGCGACACGTCCACCAGCTCGTATCGGACCTTGGAATTTCCCGTGGCGGTGACGATCTCCCTGACGGCCCGTTCCGCCTTGGCTTGGTCCCGGCAGGCGAGCACCACCTCAAAGTCCGGGTGCGCGGCAATCTGTCGCGCGATCGCCTTGCCGATGGCGCCCGTCGCACCCGTCACCAGAGCGACCCGGGGTTCGCCGCTGTCCGGCGCCTCTGGCGTCACGCTCAGAACTCCGCTGCCAGGCTGGTCAGGGCCGCACCGGTCAGCCGGTACATCGTCCACTCGTCCATGGCCGTGGCCCCGAGCTTGCGGTAGAACTGGATGGACGGGTCATTCCAGTCGAGCACGGACCACTCGACCCGGCCGCATTTCCGTTCGTGGGCCAGCTTGGCCAGGTAGGTGAGCAGGACTCTGCCAAACCCGCGACCCCGCATCTCGGGCGTGACGAAGAGGTCCTCCAGGTAGATTCCCGGCCGGCCGAGGAAGGTCGAATAGTTGTGGAAGAAGAGGGCGAAGCCCACCGGCTCACCCCGGTATTCCCCGATGATGACCTCGGCGACCTGGCGAGACCCAAACAGCGTCTCGCGCAACAACTCCTCGGTGGCGGTCACCTCATGGGTGAGCTTCTCGTACTCGGCCAGTCCCTTGATGAACCGCAAGATCAACGGGACATCCTGCGCGGTGGCAAGACGGATGGTGAAGTCGAGGACTCGAGTGGAAACCAGTGCGGGCACGTGCGCCTCCGTGTCGACCTGCGCTGTGTGGGGGGTAGTAGCCGATCCGCGGCTGCGATGGCGGCGGTTCCGTCAGACTTGCACCGCTACTCGGGAACTTCCTCCGGGTTGTTCGCGAAGAATTCGATCGTTTCCCAGTAGATCAGTACCTGGCTGGCGAGGTCCACGGCTCGGACGGTCGCGCCCAGCGTGCGGGCGGGCCAGCCGTCGAGTTCGATCACCAGGTGTCGCTCTGCGGGAATCGCCCCTGCCGGCACCAGCGGCGCCTCTCCATCGACGATCTGCCAGACCGCCTTCAGCAGGGGGGTAGGCGGAAGCTGGCAGGCGTTCGGCCCACCGGCCACCTCGATCCAGCTCGGCAAGTGGGCGGCGGTGGCGAAGAAGTCGAAGGCGACGTTCGGGTCCCAGGGCGTCCGGCGAAGGCGCAGGAAGTCGCGCTGGAGTTTGGCGAGCAGGGCGTGCGGCCGCGCCAAGTCGGCCCCTTTCTGATGGAGACTCATTCCGTGATCCTCGGTCATTCGATCCAGAGTATTCACGAATCCTTCGTGAATACTCTGGGTTGCACACCGACGCCGGGTCCACGTCCACGTCCAACCGGACGCCGCGGGAGAGCGGGGAGGCGCGCAGGCGGCGCGCCGCCTCGTGGACGCGGGTGTGAAGCTTTCGCTGATCCTGCCCGCATACCAGCAGGTGCCAGCGGTAGCGAGAGCGCAGGCGGTAGAGCGGGGCGGGCGCGGGCCCGCTCACGGCATCGGCGCGCATCCCGACCTCGCGGAAGAGGCGGGCCAGCTCCGTGGCGGCGGTTTCCGCCGCCTTCTCCTGCGGGCTGCTCAACATCGCCAGGACGGCGCGGGAAAAGGGCGGGAGGCCCCGCTCCCGGCGCAGGGGGCTCTCGGCCTCCCACAGCGTGGCGTACTCCTGCCCTTGCACCGCGCGCAGGATGTAGTGGTCCGGGTTGAAGGTCTGGATCAGCGCCGTACCCGGCCGATCGCCGCGTCCGGCTCGGCCCACCACCTGGGTAAAGAGGGCGAAGGCGCGTTCCCCCGCCCGAAAATCCGGCAGGTGAAGCGCCATGTCGGCGGAGACGACCCCGACCAGCGTGACGTTGGGGACGTCGTGACCCTTGCCGATCATCTGGGTTCCGACCAGGATGTCGATCTCGCCCCGCGTCAAGCGGTGGAGAATCCGCTCGGCGGCGCGCCAGTTCCCCGTCGTGTCGCGATCCATGCGGTCCACGCGCGCCTTGGGGAACCGCTCCCGCACGGCGGCCTCGAGCTGCTGGGTGCCGAATCCCAGGTACCGCAGCCGGGTACCGTGGCATTCCGGGCACTGAGCCGGCGGCCGCCGTTCGAAGTCGCAGG
>CAVOIV010000026.1:0-28754 GCA_963695995.1 uncultured Methylomirabilota bacterium
GACCAATACCGGAGAATCCGGGAGCAACTCCTTCGGGTAGACTGCGCGAGGTGGGGGAGCTTCACGCAAAAATATTGGCGGATCTTGGGGAAACAAGGTGTGATCCCGAAGGACATCAAGGCGATGCTCAAAGAGAACCTAAAGACCGTCAGGGCCGCCCGTACTGCCGCCCTCCAGGTACTTGCCGACATTCTCCCTCGTGAGGATAGGGAGAGCTTGCGCGTCCAGTTTGAACGCGCCGGACCTAAACTGAAGTAGGACCTTTCCTCCCGCACGTCCACTTTTTTCTCTCGCAGATCAGTAACAAATCCCGCTGCTTCTGTTGCCAAGAAATTCAAAGGTGTTCCGCTGTTCTGCGCGCGTACTCAATTGCACAGAAGGGGGACATCATGGTTCGGATTTCTGTTCCACCCTCTGAGACCACATGGAAAGGCTTGCGGCGCGTTAGCGGGCGCGCATCGCTCAGCACGCTCTTTGCGGAGATCCTGGAGCAGGCGTTGACGGTGATGGAGCACAACGGCGCGGCGGACTGAGGACCGGCCGCCACCACGAGAGGAGAGGAGGTGACGACCTCGTGGCGGACGCCTGCCGGATATTCGACGGCCCCGTGCAGAGCGTGACCCCGGACGAACACGAGCAGCGCCTCGGGACGCGGGCGTGGCTCGACTGGTGGTTAGCGAAGTGCGAGCCGGTGCGGTGGCTCGACCTCCGACTCTCACGCCGAACCGGGCCGACACGCCATGGACTGAGCAGGTACGCCTCGACGACCTGGACACCGCCGTCAAGGTGTTGATGGAGTGGAACAAGGTCCGGTGCGTCTACTTCGGCGTGTGCCCCCGGCAGAGCGATGCGCCCAAGGACCGGCGCGCCTCCGGCGTGGTGGTTGTCCCCGGGATGTGGTGCGACGTTGACGACGCCAGCCCGGACGTTGTGACCCGCCTCCGCACGTTTACCAAACCCCCTGACCATATCGTGTGCAGCGGGCATGGGTATCATGTACGCAGGAGGGCGCTGAGATGTCCCGCCAGCGCTGGCACCCTCGCACCCGGCGCGACGCCCGCGCCATGGTCCCGCCCGCGGCGGGGTGGACGCCTGGCCCGTATCCGTTCGCGTTCGGCCATGCGGCCGGATACGGCGCTGTCCGGTCTGTGGCTGTGCTGGAGTCTTCCGGCTGGGTACGGGTGGGTGCGGTGCCGGGGCTGACCGGCCTGTGGGTGATGCGGCGTGGAATGGCTAGTGGTTCCTGACCGGGCGAGCGGCTATGGTCTGGGGTGCTATGTTGGGGTGTGAGGTGTGTCCGGCCTGAAACCGCGGCGTACCCAGGCAAACAACAGAACGCTTCCGTACAGGAGACCATACAGTACCACCGGCGGAACAATCAGGAAGGCAAGGACTGCGGGCCACTCGGCATATAGCTCTTGGTAGGCACGGGCGAGCGTCATTCGTTTGTATTGCTGTGCACGCGCCAATGCGCGGCCTGCCTCCTCCTGTTTGCCCGCATTGGCGTAGGTTCGGGATTCTGCCTCCGCAAATTTGGCTTCTTCACGTGCGTCGTGAACGGTCCAGATGGGCATGCCAACGAGGACGAACAGAATCCACATCCCCCAAAGGACGAGGTAGAGTCGGGTGAGACCAGTGCGCCACGCCACCGTCATGCCACCCTCCTCTTGGATGCTGGGTCCGTTGTCGGAGGAGAGGCTATCACTCGGCAACTCGTGCGGCAACGGATGCGCCGGACGTGCGGCGGCCGATTGACCCGCTGCGGCTATGGGAGCGGGGACTGGCCCGCGGTCCTGTGCTGGAATCGCTCGCGGTACGGGTTGGTGAACTCTTCCACAAGACCCCGCACCAGCTCGCGTGCAGCGGACCCGAATGTGCGAAGGTTGCTTTCAATGTCGAGGAGGAGCGCGGCCGGCGGGGGTTGTGGTTCCAAGTACGCGTCGCGGTCGCCAGGGGTGACGAGACCAAAGGTAATCAAGCTCAAACCGAGGCCAATTAAGCAGACGAGAAGGAGATATCTCATGTGCGTCCCCTCCCGTGCGACGCCGTCCGGCGCCTGCGGCGTTGACAACTAAGTTTGCCGAACGGAGAGCGCCGATGTCAACCCAAAAATTCCCGGCGGTATGCGCCCGCCGACTGACCCGCCGCCGGGCGCGATCCTCGTGCGAGAGGTGCGGCTATCGGGAGAGCGATCGAACAGGGCGAGAATGTCTAGCGAGGTCTCCAGCAAACCCACGAGATGAGGAGGAGGCTGCACAACCCGACAACCATGAAGAGGCCGAGGAGGTCGAACATAGGCACGAGGAGGAAGCCCAGAAGGAGGCCGAATGTAAAGATGAGAAACAACGCGAGCTGGTCCATCGTCGGTCCCTGGCTCAGGAGGCTGCGGTCACGGCCGAACCAAATGCGCCTCAGAAGCGGGAGCAGGTGCTGCGTGATGTGTCGCTTCCTCCTCGCGGGTCCAAAGAGGAACGAAGACAAGGAAAAACAACGACAAGCCAATGATCAAGGCAAAGCAGAAGAGCACCAGATGTTCCATAGCCGCTCCCTCCGGTCTGGTGGAAGCTCTCTCATGGTTTCCCACCATGCAGATGCGATGCCACTGCGGCAGCGGCAACCCGGCCCGTGCAGGGAGAGCACTCGGCGTCCTGAAATCATCGGATTAGTATTGGGCGATGCCGAGAGAGAACTCGCCCCGTGGCTGGGAGCAGGGCTTCCAGTCGTATGCGAACCTGACAATTATTTTCCTCTTAATGACACGCATTGGCGCTCTCACGGCCAAGATGGTCCTTGCCTCCGCGGCAGACATGAACGCGCCGACTGACCCGCCGCCGGGCCTGATCCCGGTCCCGATGAAAGGCGCGACCCTGCTCCTGACGGCCGCCGAGTTTACCGCCGGAGTACGCCGCGGGAAGTGGTGGCGGCGGCGGGCGGCGATGGAGCGGCGGGAGGCTACCTCCGACCCGGCGCCTGTGGTAGCATCCGGCGACCCTGGGCGCCTCCTGTGACGGGGCCGGATCGGCGCACGGACGCTCCTGGGAACGTACCCCACCGGGCCATTTTGTGGCGTACAATGCGTTGAAACGCTAGGAAGGCTCTACGATGCATTGCACTTACTGTGACGCCGAATTTACGCCGAAACGGACTGCGGGGAAATTCTGCTCGGCGAGGTGCCGGGCGGCCGCCTGGCAGGCGAACCGGGACGTCGAGTTGGCGTTAGTGGAGGAGAACCTCACGCGGCCGCTGGTGCGGGTGCGGGCACTCCGGGGCACGCATGCCGGGGTGTAACTCGCGGGGGAGGGGGGCGTATGGCGACGAATCGGGTGCTCATCATAGAAGACGAAGCTGACGTGCGCACCGGCCTCCGGGAGTTGCTCGAACGGGCCGGTTACCTGCCCGCAGAGGCGGCCGATGGCCTCGACGGCCTCGCCCAAGCCGAGCGCTGGCATCCCCACGTCATCCTGCTGGACATCCGGATGCCGGGGCTCGACGGCTACGAGGTGTGTCGGCGGCTGAAGGCGAACCCGGCGACCAACCCCATCCCGGTGATCGTGGTGACGGCCGTAGAGGATGATGCGCTCAACCGTCTGGCCTACGAGGCGGGAGCCATGGCGTGCCTCGTGAAGCCCTTCCGGCCGGAGGCCCTGCTCAGCATGATTCGGGCCGCCATCGGGGGCGCGGACCGCCGGGCGAAGACAAAGGCAAAGCGCGAAGGGAATCCCCCCTGATCTCCCCGAGGCAGGCGGGACCCTCCCAGTGAAGCCCTCGACCTGCCAGGGTTATGACTCCAACGTCCGGGCGCACCTCAAGGTGGCCTTCGGCCCGCTCGCGCTGCAAACCATTCGCGAGGACACAGTGCAAGGCTACCTGGCGAGCGCGCTGAAGAGCGGCGCCAAGCCGAAGTCGGTCAAGAATCACCTCATCACGCTCAAGACGATGTTCGCCGCGGCCGTCAAGTGGGGATACCTCACATCAAGCCCGGCTGGCATGTTCCGATCAAGTGTGCCACCTTCACCGGCCTGCGGCAAGGGGAGCAACTCGCCCTCCGGGTGGGCGACCTGGACCTCTATAACGGCCAAGGGTGTGTGCGGCGGACGCTCACGTGGCTCGGCAAGCAGCAACGGGGCGACGGCCCGCGGTATCAGTGTGGGACGCCCAAGAGTGCCACGAGCATCCGCAAGGTGGACCTCCCCCGAACTGTTAGAAGACCTCCGACGCTACGTGGCGGGCCTGCCGGACCAGGACCCGGAGCGGCTGCTTTTCGCCACGCCGACCGGGACGCCCCTGGACCCGCGGAACGTGGTGGAGCGGATCTTCAGCCATCCAGAGCAGGCGGCGCGGCTGTCGGCGTTTGTCTTCACCGGGGGAGCGTCGGGTAGCTAACCCAAAGGTCGGAAGATGAATTCATTCGTTCCGTCGAGCACGCGACCCAACGCAATTCGTCGCGTTGTCGTGCTGAGGGGCTGGACTGCTTTCGGAGGCTAGCCGGTGTATCTTTCGACCTGGATCGAGTTGAAACGTAACGCCTTGACAATCCATTCCAAAAGAACAAACATACATGAGGAATGTAGTTTAGTGTTGCCGGAAACCCATTGCCGTTGCTGATCGCAGATGCCCGCTGTCGGACATGCCGAACCCCCTCCCAAGCATAGGAGAGCCGATGACCGCGAAGGACATCCGCGAACGCTGGACCCGGTACACGATTGATGTGCCGCTGCGTTACCTCCGCGTGGCCATGGGCGGAGGCAGATCTAAAGGCGGGCGGGCGCGGAACTTGAATTTCCGAGGAGCGTGGGTCGACTTGCCCGAGCAGGTGGAGCCGGGGAGCGTCCTGGAGATCACGCTCGCCACGCCCGTGGTGAAACTGTCGCTGGTCGGACGTGTAGCCTGGGCGCACTCCGGTTTGCGCGACGGCCAGTACCTGCATGGCGTGCGCTTTGGGAGCGTCACTTCCGACCAGCGGGAAGGGTTTCGCACACTCTTCGCCTACGAAAGAGCGTCGCCCGCACGGCTCTCCTGCTTCCTGGCCGCTACGTGCCGACGAAACGACAACGGGTATGCGACGATTCCCGGCATCGTCCGGGATCTCTCCGACGGTGGAGTGTGCGTACGCTTGCCGAAACGCTTCGCCCCAGGAAACAAACTGCGTATCCAAGCCGCGACCCCGTTCGGCAAGATTGTCGCCGACGCACACGTGGTCTGGGCAGACCAACCAAGAGCACGGCTTCCACTCGGTCGGTTGTGCCGTCACGGTCTGCGGTTTCTCCACATTCACCTGCCGAGCGAGCCTCCTCTGCGCGCACTCCTCGATGGGATTCCTCCACGCGCAGTGGTCACGTGAAGTCAGCGATACGGACGGGTGTTTCGGTAGAAGGGGCCGGTGAGCCGCCTGGTAGACGATCCGATAATCCCCAACGCGGACACGGTACAGGTTCGGATGCCCCCTGAAGCGCCCTCCACCCCAGGGGGCCGCGGATCGCCGGCGAGGGCAATCGAGGCGGGCCGCGACACGTCGTCTAACGTCCTCCGGCAGCTTCCGTAGAGCGCGGACGGCAGCCGGTTTCAAAACCACGGCGTAGGCCACGGATTACAGCCCCAAGTCCTTCTTGACCTTCTCCCACGGGATCCGCCCAGGCTCTTTGAGCGCCTTCCGCGCGGCCGCCAGATCGATGCGGTCCTCGAGCGCCTGGAGCAACTCCAGGTCCCCATGGGCACGAGGGCCGCCACGCCTTTCCCGCGACGCTCCACCACGACCCGCTTCCGCTGGTAGTGGACGCGGTTCAACGTCTCCGCGAAATCATTCCGCACGTCGTTGACGCTAAGCTTGGTGATAGCCCGTTACTAATTTTGAGTACGTAACATCGGGAAAGTAGAAGCGCATCGGGGGACTCGGCTATCCTCCTCGGGGCTCGCAACCCAGAGAGAGGAGGCCAAGGACCGATGCGCCTGGAAACGTTTATCAGGAAGTCGCTCGGAATGAAAGCCCATACCGTGGTGAAGACGGAGGCCCTCCCGGACGGCGGCCTGGTGGCGCAAGTCGATCGCCTGCCGGGCCGGCGGCTCTGCTGCGGGGAGTGCGGCCGCCCGGCCTCCAAGGTCGCGGGGACCCGCCGTCCCGAACGCCGGTGGCAGGATCTCGCGGTGCGGGACCAGCCCCTCTGGCTCGTCTACGCGCCGTACCGGGTCTGGTGTCCGACCTGCGGCCTGCGGGTGGAGCGGGTCCCGTGGGCGGAGAAGTGGCAGCGGGTGACCCATGCCCTGGCCCGGGCGGTGGCGACGCTGGCCCGGAAGCTGGACTGGACCTCGGTGGCCACCCACTTCCGCGTGAACTGGAAGACGGTGGCCAGCGTCGTGGAGGCGACCGTCCTGTGGGGCCTCGCGCACCGCCGGTGGTGGCCCCTGCATGTGCTCGGCATCGACGAGGTGAGCCGACGGAAGGGCCAGCAGTACCTCACGCTCGTCTACGACCTGGCGCGCCGCCGGGTCGTGTGGATCGGAAAGGATCGCGACGAGGCCACGCTCCAGCGGTTCTTCGCGTGGCTGGGGTGGCGCCGGGCGCGCCCCATCCGCGTCGTCTGCTGCGACATGTGGCGGCCGTACCTGGCGGTCCTCCGGCAGGCGGTGCCCCGGGCCGCCGTGGTCTTCGACCGCTTCCATGTGACCAAGTACGCCACGGACGCGGTGGACACCGTTCGCCGGCAGATGTGGCGGCAGCTGGCCGAGGCCGAGCAGCCCGACTTCAAGCGCACCCGGTTCCTGTGGCTGAAGAATCCCGAGAACCTCCGCCGGGACGAACGGACCCGCCTCTCGGGACTCCTGCGGTTGAACGCGCCCATCGTGAAGGCGTACCTGCTGAAGGAAGACCTCCGCCGCTTCTGGGGCTACCGCTCCACTGCGTGGGCGGAGGCCCACCTCCGCCAGTGGCTCTGGCGCGCCAGTCACAGCCGGCTGGTCCCCTTCACGAAGCTCGCCAAGACGATCCGCACGCACCGGGAGGGGATCCTCGCCTGGACGAAGCTCCGCGTGACGAACGGCGCCCTGGAGGGCATGAACAACAAGGTGAAGGCGATCAGTCATCGGGCGTTCGGCTTCCGGACGACGTGGACGTATATCGCGAACATCTACCACTGCTGTGCAGGACTCCCACGTACCCTTTGTATGTGTAGTACTACACGGACAAGAGTGGCGGTCCCGACCATCCATGTCAAGTCGGACTGCCCCAGGTTTACCATGCACGATTGCCGGCTCAAGAAACTCTCTATCCGGCGTCGGACTGCGGCCTTCTGATCTGTTGACCGGTTTTCCATTGTCGGTTTTCCATTTTCACCTGCCAGCCGCCAGCTGCCTGCTGCTGTTTGTGCTCCGTTCCTTTCGCCGTCTGCCTATCGCCCCACGTTGTCCACCTGTCACCTGCCTGCTGCCTGCTGCTGTCTGGACTCCGTCCGCTGCATCTTGTTCTTCCATCATCGACGGATTGACGAATTGACCGATTGCCTGGCCACCTCTGGTTTTCCTCTTCCCTCATCGGCGAATTGACAAGTCGACCAATTGACTAATCGACCCGGCCACCGCTGCCTGCCGCCCCGCACTTCGGTTCGTACTCGGCTCTCGGCACTCGGCTCTACAGACTTCCGTTGTGACCTCGGATGTCACAGGCCGCTTGTATGATCCCGCCATGCGAGAGCCACTGGGCGGGCGAGAGCGGATCAGAGGACGCGGCAACCTGGGGTCACGGGAGGAGGGCACCCATGCGGATGTATGAGTTGTGGAAGCGGCGACGCCGGAGCAGGAGCCGCGCCGGCTGGAAGACGCGGGCGGGCCGGTGCTGTTCGAGCGGTCCTGTGACGCGGAGGCCTACTCGTCGGAGGATCGGGACCGGTGGGAGGCGCGCTTCACCATCGTGCCGGTCACGGTCGGCCGGGCCTGAAGCCGGCGGCCGTCGATGACGCGAACCCTGCAGGCCAAGGAGGTGTCCATGGCGACCACCGAGCAGCACGTTCCGACGGCGGCGGAGCGGATTCGAGAGGCGGCGGCGGCGTTGGCGCGCCACCGGGGCGGCCCGTGTCTGGTCTTCGTCAGCCGGTCCTTGGTCCACGCGGACGTCCTCACCGTCCGGACCGCGCTCGGGAGCGCCCGCGGCGACCATCTCGACGTGATCGTGGCCGGCCCCGGCGGGGTGAGCGAAGCCGCGTACCTCCTCGCCCGGGAGCTCCGGCGCCGGTTCACGCAGCTGACCGTCTACGTGCCCTTCGAGGCGAAGAGCGCGGCGACGCTCCTGTGCCTGGCGGCGGACGAGCTGGTCCTGGGCGAGCCTGGGGAGCTCGGCCCCCTCGACCAGCAGTACGAGGAGAAGCAGCCGGCCGATTACCCCCTGAATACCTCCCGGTTGCTCCCCGGGGTGGCGCTCCGCCAGCTCCAGGAGGGGGCCACGGCGTGCTATGACACCCTGGTGCGCCGGATCGTGAAGGAGAGCGGCCTCCGCCCGTTGGAGGCGGGCAGCAAAGCCGCCGAGCTCGTCGGGGCCCTGTATGCGCCCCTCGTCCAGCAGCTCGACCCGGCCCGGTTGGCGGAGTGCGCTCGCGGGTTGGCCGTAGGTAAGGCGTACGCCGAACGGGTGCTGCGGCGCTACCGACCAACGCTCTGCGCGGAGTCGGGCCCCCAGCTCCTGGAGCGGCTGGTGCAGGACTACCCGACTCACGGCTTCGTCCTCGATCGGAGGAGCTCGCGGAGGTGGGCCTTCCGACGCGCGCGCCGGACGACACGGAGGCGGCGCTGCTGAACCACCTCGCCCTCGCGCTGATCGCGTTCGGAACGGACGAGGACCTGATTGCCTTCGTGTCCGGTGACGACGGACCCCCCACCTCCGTGGCGGTCGGTCCCAGCCAGGAGCGGGGACACGCGCTGCGGAAAACCCACAGGGCGCGCGCAGGTCGCACCGCATAGAAGGGACGATCTCAATGCGAACTGCGGGACGGCACCGGCGGCTCGCGGCGGCTCTGCTGTGCGCGGCGATTGTGGCAGGGTGCGCGCTGTGCCGGCTTCACGGTTGACATTCTCACCAAGACACAACCTCTGAGATGCCCCCGGACTTGATGGAGCGTTTCGAGCATTCGCTCCTATTCACGGTGGCGCGCGCTGATCGACTTGGCTGCGGCGTGGCGGCCGTGGCGTGGACTTCTGGGTCCTCCCAGCATCAATGGCACCGTTTCCGACTAAGCGTGAGGGAGTGCAGACGGTATAATATCCTTACGGAGGTAGGGACAATGATCTATCGTATTGCGCTTCGAGCATCAGAGGAAGGGTATAGCGCGTCGGTGCCGGGCTTGCCTGGCTGCTGGTCGCAGGGCGCCACCGAAGGGGAAGCGCTGGAGAACATCCGGGAGGCCATACGGGAGTACCTTCCGGTCACCGCGGAGTTGACCCAGGGTGCCGAGATGCGTGAGGTTGACGTTGCGGTTTAGCCATGGGGAAACTTCCCGGCATCAACCATCTGGATGCCGTCCGCGCCCTCCAGAAAGCCGGTTTTCGCATCGCTCGCCAAGGTAAACACGTTGTCATGATGGGCGGTATCGTGCGTGACGCCGGCCTCACCATCGACGCGTTCAAAGAACTCTTGTAAGCGCGACGTGATTGTTTGCAGCCTGTCTTCCTGCCTGCAGCTTCGCGCCTCTTCGCCTTGGCAGCCGTCCGTTCCTCCTCGTGGCCCAGTTGCGCAATTCGCCCAATCGGCCAATGGATGCATCGACTCGTTGACTTGTCGCTCCCTGCCAGCCGCCAGCTGTCTACTGCCAGCTTCCCCCAGGTCACGTCTTGGTTAGAATATTCTCGGCGGCGCTGCGAACAGCATCCTTAAGTTCTTGGGGTTGGAGGATGGTCACGCCGCCGCCGAATCCCAGGAGCCAGCCGACCAGCTCCGGCGTGGCGGCGACGGTGAGGGTCATCCGGAGGCGGCCGTCTTTCTCCGGGGCCGTCTTCTGGCTGGGGTGCCAGGTCCGGTCTTTGACCCACAACGACGATAGGTTACGGCGAAGACTTCAACGAAGATCTCCTTACCGCGCTGGCCGATGCCGGTCGGGGAAACGCCTATCACGTCGAGACCGCGGACCAGGCGCCGACCATCGTTGCCAGGGAGCTGGAGGGACTCCTGACGATCGCCGCGCAGAACCTCCGGGTGACGTTCACCCCGAGCGGTCTCGCCCGGCGGGTGGACCTCTGCTCACCGGTGGAGCACCACCGGGACGGGAAGACCCTCGCCGTCACCGTGGGTGATCTCGTCAGCGAGGACACCCGGTCCCTTCTCCTGACCCTCCGGACCGATCCGGGGAAGAAGGAGCGGTGGGCGGACCTAGGGACGGTCACCGTCACGTACGACGACGTGGTCGGGGGGATATGCTCCAAGACCCTCACCCACGAGGTCGTCATCGGAGCGATTGCCCCCGCGAAAGTCGCCGCCATCCCGCCGGATGCCGCGGTGGGCAAAGAGTTGCTCAACCTCCGTGCCGCGAAGGTTCTCCAGGCGGCTATCGCCCAGGCAGATGCTGGTGATGTGAAGGAGGCCATCCAGCGGCTCACCGCCTTTCTCGCCGGTCCCGAGATTGCGGCAGCCACCGATCCCGAGATCCCGACCGCCCGCCGGCGAATCAAGGAGATGCTCCACGATCTTGAGGATCGGGGGTTCGACAAGATGTCCCGGAAGCAAACGGTCTATTCCAGTCGCGCGTGGACCCAGGGCAAGTCGAGGGAAGGGGTTGACTAGAGCTCCGCGAATGGCAGGGCCGTGACGCCCGGGGCGAGCGGCAAGCGGACCTCGCCGGCGTGGACCAGATAGCCGGGGGCGGCCCTGGCGCCGAGCGGGTCGCGAAACGTGACGATTCCCGCGGCCATCGCCGGCCGTGGGGTGGCGGAGGTCTTCACCTCGATGGGGACGAGAACCGACCCGGTGTCCACGACGAAGTCCACTTCCGCGCCGGTGGAGGTCCGCCAGAAGTCCACCTCCGGTGTGCAATTATGCATTTGGAGTGCACGATTGCACGGGCAAAAACCACCGGCCGCTGACGGATCCAGGCGAGTGTTCTCTGCCCTGCTCTTTGCCGTCTGCCCTCTGTGTTCGCCAAGTCTGACGCCTCACGCTTCACCCCTCCCGTCCTCTGCCTCGTGCCTGCTCTTTGCGCCCTTCCTTAATCGACCAATGGCCCAATTGACTAATCACCCGTTCGTCCGCTGCCGTCTGCTTTCCACCGCGGATCGGGGTTGTCACACTGCATGCACACTGGTAGACTCCATGTTAATATCGATCACGGGGAGGAGAAAACATGAGTGTGCCTGCGGCTGTGCAATACCGGGTGGTCGTAAAGAAGGACCAGGAAACAGGCAGTGTTGTCGCCGAGATTCCTGCGCTGCAGCTTGCGGATTATGGCGCGGACGTCCCGGAGGCGCTGGACCGTTTGCAGGCGATGCTGACGTTCCATCTGGATTGCTTGCGGGAGGAGGGGAAGCCCCTCCCCGCGGACCGCGAGGGGCAGGAAGGGTTCTTTCTCCGTGTGAATCTCCCGGCCCATGCAGCTTAGACCGTTTCGTGCTCGGGAGATCATCCGCAAGCGGGAGGGTGCAGGGTTCGTCTGGAACCGACAGCGCGGCAGCCATGCCCGCTATGTGCATCCGGACGGGCGGGGTGTTACTGTCCCGATCCATCCTGGGGACGTCCCTGTGCCCGTGATTCGTTCGATCATGAGGCAAGCGGGTCTCAGCGAAGACGAATGGGAGCGCTTCTGAGCCCCGACAGTCAAGCGTCCTCGTTTTCCGCTTTCTCTTGATTCCTCCCGATCTTCCCGAGATGCCCAATCGCCCAGTTGACCAATTGACCCGTTCACCCTGCACTCTGTCAGCTGCTCTGTCGTGTTTGCCTGTCGCCTCACGCTCTCTGCCATCTGTCCTCTGCCGCTCTGATCTCTGCCTTCTGTCCGCTGTGTTCGCCACGCCTGACGCCTTACGCCCACTGCTAGCTGGTCGAAACGATGCGCGGTCCAACCGCGTAGGGCACGGCAGGCCCGACGCCACTGGCCGCTATCAGTACGAGGACCGAGGATCCACCCGGCGCGGCGGCGGCGATGCCTCGGGCCCCGTGCGGCTCCAGCGCGGTCCAGGGAAATAGAGCCGAAAGGCAAACGGGACGTAATGCACAATACAAGACCTGACCCCATTACTCGCCGTTCGTTTTTGTCGCCATCTCGTCGCTGCCCGATTGCGTCTGTAGCCGGTGTCTGGTATAGACTGTATAGTGATTGCACGACACGCTTTGGCACCGGAGGTCGGTCGGCCGATGAACTTGAAGGAGCCCCGAGCAAACGAAGCGTCGGTTCCCTTCGGAGGAACGGCGTGTTTTTGTGTTGGGGAGTCGTCGAGCAGCCCCTGTTCTCACCGAAGAGGCTGCTGATCAGGTAAGCTCGGATTATTCGCGAATCCTGCGTGAATAATCCTGGAGCTAGAGGGTTGGTGCCGCGGAGCCGGGGGTCGAAGGCGTCGCGCAGGCCGTCGCCGAGCTGGTTGAAGGCCAAGACCGTAATGACGATGGCTACCCCTGGAAAGACCACCAGGTGCCACTTGGGGATCAGCATGGAGGCCGCGTCGCCCAGCATGTTGCCCCAGGTCGGCGTGGGAGGCGGAATCCCGGCGCCAAGGAAGCCCCAGCGTGGCCTCCAGGACAATGGCGATGCCGAGGGACGTTGTGAGGAGCACCAGGTACACTCCTATACACTGGGGCGCGATGTGAAGGAAGATGATTCGCCAGGAGGAGGACCCGAGGCTCCTGGCGGCTTCGACGTATGGAAGGTCCTTCACAGCCAAGGCCTGGGAACGGATGATACGGGTGCCGCATAGGCCACTCTGGTGGCGGCGATGGACAGGATAACCGTCCATGTGCTCGCTCCAAGGGCCGAGGCGAGCAACAGCGCCAGGAGTATCGGCGGAAAGGACAACAACACCTCGACCAGACGCTCGCCGAGCAGGTCAAACCTGCCACCGAAAAAGGCACTGGCAACCGCCCACACCGCTCCCCCAATGTGGTGCCCAGCAGCACAGACGTGACAGCGACGAACAGGGACCATTTGGTACCATGGACTATCCTGCTCAGCAGGTCCCTGCCGATAAAATCCGTCCCCAACCAGTGCTGCCAGCTTGGTCCCTGGGCCCGGACCAAGACATTAGGCCGAAGGGGGTCATCGGGCGAAACCAACGGAGCGAATACACCCAGCAGGATTATGACCGCAGCCACGATTCCCCAACCGGTGGAAAGACGGTAGCGCCGGGCGAAGGTTCTCGACCACCTGAGGCCACTCTCCCAGGGGCTTCCTCATTCCTCTCTCTTCAAAACCAGCCCGGACTGCCAATTCGTTGTCCTCATTCGCAGCCATTCCAGCAACCTGCTAGGCCCAGCGTGGTCCAACAGGGAAGAACGCCTCCAACGCACAACCTCAACCCGGATGCTGAACTGGCCGGTCCTAGTCGTATCGTATTCTCGGGTCTAACCAGGCGTAGCTCATGTCCGTGATCAGGTTCACCATGCACGAAGACAACCGCGTACAGGAGCACGAGGTTCTGGACCACGGGTAAGTCTCGGTCCAGGATGGCGTCAATCATGGTCAGGCCCAGCCCAGGAACACCGAACGCCTTCTCGATGGCGACCGAGCCACCCAGGGCGACGCCCGAAAGACTGCCCCAGGTTATCACCGGGAGCATCGCATTGCGAAGGGCGTGTCGGGCAATGACCAGTTGCTCGTGCAGGCCCTTGGCGCGCGCCGTCCGGACGTAATCTTCCTGTATGACTTCGAGGGAGAAAGCCGACCGTCCGCGCCACGAACCCGGCAAATCCAAGGCCCAGGACCAACCCGGGACCTGCTACCATTTGGAAGTTCTGCCAGGGGTTCTCCCAGGGATACACTGGCAGAATCGGCGCCTTGTAGTCGAACCAGAGTATCAGGGCGAGGACCGTCACGAGGCCTAGCCAGAAGCCGGGGATGGCGACGAACAGAATAGAGAAGGTCCTGCTGGCGTGATCCATCCAGGAATTCGGTAGGGCGCTGATCATCCCGACGGGAAAGCCGACCGTCCAGGAGAGCACGGTCGCAAGGAGGGCTATCTCCAACGTAATCGGACCGCGGCGCAACACGAACTGGGTGACGCTGTCCCCCGCAGCAACGATTTGCCGAATTCACCGCTGCCGATGTCCCGAAGCCAATTGCCGTACTGAATCACGAATGGGTCGCGGAGTCCGAGGGCCTGCTCCAGGTTCGCACGTTGCTCTGGAGTCATCCTCCTCGCCCTCGAGGCCGAAGATGGCAACCAGCGGGTCGCCCGGAAGCAGGCGCATGGCGACGAAGATGATCATGGTGACGCCAAGCAGGGTCGGTATGACGAGCAAGAGGCGTGGGCCAGGTATCCGCACCCTGAAGACTCCTTACGCCGGCTGTGAAAAAGGCCCATCTGCGGCGTTGTCTCGCTCGGGCACTCGCTGCGGCGTACCTGGAGTACGTTCACTCGGCCCTGCGTTTACCGCCTGGCGTCTGGACTTTTTTGAGCAGCCCGAGCGGGATGGGTTTGTCCGCAGCCTGTGAGAAAAGAACGGGGGTGACGCGCACGCGCCACCGCAACTATTGTGTCAGGCCAGACGAAGTCCCACTGATCGGTCTTGTAGGTCAGAGTTGCCACCGACCTTGGGCAGCCCTTTCACGTAATTGTACCAGCCGTACGCTCTACCGTCGGCGGTCACGCCGGTGTTGGGCATCTCGTTGTTGAGGATCTGGTTCAACTGCCGGCCAAGCTGGAGTTTGCGCTGTGCGTCCACCTCGAAGGAGAACTGGTCGAGGATCTTGTCGAACTCGGCGTTCTTGAAGTTGGTGAAGTTGCTGTCGGACTTCTTGCCCGTAGCCTTGTTAATGCTGTAGCACATCCTCAGGGTGGCGCCCAGGTCAGCGCCCCCCAAGCACGCGGCGTGGGAGATCATGTCGAAAGTCCCGGCGACCTGCCGGTCCACCATCGCGGAGACCTGCACAACCTCGAGGCGCGTCTTTACCCCCAGGAGCCGCTCCCACTCGGCCTGTGCGTAGGCCGCTAGCTGCCTGTTCTGGGGGGATTCTCTGACCACGAAGTTGAAGGTCTTGGCGATGCCGTTGGGGTATCCGGCGTCGGCCATGAGCTTCTTGGCGTCGGCTATGGCTTTCTCCCTCGTGGCAGAGGCGTTGGGGTACTCTTTCATCAGCTCCTCGTAGCTCTTGCCGAATGGAGACGGAAGGTAGTCAGCCAACTGTGCTGTCGGGTTAAACTGCTGGGTGATCCTGCTAAGGGCGTCCTGGTCGAGGGCCAGGTGCAAGGCGCGGCGCACACGGTTGTCATTGAGCGGCTCGCGGTCGTTATTGAAGCCGATCCAGGAGGACAGGTTCGGCGCCAGCCAGATGAGGCCGGACATGTTGGGACTGGCCTTCACTTTCTGGTACGCGCTGGGGTCCAGCCACATCGCCCAATCAACCTGACCACCCAGCAGCGCCGCGGCCAACTCGGGCGTCCAGGCCTTCAGCCAGACATGGACGATACGGTCAACGTAGGGCGCATAGGGGTTCCAGTAATTGGGGTTCCTGACCATTTCCCATGATTCGGTAGTCCGGCTCTTGTACATGAAGGGGCCGGTGCCCGGGAAATTATCCACCTGCTTCAGGTCGCCTTTGTATTTGTCGAGGGTCTTTTTGCTGGTGATGACGTTCCAGCCCCCGGCGAGAGAGGCAAGGAAGGTGTACGAGTCCCTGGGCTCGGAGAGCTTCATCTGAACGGTGTAGCGGTCAAGCACCACGGTCTCTTTTATGGGCAGAATCCGCAAGCTGAGCAGATTAGCCGGTGGGAAGACGATACGGTCAAAGGTCGCCTTCACGTCTTCTGCTGAAAAGTCAGTCCCGTCGTGGAACTTGACGCCCTTCCGCAGGTTGAAGGTGTAGGTCATCCCATCAGAGGAGATGGTCCAGCTCGTGGCCAAGCTCGGGATTATGGGCAGCTTTGGGTCCCTCGGATCCTGCCGCACCAGCAGGTCGTACATGGGCCCCTGGGTGCCAACGTTGGCGATGGTCCCAGAAGCATAGATGTCGAACATCGAGGGAGGGCCGTGCGCCGCCAGCCTCAGGGTGCCGCCGCGCTTGGCCTTTTCGTGGTCAATGGCCTTCAAGTAGAAGGGTTCGGCGGACTGGGCCGTGGGCGATGAGGTCCCCGCGAGGGCCGGCGTCGCCGCAGGACCGATCGCGACGGCAAAGAGCAGAGCAAATACGACGATGAGACCGAGAATACCTGACGCTTTGCAGAGCCGCCGTTTCATGACTCACCTCCAGCAAAGGGTGACACGACACATGCGCCGACAGGTAGGCTCTCAGGTCATCCGTCGCGGCTGCTGGCAGACGGAAGGGCTTTGCGACGGAGAAACCGTACCGCTCATACTCGGGAAGGTGAACCACCGGGAGCTGGCGACCGCAGGAGGGGCCCCGCCGGGGCGGGACCTCCCCGGCCGCCGAGGTAGGGGGCACGCTAGCACCGGCGGAAAGGGCGCGTCAAGCGAAATCCCGAAAAAGGGACCGGACTCCATTTCGGAGCTAAGTGCTTGAATTCGCATATGGGTGATTTCAATTCGTGGCGAGGACGCCGGCAGGTGAGGACACCGTGAAACCGTATCCGGTGGTGGATGATGTGCCCTATGCGCTGGCTGCCGCCATGGAAGGTGAGCTGGCGAGGCGGTTGCGGGAGCCGGGCTGCGGGATCTGACGGTCCGTCGCCTTGCACGACGGCCAGCGCAGAAGGTGGAGCGCCGGCTCCAGGTGACCGCCGTGGTCGAGCGGGATCGCGCCGGGTACGTGGCCACCTGGCCGCAACTTCAAGGCTGTTACTCGCAGGGACGGACATACGAGGAGGTCGTGCGGAACATTCGTGATGCGATCCGGCTCCACCTCGAGGACCGCCTCGCCCTTGGGGAAGCGCTGCCCGTCCCAAGGGAGGCGCTGCGGAAGGATTTCGGCCCGGACAGCGATGTGGACCTCCTGCGCCATTGCGGCCTAGTCGTCCTGGCGCGCTTAGCCCGGTTTATTCACGAAGACTGCGTCTTCGCTCATCACCGCCCGCAGGACCGCGACCGGTTCGTTGCAATCACGCGCCATCGTCCCATTTCCAGCGCTCCCCAGTCTCACGGCCGTCTGGACTTGCCACGATAAGCCTCGGGAGGCGCGGAGCGCTTTCCGATGGTGACGATCAAGGGTGTCGCGCGGGAAGCGGGGGTGTCGGTGGGGACGGCCTCCGAAGCCCTCGCGGGACGTCCCCGTGTCCGTGAGTCCACGCGGGAGCGTGTGCTGGCCGTCGCCAAACGGCTCCGCTACCAGCCCAGCGCCGTCGCTCGAGGGTTAGTGACCCACCGAACCCAAACCATCGGGTTGCTCATCTCTGACATTGCCAATTCCTTCTTTGTGCATGCTGTCCGGGTGATCGAGGACCTCGCGCACGAGAACGGCTACAACGTGATCCTCTGCAATACCGACGAGGATCCCGCCAAAGAGGCGGAGTTCCTCCGGGTGCTCATGGAACGGCGGGTGGATGGGATCAGCCTGGCGAGGACGGCCGCGAAGGAGGCGATTCAGGAAGTAGGTTGGGGCCACATCCCGCTGGTCCTCTTCGACCGCCGGCTGCCTGGCATGGCTATTTCCAGTGTGACGGTGGATGGCGTCACCGGAGGGCGGTTGGTCACCCAGTACCTGCTGGAACTCAGGCATCGCCGTATCGGGGTCATCCACGGCCCGTTGGTGCGATCCCACGGGGTCGGACGGCTTCAGGGATACCAGGAGGCTCTGCAAGAAGCGGGAGTCCAGCCCGACCCTGCACTGATCCGTGCGGGAACATTCAAACAGGCCAGCGGGTACGCACTCGCACAGCAACTCCTGACGCTCACGCCACCGCCGAGCGCACTGTTCTGTACGAATAACCTCCTGCGGAACTCGTGCGCCCCGCCGGGGGACTAACGGCGGCACTTGGCTCGGATGGCAGATAACCTTGCGCCTGGCGCACGGGAGTCGGGGAGGCACGGCGGACAGGGCCAGGTGCCGTGCGGCGAGCGATGCACGCGGTGGAGGGACCGTTCAGAATTCCATTGACACAGAAAACGCGTCCCGACTATCCTGAAAACCGTAGCTCTTCCATGACGAGGAGCACCGGTTCTTTCATCGTCGCGCACCCAGGGGCGTTTTTTGTGGCATCGAGAAGTGAAACGTTTCGAATCGATGCGGGCGATGCGCCGCAGCGTCTGGTGAGCGGAAGGGGATGGTGTGTTGGTGTCGGATACCAAGTCTAGTTGTGGGTCAAGGAGGTATGTCGGTTCCTGGAAACATCCTGGCGTGGGGGGCCGTCTTTTTTTTGCGGCGTGAAGTGAAACGTTTCGATTTCAGCACACGCTCCCGTTGAGGGATCAGTGGTTACCCTGGAAGGCGGATACCGGATCGGGCGGTGCTCGCCCATCGGGGCGCACTGGTCGCCTCGGGTCCGCACCACCACACTGCACAGTCGTGCAAAGGAGGCCGTGATGCGAATGCGATGGGGAGTCGGGATGGTCGTGGCGGTGCTGGTCTTGAGTCTGACAAGCGGCGTCAGCGCCGGGGTCAAGATCAACGCCTGGACCGGCTTGACCGGGGACGACAAGGGCCGGTTCGAGGAGATGATCAAGGCCTTCAACGGCTCGCCAAGGCGAGGTCGAGGTGACGCCCTCGTTCTACTCGTGGGACCTGCTGCACAGCAAGCTGGTGGCCTCGGCCCAGACCGGCGGGGCGCCCGAGATGCTCCTGATGTGGGTGACGGTCGTGCCCGAGATGGTGCGCATGGGGGCGCTCCAGCCCATGGACGACCTGCTCGGCGAGGCCGGGCATCAAGGGCGACGACTTCGTGCCCCGCGCCTGGAACCTCGGCGTGGTCGGCGGGAAGCGGTACGGGGTGCCGATGGATACCCACATCCTCGGGCTCTACTACAACACCGAGCTGTTCGAGAAGGCCGGCCTGGATCCCAAGAAGCCGCCGGTGAACAGCAAGGACGAGTTCGTCGCGGCGGCCAAGAAGCTGACGACGGGCCCGAACCAGTGGGGCGTGGCGATCCCGAGCTCGACGGCGTGGCCGGTGCGCTACTGGATGGGGTTCCTGGCGCAGCAGGGCGGCAAGATGTTCACCGACGACCTGAAGAAGGCCGCCTTCAACGACGCCAAGGGGAAGGCGGCCTTCCAGTTCATGTCCGACCTGGTCCACGTCCACAAGGTGGCGCCGCCGGTCATGACGGACATCAACAAGGCGTTCCTCACCAAGCAGGCGGCCATGATCCTGATCGGGCCGTGGCTGATCAACAGCGCGCTGCGCCAGGAGGGACTGAAGTTCAACACGGCGCCGATGCCGAAGATCTTCGGCCAGTTCGCCACCTGGGGGATGAGCCACCAGCTCGTCCTGGGCAAGCAGCCGGATCGGGCCAAGCAGCTGGCGGCCATGAAGTTCATCCGGTACATGAGCGAGAACAGCCTGACCTGGGTGAAGGGCGGCCAGGCCCCGGCGCGCCGTCGATCCTCGCCAGCGCCGAGTTCAAGGCGATGCCTCTCTGGAACGCGTTCACGCCGGGGATTCAGCCGGAGTCGGGGTGGATCCTGAACCCGCCGATCAAGGCGCAGACCAAGGTGTTCACCCACGATCCCGCCAGTCCCCTCGTGGCCGCCTGGGAATCGATCGTCCAGCAGAAGAAGACGGTGGATCAGGCGCTGGCGGATGCCGAGAAGGGTGTCAACGCGATTCTCGCGGAGCAATAGACCAGGCCGCGCCCCGGCCCGGGGGCATCCCGCGCGTGAAGAGTGAGACGGGACGCGTGATGACGAACGCAGACACGGCGAGTTCCGCCGGGCGCGGACGGTGGCGGTCGCGCAGGGCGGGCCTCACCCCTTGGCTGTTCCTCGCACCGTACGTCCTGGTGTTCCTGGCCTTCTTTCTCGTGCCGGCGGTGTGGAGCGCCGTCGCTCAGCCTCACGGACTGGAAGATCGTCGGGACGCCGCGCTTCGTGGGGCTCCGGAACTACGGGCGCCTCTTCACCGATCCCCTCTTCTACACGGCGCTCAAGAATACCGTGGTGTACACGGCGATCATCGTGCCCCTCGATGGCGGTGGTCGGGCTCGGGCCTGGCGCTGCTCCTCAACCAACCGCTGCGGGGCCGGGTGGTGACGCGGACCTGCGTCTTCGGCTCCTACGTGGTGATGGTGTCCGTGGTCGGGAATCCTCTGGCGCTGGGTCCTGGACCCGACCGGCGCCGGGGATCGTGAACTACTACCTGGGACAGGTCGGCCTCGGGCCCTGGGCGTGGCTGGCCGCGACCGAGACGGCGATGCTCTCCATCATCCTGGCGACGGTGTGGTGGACGGCGGGGTACAACATGGTGTTGTACCTGGCGGGGCTCCAGGACATCCCCGTGCCGGTGCGGGAGGCGGCGCGCATCGACGGCGCGACCGGCTGGCAGGAGTTCTGGCACGTCACGCTGCCGATGCTCCGGCCGGTGACGTTCTTCGTGGTCGTGATGTCCATC
Organism: uncultured Methylomirabilota bacterium; assembly: GCA_963695995.1. Classification (GTDB taxonomy): domain Bacteria; phylum Methylomirabilota; class Methylomirabilia; order Methylomirabilales; family 2-02-FULL-66-22; genus 2-02-FULL-66-22. The sequence goes on from CAVOIV010000026.1 coordinate 20,611, forward strand.
GCCAAGTCGTTCCAGGTCTTCGGCCAGGTCTACGTCATGACGCAGGGCGGCCCGAGCAATAGCACGCTGACCGTCGTGAACTACCTGTACGTGGTGGGCTTCACCTGGTTCGAGATGGGGTACGCCGCGGCCATCGCGTACGCGCTCTTTGCCCTGCTGCTGGTCATCACGGTGGTCCAATTCCGGATGACCACCCGCGAGAGCGCCGGCGGGTTCGTCCGGACGGACCTCGCCATGCGGTTGGGCCTGTACGCCCTCATGGGCCTTGTCCTGGTTCTCTGGGTCGGGCCGCTCCTCTGGATGCTCTCCACGTCCCTCAAGCCGGAGGGGCAGATCCTCAGCCTGGTGCCTCGCTGGATCCCCCAGACCTTCACATTGCAGAACTATCGGGAGGTCCTGGTCAAGTTCCCGCTGGTGGCCTGGGGGCTGAACAGCCTCATCGTGGCGGCCGGCGCGACACTCGTGGGCCTGCTGATCAGCATTCCAGCGGCGTACGCGTTTGCGAAGATGCGCTTCCGTGGACAGCAGTGGATCTTCCTCCTCATCCTCTCGACCATCCTGGTGCCGGTCCACATCACCATCGTGCCGCTCTTCCTCGGGCTTGCTAAGCTGCGACTGACGGACACCTATTTTAGCCTCATCATGCCCACCGTCGCGAACGGGTTCGGGGTCTTCCTGCTGCGGCAGTTCTTCCAGGGAATCCCCCAGGAACTGGAGGAGGCGGCCACCATTGACGGCGCCGGCCGCCTCGGCATCCTGCTCCGCGTGGTGTTGCCCCTCTCGAGGCCGCCCATCATGGCGGTGGCGATCTTCCTGTTCATCCAGTCGTGGAACGACTTCATGTGGCCGTTGATCGTGACCAACTCGGACGCTACGCGCACGTTGCCCGTGGGGCTGGCGGCCTCGCTGGCTGGCACGGTGAGTGGCGGGGCGATCGCCTATTACGGGATGAGCATGGCCGGGTCCGTCTTGGCCACCGTGCCGGCCCTCCTGATCTTCGTCCTCTTGCAACGCTACTTCGTCCAGGGGATCGCCTTGACCGGGCTCAAGGGCTAGGGGAGACCGTTCTGGTCGAGCGGAAGGATGTCACCGTGCCGTCCAAGCAACCCATCTTCGCATCCAACCCCAACGTGCCGTCATGCCACGCCGCGACCATCGTCGAGGCCACACCGGGCGCCTTCCTGGCGGCATGGTTTGCCGGGACCTACGAAGGGCATGCGGACGTCGCCATCTGGCTGGCACGCGCGGAGGGCGGCGCCTGGGCAGCGCCGGTGAAGGTCGCCGACGAACCCAACGTGTCTCACTACAACCCGTTGCTGTTCCGCCACGGTGCCGACGCGCTGTGGCTCTTCTACAAGATCGGGGTGTCGGTCCCCACCTGGACGGGCATGTACCGGCAGTCGTCCGACGGCGGCCGCGCCTGGTCCGCGCCCGTGATGCTGCCGGCGGGGTTGATCGGGCCGGCCAAGAACAAACCGATCACCCTGAGTAACGGCGACATTCTGTGCGGGACGTCCCACGAAACCTGGGGATCGTGGGCCTGCTGGGTGGAGGCGAGTGCGGATGGGGGGCGCGTGTGGACCAAGCACGGGCCCATCGTGGCGCCGGGGGCCGGGACATACACGGCGGGTGCGGAAACCGTGGTGAGCGCCGTCTGGGACGAGGCGGCTGGGCAGTTGGTGCTCCCAAGCGAGTTCGCCGGGGTGATCCAACCCACCCTGTGGGAATACGCACCGGGCCGCGTCAAGATGCTGATGCGTTCGACGCGGCGGGTCGGGTGTGTGTGCGCGGCGACCTCCGACGATTACGGCCGCACGTGGTCGCCGGTGGAGCGGACCTCCGTCCCGAACCCCAACAGCGGACTGGATGCGGTTCGCCTCACCGACGGACGGATCGTCCTGGTCTGCAATCCCGTGTCCGAGGGGCGTACGCCCCTCTCGGTCTTGGTGTCGGGCGACAACGGCGTGACGTGGTCGCATCGGCTTGACCTGGAGACTGGGCCTGGTGAGTACTCGTATCCTTCGATCATCCAAGCGGCCGGCGGGCAGGTGCACGTGGTGGCCACGTATCGGCGGGAACGAATATTCCATTACGTGTTCGACCCTGCGGAGGTGTAAGCAGTGGGAATGACACACCCTGTCCGAAGGAATGGTGACGGATGATCACGATCAAAGACGTTGCGCGGGAGGCTGGCGTCTCGGTGGGCACCGCCTCGCAGGCGCTGCGGGACAGCCCGGCGGTCCGGGACGCGACGCGCCGCCGGGTGCAGGCGGTGGCCAAGCGGCTGCGGTACCAGCCCAGCGCCCTGGCTCGGGGCATGGTGACCCGCCGCACCCACACCGTGGGTCTACTCATCTCGGACATCGCCAACCCGTTCTTCATCCGGGCGGTGCGGGCCATCGAGGACGGCGCGCAGGAGAACGGCTACAACGTCATCCTGTGCAACACGGATGAGGACCCGGCCAAGGAAACCCAGTACCTGCGGGTGCTGATCGAGAAACGCGTGGACGGGATCATTCTCGCCACCACGGCGGGCAGTCTCCCTGCGGTGGGCGACGTGCGCTGGAGCCGGATCCCGCTGGTGCTGTTCGACCGCGAACTGCCTCGTCTCGCCATCGACACGGTGAAGGTGGACAGCGTGCTCGGCGGCCGCCTGGCCACCGAGCATCTCCTCCGCCTCGGCCACCGCCGGATCGCCATCATCCACGGCCCGGTGGTGCGGTCCACCGGGGCCGAGCGGCTCCAGGGGTACCTGGACGCGCTGCGGGCCGCCGGGCTGCACCCCGACCCCGCTCTGATCCGGGAAGGCGACTTCAAGCAGGAGTCCGGACGCGTCCTGGCCCGGCAGCTCCTGGACCTCACGCCCCGGCCCTCGGCGCTGTTCTGCACCAACAACCTGATGACCGTCGGGGCGTTGCAGACCCTGGGAGAGCAGGGGGTCCGGATGCCGGCGGACTTGTCCCTGATCGGTTATGACGACATGGAGTGGTGGACGCTGACCCATCCGCCGCTCACGACCGTGGGGCAGCCGGTGTACGAGCTAGGGCGTGAGGCGATGCGCCTCCTGCTCGCGCAGATCGGCAGGTCCGGCACCCGGCGGCGCGCGCAGCGGGTCGTCCTGAAGCCGGAACTCCTCGTCCGGGACTCCTGCGCCATGGCACGGGAGGTCGGCCCGCCGCTGGCGCGTGTGCGTCAGCGCGCTGCACGCCAGGAAAGGATCGCCCGATGACCTACCTGATCGGCGTGGACGTCGGCACGCAAAGCGTCCGGAGTTGTCTGTTCGATCTGGCGGGGACGGTGGTGGCTTCCGCCACCCGACCGCTCGCCACCACCTATCCCAAACCCGCCTGGGCCGAGCAGGACGCGGACGCGTGGTGGCGGGGGGCGGTGGAGACCCTCACGGAGATCGTGGACGCCTCCAAGGTCGACCCCAAGGACATCGTCGCCCTGTCCTACGACTGCACCGCCTGCACGGTGGTGGCCCTGGCGGAGGACGGGACGCCGCTCCGCCCCGCGCTGCTCTGGATGGACGAGCGCGCCCACGCCGAGGCGGACGAGGCGTCGGCCACCGGCCACGAGGTCCTCCGGTACTGCGGAGGCAAGGTCTCGCCGCAATGGATGATCCCCAAGGGGCGCTGGCTGGAGCGCCACGAGCCGGCGCTGTTCGCCCGGGCCCGCTGGATCGTGGACGAGGCGGACTTCTTCACCTTCCGGCTCACGGGTCGAATGACCGCCAGCCTGAACACGGCGACGGCCAAGTGGAACTACGTCCGCCCGCTGGGCGGGTGGCCGGCCGACTTCCTGCGCGCGGCCCGGGCCGAGAAGCTGGCGGCCAAGTGGCCGACCGAGGTGCTCCCGGTCGGGCGATCCGCTGGGGCGCATCAGCCAGGCGGTGGCGCGCGAGGTGGGCCTCTCGCCCGAGACCGTCGTGGCGCAGGGCGGGATCGACGCCCACGCCGGCGAGATCGCGCTCGGCGCGGTCGGCGCAGGCGACCTGGCGCTCATCCTGGGCAGCTCGACCTGCCACATGGCCCAGTCCCCCACCCCGGTCTTCGCCAACATCTGGGGGCCGTACCCCGACGCCTTGGTGGACGGCATGTTCACCCTGGAGGGCGGGCAGACCGCCACCGGCAGCATCCTCCAGTGGCTGGTGGAGCGGTTCGGGAGCGACGCCGTCGCCCAGGCCAAGGGCCGCGGCCAGGATGTGTACGCCTACCTGGACGGCCTGGCCGAGGCGCTCCCCGCCGGGCAGCGAAGGACTGCTGGTCCTGGACTACTTCCAGGGGAACCGCACCCCCTACAAGGATCCGCTGGCGCGCGGGACCGTGGTCGGGCTCACCCTCAAGCACACGCTGGCCCACCTCTACCGGGCGGTGGTCGAGGGGATCTGCTTCGGCACGCGCCAGATCCTGGACGATATGGCCGCGCACGGGTTCGCCCTCGAACGGATCGTGGCCGGCGGCGGCGGGGCCAAGAGCCGTCTCTGGACCCAGATCCAGGCCGACGTCCTGGGGCGTCCCGATCCACCTGCCGCGCGACAAGGAGACCATGGCCCTGGGCGCCGCCATCTGGGCGGGTCTGGGGGCGGGGGTGTTCAAGAACTACCAGGACGCCATTGGCCGCATGGTCCACATCGAGCGGGCGGTGACCCCCGTCGCGGAGCGGCGCGCAGGTCTACGATGCGCTGTACCGCCAGTATGTGGATCTGTATCCGGCCGCGCGGTCCACGATGCACAGTCTGGCGAGGATGGCGGCGTAGCGCCAAGCGCCAAGCGCATAGCGCAAAGGGCGAAGGGCAAGGGCAAAGGGGAGAGCAAAACCGCGGAGCGCAAAGGGTCGGTCGCCATGCGCTCTGCGCCATGCGCCAGCGATGGAGTGCCGCAGACTCGACTATACACTACGAAGGAGGCGACGATGCAGAAACGCAAGATCGGCATCCTGACATTCTCCGACGGGCGCAAGTTCGCCCACGACCTGCAGTACGAGATGAACAAGGGCTTCCAGGACAAGCTGGTCAAGGTCCTGGAGACCACGGGCGAGGTCGAGTGCGTCCCCGGCGAGATCATCTGGACGCCGGAGCTGGCGCGCACCGAGGCGAAGAAACTGGCGGCGGCCGGGGTGGAGGCGACGATCCTCAACTTCGCCATCTGGGCCTTCCCGCACCTGCCGGCCATCGCCACCGAGTTCGCCCCGGGCCCGTTCCTCTGCCTGTCCAACGTGAACCCCCAGGCGCCCGGCCTGGTGGCCATGCTGGCGGCGGCGGGCAGCCTGAACCAGATCGGGGTGTTCCACGGACGGGTCTCCGGGGACGTGGAGGATCCCAAGGTCCTCAAGCAGGTCATGGCCTTCCTGCGGGCGGCCTCGGCGGTGAACCGGCTGCGCGGCAAGACCTACGGCCTCTTCGGCGGCCGCTCGATGGGGATGTACACGGCCGTCCCCGCCCTGGACCAGTGGCGGCGCGAGTTCGGGGTGGACATCGAGCACATCGACCAGTGGGAGATCGTCCGGCGCTCCGAGACGATCGACCAGAAGCGGGTGACCAAGGCGCGGCAGTGGCTGGAGAAGCACTGCGGCCAGGTGGCCTACGACGGCAAGGCGCTCACGCCCGAGACGCTGGAGCGGCAGATCCGGAGCTACCACGCCGTCCGCGAGCTGATCGACGAGTGGGACCTGGACTTCGTGGGGATCAAGGGCCAGCCGGAGCTGACCAACTCGTTCTGCACCATGGACCTCACCGAGGCGTTCCTCAACGACCCCTACGACTGGGAGGGCCCGCACGAGCCGATCGTGTGCGCCACCGAGGCGGACTCGGACGGCGCGCTCACCATGGAGATCTTCAAGGAGATCGCCGGGACCCCCGTGCTCTTCGCCGACGTCCGGCACTACGACGCCGAGGGGGACTTCTGGGACATGGTGAATTCGGGCCAGCACGCCACCTACTTCGCGGGGAAGTCCTTCGACCCCAAGGTGAACCTCCCCAAGGTGAAGCTCGTGCCGGAGATCTTCTATTTCCCGGCCGGCGGCGCCGCGGTCCAGCACATCGCCGCGCCGGGCGAGGTCACGCTGGGCCGGCTCACCCGCAAGAACGGCAAGTACTGGATGGCGATCGCTGCCGGCGGAGTTCCTGGCCTTCCGACGAGAAGAAGGCCCTCGCCAAGTCGCAGGCGACCACCGGCGAGTGGCCGCACGCCTTCACCAAGCTCAAGGTGTCGCCCGAGCGGTTCATCGCCACCTACAGCTCCAATCACATCCACGGGGTCTACGGCGACTACGTGGAAGAACTCAAATGGGTCTGCAAGATCCTGAACATGGAGGCCGAAGTCTATGTCTAGCACCGAACCGACACGCGCTCCCCGGCTTCGCGGCGTCATCGCGGCCATGCTTACCCCGATGCGGGACAGGGGAACCCAGGTGGACCTGGCGCGGGTCTTTCATTGAGGGCTACGAAAAGCTGCTGAATTCCTTGGGCGACGACGAGGCCGTGCTGTTTGCGGACGCCGTGCATCCGACCCATGCGGCGCGGCCTGTCGGCTGCTGGGCGCCGAGCCAAGAGAAGCTCGCGATCGAGCAGACGAGCGGGCGTCAACGCATCAACATTCACGGCGCGATCGACCTGGAGACCGGGCAAACCCGGATGATCGAGGCCCTGACCATCGACGCCGCCTCGACGATCAGGCTGCTGCAATCGATCGAGGCGCTCTATCCGATGCTGGCGCTCATCCATGTTTTCTTGGACAACGCGCGTTATCATCATGCCAAGCTCGTGCAGGAATGGTTGGCCCTGCCGGGACGACGCATCAAGCTGCACTTCATCCCAACGTATTGCCCGCACTTGAACCCGATCGAACGGTTATGGGGCCTCATGCACAGAAACGTCACTCACAACAAGTGCTACGCAACTTGCGCCCAGTTCGCCGATGCGACGCTCAGTTTTCTGCGTGAAAAGGTTCCGGGGAATTGGGCGGACCTTTGTGATTCGGTCACCGACAATTTCCGCGTCATCAACCCAAAGGATTTTCGGGTCATGACGTGAACGGGGTAGATAGTAAATTCCTTGCCTATCCGGTTGTCACCCACAGCCACTAGCGGTAGTGTTCGGCCATGCTCATGGACGTTCACCAGCGTGGCAATCTTCGGTTCCCACAATCGCTGCCAGAGTTCCAGCGACTTTTCCCTGACGATGCGGCCTGTGCCGGCTACCTGGAGAAGGGTCGCTGGAGCGACGGGTTCGTTTGCCCCCATTGTCAGGCGGCGGGAGAGCCGTTCCGCTTCGCAAATCGTCCTGGCGTCTTGCGCTGCCGCAAGTGCCGCCGTGACACCGGATTGACGGTGGGAACGGTCATGGCGCGCTCGCACACGCCGCTGAGCGTATGGTTTTGGTCTGCCTATCTGGTGTCCAGCCAAACACCCGGCATGTCGGCCGTGCAGCTTCGGCGACAACTTGGCCTGTCGCGCTACGAGACGGCGTTCCAAATCCTCCACAAGCTCCGCGCGGGGATGGTGCGCCCGGATCAGGACCGGATCGGCGGCAGGCCCGGCGAGCACGTCGAAGTCGATGAAACCTGGGTTGGCGGCCGGACGCGCGGCAAAGGCCGTGGCGTCCACGATAAGGTTCTTGTCGCCAGCGCTGTGGAGGTTCGCCAGCGCAAGCCGGGCACCAAGCTCGACAAGCGGAAGGGTGGTCGCTATGCCGGGCGGGTTCGGCTCGCCATCGTGCCGGACCGCAGCGCGGAGTCGCTCTGCGGCTTCGTTGAGTGCGCCGTTGTGCCGGGCACGTCGCTCGTCACCGACGACTGGAGCGGCTACGCCAGCCTCGCCAAGCGCGGCTACAAACACCTCGCCATCGCTGAACGGGGCGATCCGCAGGTCGCCGAGGAATATCTGCCAATCATCCATCTCGTCTTCGCAAACCTGAAAACGTGGTTGAACGGCATCCATCACGGGGTCAGTCACCAGCACCTGCAAGCCTACCTCAACGAATTCACCTTCCGCTTCAACAGGCGGTTCTATCCGTTCAACGCCTTCCGTTCCCTGCTCGGCATCGCGGGCGACGTCACCGCACCGTCCTACGCAGAGCTTTACTCCGGAGCCTGGCAGCACCCTACATGTTGGGGGTGTGGGTAATAACCGGATAGGCAAGGTAA
>CAVOIV010000027.1:0-181331 GCA_963695995.1 uncultured Methylomirabilota bacterium
ACCATCCTCGAATGCGATCTCAAGTTCGTAATCCTTGATATGCCTGGCTGAAACTACGTCAAACAGCATGATGAGCCTCCTACCGTAGTGGTTCGATCTTGTGGGGTGCTCTATTATGGACAAACGTGCTCCCAATTGGCAAACAGCTCCTCTCGGTGCTGTGATGCCCATCGATGACGAGTCCCAATACCCTGGGGGGCAATGATCCCTCCAGCACACGCAAGGAACTGATCTCGATGGATGCCTTGTCACGTCCATAACGCGCATGAAAATGTGGCGGATTGTGCTCATCGAAGAACATCGCGATGATGATTCCGAAGAAGCGCGAAATTTCAGGCCTTGCGTGGCCTATTCCTTTCTCATGGTTCTTGTGCCGAACGAATCAGCTTTTTTCCGGCGGGTCCTGCGCACGAGAGGCCGACGACCGCGGACGCCGGCCCGCCGGGTAACACGGGGTGCCCTGAACCGCGGGCCTACAGGCTATGGGGAGTGTATCGGAACCCTGGGGCCGAGGGAAGGGCCTTTCCCCCGCACGCCGGCGGGGCACCGGCGGGGAGCCTCGGGCAGGCGCAGGCGGTATCGAGGGCGGCGGGCAGGTCGCTTGGCTCCACGACACTATCTTGTCTCGTGGACCATCACATCGCGAACAAGGAATGACTGGCCCAACTGCCGTACGAGGGTGGGAAAGGGGTGCAGGCCCTTTTCCGTGGCGAATGGCGGTTCGTGTTCGAGGCTGGTCTCGTGACGTCGCTGCTTGCTCACGCGTCCGGCAAACCAGAGCACCCACGCTTCTCGCTCGGGCGTCTCGATCGCGGCCGAGTCATAGTGCTCCCGTACCCATTGGACGGCTTGCCCTGGGCGATGCCGGCGAGGATCGCCATGTATGCCAGGACCGTTCCGCGTCCGCCCAGAGCCTCCGATGCAGCCCACCTCGAACTCGCGCTCCGTGTTTGGCCCGGCGAAAGGTTTTGCAGATCGCCTCCGCGGTCGCCTCGGCGTCTGCCGGCAGGCCGAAGTCTTCCCATTCGATGACGTCTGCGGTCCACGTCGGCCGCCACCTCGCGTCCAGGTAGAACCCGTAATCCCGGCCAGGCTTTTCCGGGCGCCGTTCCTGGATGCCCACCGCCTCGACGGTCGTCCCGTCGGGGAACTGCACCGTGGCCACTCCGCCCTCCCGTGTTCAGAGGCAGGTCCGGCTCATCCCACCGACACCCGGCCAGACCCCGGTCAATTCAATGCTGGACTATACAGATAATGCAGCGTCCCCCACGAATCAAACCAGAAAACGGCGTAGCATTCGCTCGCCCTTTTTCGCCCCTTTCGCGTGCCCCTTTGCCGTAGCTGTTCAATGGCGCTCGCTGGTTGTGCATTCCGGGGAAAAGCGCCAGCGTCAGGCCACGCGCTGTTCGAGGCGTTCGGCGATCCAGACTTTGATGATCGATTGTCGAGTGACACCGAGCCGCTTCGCCTCGCGATCGAGGGAATCGATCATCCAGGTCGGAAAATCGACGTTCACCCGGCGCGGTTCCTCTCCCGGCCGCCGGGCTTTCGAGAGGTCAAGGTGTTCCGTAAGGTCCTCGCCCCGGTCAAATTTCCGGTCAAGCTCTTTAGCTTTCATAGAGCTGAATCTCCTCTCCACGGGCGCGGCGGGCCGAAATGATCCGTACCCGTTCCCCCCGATACGTGATGAATACTGCCCAATGCTTCTCGGCAATTGTACCGATCACCAGAGAACGGGGTTCGTCTTCACTTCGGGCGGGCACCTCGAGGCGTTTCTGATCGTTCCAGAGGGCCTGGACCTCGATGAAATCGATCCCGTGCTTGGCTCGATTCGCTACGCTCTTCCGCGGATCGAACTCAAACTCTGGCATGGTGTAGAATCTATACCATTTTTAAGAGGGTTTCAAGAGGAGACTCCGGGGGTCGGTTCGTATGGCTGGAGCTTGGATGCCGGAGGGCATTCGGAAGGCAATTGGCGTGGTGGGTTTCCCCAGGAATCGTTGGCGATGTTTCGCGAGAATACGCAATGGTGTGATTTACACCGGCGTGCGCCCCGGCAGGTCAGGGACGCACGACGGCATGAAACACCCGCAGGAAGTTCTCGCCCATGATCATGTCGATGGTGTCGGGCGGGTAGCCGCGCTCTGCCAGCAGCCTGGGGATCTTGGGGACATCCTGATCGCTCGCCAGACCGTCCACGGACAGGTAGGCGCCCTTCCGCATCCCGGACCGCTCCACCGGGCTCTTGTGCTCCAGCAGGTAGTGGCAGAAGTCCAGCCCGAGACCGACGTGCTCCCTGCCGGCGATCTGGACCAGGCGATCGAGGTGGTCGAGCAGGTGGGGCAGGTCCGGCGGCTCCACGAACCGGTTGATGGAGTTGAGGCCGATGAATCCGCCGGTGTCGGCGACGGCCTTGATCTGCTCGTCGGTGAGGTTCCGGGGATGGTCCGCCAGGGCGCGGCAGTTGGAGTGCGAGGCGATGATCGGCGCCTTGGAGAGCTTCACCACATCCCAGAATCCCGGATCGTTCAGGTGGGAGACATCCAGCAGCATCCCCATGGCCTGGGCCGTCTCCACCAGCTCGACGCCGAAGTCGCTCAGGCCGCCCACGACGCCGGTCCGCTTCGGCTCGAAGAAGGCGCCGTCCGCCGCGTAGTTCCGCAGCGCGTGGGTGATGCCGAGCACCCGGACGCCGAGCTGATGGAAGATGCGGAGCAGCCCCAGGTCCGAGCCAAGCGGCTCGACGCCCTCCATCCCGAGGATGAACGCCTTCTTCCCCGCGCCCGTCGCCGCGAGGACGTCCGCGTGCGTGGTGCAGAGCGCGGCGCGCGGCGTCTCGTCCAGCTCGGCGTGCAGCGCGGCCACCTGATCCAGCGCCCGGCGGAGCGCGAGCTCCGGCAGGTACGCCACGCCGCTGTAGATGGCGAGGACCCGGACGTCGATGCCGCCCGCGTCCATGGCGGGGATCCAGGTGCCGTTCAGGATCCCGGTCTGCCCGGCGGCGCGCCGCCCCAGGAGGTCGCTCAGGATGTCCGAGTGTGCGTCAACCACGATGGCCATGGGCAACCTCCGGTCGAATGACCAATGAAGGTACCACCGTTGGTCACCGCATTGGTCATTGTCATTGGACATTGGTCATTGTTTCTCCGCTTCTGCGATCCGCGGAAAGTGACAAGCGCACCGGTGCGTCGGGTCGCTCCCTTTCTGGGCCAGAACGGGGCGCTCTTGACCGCAGATCGCCTGCGCGTCGGGGCACCGCGGGGCGAACGGGCAGCCCGGCGGCGGATCGATCGGCGTGGGCGGCTCGCCGGTGAGGACCTGGCGATGCGACGGCGCCTCCGGGTCCAGCGAGGGCAGCGCCGAGAGCAGGATCCGGGTGTAGGGGTGCTGGGGTGTCCGGAAGATCGGCTCCGTCGCCCCCGTCTCGACGATGTGACCCAGATACATCACGCCGATGCGCTGGCTCATGTAGCGGACCACGCCCAGGTTGTGGGAGATGAAGAGGTAGGTCAGGTTGAACTCGCGCCGGAGCGCCTTGAGGAGATTCAGCGTTTGCGCCTGCACCGAGACGTCCAGCGCGGAGGTGGGCTCGTCCAGGATCAGGACCTCGGGCTTCAGAATCAGGGCGCGGGCCAGCGCGATGCGTTGTCGCTGGCCGCCCGAGAACTCGTGGGCGTAGCGGTAGAGGTGATCGAGGCCGAGGCCCACCTCCTCCAGGATCGCCAGCACCTGTTCGTCGATCTGGTAGCCGCGGGCGAGGCCGTGGAGCTTCAGCCCCACGCCAACCAGGTCGCGCACCGTCTTCCGGGGATGGAGCGACGCGTAGGGATCCTGGAAGATGAGCTGAATCCGCCGGGCCCGCGCCTTGGCCGCGGCCCCGGTCAGGCCGATGATGCTGTCGCCGGCGAGGCGGATCTCTCCCGAGAGAACCGGCGCCAGGCCCACCACGGCCTTCCCCAGCGTGGTCTTGCCGCAGCCGGATTCCCCCACCAGGCCGAACACTTCCCCGCGCGCGAGCGCCAGCGAGACGCCGCTCACCGCCTGGACGACGGCACGCCCCTTCCGGAGCATCCCGTCCCGCAGGACGAAGTGCACCATGAGGTCTCGAATCTCCAGCAACGCTCCGTTCTCGCTCCCCATACTCTCTACCCGCAAAAAACGGAACTGACGTTAACCACAGATTGGCACAGATTTCATGGGACAGAACGTCTCTGCGAGAATCTGTGAAATCTGTGCAATCTGTGGTTACCCGGACTCCTTCCCCCGGTGCAGGAAGCAGGCGGCGTGATGGTCGGCCTCCAGCCGCGTACTGCGGGGGCGCCGCCTGGTCGCACTCGGGCATCGCCCGGTCGCAGCGCGGCGCAAAGGCGCAGCCGATCGGCGGCCGAAGCAGACTCGGCACCTGCCCACGGATCGAAAACAGCGGCACATCCGCCGCCACATCGTTCGGAATCGTCTTGAGCAGCCCCTGCGTGTATGGGTGCTGGGGGTGCTTGAGGACGCGCGCCACCGGCCCCTGCTCCACGACGCTCCCCGCGTACATGACCGCCACGCGGTCGCACGTCTCGGCCATCACGCCCAGGTCGTGCGTGATGAGCAAGAGGGCGGTATTGATCTCCCGCTTCAGCGCCTTCATCAGCTCCAGGATCTGCGCCTGGATCGTCACGTCCAGGGCCGAGGTGGGCTCGTCCGCGATGAGCAGCTTCGGCCGGGTCACCAGCATCATCGCGATCATGACGCGTTGCGCCATGCCGCCGGACAGCTCGTGCGGATACCGTCGCGCAACCCGCGGCGGGTCCGGGATGCCGAGCGACGCCAGCATCTCGACCGCCCGTTCTCTCGCCACGCGCCGGGAGAGGGTCCGGTCGTGGACCAGGAGCGTCTCGGCCACCTGGTCGCCCACCCGGATGACCGGGTTGAGGGACATCTTGGGCTCTTGCAGGATCATCGAGATCTGGCTGCCGCGCAGCTCCCGCATCTCGGCCTCGCTCGCCGCGAGAAGATCTCGCCCCTCGAACAGGATGCGGCCGCCGGCTGATCCGGCCCGGCGGGCTGATCAGGCGCAGGACGGCCAGCGCCGTGACCGACTTTCCGCAGCCCGTCTCGCCGGCCAGGCCCAGCGTCTCGCGGCGGTGGAGCTGAAACGTCACCCCCTGGAGCGCATGGATCGTCCCGCGCAGGGTCGGGAACTCGACCCTGAGATCCTGCACATCCAGCAAGAGGTCGTCGGTCACGCCCGCGCTCCGTTACTGCCCACCCTCGTAGTTCGTTGATGAATCGCTTCTCTCCCAGGCTGCTCAAAAAGGTCCAGCTGCAAGGCGGCACGCCGGAGGCCGAGCGAGACGTACTGGAGGTACGTCGCAGCGAGTGCCGAGACGGACCAACGCCGCAGATGGGCCTTTTTCAGCAGCCTGTTAAGCTTGTCGCTGGCGCGGATCCAGCACGTCCCGGATCCCGTCCCCCAAGCAGGTTGAAGCCCATGACGACCACCAGGATGGCCAGGCCGGGCAGCGTGGAGACCCACCACTGATCCACCAGGTACTGGCGGCCGTCGCTCACCATCAGGCCCCACTCGGGCATGGGCGGCTGGGCGCCCAGGCCCAGGAAGCCCAGCCCGGCGGCCGTGAGGATGATGGTGCCCATGTCCAGGCTCATCCGCACGATGATCGAGGAGAGCGTGAGCGGCAGGATGTGGCCGGCCATGATGGTCAGCTTCCCGGCGCCCAGTACCCGCATGGCCTGGATGTAGTCGTTGTTCTTCACGTTCAGCGTCTCGGCCCGGGCCAGCCGGGCGTAGGAGGGCCACTGGGCGATGGCGATGGCGAGGATGGCGTTCTCCACCCCCGGCCCGAGCGCGGCCGCGAAGGCGATGGCGAGGATCAGCCGCGGGAAGGCCAGGAAGACGTCCGCCAGCCGCATCATGATCTCGTCCACCGCGCCGCCGAGGTAGCCCGCCACGATCCCGATCAGCATTCCCAGCGGCGTGCTGATGGCCGCCACCAGGAGGGCGATGGTCAGCGTCACCCGCGCCCCGTGGACCACCCGGGAGAAGATGTCCCGGCCCAGGCCGTCGGTCCCGAACAGGTATGCGGCCGACGGGGCGAGCAGGCGATCCCCCAGGACCTGCTCGTACGGACCGTGCGTCGCGAGGAGCGGCGCCAGCGCGGCCACCAGGAGCAGTCCCAGGATGATCGCGGTCCCCAGGACCATGAGCCGGTTCCGGCGCCAGAGGACATAGGTGTCCCGCAGGTAGCGCCAGCGCGCCTCGGCGCGGCGCCGGCGGGCCTCGGTCAGATCCAGGGTGGGGAGTGCGGGCTCCGTGCTCATGACTCCGTGTAGGTGATCTTGGGGTTGAGGAAGGCGTAGGCCAGGTCCACCACCAGATTCACCAGGCAGAAGGTCAGCGCCACGAACATGGTGCCGCCCACGATGGTGTTGAGATCCAGCGTGAGGAAGGCGTTGGCCAGGTAGCGACCCAGACCCGGCCAGGAGAAGATGGTCTCGGTGAGGACCGAGCCCTCCAGGAGCAGCCCATAGGTGAGCCCGACGACCGTGACCGTCGGCACCAGGGCGTTCCGCAGGGCGTGGCGGACGATGACCAGAAACTCGGAGAGCCCCTTGATCCGGGCCGTCTTGACGTACTCCTGGGACAGCACCTCCAGCATGCTGGAGCGGGTGATGCGCGAGATGCCGGCCACGCCCACCAGCCCCAGGACCGAGGCCGGCAGGACCAGGTGCTTGAGGGCGTCGGCGAAGACCTCCCAGTCGCGGGCCAGGACGCTGTCGACCAGGAGGACCCCGGTGAGGCGCGGCGGCTCGAGGAGCATGATGTTCAGGCGCCCCGGCTCGGGCAGCCAGCCGAGCTTGAAGTAGAAGACGAGCATCAGGACCAGCCCCAGCCAGAAGACGGGGGTGGAGACCCCGATCAGGCTCAGGAGCCGGCAGAACTGGTCGATCGCCCGGTTCTTGTAGACCGCGGACAAGACGCCGAGCGGGATGCCGACGAAGATGCCGACCAGGATGGCAAAGGTCGCCAGCTCCAGGGTGGCCGGGAAGTAGGTCAGGATATCCGTGAGGACCGGCCGGTTGGTCTGGAAGGAGACGCCCGAGGTCACCCCGGGCGAGGCGCGCCACGTAGCGGCCGAACTGGACGTAGAGCGGCTGGTCGAAGCCGTACAGCGCGCGGAGCCGTTCGACGGTCTCCGGCGGCGCCTGGGGGCCGGCCAGGGAGGCGAGCGGGTCCAGGGGAACCACCAGCGAGGTGAAGAAGGTCATCACCATGATACCGGCGATGGTGATGGTCAGCGTCACCAGGCGGCGGAGCAGATACCGACCCACGAACCCTCCGGGCTAATGCGGACTGCAAAGGACCATTGCCAAGTGACCGACAGCGGACGACCTCAGTCGTCGCTGGCCGGTTCTTTCATTGGCGTTTTGGTCATTGGTCATTCTCGTCGCCGGGGATCGTCGCCGCTGCGGGCGCGACTCCCCCGGCGGGGCTATTTCTTCGTGACGGTGTAGAGCTTGGTCATCTGCGGGTTGGGGCCGACCTTGAAGTCCTGGACGTTGTTCCGCACCGCGTGCTGGGAGACCTGCTGGTACAGGAAGGCGAACGGGCCCTCCTCCTGGATGATCTTGTTGGCCGCCTGGTAGAGGGCGATGCGCTTCGCGTCGTCCATCTCCTGGCCGGCGTCCTGGATCATCTTGGCGGTCTGGTCGTTCTCGTAGGCGTTCCGGTAGGCGAGCTGCTTGGACGTGTGGTCCGCAAAGGGCTGTGCGTTGGTGTGCGGGTCGTTGTAGTCGGGTCCCCAGCCGCCCAGGAACAGATCCGTCTTCTGGGCGCGGTACAGCGGCATGAGCTGGGAGCCGACCATCTTGTTGAGCGTGACCTTGATGCCGATCTTGGCCAGCGAGGCCTGGATGACCTGGCCGACCTCGGGGCGAGGCGTGGCGTCGTTGTGGTACAGGTTGGTCTCGAAGCCCGAGACGCCCGCCTCCTTCATGAGCTGCTTGGCCTTCTCGATGTCGGTCTTGTAGAGGATGCGCGGCTCGTAGCCCGCGAACCCTTCGGGGATGAAGGTGTTGATCTGCTTGGCGGCGCCCCCCATGATCTTGTTGACGATCCCGTCGTAGTCGATGGCGTAGCGGATGGCCATGCGCACCCGCTTGTCCGACAGATGCGGCCGCGTCACGTTCATCCCGAGATACTCGATGGCGTTGTCGGCATACCGCTCGATGCGGACGTCCTTGTTCTTGACCAGCTCGCTTCACCTGGTCGGGGAGCATGTTCCAGGCGATGTCCAGGTCGCCCTTCTCCACCTGCAGGCGCCGGCTGCTGGCCTCGGCGATGTCCTTGTAGATCACCCGCTTCATCTTGGGCGGGTAGCGGAAGTGGCTCGCGTTGGCGTCCAGGACGACCCCCTCGCCCTTCTCCCACTTGCGCAGGATGAACGGCCCGGAGCCGGCAGAGTTCCGCGACAGCCAGGTCACCCCGTAATCCCCGTTCGGGAACTGGTCCGTCTTGGCGACGTTCTGCTTCACGACCTTGGAGTCCACCACGCTGCTGACGATGGAGGCCATGCAGGCCAGGAACAGGCCGCCCGCGTACTTCTTGGGGAGCGTGATCTGCACGGTGTTGGCGTCCAGCGCCTTGATCGACTCCGGCGTGAGGCCGAACTGGGTGAGGATGAAGGCCGGCTGGTCCTTCAGGAGGATGGCGCGCTGGAAGGAGTAGACCACGTCCTCGGCCGTCATCGGATTGCCGGAGTGAAACTTCACCCCTTTGCGCAGGTTGAAGGTCCACACCAGGCCGTCCGGGGAGACCTTCCAGGACTCGGCCAGCGAGGGTTCCGGCTTGTCGAACTTGCCGGCGGGGAAGTCCAGCAGCCGGTCGTACACCTGGGCCATGACCCCGGAGCCGATCACCTCGAAGCCCTTGGCCGGGTCGAGGGAGGTGATCATGCCCATCTCCTGCCCGATCACCAGGACCTCGGACCGGCTCTGCGCCAGCGCCGGCGCCCCGCCGGAAACCAGCAACACGGCAACCATCGCAAGGAAGACCAGCGCGCGCTTCATGACCACCCTCCTTTTGCCTGTGGACCCGCAGATCGGAAACTCGCCCCGACCTGCGGCCCATTCTGGGGTCTCGGACGTTCCACCGGTTCCGGTGCGCCCGGCCCGCGGACGTCTCCCCTCGCGTGGAAAACGGTCTGTCTCGCCGTCCGAAGTGTGACGAGCGGAAAGGCGGCACCGCATGGCACATCGGTGCGCCCGCGGGCGCACCGATGTGGGGGAAGCATCGCTCACGCGTCTTGCGCTTGTCAACCGGAAAGTCTGAAAAAGGGGTTCGGATCGGACGGCTGTAATGGGGGAATGGCCACGGAGTGATCGGCCCGGCGGGGATCAGGAGGGCGCACGTCCGGCGGGGATCGGGCGGGCCGTGGATCGCGCGTCGTGTCCCATGATCCACCAACCGATACGGACGAGACCGGTTCCCAAGCGAACCCGCATCCCAGGGCGCGACGCCCGCGCCAGACGCACGTCGCGCGCCTGCGCCGCCGCGCGCTCCGCCTCTTTCACCCTCTGCTTGACCATCCGTAGCACGTCCTGTTCATGGATCCACATCGTACGCCCCTTCCCACGGTGTGAACGTGTTTTCCCCCGATCGCGCCGCGGCTTTCACCGCCGACGGGATCCCAACACTCTGAGCGGACCCCCAATCCGCCATTCGTCGGGGAGTGCTAAGAGGCCACCAGGGTCAAGCAGCCGCGGGATGGTTCGCCAACCTCCGTCCGGTCCCCGCGTTGCGGGATTTCCCCGAGCCGCGGGTGGAATCGGGCCGATCGCAGAGGACGACCCGGTACGCGTCCGGGGCCATCCCATCCGAGCCCAGCGCCCTGCGCGTCACGGCGAGGATGCGGCCGACCGTGGCGGGGCGGGCGAGAGGCGCGGCGATCTCGATCCGCCATGGCCCCCGGAGCGGCCGCGTCACCACGGGCGCCACGATCGGTCCCAACTCCGCGTCAAGCGCGTCGGTGAGGACAATTTGGCGTCTCGCCGATTCGCCGCGCCGATGCCGGAGCCATCCGGGCAGGATCGCGGAGCCGACGAAACCCAGAACAACTAACAGGGCGATCACCGCCCAGACGAAATTCAGAGTTGTTTCCATGTGCGCCTCCCTCCCGGACGTCCCGTCCCGGGCTCGCTGTTCACCCGGTATGACACCGGAGGGCGGCTAGCGTGAAATTGGATGAAGGTCGGGCCGGCAGGCGGTGCAGGGAATGAACCCCGCGGCCTCGGCGTACCCGCGCGACGCGAAGCGTGTGAGGGGGGCAGGCTGTCGTGTGCCGAGGGAGGAGCAGGTCGGGACGCAGTATTCTCGATCCCCGGGGTAAAGGACGTACATCTCCTCGGAACGGATGCTCGGCGAATCGGCCCCTACCGTCGTGGGAATCCCCTCGAGTGACAGGAGTCGCTGCTTGAGGCCGAGTTTACTCCCCGCGTACCCGGTGAGCGCGCCCGAGGTCCCGATCACGCGATGGCAGGGGATCACGATCGGCAACGGGTTCCAGCGAAGCGCCTGGGCCACGGCGCGCGGCGCCGACGCCTTGCCGACATCGTGGGCGAGCCCGGCGTACGAGACCACCGCCCCGTAGGGGATGGCCGATGTGGCGTGGAGCACCGACCGCTGGAAATCGCTTCGCGCCAGCCGCAGGTCGAGCGGCCACTCGAATCGCCGGCGTCGGCCCGTGAGGTATTCCAGCAGGTCCCGGTACGCCGCCTCGAGTTCTGGCCCGCCCTCGACGGCCTCCACGCCCGGTTCGCGGCCGAGACGAGACGATCGGAGGCTCGTCCCCCGGTCCAGGTACTCGACCAGCGCGATTCCCAGCTCGGAGCGCGCAATCAGAATATGTCCGAGAGCCGACGGAAAGATGCGATACGCCAACAAGCGCCGTCGGAGATCCTCGATCCGTGTTTCCAGCCGCTCTCGGGCTTGGGCGACTTGCCCGCTCGGCAGCGGCTCGCGCCGCAGAGTGGCTACCGTCCCGTCCAGCGCGCGGAATCCATCGAATTCCCGACGGCAGGAGCCGCACCGGGCCACGTGACGCTCCACGTGCTGCACTGTCGTCGGCGACGCCTCGCCGATGGCCGCCGCGAGGAGGTCCTCAGCGATCCGGACGCAGGCAGTCGGTGTGTCGGTCATCGTGATGGCTCCCCGGAAACACGCCCGTGGCCGTCGAGTCCCTGGCGGATCTTGCGGAGCGCCTGGAACACGTGCGCCCTGGCGCTCTCGGCCGAGCATCCCAGGCTCCGGCCGATCGCGTCGTACTCCAACCCGTGAATCTTGCGCTGCATGAAGGCCAGCCGCTGCTTCAATGGAAGGCGCTGAACGATAACCTCCACCAACGCACCGGTTTCCCGTGACATCAGCTCGGCCTCCGGGGCGGGGTCGACGCTCTCCCGCATCGTGGCCCGCACCTCACCGTAGGCGCGCCGGCGGCGCGTCTCTGAGCGAAAATAGTTCTTTGCCAGATTGGTGGCGATGGAGAACAACCACGCGCGGACATTGGCGTCCCGCGGAAGCACTCCGTATGCCCGGTACGCCCGGAGAAACGTCTCCTGCGACAGGTCCTCGGCATCGCCGCCCGCCCCGATCAACCGCCGGAGATACCGGAATATCTCCTCGTGATGCGCCGATACGACGGTGTCGAAGACTCCCTGGCTCATCACCCTATACGAACCCCGCGTCCGCCCCGGTGTGAAATAGAATCCACATTATTCACGAATCCTTCGTGAATAATGTGGACTAACCCATGTACAGCCCGCCGTTGATGTCGAGCGTAGCGCCGGTGATGAAGTTGCCGCCGCTCGAGGCCAGAAACACCGCCGCCTCTGCCAGGTCGTCCGGACTCCCGAGCCGCTTCAGCGGGATGCTCGTCCAGGGTCGTCTTCCACTGCTCCGGGGTGCGCCAGTACAGGATCTCGGTGTCGATCAACGCCGGGGAGAGGGCGTTCACCAGGACGTTATGCGCCGCGAACGAGCGGGCCAGCGACTTGGTGAGTCCGATGACCCCGGCCTTGGAGGCGCAGTAGGCGGGTCCGGAGAGGGTGCCGGTTTGGCCGGCCGTGGAGGCGATGTTGATGATCCGGCCGCCGCCCTGGGCCATCATGCCCTCTGCCACGGCCCGGCTGCAGAGAAAGACGCTCTTCAGGTTGACGGCCAGGACCCGGTCCCACTCCGCCTCGCTGGTCTCCAGGGGGCCCTTGGGCATGGTGATTCCCGCGTTGTTCACCAGGACATCCACCCGCCCGAACGCCGCCAGCGCCGCCCCCACCATGGCCTGGACCTGGGCCGGGTCCGAGACATCGGCCCGATGGACGACGGCGCGCCGGCCGCACCCCTCGATGGCGGCGGCGACCTCCTTGGCCTGCTCCTCTCGATTCGCACAGTTGACGAGCACATCGGCCCCTTCGCGGGCAAAGGCCAGCGCGATGGCCCGCCCCAGCCCGCGGGACGCCCCCGTGACGATGGTCTTCTTACCCTCCATCCTCATTCGCTCACTCCGTCAGCATGGCCACCCGGCATCCTGGACTTCCAGGTGGTCCCGCCTGTCGTCAAGTCTTACCTTCAGTGCGCGTCCCGAGGCGTCGGAGGCGCGGCTCAGGGGCCCGCGAAGTCATCAACGAGCTTCGGGGACAGGACACTAACTCACGGCCAGGAGCACCTTCTGCGCGTCCATCCCCTTGGCCAGTTGCTCGATGGCGCCGATCCCCTCGGTGAGCGGCAGCCGGTGCGAGACCAGCGGCAGGAGGTCCACTTGCTTTTCCGCCACCAAGCCGACGCTCTTCGCGTAGTCGGCCGGCGTGTACACGCAGGAGCCCAGGATCTCGATCTCGCCGTACCCCAGGGTGATGAGGTCCACGGGCACCGGCTCCTTGTACACCGCCACGACCACGATCCGGCCGGTCCGTTTCACCAGCTCCATGCTCGCGCGAGCGGCCGGGGGGACGCCCGCCGCGTCGAATACCACGTCGATGCCACGGCCGGCCGTCAGATCCCGCAGGCGCT
This sequence comes from uncultured Methylomirabilota bacterium, assembly GCA_963695995.1. Taxonomy (GTDB): domain Bacteria; phylum Methylomirabilota; class Methylomirabilia; order Methylomirabilales; family 2-02-FULL-66-22; genus 2-02-FULL-66-22. Next base: position 13,070 of record CAVOIV010000027.1, read on the forward strand.
CCCGGGTAGCTTCCTCCGGCGCCAGCACCGGAAATCCCAGCGACGTCGCCATCTGCTTGCGGAACGCCTGCGGCTCGACCAGGAATACCGCCCGCGCGCCGGCCACCCGGGCCACCATGGCGGTGAGCAGGCCGATCGGTCCGCCCCCGATGACCACCGCAGTTTCTCCGAACGACAGGCGGCCGATCCGGACCGCCCGTACGGCAACCGCCAAGGGTTCGACCAGGACCCCCGCTTCGAACGAGGCCCACTCGGGAAGTAGGTGGGCGGCCGCCAGCGACACCTTCGCGTAGCGGGCGAAGCCCCCGTCCGAATCCACGCCGTACAGCCCCTTCTTCTCGCAGATATGCCCATTCCCACCCAGGCACAGCTCGCACTGACCGCAGGCGTAAACGGGATTCACCGCGACGCGGTCTCCCACGCGCACCGAGGGATGGCCGGCGCCGCGCCGCTCCACGACGACGCCGGCGAATTCGTGTCCCAGGATCGTGGGTGGCTTCGCGCGCTTGTGCTTCCCCTGGTAGATCGTGAGATCGGATCCGCAGATCCCCGCGTACTTGACCTCCAGGATGGCCTCGCCGTCGCCGCACTGCGGTTCCCGGACGTCGTCCAGCCTGAGTTCATGCTTGCCATGCCATACCAGCCCCTTCATGGGTGCCTCCTCTTGAATGTATCCGCGTGAACGTATCCGCCCTCGCTAAGCCGTTGTCAAAGAATAACTTGACCGGAGAAATTCCGGAAACGGCATAAGGAGCCGTAACGAAATTGCAACAAATGGCCAAGTGATTTCGTAACGGCTCCTAACGCCTCGCCGTCAATATCGCACCGCCAGGACCGAGAGTCAACCGGCTGAACTGATCCCCGACAGTTCTCGCGGAGAACGGAACGCCCCCGGCAGCCGTGGCTGCCGGGGGCGTCTTCGTGTGAACTCGAAGCCGACGCGCCTACTTGTAGAACAGGTTCGGCAGGAACATGACCATGCTGGGCCAGTAGGTGACCAGCGCCAGGCTGACCAGGAGCGGGATCGAGGAACGGCAGGCAGGCCTTGGTCGTCCGCTCGAAGGAGATATTCGCCACCCGGGCCAGGATGTAGAGCACCATCCCCACCGGCGGCGTGAGGAGGCCGATCATCAGGTTCAGCACCATGATCAGGCCGAAGTGGACCGGGTCCACGCCGATCTTGTCCATCAGGGGCAGGAGCACCGGCACCAGGATGGTGATGGAGGCGATCGTCTCCATGAAGCAGCCGACGATGAGCAGGAAGATGTTGACCAGGAGCAGGATCGATCCACGGCTGCGTGGTGATGGAGAGGACGAGCGCGGACACGTTGTCCGTGACCTTCGTCAGCGTGATCAGGTAGCCGAAGATGGAGGCCCCCGCCACGATCAGCAGGATGATGGCGGTGGTCTCGGCCGTCTCCATGCTCACCTTGATGAGCTTCTTCAGTGACAGCGTCCGGTAGATCCCCATCCCCAGCAAGATGGCATAGACGGTGGCGGCGATGGCCGCCTCGGTCGGCGTGAACACGCCGGTGGTCATCCCGCCCACCAGAATGATGGGGGTGAGCAGCGGCAGGAAGGCCCGCTTGAAGGTCGTCCAGAGGGCGACGATGGAGAACTTCGCATCCCGGTGCCAGCCGCGGGTGTGGGCGTAGTAGGTGACCATGATCATCATGGTCAGCGCCATGACCAGCCCCGGGATGACGCCGGCCGCGAAGAGCTTCCCGATGGAGGCGTTGGCCATGACCCCGTAGATCACGAAGGGGAGCGAGGGCGGGATGATGGGGCCGATGGTCGAGGAGGCCCCCGTGATCCCCACGGCGAAGTCCACGCTGTAGCCGTGGTCGCGCATGGCCTTGATCTCGATGTTGCCGAGGCCGCCCGCATCCGCCACGGCCGTCCCCGACATCCCGGCGAAGATGACCGAGCCCACCACGTTCACGTGGCCCAGGCCGCCCTTGAGCCAGCCCACCAGCGCCAGGGCGAAGTCGTAGATGCGGTTCGTGATCCCGGCGGAGTTCATCAGGCTCCCGGCCATGATGAAGAAGGGGATGGCCAGAAGCGGGAAACGAGTCGATGCCGCCGATCATCCGGTGCAGGACCACCAGGTGGGGCTGCACCCCCTCCAGCATGACGTAGATGAGCGAGGAGCCCGCCAGGGAGATGGCCACCGGCACCCCGATGACCAAGAGGAGCAGGAAACCGCCGATGAGCGCCAGCGTGATCATTGGTGCCGCCCCTCCTCCCGCACCTTGAGGAGCGGGCTGGATCCCGTCCGCCAGTTCTTCACCGCCACCTGGATCGACCGGAACGTCATGAGGGCCAGGCCCAGCGTGCAGATCCCGTAGACGATGCTCATGGGCCAGTCGATGACCACCATGGGCTGGGTGTGCATGATCTTGGTCACCTGCCAGCAGAGCCACGTGGCGTAGGCGAAGAAGACGACGCGGATGACGTCCACCAGGGGCGAGAGCGCCCGCGCCATCCAGCCCGGCATGTACACGTACAGGAACTCCACGTGGATGTGGCTGTAGCGCCGGACCGCCAGGCCGCCGCCGAGGAACCCCACGCACATCAGGAGGTACCGGGCGATCTCCTCGGTCCAGGCCAGCGAGTCGTTCAGGGCGTACCGGGTGAAGAACTGGAGAAAGACGATGATGGCCATGGCCCAGAAGAAGGCCAGGGTCACCCAGTCCTCGATCCGGTAGTCCGACAGGTCCGGCTCGGCCTCGTCGTCCACCGCGCCGATGATCACGTCGCCGAGATTCGGGCCGGTATAGGCCTCATCTTTCATGGTGCGCACTCATGGGCGGCGCGGGCCGCCCGTCCGATCTGCGGTCAGGACAACGCCGCGGCTCGCGCCGCCGACCGTCGGGAGCGGCGCGCGAGCCGCGTGGACTGTCGTACGCGGAGCGGTCCTACTTCACCGCCTGCAGGCGGTCGTACAACTCCTTGGTCCAGACGGCGCCGGCCGAGGCGTCATTGTGGATCTTCGACCGCCGCCTCGCGGAAGGCCTTGAGGTCCGGGGTCACCACCGTCTTGCCCTGCTGCTTGAACCAGTCCACCAGCTTCGCCTCGGAGTCGCGGATGCTGGCGCCGGCCCGTGCGGCCGCCTGCTTGTAGACGGAGTCGAAGATCTCGCGCTCCTGCGGGGTGAGCTTGTTCCAGAGGCCGGAGGAGATCGTCGTGGTCAGGTTGTCCAGGATGTGGCCGGTCAGGTTGATGTGGGACTGCACCTCGTAGAACTTCTTGGCCTGGATGGTCGGCAGCGGGTTCTCCTGCCCGTCCACGGTCCCGTTCTGCAGGGCCAGGTAGACCTCGGCGAAGGCGATGGGGGTGGGGTTGGCGCCGACCGCCTTGGCGTACATCATGTACATGGGGGCCTGCGGGACCCGCAGCTTCATGCCCTTCATGTCCGCCGGGGTGTTGAGGGCCTTGTTGGCCGTGGTGTGTCGGGCGCCGTAGTAGGTGATGGCCACGATCTTGTGGCTGGTCTGCTTGAAGTAGCCGTCGGTCAGCTCGGTCAGGAGCGGGCTCTTGCTGAAGGCCGTGTGGTGCGCGATGTCGCGCCAGATGTAGGGGGCGTTCACGATGGAGATGGGCTTGTAGATGGCCCCCACGAACGACGCGCCGAGATAGGCCATGTCGATGGTGCCGAGCGGCAGGGCCTGGGAGATCTGCTGCTCGTTGCCCAGGGCCGAGGCCGGGAAGACGTCGATCTGGTACTTGTTGTTGGTCCGCTTGGCGATCTCCGCCGCCGCCCAGAGCGCCTCGGCGTGGAACGCCTCGGACGTCTCGTACACGTGGGCGAACTTCAGCTTGGTCTGGGCCGCCGCCGGCATGGCCACGGCGAGGGCGAGGGCGACGATCACCAGGATTCCGAGTACACGTGTCCGCATGGTCTCCTCCTTACTGGTAGGATGCGCCGGTCTGCCACCGGCAAGAAAAGGATGATGGACGGCTGCCGGATTTTTCGGGTCCCGGGCGGGGCGCCACCCAACGCCTGCGACACCGTGAGGAATATGGCCCGGACGGTGGCGCACTGTCAAGTTTGAAGCCGGGAGGGGCGCACCCCTCCCGAAGGTGGTACGGGCGACGGGACAATCGCCCCGCGGGATTCCGATGGACACCCGAAATCGGAGGCTGCTACCATCCGCCAGCGGTGACTCAATCTCCCTCGAAGGAGGTCCCCATGCCCTTCCAGTTCTTCGGCACGTCCGGCGCGATCCCGTCATCGACGCGGGATAATACCGCCCTGGCGTTCTACTCCCCGGACGAGGTCGTCCTAGTGGATTGCTCGGGGAGTCCGTACCAGAAGATACTCAAGGCAGGTCTCGACCCGATGCGGGTCTCATCCCTCGTCGTCACCCACCGCCACGTGGATCACCTCTATGGCCTCCCGTCGCTCGCCCACAACATGGGCTTGGCCGGGCGGCGCACGACGCTCCACGTCTATGCCTTGGCCGAGACCATGTCGTTCCTGCGCGGTTTCATGGACCTCTTCCCGTTGGAAAAGAAGATGTCCTACCGGATCGAACTCCACGAGGTTCCGCCCCAAGAGGGATATGAGATCCTTCAGGCCAAGGGATTCCGGATACGCTCCGCGCCCGTGGTCCACGGCGCTCCCAATATCGCACTCCGAGTGGAATTCGATGCGTCATCCGAGCAAGGCGTGGTCGTGTACAGCAGCGACACGAGTCCGTGCCCCTCGCTCATCGCCCTGGCCCGCGGCGCCAATGTCCTCATTCACGAGGCCACCTTCCTGCACCACGACGCGGCTCGCGCCAAGGCCGACGGTCACACCACCGGCGTCCAGGCCGGCGAGGTTGCCGCCCAGGCCGGCGCCAAGCGCCTCATTCTCTGCCACTTCGCGGCGGCACTCCATGATCGGCTTGAGGATCTGCGCTCCGAGGCCATGCTGGCGTATACCGGTCCGGTGGACTTACCGGAGGAGTTTCTGGAATACCGTATTCGAACGTAAGCCGTTGTCAAAGAATAAGTTGAGCGGAGACATTCCGAAACGGCATAAGGAGCCGTAACGAAATAGAAAGAGATGTATAGGCTATTTCGTAACGGCTCCTAACTGGATGCTGAAAACGACCCATCTGCGACGTACATCCGCGTTCGTTTTCCCCCTTGACAGCCCTCTCCAGTTCGCCCGATACTCCCGCCCGACCTGACAGACGCGAGTCGGGAGCTCCGGCACCCCGCGATCGGGCCTGCCCCTGGCGGATTTGCGGCCCAGAGACCGAGCGTCGCCGTTTCGCGCCCTCGAAAAGCAAACCCCTATCGCCACCCCCCGCCATTGCGTCGGGGAAGTGTTGATCTCTGTCGGGGCCCCGAGCAAGATCGCGCCTCGATCGCGCGAGGGGTGTGCCGCAAAACGGCCAGGTCGGTATTCCAACAAAAGGAGCAGGAACCATGCGAGCACCAGAGGAGCATCCGCTGTACCCGTGGCTGGTCGAGACGCGACGGGACTTCCACATGCACCCCGAGCTGGGCCTGAAGGAGTTTCGCACCGCCGCCAAGATCAAGGAGGTCCTGACCGGACTGGGAGCGACCTTCCAGGAGCTGCCGGGCGTCGAGACGGGGGTGGCGGCCATCTTCGAAGGGCAGCCAGGCGGCAAGACACTGGCGCTGCGGGCCGACATCGACGCGCTGCCCATGACCGAGCTGAACGACGTGCCCTACAAGTCGGTGATCGACGGGCGTGATGCACTCCTGCGGCCACGACTGCCACGCCACCGTGATGCTCGGGGTGGCGAGGCAGGTCGTCGAGTCGGGACTGCTCAAGACGATCCGCGGCCGCCTGAAGTTCATCTTCCAGCCGGCGGAGGAGATCGTGGCCGGCGCGCGACTGATGGTGGACGCGGGGGTCCTGGAGCGGCCGAAGGTCGACCGGATCCTGGCCCTGCACATGAACACGGACCTCTCCATGGGGCAGGTCGGCCTCTACACCGGGGTCAGCCACGCCCACACGGACAGCTTCCGGCTGGTCATCCAGGGAAAGGGGGTCCACGGGGCCCATCCCCACGACGGGATCGATCCGATCGTGGCCGGCGCCCATTTCGTGTCGGCGCTACAGAGCATCGTCGGCCGGAATCTGGACCCGCGGGACGCCGGGGTGGTCACGGTGGGGCAGTTTCAGGCGGGCACGGCCCCCAACATCATCCCGGACCAGGCCCTGCTCCGGGGGACCGTCCGGACCTTCAAGACCGAGGTGCGGGAGATCATCATGCGACGGCTGCAGGATCTGGCCGCGAGCCTGCAGCCGGCCTTTCGCGTGACGGTGGACTACCAGTTCATCCCGGGCGTGCCCTCCACCATCAACGACGAGGCCGTGGCCGCCGATCTGCATCAGGCCGCCGTCGCAGGTCCTCGGGCCCGGAGAACGTCACCTACCTCGCGCCCAAGATGGGCGGCGAGGATTTCGGCCTCTTCACCCAGCTCGTCCCCGGGGCGTTCATGCGGCTCGGGTGCGCCAACGCGGCGCGAGGCATCACCTCACAAGGGACACTCCCCGCATTTTGACGTGGACGAGCGCGCGCTTGCCCATCGGCGTGGAGATCATGACCGAGGCGATTCGCAGCCTACCTGGCCAGCAGGCTGCTGAAAAAGGCCCATCTGCTGGCGTTGGCCCGCCTCGGCGCTCGTTGCGGCGTACCTCCAGTACGCCTCACTCGGCCGTCCGGCGCGCCGCCTTGCATCTGGACCTTTTTGAGCAGCCTGGGCGAAGACGAGTTCGAGCAATTACCGAACCGGAGGGACGCAAACATGAAACGGACGACGCTTCTACTCTTGCTGGTCCCCGTGCTCCTGGCCCTGGCCGTGTGCGTGCCGGGCCGCGCTGTCGCCCAGTCCCTCGTGGACGGCGTCGGCTCGGAGCCGCGAACGGCGGATCCGTATTTCCATGCCGAGGAGCCGACCAACGCCCTCAACTGGAACCTGTACGACGGGCTGACCCGCTTCGACGCCGACTACAAGCTCCAGCCCGCCCTGGCGGAGAAGTGGGAGGCCGTGAACGACACCACCTGGGTCTTCCACCTGGCCAAGGGAGTCAAGTTCCACGACGGGACCCCCTTCACCGCCGAGGACGTCAAGTTCTCCATCCAGCGCTGCGGGACATGGGCGCGGTCCGGCTACAAGGACTCCGTGGCCCAGATCGAGCGGGTGGAGGTGGTGGACCCGCTCACGGTCAAGCTCATCACCAAGGGCCCCTTCGGCATCCTGCCGGCGATGATGGCCCGGGTGATGATCATGTCCAAGGCCTACGTGGAGAAGACCGGGGACGACGCCCAGGCCACCAAGCCCATCGGCACCGGGGCCTACAAGCTGAAGGAGTGGATCCGCGGCGACCACCTGACGCTCGTGGCCAACGAGGACTACTTCCGCGGGGCGCCCAAGGTCAAGCAGGTCATCATCCGGCCCCTGACCAACGACGCCACGCGGACGGCCGCCATGCTCTCGGGCGAGGTGCACATCATCAACGACGTCCCCGTGCGCGACGTGGCCCGCCTCAAGGCCGACGCCAAGGTGGACGTGGCCATCCGCGACAGCGTCCGCGCCATCTTCCTCCAGATGGATCAGAGCCGGGAGAAGAGTCCCAAGGTGGAGAGCCCCACCGGCAAGAATCCCTTCCTGGACGTCCGAGTGCGCAAGGCCTTCTATCTGGCCGTCAACGAGGAGGCCATCGTCAAGCACGTCATGAACGGCTTCGCCACGGTGGCCCCTCAGATGTACCCGTCCTCCATTTTCGGCTACGACGAGTCCATCAAGCGGCCGGCCTACGATCCGGAGAAGGCCAAGGCCCTGCTCAAGGAGGCCGGGTATCCCAACGGCTTCACGGTCACGCTGGACGCGCCGAACGACCGCTACGTGAACGACGAGCAGATCGCCCAGGCGGTGGCCGCGGACCTGGCCCGCGTCGGGATCAAGGTGAAGGTGAACGCCATCCCCAAGAACACCTTCTTCCCCATGCTGGACCGCTTCGACAGCTCCTTCAGCCTGATCGGCTGGGGCAATAATCCGCCGGACGCCATCCGCTTCCTGGACACCAACACCCACACCATCGACAAGGCCAAGGGGCTGGGGCGCTACAACTACGGGATGTACTCCAACCCCAAGGTGGACAAGCTCATCCAGGACTCCTCGCGGACGCTGAAGCAGGAGGAGCGGGCCAAGCTGATGAAGGAGGCCCAGCGCATCGCCGTGGTGGAGGACCAGGCGTACATCCCGCTCCACTTCCAGGTGAACATCCACGCCAAGACCAAGAAGCTGAAGTGGGTGCCCCGGGCGGACAACTATCACATCTACCACGACATGGAGCTGGGCCAGTAGCAGGCTGCTGAAAAAGGCCCATCTGCGGCGTTGCGCGCTCCTCGGCACTCGCTGCGGCGTACCTCCAGTACGCCTCGCTCGGATCGCGCCGCGCCTTGCACCTGGACCTTTTTGAGCAGCCTGACTCTCCGGGGCCGGCTGAAGTTCATCTTCCAGCCCGCCGAGGAGACCGCCGGCGGAGCGGAAGGCATGATCGCAGGCGGGGGCGCTGGACACCCCGCGGGTCGACCGGATCCTCGCCTTGCACGTGAACAACGATCTCCCGGCCGGTCAGGTGGGACTGTACCGCGGGATCAGCCACGCCCACACGGACACCTTCGAGCTCGTCATTCAGGGGAAGGGGGTCCACGGGGCGCTCCCGAATGAGGGGATCGACCCCATCGTGGCGGGCGCCCACTTCGTCGCGGCGCTGCAGACCATCGTGGGCCAGGAACGTGGACCCGCTGGACGCGGCGGTGATCTCGGTGGGGCAGTTCTCGGCCGGCACGGCCCCCAACATCATCCCGGACCAGGCCCTGCCTCACGGGGACGGTGCGCACCTTCAAGACCGAGGTGCGCGACCTCGTGATGCAGCGGCTGCAGGAAATGGCCGAGAGCCTCCGCGCCTCCTTCCGGGTCGAGGTGGACTACCGGTTCATCCCGGGCGTGTCGTCCGTCCAGAACGACGGGCGGTGCCGCCGATCTGTAACAGGCTGCCGTCAGGGTGCTCGGACCCGAGAACGTCAGCTACCTGCACGCCCAAGATGGGGGGGAGGACTTCGGCCTCTTCACCCAGCGGGTGCCCGGGGCGTTCATGCGTCTCGGGAGCGCCAACCCGGCGCGCGGCCTCGTCCACAGGGGCACTCGCCCCGCTTCGACGTGGACGAGCGGCCCTGCCCATCGGCGTCGAGGTCATGACCGAGGCCGTCCGGGCGTACCTGGTCTAGATCTGCTGAAAACGGCCCACCTGCTACGATGCGCGCCGGAGCTCGATGGGACGATACCAGAGCAGGCCTCCTCGGCCCGCTGCGTGCCGCCTTGACTGGTGCCATGGTCAGCAGCCGGTCCATGGTCTCACTACGTGGGTACGGACATGATCGGTTACTTCCTCAAGCGCATCCTGCAGAGCATCGTCGTCCTCCTGGTCGTCAGCGTGGTGGTCTTCGTGATTCTGTACCACGCGGGCGACCCGGTGCGACTCCTCCTGCCCCCGGACGCCACCCAGCAGCAGATGGAGGAGCTGCGGCACCACCTGGGCCTGGATCAACCCTTCGCCGTGCAGTACTGGCGCTTCCTTCAAAACGCCCTGCGGGGGGACCTGGGGACCTCGTTCGCCTTCAACCAGCCGGCCATCGGGCTGATCCTCGAGCGCGTTCCGGCCACGCTGGAGCTGGCCCTCGCACGGCGATGTCCCTCTCGGTTCTGATGGGGATTCCGGCCGGGATGTACGCGGCCATCCGGCCGCAGTCGTGGGGGGCCAAGCTCATCCTGTCCGCCTCGCTCCTCGGCATCAGCCTCCCCGTCTTCTGGCTGGGGATCATCCTGATCCTGGTCTTCTCGGTCCAGCTGGGCTGGCTCCCCAGCTCCGGCCGAGGGGGAGACGGTGCTCATCGCCGGCGTCCGCTCCGGCCTTTTCACCCTGGACGGACTGCGCCATCTCCTCATGCCCGCCTTCACCATCGCGGTCTTCCAGTTGGCGCTGAACGTCCGGTTGGTGCGCGCCGGGATGCTGGAGGTCATGCTCCAGGACTTCGTCAAATTCCTGAAGGCCAAGGGCCTCTCCGAACGGCGAGTGGTCTTCGTCCACGCCCTGAAGAACATCCTCATCCCGGTGGTGACGGTGCTGGGGCTGCAGCTCGGAAACCTCATCGCCTTCGCCGTCGTCACCGAGACCATCTTCGCCTGGCCGGGGATGGGTAAGCTGGTCATCGATTCCATCCACGCCCTGGACCGGCCCGTGGTGCTGGCCTATCTCCTGGTCGTGGCGGTACTGTTCGTCTGTTTGAACTTCGTGGTGGATATTCTCTACACGTTCCTGGATCCGAGGATCCGACTGAGGTGAGGCTGGCGTGAATCGAGCGGCGATGACGGATTTCTGGGTGGAGTTTCGCGAGAGCCGGACCGGCCTCCTGGGCGCGGGTCTCACGCTCGGCTGCGTGCTGGTGGCGCTGGGCGCCCCGCTGCTCAGCCCCCAGAATCCCGTACGATCTGACCCAGCTTGCGCTCCAGAACAGCCACGTGCCCCCGACCCTCTTCCAGCGGTGGACCTACGAGCCGTTCGTCCTGGGCTCGGACGGGCAGGGCCGCTGCATGCTGAGCGCCATCCTGTACGGGATGCAGATCTCGCTCCTGGTCGGCGTCGTCAGCACGGCTCCTCGCGGCCGTCACCGGCACCGGCCTCGGACTCGTGGCCGGCTACGTCGGGGGCCGGACCGACGCCCTCATCATGCGGCTGGCCGACATCCAGCTCTCCTTCCCGGCCATCCTCATCGCCATGGTGCTCATGGCGGTGTGGGGGCAGGGGCTGTTCAAGATCATCCTGGCCATCGGCATCGTGAACTGGGTCTTCTACGCCCGGACGGCCCGGGGCTCCACGCTGGCGGAGCGGGAGAAGGACTACGTGGACGCGGCCCGCGCCACCGGTGTCTCGCCGATCCGCATCATGTTCGGCGAGATCCTGCCCAACGTCGTGGCGCCGCTCATCGTCATCGGGACGGTGCGGATCGCCAACGCCATCCTGCTGGAGGCCACGCTCTCCTTCCTGGGCCTCGGCGTCCCCATCACCGAGCCGTCCCTGGGGGCCCTGGTCAACCAGGGCTATCAGGTCCTCTTCAGCGGCTTCTGGTGGGTCTCGGTGCTGCCGGGCGTGGGGCTGATGCTGATCGTCCTGGGCATCAACCTGCTGGGGGATCGGCTGCGCGACGTCCTGAACCCGAGGCTGAAGCGATGAGCGGAGCGACCGCCCGATCCTCCAGGTCGAGGGGCTTCGCACCCACTTCTTCACCCGGAAGGGGGTGGTGAAGGCCGTGGACGACGTGAGCTTCGCGCTCCGCCGCGGCGAGATCATGGGCCTGGTGGGCGAGTCAGGGGCCGGCAAGTCCATCACCGGCTTCTCCATCCTGCGGCTCATCGACCCGCCGGGGCGGATCGTGGCAGGCCGGATCCTGCTCGACGGGGAAGATCTCTTGACGAAGTCCGAGGCGGAGATGGCGCGCCATCCGCGGCGAGCGCATCGGCATGGTCTTCCAGGACCCCCAGACCTCGCTGGACCCCGTCTTCACCATCGGCTACCAGATCGGCGAGGCCCTGGCCGTCCACCACCCCATCCGCGTCGCGGAGCGAGCCGACGTCGCGCGGTCGAGATGCTCCGGCGCGGTCGGCATCCCCTCGCCCGAGGAGCGCCTCTACGAGCTACCCGCACCAGTTCTCCGGCGGGCATGCGGCAGCGGGTCGTCATCTCCATCGCCATGGCCGGGAATCCCGGCCTGCTCATCGCGGATGAGCCGACCACGGCCCTGGACGTGACCATCCAGGCACAGGTCCTCACCCTGATGCGGGACCTCTGTCGCGAGCACGGCACGGCCATGATCCTCATCACCCACGACATCGCCCTGGTGGGGCAGTGCTGCGATCAGATCGCCGTCATGTACGCCGGCCATCTCGTGGAGCGGGGGCCCGCCGAGGCGATCATCCGGACGCCGCGCCATCCCTACACCCAGGGGCTGCTCGGCTCCATTCCGGGCCGGCAGGCGCGCCGGAAACGCCTGGTCCAGATCCCGGGGATGATGCCGAACCTCATCGACCTGCCCGAGGGCTGCCCGTTCCGCCCCCGCTGCGATCGCGCCGAGCCGGCCTGCGGGAGCTGCGCCCCCCGCTCGTGGAGGTCGTCCCCCGGCCATCTTGCCGCCTGCGTCGTGGAGGGCCGCCGATGAGCGCCGCCGCCTCCCCGCTCCTCCGGGTGGAAGGGCTGGTCAAGCACTTCCCGGTGCAGAAGAGCTTCTTCGACAAGCTCGTCCTGCGGGACGGGCGGGTGCGGCTGGTCAGCCAGACGGTGCACGCCCTGAACGGGGTGAGCCTGGAGATCGCGCGCGGCGAGACGCTGGCCCTGGTGGGGGAGAGTGGCTGCGGAAAGTCCACGCTGGCCAAGACCGTCGTGGGCCTGCATCCGCCCACGGCGGGGCGGATCTGGTACGGGGCGGAGGAGATCGGCGGCCTCACCGGTCCGGCGCGCCGACCCTACCAGAAACGGATCCAGATGATCTTCCAGGATCCCTTCTCCTCGCTCAACCCGCGCAAGAAGATCGCCGACATCGTGGGACTGCCCATGCTGGTCCACGGCGTCTCCTCGCGGATGGAGCGGCAGAAGACGCGTGGAGGGGCTTCTGGCCAAGGTGGGACTGGATGCCGCCTACGCGGAGCGGTATCCCCACCAGTTCTCCGGCGGCCAGCGCCAGCGCATCGGCATCGCCCGGGCCCTGGCCTGCGAGCCGGAACTGGTCATCGCCGACGAGCCGATCTCGGCCCTGGACGTCTCCATCCAGGCCCAGATCCTGAACCTGCTCATGGATCTGCAGGAGGAGTTCGGGCTGACGTACCTGTTCGTCAGCCACGACCTCTCCGTGGTCCGGCACATCAGCAGTCGGGTGGCGGTGATGTACCTGGGCTTCCTCGTCGAGACGGCCGACACCGAGACGATCTTCGCCGAGCCGCTCCACCCGTACACCCGACTCCTCTTCTCGGCCATCCCGTCGCTGGATCGACTGGAGTTTCAGGGACGCGGCCGTCAGCGAGGGCGAGGTTCCCACGCCCATCGAGTTGCCCGCGGGGTGCCCCTTCCATCCGCGCTGCCCGGAGGTCATGGAGATCTGCCGCACGATCCGGCCGGCAACGACCGCCGCGGGATCCGGGCCGCCAGGTGGCCTGCCATCTCAATGGGCCCGGGCGCCGCTGAGTCTTCGTGTGGCATCGGCGAGCCAGTGCTTCCGCCGTCCAGCGGCAGACAATCGACCGCCCTATGGTGGCCCGTGGAGATCCCCGAGGAGATCCGGGAGTAGCGGCTCTCGACGAGGCCACCAGACGCGAAGGCCACCTGAGTTGCCACCGGAAACGAATTGCGGCGGGACGGAGGGTCCGCGCGCGCCCTGGGCGCGGCGCTACGGTCCAGTCGGAAGCGACCGAGCAAAGGCCAGCTTCTGTTGCAACCGGATCTGGTTCTGGTATTCGCGGAGCTTGATGTCGAGGTAATCGGCTTTGTCCATCTGGCGGAGTTGCGCGGGATAAAGGTCCATCAGGTCGTACGCCAGCCTCGCACGCGCCTCGAACTGGCGGTCGGCCGGCAGGTCGCCAGCGTCCAGAAAGGCCTTCAGTGCGAGGTAGTAGCGCATGACGTTCCGCTCGATCATGCCCTTGACCCCCCGCACGTAACCCACTGGGACTCCGGCCTCGGTCGCCTCGCGACTGAACCCGATCTTATGTCGCCCCAGGGTGTTCAGATAGATCCCGGTCAGTAGCCTGCTCCACGTGCTCGGCTCGAACGAGGACGATAGCCCCACGACCGTCTTGCCGGCTACACTGCCCGCCTCGAACTCGAACCGATGCGCCGTCGTGCCCAGCATTCCCTGGGGCGCGGTGAGCGAGATCGCCGCGTAATCAGGCCGACGCGCACGCACCAGGAATCGGTACACCTGCTCGGTCGCCGACTCGGGAGCTCGGTAGTTCTTCGAGCCGATGTACAGCGTGAGCAGGGTCTCCTGCGCCTCCCGCCGGAACGTGCACGTCTTGATATTCGGGTTCAAGACGAGGAAGTCACACCAGCCGCCCGGTTCTGTGAAGGTCGCCGCCAAGGCCCGGAAGGGGTGATCGATGATGCCGTGAATCTCGGCACTCACCAGGGTGTCGCTCTCCTCCGAGCGCACCTGGAGGGGAAGCCCGAATGGTCCGCGGCGGGCGGCCTCTTGCAGTTCCGGGTAGCGCCCGGAGAGGCGTTGGAAACCCGCCTCCTGCCCCCACGACCCGCGGGCGGGCAAGACCAGGAGCAGTGAAAACAGGAGCCACAACAGGCAGAACCGGAACGAATACCAACGCATCTCAACGCCCCATGTTTCTGGCGGTATCCAAGGATCACGGAATGGCGACCGGGGAATCCGCGCGGCGCGCGCCTTGATCACACGGAATTGTGAGCCGCCAGCCCGCAGGTGTCAAGACAACACCGTTGAGCCGGCCACGGGCTCCCGATCGTCCGCGTCGCGCGCCCGAAACTCCTTGCCGCTCCCCACTCCAGACGGTAGACTACCTGCCGAACTCGTAAGCGAGGACACCCACGATGCCGTTTCGCGCCGATCCTGCAAAAGAATATTACGAGATCTTGGGCTTGAAACAAAGTGCCTCGGCCGAGGAGATCCGCAAGGCTTACCGCAAGCTTGCTTTGCACTATCATCCCGACCGAAATCGGGGCGACGCCACCGCCGAGGAGCGTTTCAAGGCCATCAGCGAGGCCTACGCCGTCCTGACGGACCCCGACAAGCGCAAGCTCTACGATCTCTCGCGCGCCACCGGTGCGGGGACCCACGCCGGGCGCGAGTCCGAGCCCTGGGCGTACTCCAGCCAGGAGGACATCCTCAAGGATCTCCTGCGTAACCGGGAGGCGTCGGCGATCTTCGAGGAGCTGACGCGCGAGTTCCAGCGGATGGGGTTTCGGTTCGACGACGGCTTCGTCCGTCACATGTTCTTTGGCGGTCGCGGCGTGGTCTTCGGGGGGATCTTCTTCGGCGGCCCCTTTGGCCGCCGCCGGGAGATGGACGCCGGATGGCCCGGTTCCTTCGGCCGCCGTGAGGCCCCCCGGGGCCGCCAGATGGAAGAGCGCCGCCCGTCCCCTGGGCTCTTCAGGCGGATCGGCCGCGCGCTCTCCGGCATCGGCAAGGTCGCCCGTCTCGCGCTGGGAAGCGGGGGCCGCGGCGAGGACCTGACCCAGGATTTTTCGATCAGTCGGCACGATGCGGACGCGGGCGCCAAGAAGCTTCTGCGCGTCGCCCGCGATGGCGCGACGGAAGAGATCCTCGTGACCATCCCGTCGGGGACCCGGGCCGGCACCACGCTGCGCCTTCGCGGGAAGGGCCTCAAGGGAAGGTCCGGCACGCCGGGCGACTTGTATCTCCGCGTTCACGTCGCGGACTAACCTCAAAAGCGGTCAGCACTCAGCCTTCAGCGGTCAGCATCCGAAGGTGGGTCCAGACCGCTGAAGGCTGAGCGCCGATGGCTGCATCAATTCACAAAACCGTCTGTCCTCACGACTGCCCCGACACGTGCAGCATTTCGACCACGGTCGAGGGTGGGCGCGTCACCGTCTGCGACGGCGACGCCGACCATCCCTTCACCCAGGGTTTTCTCTGCCATAAGGTCCGCCGGTACCCTGAGCGCATTTATTCCCCGGCCCGGGTCTTGTACCCTTTGCGGCGGGTCGGGAAGAAGGGCGAGGGGCGATTCGTTCGCATCACCTGGGACGAGGCGCTGGGTGAGGTCGCCGGCCGCCTGACGTCGATCGCAACCACGTGGGGATCCGAAGCGATCCTCCCCTATTCCTACGGCGGGAACATGGGGCTCGTCGCGCGAAAGGCCGGCCACGCGTTTTTTCACCGATTGGGCGCGACGCGGTTGCTCCGCACCATCTGCGACACGGCGGCCGAGGAGGCCTGGCTCGCCACCTACGGGGCCGGCATCGGGAGCGACTTCGAGGGCGCCGTCCGTTCGGACCTTGTGATCCTGTGGGGAATCAACGCCGTCCACACCAACATCCACGGGATGCGCTTCGTCGCCGAGGCCCGGCGACAGGGCGCTCGTCTGGTCGTGATTGACCCCTATCGAACCCGGACCGCGCGGCTGGCCGACACCCACATTATGCCGCGGCCCGGGACGGACGCCGCACTGGCGTTGGCGATAGCCAACGTCTTGATCCGGGAGGACCTCCTCGACCGCGGTTTCATCGCCCGCGGCACGGTCGGCTTCGACGCCTACCGGGACGAGGCGTCCAGGTTCCCGCCGGAGCGCGCCGCGGAGATCACCGGCGTGCCCGGCGAGGCGATCCGGGAATTGGCCCGATCCTACGGCAGGGCCCGCGCGCCGTTCCTGCGCGTCGGCAACGGCCTGCAGCGGCACACCAACGGAGGACAGGCGGTCCGCGCCATCATCTGCTTGCCCGCCCTGGTCGGCGCGTTCGATCGGCCCGGGGGCGGCGCCTTGTGGGAGACCTTCGACGCCTTCCCGATGAATTGGACGGCATTCGAGGGCGAGGGCCTGCAGCGGCACCCGACGCGCGTCGTGAACATGGTCCAACTCGGTCACGCCCTCACCGCGCTCGCCGCACCGCCCGTCCAGGCGCTTTTCGTGTACCAGTCGAACCCCGCCGCCATGTGCCCCGAGCAGGCGCAGGTCGTGGCCGGCCTTGCACGGGAGGACCTCTTCACCGTGGTCCACGAGCAGATGCACACCGACACCGTGGACTACGCCGACCTCGTGCTGCCCGCGACCACCAGCTTCGAGAGCCTGGACCTCTACCGGAGTTACGGGCATTACTACCTGCAGCTCGCCAGACCGGTGATCCCCCCCCAGGGCGAAGCCCGCTCCAACTGGGACCTCTTCCGCACCCTGGCGGCCCGCCTGGGGTTCGCCGAGACGATCTTCTCGAACAGCACCGACGAGATCATTCGCGGTCTCCTCGACCTCGAGGCACTGCGCGCCGCCGGCATCACCTACGACCGGCTGGCGTCGGGAGAGCCTGTCCGTGTGCATGTCCCGCGGACCGGGAACCCCTTCGTAAACGGCTGTCCGACCCCCTCGGGCAAGATCGAATTCGCCTCCGGGCGCCTGGCCGCGCAGGGTCTTCCGGCCGTCCCGACCTACCTCCCCGCCATCGAGGGCCACGAGGCGCGGACCCCCGAAACCCCGCTCCAGTTCATGACGCCGCCGGCCAAGGACTTCCTCAACACCAGCTTCGGCTGTGTGGACCGCATGCGCCGCGGCGAGGATAAACCCCGCGTGAAGATCCATCCGGCCGATGCCGCGGTGCGTGGCATCGCCGCCGGCACGTTGGTCCGGGTCTTCAACCGTCGCGGCGCGTGCGTGCTCTTCGCCGAGGTGACGGAGGACGTGCCGCCCGGTCTCCTGGTCGCCGAAGGGATCTGGTGGTCCAAGCACCACCCGGGCGGCAAGGGGGTAAACCAGCTCGCCTCGCAGCGATTGACCGACCTGGGGGCCTGCAGCACGCTGCACGAGAATCTGGTCAACGTGGAAAAGGCGCATGCCTGAGCCCGCAGGGGACGCCGCGAATCTCTTCGAGCGGCTCCGATCGGTCGCTGCGCGGCAGCCGGACCGGCTGGCCCTGCAGATCAAGGACGCGACGGGATACCGCGCGCTGACGTACGGCGAGTTGGTCCGACAAGCGCGGCTGCTGGCCGGCGCGCTGGTCCGGGCGGGCCTGGCCCACGGGGACCGTGTGGCCCTGATCAGCGAGAATCGGCCGGAGTGGGCCGTGGCTTACTTCGCCGTCGCCGCGGCGGGCGGGACGGCCGTCCCTCTGGACGTGCAACTCGGCGACGCCGAGGTGGGCAACGTTCTCCGACACGCCGGGTGCCGGATGGCGGTCGGCTCGGGGACGCAGATCCCGCGCCTCCTCGCCATGGGCACCGACGACGCCCTCCTCGCCATGGTGGTAGATCTGGATGCCGACCGCGACGGCCAGCGGACGCTCGCCTTCCGCCGGGCGCTGGACGATCCTGCACTCGCCCAGGTGCCGTTGCCTCGGGTCGAAGAAAGCACCCTGGCCTCGATCCTGTACACCTCCGGCACCACCGGCGTCCCCAAGGGGGTCATGTTGAGCCATGGGAACTTCCTGGCCAATACCGAGAGCGTCCTGAAATTCCGATTGATTCACGCCGAGGATAACCTGCTGTCGGTCCTGCCCCTCCACCACGCCTTTCCCTTCACCGTCCAACTGATCCTGCTCTTCACAGGCGCCCGGATCACCTTCCCGGCCTCGCTCAAGGGCGCGGATCTTCTGGCCTGCATGCACGAGACGGGTGTGACCGCCCTGGTGGCCGTTCCCCAGCTCTTCTATCTGCTCCACAAAGGCATCTTCGAGCAGATCGGACGGCGGCCGCCCCTGGTGCGGGCGGCACTCCGACTTCTCCTGCGACTGTCGGGCGCCCTCCGCCCGACGGGCATCAATCTGGGCCGTCTCGTGTTCGCCCAGGTCCATCGCAGATTCGGAGGCCGCATCCGCATCATGGCCAGCGGCGGCGCTCGCCTCGACCCGATCATCGCCCGAGACTTCCTGGCCCTCGGCTTCACCTTGACCGAGGGGTACGGTCTGACCGAAACCGCGCCGGTGGTGGCCTTCAATCCCCTGGACCGGGTCGTGCCCGGTTCGGTCGGGGTACCGCTCCCCGGCGTCGAGGTGCGGATCGTCGCCCCGGATGCCGAGGGGGTCGGCGAGATCGCAATCCGGGGCCCGA
Source organism: uncultured Methylomirabilota bacterium (assembly GCA_963695995.1). Classification (GTDB taxonomy): domain Bacteria; phylum Methylomirabilota; class Methylomirabilia; order Methylomirabilales; family 2-02-FULL-66-22; genus 2-02-FULL-66-22. The sequence continues at coordinate 31,892 of CAVOIV010000027.1, forward strand.
ACGTGATGCAGGGGTATTACCAGCACGCCATTGCCACCGCCGAGGTTCTACGGGACGGGTGGTTCCTGTCGGGCGACCTGGGGAAGCTCACCCCGGACGGCTACCTGATCATCACGGGGCGCGCCAAGGAAGTGATCGTCCTCAGCTCGGGCAAGAACATCTATCCGGAGGAGATCGAGGAACGATATCTGAAGAGCGCCTACATCAAGGAAATTTGCCTGGTGCCGCAGATCAGCGAGCGGGCCGGCGCCACCATGGAGGGGTTGCTGGCCCTGGTCTTCCCGGACCTGGATCTCTTTCGGGCTAAGGGGCTGACCAACGTCGCCGAGACCGTCCGCTGGGACATGGAGAACGTCGGCAAGGGCCTCCCCGCCTACCAGCGTCCCACCGGACTCCGCATCGTCAAGGAGGGGTTCCCGCGGACACGGCTCGGAAAGATCCAGCGCCACCTGGTGCAGCAGACTTTCCGCGAGGATCTCGCCCGAGAGGGGCGCCGTACCGAGACGACCGCGCCGGGCGAGGCGGACCTGGCGGCGCAGGCGGACGCCGTCGGCCGGCAGGTATTTGCCTACTTGCGCGAGGCGACCAACAAACCGGCCGTCCGCCTCGATGACAACCTGGAGCTGGACCTCGGTCTGGACTCCCTGGCCCGGGTGGAGATGCTGGCTGCGCTGGAAGGGATTTTCCATCTCACGATCCCCGACGAGGCGGCGGCCGAGCTGTTCACCGTCCGGGAAGTGATCGAGCGCCTGCGCCTGCTGCAGACGAGCGGCGCGCCCCCGCCCCCCCCGGACCGGCGGCGCGGCTGGACCGAGATCCTGAGCGGAGAGGCTCCCGCCGACGTTGCGGCGCTGGTCCAGGCCGGTAGTCAGCGGTCCGCGGCGCGGATCACCGCATTCTCGCGGGCGGTGTGCATCACGGTGCTTCGCGGCATCTACCGGCTGCGCGTGGAGGGCCTGGAGCACGTGCCGAGGACGGGGCCGCTCATCCTGGTGGCGAATCACTGCAGCTACTTCGATGCCTTCATTCTGGCCACGGCTCTCCCCTACCCCGTGGCGCAGCAGGTGTTCTACTTGGGCTTCGAGTTGTTCTTCCGCACCCGTATCCTGGCCTGGTGGGCGCGCGGGGTCCGGGTGATTCCGGTGGACATGGACAACTACCTGGTTCGGGCCCTGCAGGCGTCCGCGCGGATCCTCCGGGACGGGAAGATCTTGTGCCTGTTCCCCGAGGCGGAACGGTCGGCGGACGGCAGCGTCCGCCCGTTCCGCAAGGGAACCGGCATCCTGGTCCGCGAGCTGCGCGTTCCGGTCTTGCCCGCCCACATCACCGGGTCGTTCGAGGCGTGGCCGCGCGGACAGTCGCTTCCCCGCCTGCACCCGCTCCGCGTCCGGTTCGGTCCCGTTGTCCCTGCGGCGACCCTCCTGGACGGCGACGGTCCCCCCGGCGGCGACGACGCCGAGATCGTCGTCCGCCGCCTGCGCGATCGCGTCGTGGCCCTGGGTACCGGCGGCGACCCGACGTCGTGAGCGGCCGATATCTCGCGGAGGCCGGCGAGTTGGCTGCCGATGCGTGCGCGGATCCGAGGTTTCAGGGGTTCGCCCGCAGGGCACAGCGTGAGGGAGTGGTGCGGGAAGGGTGGGGGACGGCGGCTCTCGCGCGCCGCGACGGCGACCGGGGGATCGCATCCGCCGGCCCCGTGCGCGCGGTGCGTCAGGCTCGTTCGCGCGCCGCGCGCGACGCCTCGGTTCTACCGCGCGCCTCGGCGTGCGCGCGCCGATACAGGCCCAGCGCCATCAGCGGGAAGTAGTCTCGATAGAGACCGTACGTCAGGTAATAGACCTGCGGAAAGCCCGTCCCGGTGCAGGCCGTTTCGTTCCAGGTCCCGTCCGGTCGCTGCCTGTTGAGCAACCAGAGAATGCCGCGGACGACCGCCGCGTCGCCCGCCCGGCCGGCGGCCATGAGACCCATGAGGACCCAGGCGGTCTGCGACGGCGTCGCCGGTCCCCGACCCTTCCGCGAGGGATCGGCGTAGGTGTCACAACCCTCTCCCCACCCGCCGTCCGGGAGCTGGACGGATGTCAGCCAGTCGGCCGCTCGCTGGATGAAGGGTGCGCGCATGTCGCACCCCACCGCCTTCAGTCCGCGCAGGACCTGCCAGGTGCCGTACAGATAGTTCACCCCCCACCGCCCGAACCAGGAGCCGTCCGCCTCCTGCTCGCGTCGGAGGTACTGGACCGCGTCCGCGACGCACGCGTAGGACTCGTCGTACCCGACGTAGCCCAGGAACTCCAGCACGCGGCCGGTGATGTCGGCCGTGGGCGGATCGATGATGGCGTTGTGGTCGGCGAACGGAATCTTGCCCAGAACCGCCCGCGTGTTATCCTTGTCGAAAGCCGCCCAGCCGCCCCCTCGAGACTGCATCGAAAGCAGCCAGTGCAGGCCGCGCAGGCAGGCGCGCTCCCGGGCCAGGGCCTCCGACTCGTCCAGGCCCGCCTGGCGCAGCGCCAGCATGACCATGGCGGTATCGTCCACGTCCGGATAGAACGCATTGTGGAACTGGAAGGCCCAACCGCCGACCGGGCCGGCCGGGTTCTTGACGCACCAATCCCCTGGGCGGCGGATCTCCTTGGTCAAGAGCCAGCGCGCGGCGCGGGCCAACACCGGATGCGCCCGGTCCAGACCAGACTCGGCCAGACTGATCATGGCGATGGCCGTATCCCAGGTCGGCGAGCGACATGGTTCGATCTTGAGGGCGTCGTCGGGTCCCGGCTGCTCCAGCCCTTCCAGGTGGTCCAGCTGCTCCCGCAGTAAAGGGTCAGCCTCGGAGTAGCCCAGACACTTCAAGGCCATGATCGTGTTGGCCACGCCGGGGAAGATGGCCCCCAGCCCGTCCGACTCGCGCAGGCGCTCCAGGATCCAGTGCTCGGCCCGCCGCAGCGCCCAGGCCCGAATCCATCGCGGGCCGCGACCCTCCAGCCGCTTCAATCCCTTGTCCCACAGCAGGAACAGCGTCGTCCAGGAGAAGACGCCGTCCGCCGGCATCGCTGCCCGCAGCGGGACGTGGCGGCGGTCGTCCGGAAACAACTCGTCCAGGCGAGCGTGGGACGGGACCGCCACCGACGGTCGGCACGCCCAGATGACCGACAGCGGGATCACGATGGCCCGCGTCCAGGCCGAGAGGGCGTAGATGTTGAACGGGAACCAGCTGGGGAACAGCATCATCTCGGGTGGGATGGTGGGAACGCCTTCCCACTCGTACAGGCCGAAGAGGGCCAGGTAGAACTTGAGATAGGTCTTGACCCGATGGATCCCGCCAAGCTCCTGAATCCGGGCCCGAGCCCGTACCAGCGCGGGATGGTCCGGCGCGAAGCCCGCCAGCTTCAGCGCCCAGTAGGCCTTCACCGTGGCCGACACGTCCGCCGGCCCCCCGACATAAATCGGCCAGCCGCCGTCGGGCCCCTGCGCGGCCAATATGGTGAGAGCCAGCGCCGCCACCTTCGGGGACTCTCCGCGCCCCAAGAAGTGCAGCAACATGACGACGTCGCACTCCACCGTGACATCGCCTCCAAAGATCTCGGCGCACCAGAAGCCGTCATCCGGGTTCTGCCGGCGCAAGAGCGCACCTTGCGCCCGGCGGATCCCGGACGCCAGGCCGTCATCCAGGCGATCCGGCGCCGTGGCTGTCCCGGTGCCAGGGGTGGACGGTCGCAAATGCTCCGCCCAGTCCTCCGGCTTGCGGTAGCGGGACTCACCGAACGGCTCGATCCAGTCGGAAACGATGCGTGGGAACATAACCATCCTAGCTCGCGAGTGTCACCCGCGGACAAGCAGCCAAGCGTACGCCAACTCCCGCACCACGGTCGCGCTCAGGATGTCGAAACCGGCCGTGGCGTCGGACGTATGTCGTCCGGGGTTCGCGGTACGTTCTTTCGTGGTGCAATATATAGATGGAATACCACGCGTGTCAAGATAAGCGGGCGGATTCCGGACAGTTACGATCCCGATCATCGCCGCGACGCTCCCATCCGGCGGGACGCCGTGGGCCGATCACCTGTCACGAAACTTTTCCGAAACTCCGCTTGACAAGGATGGACCGGGAACGCTACAACCCAACGCGGCAGCGGAGATTCCCGTCGCGCTGTGTGCGTTCGTCGTAGAGGGGACGTGTCGTCAGGAGGGACCATGCACGAGATCTTCCGGTACGTGGACGGCAATCGGGAGCGCTTTCTGGGCGAGCTGTTCGCGCTGCTCCGGCAACCCAGCATCAGTGCCCAGAACCTGGGAGTGGTCGAGTGCGCGACCCTGCTCAAGTCTCAACTGGAGGCCATCGGCATTGCCGCGCAGATCCTTCCCACGACCGGCCACCCGGTTGTCTTCGGGGAAGTGAAGTCGCCCGGCGCCAAGCGCACCATCTTGATCTACGGCCACTACGACGTGCAGCCGCCCGACCCTCTGGAACTGTGGCACACGCCTCCCTTCGAGCCGACGATCAAGGATGGACGCATCTGGGGACGGGGGACCGGCGACAACAAGGGCCAGTTCTTCGCCCACCTGAAGGCGGTGGAGGCGATCCTGAAGACCGCGGGCAGGCTGCCGGTCAACGTGAAGGTCCTCTTGGAGGGTGAAGAGGAGATCAGCAGTCGCAGCCTACGCGCCTTCATCGAGGCCAACCGGGCCCTGCTGGCGGCGGACTATTGCTTCTGCTCCGACGGCCCGATGCTGCCGAACCATCAGCCGACCATCCTGTTCGGCGTGCGCGGCATCCTGCACGTGGAGGTGTCGCTCACAGGCGCGAACAAAGACGTCCACTCGGGGAACCTTGGCGTCTTTGTGCCGGCGCCGGCCTGGCGGCTGGTCCATTTCCTGAACACGCTCAAGGATCCGCAGGGGCGGATCCTGATCCGGGGCTTCGCCGATGCCGTGGTTCCCCCGACGCCCCTGGAAGAGGAGACGCTCCGCAAGATCCCATTCGATCCGGTCGTCTTGACCGGGCTGGGGCTGCCCGCAGGACCGGCGGACGCGGGGCCGGCCTACTTGGAGCGATTGATGTTCCAGCCCACTGTGAACATCTGCGGCCTGACGAGCGGCTATCAGGGGCCCGGCTCCAAGACCATCGTCCCGCACCGGGCGTCGGCCAAGATCGACATGCGCCTGGTGGTGAATCAGGACCCGGACGACATCTTCGCGAAGTTCGCCGCGCACGCCAAGGCGCACGGCTTCGACGACCTGCACATCGAGCGGCAGGGCGGATTCTATCCGTCCCGGACGAACCTGGACCATCCCCTCGGGGGCGCGGCGGCCCGAGCGGTCCGGCAGGGATTCGGAAAGGAGCCGATCCTCCAGCCCTGCATGGGTGGCAGCGATCCTGACTACTACTTCACCCAGGTGCTCGGGATCCCTCGGGTGAATGTCCCGTATGCGCCCCACGACGAGAACAACCACGCACCGAACGAGAGCATCATGGTGGAGGGGTTTTTCAGCGGCATCAAGACGACGGCGGCGTTGCTCCACGAAGTGGCCGCACTTTAGGGCGACGGGCACCCGATCGCCCGGCGCGGGAGGAGGATTTCATGGTACGACGATCATTTTTGTTGGTTCTCTTGGCGGTGGTGACATGTGGGCTGCTGCTTTCGATCGGATCAATCGCCCACGCGGCCAAGGATCGGGTGGTGGTGGCCTTCGGGTCCAACATCCCCACGCTCGACCCCCACATGCACTCGAGCCGGTTGGCCCACATCGCCGACTATCACCTGTACGACACCCTGCTGTATCGCTCCCCCAAGGATGACTACAAACCGGGTCCCGGGTTGGCAACGGCCATCAGGAGCCTCAACCCCACGACCTGGGAGCTGAAGCTCCGCCAGGGAGTGAAGTTCCACAACGGTGAGCCCTTTAACGCCGAGGCGGTGAAATTCACCATCGACCGCGTGCTCGATCCGGCCACCAAGTCCGTGACCCGCGGCAACTTCACCTGGATCAAGGAAGTCAAGATCGTGGACGAGTACACGGTCCAGCTCCTGACCGAGAAACCTTTCCCCGCTGCCCCCGAGTTCCTGACGCTGGCGTACATCGTGCCGCCGAAGTACCTGAAATCGGTCGGCAACGAGGAGTTCTCGCGGAAGCCAATCGGAACCGGCCCCTACAAGCACGTGGAGTGGAGGAAGGCCGAGCACCTGATCGTGGAAGCCAACAAGGAGTACTGGAAGGACAGCCCGAAAGGGATGCCACAAGATCAAGACCATCGTGTTCCGGACCATCCCCGAGACCACGACCCAGATCGCGGAGCTCCTGTCGGGCGGCGTGGACATCATCCGGAACGTCCCACCCGACCAGATCGAGGTGGTCAAGAGACTCGCCCAACGCTCGGATCTCGGCCACCAGGATCCTGCGGGTGAACTTCCTGAAGCTCGACAGCTCGGCCGCGCCAGCCAGACCCCGCTCACGAACCAGAAGGTGCGAGAGGCCATCGCGTATGCCATCAACGTGGATGAGATGCTCAGCAAGATCCTGGGCGGTTACGCTGAGCGGACGGCCCGGGGGTGAACCCGCTGCACTTCGGGTTCGACGGCTCCGTCAAACCGTACCCCTACGACCCCGAGCGGGCCAAGAAGCTCCTGGCCGAGGCGGGCTACCCTAACGGCTTCGAGGTCACGTTCAACACGTACAGCGGCACCATCACCAGCATGGACCAGATGGCCGACGCCATCGGCGGGTACCTGGCCAAGGTCGGCATCAAAGTGAAACGGCGGAATATCGAGGACGTGGGGACCTGGACGAACTCGGGCAAGGAGGGAAAGCTGGAGGGGATGCAGTATTACAGTTGGGGCTCTAACTCCATCTTCGACGCCGACGCCCTGCTGTACGCCCTCGGCTATTCCAAGGAGCCGCTCTCCTACATCAAGGATCCGGAGTTCGACAAGCTCCTGGAGGTGGGGCGGACCGAGATCGATCCCAAAAAGCGGCAAGAGGCTTACGCCAAGGCCCAGAAGCTGATGCACGAGAGATTCTACTGGATCCCCATCAACGTCCAGTACACCATCGAGGGCGTCAACAAACAGTTGAACTACGAAGCCAGCAGCGACGAGATGATGCGGGTCTATCGCGCCTCGTGGAAAAACTGAGAGGGCGAACGAAGCGTCGGGGCGCGGACACGCCGAGGACTCACCGGGAGTCCCCTCCACGCCTCGGCGCCTTTTCGCCTCTGCACCTCCGCGGTGACTTTCCGTTATGGCTACATACATACTGAAGCGGCTGGCCGAGGCCGTGGTTGTTTGCGTCGGCATCTCGGTCATCACGTTCCTGCTCCTGCACGTGGCGGGCGATCCCGTTCAACTCCTCCTGTCGATCGAGGCCAAGGCGGAAGACGCCGCCATCTTGCGGAAGAGCCTGGGTCTCGACCAGCCGCTCTACGTTCAGTACGGGATCTTCCTGAAGGGGTTGGTCCAGCTCGACTTCGGCCACTCGCTGTTCATCCGAGAACCCGCCCTGCAGTCTGGTCCTGGAACGCCTTCCGGCGACGATCGAGCTGACGCTCGCCGGGCATGGTGATCGCGCGTGCTGATCGCCATCCCCCTCGGCGTCGTCGCGGCGATTCGCCGCTACTCTCTTCTGGACAACCTCTGCACCATGCTGGCGGTTTCCGGCCAGGCCATGCCCATCTTCTGGCTGGGCCTGATGCTGATCATCTTCTTCTCGGTGCAAGTTGCACCTGCTCCCCGCCTCGGGCCGGGGAACGCTTCCTCGCACCTCCTCATGCCCGCGTTCACGCTGGGCGCCTCGCTGGCTCCCATCACCATGCGGATGACCCGGTCGAAGATGCTCGACATCCTCTCGGCGGACTACATCCGGACGGCTCGCGCCAAGGGGCTCCGCGAGCAGGTCGTCCTGTTCCGCCACGCCCTCCGGAATGCGTCCATCCCCATCGTGACCATCCTGGGGTTGCAGTTCGGGCGACTGCTGGGCGGGGCCATCGTCACCGAGGCGGTGTTCGCCTGGCCGGGCCTGGGCACCCTGGCGGTCTCGGCCATCCGGAACTTCGATTACCCGCTGGCCCAGGCGTGCATCCTGACGATGGCCTTCATCATCGTCATGGTGAATCTCGGGATTGACGTCCTCGTCGGCTGGGCTCGATCCCGCGGTGCGGTTCGACGACGGTGGATGCGCGAACCGGATCGGCAGCGTCCGACGTGAGCACAAGGCACGGCCGATCGGTGATTCCTGGCGGAAGACTCTGGAAGTATCCGGGCCGGGTCCGGTCGGGACTCCTCATCGTCGCTCGGCGATGTCCGCGGATCGCGATCGGCGCCGCCTACGTCGTCGCCCCACGACCCCTACGACCAGGATGGTCACCGCGCGCCTGAAGCCGCCCGTCTGGATGGCAGGCGCAAATCCCAGCACCTGTCCTGGGCACGGACCCGGTCGGCCGGGACATTCTGAGCCGGATCATCTACGGGTCCCGGATCTCCCTGGCCACCGGCGCGGCGTCCGTCATCATCTCCGTGGTCATCGGCGTGCCTCCTGGGGCTGGTCGGACGGCTACTACGGGGGAAAGACGCGACTCGGTCATCACGAATCTCGTCAACGTCATGATGGCCTTCCCCTTCATGCTGCTGGCCCTCACCGCCGTGGCCGTGATGGGGCCGAGCTTCCGGAACATGGTCATCGTGCTCGGGGTCACCGGCTGGCCCATCTACACCCGCGTCGTGCGGGCGGAGACGGCGCAGCTCAAGGCGCTGGAGTTCGTGATCGCCGCGCGCGCCATGGGCTTCTCCAGCCTGCGCATCATCGCCCGGCACGTCTTCCCCAACGTGTTCAACACCGATCATCGTGACCTCGAGCCTCGAGGTCGCCCGGATGATCCTCATGGAGTCCATCCTGAGCTTCCTGGGCCTCGGCGTGCAGCCGCCCACGCCGTCCTGGGGCGGGATGCTGGGGGAGGGGCGGACCTACATGTTGACCCACTGGTGGCTGGCGACCTTTCCCGGCATCGCCATCTTCGTCACCACGCTCGGGATCAACCTCCTGGGCGACGGCCTGCGCGACCTGCTCGATCCGCACCAGTACTGAGGCCGGATCCCCGCTCCACGGAGGTGTCCGATGCAGGCTTCGACGCCCAGATCACCTTTTGTTACACGCAGGACCTGGCCGGAACGGCCAGATTCTACGAAGAGATCATGGGCCTCCCGTTGGCGCTGGATCAGGGGACCTGTCGGATCTACCGGGTGGCGGGGGGCGCGTTTCTCGGCTTCTGCCAAAAGCCGGACGCCCCCCGGCCGGACGGCCTGATCTTGACCCTCGTCACCGACGACGTGGACGGGTGGCACCGACGACTCATCGACGCAGGGCGTTCCGTGCGAGAAGGCGCCGGTCTTCAATCCGACGTACCGGATCTATCAGTGCCTTCTTCCGCGACCCGAACGGGTACCTGATCGAGATCCAGCGCTTCGAAGAACCGCGCTGGACAATGGAGCAACGGCCATGAAAACCCACCTGTGGCTGCTGGCTGCGTTGGGCCTGGGCGTGACCGCGTGCGCCGGCGATGGAACGACCCGTGTTCCCGCCTCGCAGCCGGCGCTCTACCCACCGGCAGTGTTCGCCCACCGCGTCGGCACCTCCGACCTCACCGTCTACTGGAACTGCACGCGGCCGGAGCCGGACGTCCTCCGCGTCGAGGGGGTGGTGCAGAATACCGGCGGCGGGAGCATCCAGTACGCCGAGGTGGAGATCGTCTCCGTGGACGCCCGGGATCGCACCATTGCCAGCGTGGGGGCCCCTGTGCGGGACGTGATGCTCCAGACGAACCAGATCTCGCCGTTCCAGTTGACCTTGCGGACGGTGGGGGCGGAGACGCGTATCGACCTGTACTACGTGTACCGCGCGCAGGCTCGCTCTGGACTCGGTGTGGCGCAACTGTTCCGGGAGCAGTTTCGGGCCCGGGACGTGTGCTCCGAATCGCAACACCGGGTCCCCAAGCCGCAGTAGGTCTTCGGCCCGCACGGCCGGGGCCGGTGGCTCAGCGGTGATTGCGCAGGAGGCGGGCGGCGCGGCGCTTCCAGGGGCGATCATCCGCACGCCGGTACCAGGGGGCGGTGCGATACGAGGCGAGGGCTTCCTGCAGAGCGGTCCGCGCTTCGTCCCGACGCCCCAGCGCATCGAGTGCCTCTCCGAGCTTGCACCACCCCTCCACGCTGGAACCGTAGATCTCCGTGGCCTGGCGATACCGATCCGCCGCCACGCCCCATTCCGCGCGGGTCGCATGGAAATCCCCCAGCCGAAGGAGCGGTTCGCCGTACCCGAACTTCGGATTGATGGCCAGGGCCCGCTCCACGAAGGCTCGCCCCCGCTCGGCCTCCCCGTCGTTCATCAGGCAGAGTCCGAGGAAATAGTGCGTCTCCGGCAGATCGTCTGCCCGGGGCAGGGCCTGCTCCAGCTCCACGCGCGCCTCGCGGAATCGCTTTTGCCGGGTGAGGATTCCCCCCAGGTCCACCCGGGCCTTCGCATCGTGCGGATTGAGCGCGAGGGCCCGGCGCAGGCGGCCCGCCTCGCCCCACGCCCGGATCTGTCGGCTGAACCGGTACGCCCAGCGCGAGCCGACCCACCAGCCCGGGAACGACAGGGCGACAATGACCAGGACCGCCAGCAGCGGGTTCCCGGTGATCCAGGTGAGGAGGGCAAAGAGGAGGACGCGGGTCACGGGAGGTCAGCTTTCAGCCGTAAGACGTCAGCGAGGAAATGGGCGGCAATCGCTCCTCCCGTGCTCGAAGCCGCAGCGGCGGCATCCTGAGGTTTCACGCCAGCCGCTTCAGGCGCTGCGTGGACTCTTCCAGGATGGCGGCGTGCAGACTGCGCCCGTGCGCGTCCATGGTGACGACCGCGGGGAAGTCTTTCACCCGCAACGCCCAGATGGCCTCCGGACTGCCGAACTGCTCCAGGTACACGCCGAGAACCTCCGTCACGCACTCGGCCAGGACCTGGGCGGCGCCGCCGACCGCGTGCAGGTAGACGCAGCCGAACTTGGCGCAGGCCTCCAGCGTCTTGGGACCCATGCCGCCCTTGCCGATCACCGCCCGCAGCATGAACTTCTCGATGAGGTGGGCCTGGTACGGCTCCTCGCGGATCGAGGTCGTGGGGCCGGCCGCCTTCACCACCCACCTGCCCTTCTCTTTGATCACCACCGGCCCGCAGTGATAGATGATCTGGCCTGCCAGATCGACCGGCGGCGTGCCCCCCTCGTGCAGGAACTTGTGGACCGCGTCCCGCCCGGTGTAGATCACGCCGGTGATCTGGACCATGTCCCCCATCTTCAGCGCGCGGATCTTCTCCTCGGTGTATGGCTCGATGAGCTGGATCATGGTCAACCTCCACAGGTCAGCGGCCAGCGGTCACGATCGGTCAGCGGCTCAGCATCAGCCAAAGGTCAAGACGCGCCAATCCGCAGTCGGCTTGCCAGGCGCTCGTATTGGGCTAGTACAGCCACTTGACGAGCTTGCCCTCGTCGCTCAGAAGAATCCCCTGCCGCCGGTAGGCCCAGCACATGTACGAGATGCGAGACGAAGAAGCTGGCCGGCAGCCGGTTCAGCACGCCGATCTTGCACCCGAGCAGCGTCGTCTTCCCGCCGAAACCCATGGGACCGATCCCCAGCGTGTTGGCGCCCCGCACGATCTCCTGCTCCAGCGCGGCCAGGGTCGGGGTCGGGGTTCGCATCCTCCAGCGTGCGCAGGAGCTGCTCTTTGGAATGCAGGTAGCCGGTGGCGCGGTCGCCCCCGATGCAGACGCCCAGGATCCCCGGGCTGCAGCCCTTCCCCTGGGCCTGCACCACGGCATCCAGGATGACCTTCCGGACGCCGTCCAGGTCGCGGTTGGCGCCGAGGCGGGTGTCGGGCAAGCGAGTACTGCGCGCCCACGTTCTCGCAGCCGCCGCCCTTCAGGATCAGCCGCACGTCCAGCCGCGTCCCGCGGTGCTGCTGGAAATGCAGCGTGGGACTTCCGGGCCCGAGGTTGTTTCCGCTGTTCTTCCCGGTGACGGAGTCCACCGAGTTCTGGCGCAGGTAACCCTTGGCGGTCGCCTCGGCCACGGCCGCCTTGGCGGCGATCTCGAACGCGATCTGGTCGAATCCCACGGGCGCCTTCACGAAGAACAGGATGCTGCCCGTGTCCTGGCAGAGCGGCTGGGATTTGCGGCGGGCCAGGTCGATGTTCTTGGTGATGATGTCCATGGCGTAGCCGCCGGTCGGTCCCCGCCTGTCTTCCGCCTTGGCGCCGACGTCGACGGCCCGAAAGACGTCGTCCGGCAGCTCGGCCGAGGTTCGCCGAATCAGCTCCAGCAGGTTCGCCCTGAGGTTTCGCATCGTGACACTCCCTTCCGGCCGCCGCGGCCCGGACACTGGAGGGTTCTCGCCTGCGGGGATTGTAGGCCCCTGGCCGGGCGGCTGTCAACGCAGGCAACTGCGGCAGATGTGGCGGCATCGAAACTAGCGTGGTAGACTGCCGGCGTTTTGGTGGACGGCCCGCGGGGAAGCCGCACGGTGGCACCGGGCAGGCGCGGGAACCCCATCGCGTGACGCCACCCGTTACGAACCTGCGTGGAAGAGGATCAGACCATGGCCATCCTGAAAGTCGCCAACCTGGGCAACCCGATTCTGCGGGTCCCCGCCGAGCCGGTGAAGAACATCCAGGCGCCGGACATCCAGCGCCTGATCGACGATATGATCGAGACCATGCGGGAGTACCACGGCGTCGGGCTGGCGGCGCCGCAGGTGCACCGCGCTCTTCAGATCGTGACGATCGAGGCGGAGCAGGAGGAACGATGCCTCCACGGAACCTCCCGTCTCGCCGACCGTCTTGATCAACCCGCGGATCGTTCCCGTCACCGACCGGCTGGAGGAGGACTGGGAAGGCTGCCTGAGCATCCCGAATCTCCGCGGCAAGGTCCCCCGCCACACCGACATCGAGGTGCAGGCGCATGATCGGCGGGGAAAGCCGCTGCACCTCACGGCCAGCGATTTCTTCGCCCGCGTGATCCAGCACGAGGTGGACCATCTCGTCGGCACCGTCTTCCTGGACCGGATGAAGAGTCTCGAGACGCTCACCTTCCTGGAGGAGTTCGGTCGCTACTGGGCGCGCCACGAGGACGAGGAGTGACCGGACCCCCCGACCTACCGGTTCTGTCCCCGCTGCGGCGCCCCGCTCGACTGCCGCACCCTCAAGGCCGCCGAGCCGCCGCGCCTGGTCTGCCGGGCGTGCGGCTTCATCTTCTTCCTGGACCCCAAGGTGGCCACCGGCGTGATCGTTCCCGTACGAAGGCGGGATCCTCTTGGTCCAACGCGCCATCGAGCCGCAGCTACGGCAAATGGGTCTTCCCCGGCGGGTACGTGGACCGGGGCGAGACGCTGGAGGCGGCCGCACTTCGCGAAGTGCGGGAGGAGTCGGGGCTTGTCGTGCGCCTGACCGGCCTCCTCGGCGCGTACTCGTTCCCCGGCAATCCGGTCATCCTGGTGGCGTACGCCGGCGAGGTGACCGGCGGTGCCGTCGCGACCGACGACGAGAGTCTGGCGGCCCGCGCCTTTCCGCCGGACGAGATCCCGTGGGGTCAGCTCGCCTTCCCCAGCACCGTGCGGGTCCTGCGCGATTATCTGGGCCTCCCGCCCGGCGGATGACCTCCCGGCACGCCGACCCCTCCACCGGACCCCGACCGCCGGGGGAGGGCCCAGCGACGCGGAAACCGTTGTGTGCGTCCGTGGCGCATGCTATGGTTCGCCCGACGCTGCGCTCCTGTCGGACGCGGAGGACAGTCCCGAGCCGATGACCCATCCACCGCATCACGGGCGCCGACGACGGCTGCCTGCCGCCCCCGCGACATGCCCCTCCTGGCGGATTGGCGCTCGCCCCCTCGTCGCCCGGTGGCCACGGATCTTGCCCGTCCTGCTCCTGGCCGTGGCGGCGCTCGTCGGCTGCGGAGATACCCGACCGGCCCGCCAGCCCGAGGGCAGCGTCGCCTTCCACACCGGAAGCGGGCCCCAGGCTGAAAACCTGGTGTACACGCTCCCCGGACCGCCTTTCCAGCATCCCGGCATGCTCGCCCCATCCCAGGAGCAACCCCGCCAATCGGTCTGGGTGGACGAAGATCAAGAGCACCCCCTGTTGAAGGGCGCCACCGCCGGCATGACGACGGGCATTGGATTCATGATGGTTACCCCGATGGCGTTGACCTTCTGGCCAGCGGCGGTTGGGATTGTGGTGGGATCCACCGCCATGGCAATGCTCGGCGTTGCCCAGTCGGACTCGGCCGATGTGCGGCTGTCCCCACCCGACCAAACGGTCATCGTCGCGGCCACCAAGGAGGTGCAGCCCGACCGCCTGCTCCGAGAGTCCTTGCGTCAGGCGCTTCGAAATCGTGCGAGAGACGCGCTGCCCATCGTTCTCTGGCAGCTGGCCGGAGGAGTGGAATCCGACGGGACCGATCCGTTGGCCGAAGCCCGCGCCCGGGGGTTGGACGGCTTCCTGGAGTGTGCCGTCGAGGCGCTGGGCCTCGCGGCCGGGGAAGAGCGCGGACACCTTTGGCGTCTTCATCCAGGTGCGCGATGCGCGCCCTGGACGCGCGCGACGGACAACTGCGGTACGAGCGGGTCCTGCGGTACGGGCCAGGCCAGACCGTGGCGGGGCTGCCGCGATCGGACTTCCACACCATCGAGTTCCTGGCGACCGATCAGGGGCGCGTGTATCGCCAGGTCACATCCGACGCCATCCGCCGGATCGCACGATTGTTGGCGGAGGATCCCCAGCTCCCGCTCGCCCCGCCTCGGCCCGGAACAGCAGTGACCGTTCCCCACCGACGCCTGAGACACCACCCATCCGCCATTGGTCACGGGGGTGGTCAGCGGTCGGTGGTCATATCGCTCGGGGTTTCCCCGAGTCGGACGATCGTCGCACCCCAGCCGCCCCGTTCCGGCGGCGCGTCGGCGAACATCTGCACGAGGGGGTGCCCCGCCAGGACCGAGCGAACCGTCGCGCGCTGGGTGCCCGTCCCGCGGCCGTGGATGATGCGGACCTCGCGGAAGCCGCGGCAGGCGCACGCCTCCAGATAGTCTCGGACCAGATCCGGAATGTCTCGCGGGGCAAAGGTGTGGAGGTCCAGCGCGTCCTCGATCGGCAGGACGACCGGCGGATCCTCGCCCTCGGGGGCGCCGGACCGGACCTCCGAATCGTCCGGATCGGGCCGGCGAGGCTTGCCCATGGTCCCGACGGTCAGCCGGCCTGCGGCGGCCGGCGGTCGCGGAACGGGCTCACCGCCTCGTAGGCGTGCCCCAGCCGGAGCACCGTCGCCTCGTCGAACTGCCGCCCCACGAGCTGAAGGCCGATGGGCAGGCCGCCTGTCGTTAGGCCGCACGGCACCGAGAGCGCCGGGTGGCCGGTGAGGTTGATCGGTCGGGTGCAGCGTGTCAGCCACCCGCGCACGTCGTCGCGTCACCCCGTCCACCGCGACCTCCCGCTCGTCCAGGCGAGGCGCGGGAATCGGCGTGGTCGGGAACAGGAGGGCGTCCACCCGCCGCGAGGACGGCGTCCACCTCGGCCCGGAGGACCTGGCGGGCCCGCTGCGCCTTCAGGTACTGGGTGGCCAGGACGAACTGGCCGGTGAGCAGCCGCGCCCGGACGTCGGCACCGTACTCCGACGGCGCGCGTCTTGAGATACGGCTCGTGATAGGCCATGGACTCGGCCGTGATGATGGCGAAGGTCGCCGGCCCGGCGTGGTGGATCCGAGGAAGGCGAACCTCCTCCACGTGGACCCCGAGACCCTCCAGCGCCCGCGCCGCGGCCTCGACGGCGGCCCGGACCTCCGGGTCCAGCCGCTCGAAGAACAGGCTCGCGGACGACCCCGACCCGGAGGCCGCGGGGATCTCCGCTCCAGGCCGCGGCGGTAGTCGGGAACGGGCACGGCCGCCGTGGACGGATCGGCCGGATCGCGTCCGGCCAGCACCTGCAGCAGGAGTGCCGCGTCCGTCACGGTCCGGGTCATCGGGCCCGATGTGATCCAGCGACCAGGCCAGCGGGACGACGCCGGCGCGGCTGACCCGGCCGTAGGTCGGCTTGAGTCCCGACGATGCCGCAGAGCGAGGCCGGGATGCGAATCGAGCCGCCGGTGTCGGTTCCCAGCGCCCCGGCGCAGAGCCCCGCGGCCACCGCGACGCCGGAGCCGCTGCTGGACCCGCCGGGCATCCGATCGGCGCCCCAGGGGTTGGACGGGCGTCCCGTAATGGGGATTCACGCCGGTCGGGCCGTAGGCGAATTCGTGCATGTTGAGCTTGCCCAGCAGGACCGCGCCCGCCGCGGCGAGCCGCGCGGCCACGGTGGCATCCGTCTCGGGCACCCAGTCCTTCAGGATGCGCGACCCGCAGGTGGTGCGGATCCCGCGCGTCATGACCAGATCCTTCAGCGCCACGGGAATCCCGTGCAGCGGCCCCCGGTAGTGTCCCGCTGCCGATCTCCTGTTCGGCGGTCCGCGGCGGCGGCCAGGGCCTGCGTCGTGGAGCACCGTGAGATAGTATCGGCCGTCCGCGTTCCGAGCCTGGATCTGGTCCAGGTAGGCCCGCGTCAGCTCCACGGGCGAGAGCGCCCGGCGGCGGATGCGTTCGCCGGCCTCGGCGATGCTGAGTCGGGTCAGTTCGTTAGCGGGCATGCGGGACCTCCGTCGGGGGAAGGACCACGGTGGCCGGCTCCACGTTGAGCAGATCGAGGTCGTCCAGCCGGGCCAGACCGTCAAGCTGTGCGCCGAGCTGGGCGACATTGGCCGCGCAGGTCGGCCGGGTCCACCGGCACCCGTGCCAGTAGGTCGGCGATGGACTGCAGGAGCGCTGTCGGAACAGAAGTCATGACGCCCTCCACGAAAGGTTAACCCGCGTTATTCGCGAACACGACTCGCGCATCGGCGGGAATATCCAAGTCCGAATGGCCAATGACCAAGCGCGGATACGGCATGCGAAAACGGCGCCAATGCGTCGGGTGCCTCTTCTACAATTGATCATTGGTCTGAGAGGCACTCTAGCAAGAGTCGCGCAGAACTGTCCAGCCGAAAGGCCACCGTACCATCAGGCGCTGCCGTGGATGTGGGATCACACGAACCACGAGGAGGGCGGGCAAAGAAAAAGGCCCCGAAGTGTTCGCGGCCAGTTGGCCGCCCCGGTGGACAAGGCCGGGGGCTTCGAGGCCCGGCGATTGCGGGGATTCCGTAGACGAAACCCCAGGCGTTCGCCTGCAGCGGAAATCGCCTACGTTACAATCACCTCACCTGTCCAGTTGGCTATGCCCACTGGATCACCTCCTTTCTGGTGTACGTCCTATTTACAATCCCGAGCGGCTCCGCGCAAGAGAAAAATGCACCTGCCGGATCGGCGCATCTTTTTTGCGCGAGGGAACCGCGGCGGTCGCCTCGCGAAACGCCGGCCGGCTGATCCGCGCCGTCAGCGCCGATTCGCCAGCGCGATGCCGGCGGCCACCAAGGCCGCGGCGACCAGAAGGCGCAGCGTGATGACCTCGCCTACGATGAGCCAGCTCTGGATCACCCCGAAGATTGGCGTGGTCAGGTAAAACGATGCGAGCCCGCTGGGCTGGTAGGTTCGGAGCAGGTGCAGGTTCAGCAGGAAGTTGAATCCCGCCACCACGAAACCCTGGAACGCCAGCGAGGCCGCCAGCCGCCCGGTCCACTGGTACGGCTCGCCCGCTTCGAAGAGCACGCTCCACGCGAGGTAGCACGGGACACTGAACGCCACCTGAGCCAGCAGCAACTTGACCGGATCGATGCGCTGGACGGCCCGGTTGAGAAAGACCGTGCGGACCCCCAGCAGCAGCGCGCTCGTCGAGGTGATGACGTCGCCCAGCAGGTACGCCGAGCCCAGGCTGACCTCGCGGGCAAACACCAGCACGACTCCGGTGTACGCAATCACGACGCCGATGGCCCGCCAGCCCGTGAGGCGGTCGCCCGGGACGAACAGGTGCGCCAGCAGGACCGTGTAGATCGGGTAGGCGTTGAGCAGGATGGCGACGTGGGCGGCCGAGGTGTACTTGACCCCGAGATTCATCAAGCCGGTCTGGACCGTGAAGAGCGCGCCCAGGACGAGCAGGGCGCCCACTTCGTGGCGATGGATCCGGAGCGGCGTGCCGTTCCATCGGGCCCAACCCAGGACGGCAATCCCGCCCAGCACGAAGCGCATCCAGGCCTGGCGAATGGGGGGCGCGTCCGTCAAGGCGAGTTTGATCGCGATGGGGTTGCCGGCCCACAGGAAGGCCAACATGGTGACGAGCGAGGCGGCTTTGACGTCAACCGGCTTGGGCTCAGCAACCAAGGGAATACCCGGACACTCGAGGCTGCGCGTCCTTCCGGAAGGGCCATAGCGGGACAGCGTACCGAGAGCACGGTACGGCCGGCCGGCCGTACCGCTGTCCGGGGCAAGGCGCCTGCAACGCTATCCGCCTTCAGGAGTCCGGGGTTGCCTCCCCGGCTCGGGCGGGATGTTCAGGATCTCCTCCGGGAAGTGTTCCGCCAGGTAGTCCACGATGTCCTTGACCGAGAGGATACCGACGGGACGCCCGGCCGCGTCCACCAGGGGCAGGTGGCGGAAGCCACCGACGCTCATCCGGTGCAGCGCGAAGGCGATCGGGTCCTCGGGTGTCAACGTCTCCGGGTTTCGCGTCATCACGCCGTCCACCAGGACCTTGGCGGGATCGTACCCCGTGCCCACCAGCTTGGTCAGGATGTCGCGCTCGGTGAAGATCCCGAGCAACCGGCCCTCCACCTCCACCAGGACGCAGCCGACGCGGTGCTCTTTCATGATCCTGGCCGCGCCCCCGATCGTTGTCCCGGGTGGCACGGCCACGTGGCCCGCCCGCCGATGCAGGCTCCTGATCGGCTCGGCGAAGAGCCGGGCATCGATCGCCTTGTGCGGCCCTTCGTCCTCGTGATACCGGGAATCCTCGTCCGGCGTCTGGTCGTGGGTTTCCATGGTCCCCTCCAGCGGGTCTGAACGGCGCGTGTCTCGGCCGCCGCGGGGGTCCCTTCCCCCGACAGGACAACGGCTCGAGGTATGGTGATGATAGGACGCTGGCCGAAAAGGCGCCAATGAAAAGTTTCCCGGAAGAGAGACTTCCTCGGATCGGCCTTGGTGCGGTAAGATCGCGGAGGTTCCCGGCCGGGATCCGCATCCGAGGCGCCCGGCCACCCCAGATATGCCGGATCTCCCCTGCGCCAGGGCGACGCCGGGAGTAACCGGCGCTTCCCGAGGAGGGCGGCCCATGTGCCGGCAATGCGCCCCGAACTGCGGCAGCGAGGACTGCCGCGCCCTGGATCGAGCCGTCGAAGCGTCGGCCCGGGACCTCTTGCAGCGTAATCCCGCATCCCGGCGGCGGATCCTGCAAGCCGGGTTGGGCCTCCTGGCGCTGCCCGTCGCCCAGATACTCCAGGCCTGCGCGACCGTCCCCATCACCGGCCGCTCCCAGTTGCGCCTGCTGTCCGAGCAAGAGGAGGCACAGATCGGCGTGACCGCCTTCCAGCAGCTCCGTGACGAGGAAGTAAAGAAGGGCCGCCTCCTCACCGAGCGGGAAGATCCCGCCGCCCACGCCTTCGTGAAGCGGGTGACGGATCGCGTCATCCTTGCCTCGGATCTCGGCAACAAGTATCGGTGGGAATATATCCTGCTGAACGCCCCGAAGACGGTCAACGCCGCCGCGATCGCAGGCGGGCGGATCATCGTGTACTCCGGCATCCTGCCGGTCGCCGGGAACGATCCGGGTCTGGCAACGATCATCGGTCACGAGGTGGGCCATGTCATGGCCCATCATACGGCAGAGCGGATCTCCCAAGATCAACTGGTCAATGTTGGAGCAGCCGTGACGGGGGCGATCGGGGGGAGTCTGCTGGGCGCCGTGGTCCCGGCGGCAGCCCAGCTCGGCGTCCTGCTCCCCTACAGCCGCGCGCATGAGAGCGAAGCCGACCACATCGGGGTTCTGCTGATGGCGAAGGCAGGCTACGACCCCCGGGAATCGGTCTCGCTGTGGCAGCGAATGAATCAAAGCAGCTCCGGAGGGCGGCCCCCCGAATTCTTGTCCACCCACCCGAACCCCGACACGCGCATCACGCAGCTCAACGGCTGGATGCCCCAGGCGTGGCGGTATTACGAGAACCCCAACCTCGCGCTTCCAAACATGCACTAGGACAGGTTTCGACCACTGCCCCGGCGCGGCCCGGCTCGGATGTCGAGCCGGGCCGCGCGCTTTCGAGGGGAATCCGGTTCATCTCTCGCGCGAGGTCTTGGCAAAGACGCTGCTGATGAGCGTTTCCAGCTCGATGGAGCGGCAGGCGGGACAGACGGGCGATTCGTCTCCTCGCTCCCGGATCGTCAGCGTGAGTGTGAATTCCTTGCGGCACTTGAGGCAATCGAAGGGCGTTCAAGCGGGCGGGACGGCCGAAGCGGGCAAAGGCGAGGACTTCCGCAAGAGGTATAGGTAGTAGAGGCCGCCGAAGCCCATCGGGATTTCCTGGAGGATCTCCAGCGCGGTTCGCGGCCTGGATCGCGTGGAAGTTCCGGTCCACGGCGGTGACATACCCCCCGAAAACCGCGTTGGCGAGGCGCAGCGGGAGCGGCGGTCGGCGAGCGCGGTTCCAGAATTTGTCCAGGACCACCAGATGCCCTCCGGGCTTCGTCACGCGCTCCGCCTCTTGCAGCGTGCGGACGGGATCCGGCACCACCGCCAGGATGAGGTGCAAGATCGTCTTGTCGAACGTCGCGTCCGGGAAGCGCAGATCCATCGCGTCCATCTCTTCCAGACGGATTCGGCGGTCTCCGACCTTGGCCGCGGCCCGTCGGAGCATGGCGGGCGTGAGGTCCACGGCGGTACACGCCGTTTCCCGCGGGAGGAACTCGAAATCCGCTCCCGTCCCGCAGCCCACCAGCAGGACCGAATCCCAGGGGCGCAGGTCCAGAAGGCCGATGGAGCGCCGCCGGCTGGCACGAAGGAACCGCGTCAGGGGATCGTAGATCGTCGCCCAGATCGTGTAGGCGCGCCGGAGGCCGCGATTGGTCGCCATGAGGCACCCGATCGTCTTGCGCGGAGAACTACCCAGACGATAGGAGGCGAACCTCGTCGCGTCAAGGCGCAGCGCGCCCTGCCTGGCAGCTTGGCCGCTTGGAAGCTTGGCTGCCAGCCGCCTTGCCGCCTGTCGGGCCAAAGGACTTGACTTCCCCCCCTGCCCGCCTACAATCCGCTCGTTGCCGACAACCTCAACCGCACTGAGGAGAATGGCATGGCATCGGACTCGGTGGCTGAAATTCTGCGCGGCCGGAAAGTCTTCGATCTGGGCGTGGAACTTTTTCCGGGCATGCCGCACGTCCCGACGCATTCCCCCTTCTTGTACCAGATGGTCCGTGAGCACGGGGACATGATGTACGGGGACGGCGTGTCCGCCGCAGTGGACATCTTCGGCATGAGCTGTCACACCGGCACGCATCTGGACGGACTCGGTCACTTCGCGAAGCACCTCTGCCTGCATGGTGGCACGCCGGCGGCCGAGGGGCAAAGCAAGACCGGCGGCCTCACCACCCTGGGCGCCGAGCGGATCGCGCCGCGACTCGGGCGCGGAATCCTGCTGGACATCCCGGCCAGCCAGGGGACCGAGATACTCGCGCCGACCCAGGTGATCGGGCCCAAGGAGCTGGAGGCGGCGGCCAAGGCGGCCCGGCTGACGGTCCAGGCCGGCGACGTTGTACTGATCCGGACCGGCTGGATGCGTCTCTGGCCGGACCAGCGGAAGTACTACAGCGTTCAGACCGGCCAGCCCGGCATCAATCTGGACGCGGCCCGCTGGCTCACCGAGCAGGGCGCCGCGTGCCTGGGGAGCGACAACTTTGCAGTGGAAGTCATGCCGCCCCCGAACCACGCCCACCCCGTGCACATCCACTGCCTGGTCGAAAAAGGGGTCCATCTGCTGGAGGTGGCGAACCTGGAAGAGTTGAGTCGGACCAGAACCTACGAGTTCCTCCTGGTCCTGGTCCCGATGAAGATCCGGGGCGGCACGGCCAGCCCCATCCGCCCGCTGGCGGTGGTGTAACAGGTGGGGTTCGAGACGCTCATGGCGGACATTGACAAGGTGGGTCTCCTGGCTCTTCGGGAGGATCGCCTGTTGCTGTGCCGGAAGGGCCGCGACACGTCGAAGCTGATTCTGCCCGGCGGGCGCATCGAGGCCGGCGAATCCGACCTCGAGTGCCTCGCGCGCGAACTTCGCGAGGAGCTCGGCGATGTGTCGCTGGAGGCGGTCGAATACCTCGGTGTCTACGAGGACCGCGCCGCGTTCGACGACCCCTCGATCGTGAAGACTCTGCGCATCGTGCTCTACCGCGGCCGGCTGCGCGGCCGCCCTACGCCCTCCGCCGAGATCGCGGAGCTCGTCTGGTTCGGCCCCGACTCCGACCGGCGCGACCTGACCCCGATTCTTCTCAACCGGATCCTGCCCGACCTGATCGCTCGCGCTGTCTTGCCCTGGAGCGCCGCGTGAACCGGTGTTCCGCGCCGGACCGGCCCGAGCGGCCGACCACGGAGCTCCTGGCGCCGGCCCGCGACCTCGCGTGCGGCCGGGCCGCCATCGCCTGCGGTGCCGATGCCATATACGTCGGGGCGGACCGGTTCGGCGCGCGCGAAGCCGCCGGAAACACGCTCGACGACATCGCCGCGCTCGTGTCCTACGCCCATCAGTACTGGGCTCGCGTCTACGTCACCATCAACACGATTCTCACCGACAGCGAGCTCGAGGAGGCGGAGCGGCTCGCCTGGCAGCTCCACGAGATCGGGGCCGATGGCCTGATCATCCAGGACACGGGCCTGCTCGAATGCGACCTGCCCCCGCTGCCGCTCATCGCCAGCACACAGATGCACAACCACACGCCCGCCAAGGTCGCGTTCCTGGAGCAGGTCGGTTTCCGCCGCGCCATCCTCGCCCGGGAGCTCTGCCTCGACGAGATCCGCGCCATTCGTCAAGCCGCTCCCGCCATCGAGCTGGAGTGCTTCGTCCACGGCGCTCTTTGCGTCTGTTACAGCGGCCAGTGCAGCCTGAGCTACGCCCTCGGCGGGCGCAGCGGCAACCGCGGCCAGTGCGCCCAGCCCTGCCGGAAACCGTACCGCCTACTCGACGCCCGCGGTGGTGTCCTGGCCGAGCGGAGTCACCTGCTCTCTCTGCGGGATCTCAACCTGTCCGAGCATCTCCCGGCGCTATTGGACGCCGGCGTCACCTCGTTCAAGATCGAGGGGCGGCTGAAGGACCTACCGTACGTCGCCAACCTGGTCGCGCATTACCGCACGCGGCTGGATGCCGCCTTGGGCGGGTCCGGTTTTCCCCGGAGCTCGTCGGGCACATCCCATGTCGGCTTCACGCCCGACCCGGCCAAGACGTTCAATCGTGGCTACACCGCCTATTTCCTCGACGGCCGTGCGGAGACGATCGCGTTCCCGCCCACCCCGAAGATGGTGGGCGAGGAAGTGGGTCGCGTGAAGCGCGTGGGGCGGGGCGAGCTGGCCGTCGCCACGCGCCTCGCGCTGCATTCCGGCGACGGTCTGTGTTTCTTCGACGCGCGCGGCGCGCTGCGCGGCACGCAGGTAAACGCGGTGCAGGGGGAGAGGATCGCCGTCCAGAACGCAGAGGGTATTCGCGTCGGAACCCTGCTGTACCGGAATCACGATCACGCCTTCTTTACCGACGTCCGGCGGGCGCGCCTCGACCGCCGGATCGCCGTGACCCTGACGCTCCGCGACGCGCCGACCGGGTTAACCCTCACCGCCAGAGACGAGGACGGCGTGGAGGCGACACGAGAGCTTCCCGGCCGCCCCGAACCCGCGAAGGACCCCGAGGCGGCGCTCGCCACCATCCGTCGCCAGCTCCTGAAGACGGGCAGCACGATCTACGCCTGCTCCGAGGTCGTCGTCGAGACGGCCGCGATTCCGTTCCTGCCCGTGTCGGTGCTGAACGGCCTGCGCCGGGACGTCCTCGACGCCTTGACGGCCGCGCGGGAAGAACGACGGCCGCGGGCCAAGGGCGCCGTCGCGGTGACCGACGTCCCCTATCCCGAGCGAGAGCTGTCGTACCTCGGGAACGTGATGAACGCGAAGGCCGAGACGTTCTATCGCCGCCATGGGGTCGTCCGGATCGAATCCGCCGCCGAATCCGGTCTGGACCTGCGCGGGCGGCAGGTCATGACCACGCGGTACTGCCTGAAGCACCAGCTCGGCCTCTGCCCCACCCGCGGCGCGGCCGAGTCGCTCGCCGAGCCCCTCTTTCTGGTGGACGACGAGGGAAACCGCCTCCGCCTCCACTTCGACTGCACCCGCTGCGAGATGGAGATCGTCCTGGACGAGGGCTGACCAACACCCCAACACCTCCCGAGGTTTCCGCATGACGGACGAACTGCTTCCCGGCATCCACCGGATCGAGATCCCCCTGCCCCGGAACCCCCTGCGGGCGGTCAATTCGTATCTGATCCGCGGCCGGGATCGATGGCTCATGGTGGACACGGGCATGAACCGGCCCGAGTGTCTCGACGCGATGCGGGCGGCCCTGGTGGCGCTCGCCGTGGACCTCGACCGGACCGACTTCTTCATCACGCATTCCCACTCGGACCACATCGGCCTGGTGTCGGCGCTTCGCGGTCCGTCCTCGCGCGTGTTCCTCCATTCCGCGGACGCCGCCGTCATCCTCAGCCCGAACCTCTGGACGGGGATGGCGGCCGAGGCCAGAATTCACGGCTTCCCGAACCCGGACTCTGCCGTCGAGAAACACCCGGGGCGGCGCTACCTCTTCACCGGCCGCCCCGAGTTCACCCGCCTCTCCGAGGGAGACACGCTTCCCGTCGGGGATTACACCTTCCAGTGCATCGAGACCCCGGGGCATACGCCCGGCCACTTGTGCCTGTGGGAACCGAAGGCCGGGCTGCTCTTCTCCGGGGATCACGTCCTCGACACCATCACGCCGAACATCTCCGGCTGGTGCTGCGGAGGCGACCCGCTCGGCGAGTTCCTCGCCAGCCTGGAAAAGATTGTGACCTACGATGTCCGCACGATCCTCCCGGGCCATCGGAACCTCATCCCGGATCCACAGCGCAGGATCGAGGAACTCAAGGCACACCATCGCCACCGACTGCACGAGGTCCGCAGTATTCTCGCCGGACGAGCACAGACCGCCTATCAAGTCGCATCGCAGATGGCCTGGCGCATCGACCGTCCCCGCTGGGAGGAGTTCCCGATCCCCCAGCAATGGTTCGCCACCGGCGAGGCCCTCTCCCATCTCCTGCACCTGGAGCGCACCGGAGCCGTCGCGCGGCGCTGGAAAGACGGAACCGCGTCTTTCTCGCTGCAGGCGGCGGGGCAGTGTTAGGCGACGGTGTAAAAGTTGCCGCGGAGACAACGTACGGTGGCAATGGAGGCATTCATCCAGATTGACCGTCTACCGTCAGGGCCGGCGGGAAGTTGCTTCCGCACCAACGTCCCCTAACACGTCCTCGAATGACGGCATCCAGCGCGATCAGCATTGGCGGCCCGCCCGCCGGGAATCCTCATCGGGCACTCGCGCGTCAACTCGGAGCCTATCCTCTGTCCCGCGACGCGCACCGCCGTGCGAAATGGGCGTGCGGCCGTGCAGGAGCCGTGCGGACACGGGTTCTGCATAACCGGACGTGCCGCGATTGTTGTTGACGCTCCGACGGGAACGGGCATAGTGTCGCGATACGTTCGATGCTTTCTTCATCCGGGAAACGGCGGACGAATTTCCGCCTTGCGCAAGGAGGACCGATCCATGTCTCGACAGCGGATGGGCTTCACCCGGCGTCAGTTTCTGGAGCAAGCGGCGCTCACCTCCGGCGCCTTCGTTTTGGCGAATGGGCTGCCGCCGATGGCGTGGGCCGGCGAGGCCAAGATCGGCGCCCAGTACATCGGCAAACTGGAGGGGCCGGAGATCATCCGGGACACAGCCAAGTATCCCAAGGCCGTCAAAGAGGCCCCCATGCTGGCCGAGCTGGTCAAGGCGGGGAAGCTCCCGCCGGTGGAGCAGCGGCTCCCCGAGCCGGCCGACTGCATGGTCGTCAAGCCCTTGAAGGAGATCGGCAAATACGGCGGCCGTTGGCGCCGCGGCTTCACCGGGCCGGCGGACACCGAGAACGGGAACCGGATCTGTTCGACGGACAAGTTCCTGATGTGGGACTACACCGGCAACAAGGTGGCCCCGTCTCTCGCGAAGGACTGGCGGCTCAGCGACGATGGCAAGATCTGCATCCTCTTCTTGCGGAAGGGCCTGAAGTGGTCGGACGGGAAGCCCTTCACGGCCGACGACATCCTCTTCTGGGTCGAGGAGTTCTACCAGAACCGGGCCTTAGTGCCGACCCCGATTCCGGAATTGCTCGTGAACGGCAAGCCCGCCCGGGTCTCCAAGCGCGACGACTACACCGTGGTGTTCGAGTTCCCCGAGCCGTATTTCCTGTTCGTGGACATTCTGGCGGGGGACACGCTCATCGGCGGTGGACAAGCAACGGGAATGGCGCGCGCGAGTTTCATGGGGGGGTATGCGCCGGCCCATTACCTCAAGCAGTTCCTCCCCAAGTTCTCCTCGGAAGACGAGGTGACGCGCAAGGCCAAGGCCGTGGGCTTCGACAGCTGGGTGAGCTACATCCGCAACCGGACCAACTGGGCGCTCAACCCCGAGCTGCCGACGCTCGGCCCCTGGAAGACGGTGAGCCCGATCAACACTCCGACCTGGACGCTGGAGCGGAACCCGTACTACTGGGCGGTGGACACGGCCGGCAACCAGCTTCCCGTACATCGACCGGATCACCATGGCCTTGGCCGAGAACCTCGAGGTCCTGAACCTGCGGGCCATCAGCGGCGAGTACGACTTGCAGGAGCGGCACATCAGCCTGCCCAAGCTGCCCGTCCTGATCGAGAACCAAAAGAAAGGTAATTACAGCATTCACCTCGACACCTCGCAGAGTGGCGGGGATGCGGCGCTGCTCGTCAACACCGCGTATGACGGCGATCCGGAGATTGCCAAGTGGCTCAATACCCGGGACTTCCGGCGCGCGCTCTCATTGGGCATCGACCGCGACCAGCTGAACGAGGCCTTCTGGCTGGGCCTGGGGACACCGGGCTCGTGTGCCCCGCCCGACGATGCCCCTACGAGCCCGGGAAGGAGTATCGGAAGAAATGGGCGACCCTGGATGTCAAGCAGGCCAACGAGCTGCTCGACAAGGTCGGGTTGACCAAGAAGGACAGCGAGGGCTTCCGGCTCCGCACCGACGGCAAGGGGCGGCTCCGCGTTGAAGTGACGACGCTGGGCGCGCAATTCATTCCGTTCACGCAATGTGCGGAGATGATCAAGCAACAGTGGAAGAAGCTCGGCATCGACATCGAGGTGAAGGAAACCGAGCGCAACCTCGCCATCACCCGGAGCGCGAATTCGGAGCACCATATTTATTTTTGGACGGTGGGGGGCTCGGAGAATCTCTATCTGTACCCCCGGTACGTCTTGCCCGTGGATCCGGCGGACTGCCCCCTGGGTATGCCGTTCGCGCGGTGGTACGTCACCAACGGCCAGCAGGGCAAGAAGCCGACCAATCCGGAGATGCTCCGCGCCATGGAGCTGCTGCGCTCGGCGTCCGGCAAGAAGGAGGCCGAACGGGTCAAGATCGCGCAGGAGATCTGGAAGATCATCTGTGAGGAATGCTGGTCCATCGGGACGATCGGGTTGTCC
The DNA here is from genome assembly GCA_963695995.1 of uncultured Methylomirabilota bacterium. Taxonomy (GTDB): domain Bacteria; phylum Methylomirabilota; class Methylomirabilia; order Methylomirabilales; family 2-02-FULL-66-22; genus 2-02-FULL-66-22. Next base: position 59,660 of record CAVOIV010000027.1, read on the forward strand.
CCGGCATGGATGGGCCTACGGGTCGTCAAGAATAATATGGGCAATATCCCAGCGCGCCAGACCAATGCGCAGCACGCCCGAACGCCCAACACGTCGCACCCGGCGACGTTCTTCTTCAAGTCGTGAGTCGCGACCCGCTCCGCTGTTACCTCGACGGGGTGCGCTGAAGCTGACGCGAGGAGATGCGGGTCGCGGCATCCCCGGAGACGCATGCACGGCCTGACGTCCCAGGCGATGTCAGGCCGTGCTCCTTACGGTGTTGCGCAACACGCGACGGTTCCGCGTAATCCCCATGACGTGTGGCCTTTTTCGAATATTCCGGACTCTTTCCATCCGTTTTTTCTTGCCTTCTTCTCGCGGCTGGCGTACGTTGGTCTTGCCCCTGAACAGGGGTGATACCGTCGCACAGGGAAGGATCGCGACTCCGAGTCGGGGTTCTTTCCGGGAGGGGGCTTATGAGACGACGGAATCCGAACAGCGCAGGGAAGTGGAGCCCGAACAATACCGGCTCCGCGGCGGAGCGGGGACCGCCGGCCATCGGGACCCCCACGGCGACGCTCGGCACGGTGCAAAAATCCCGCACTCGTCGCGGGCGTCGTCTGGTAACCCCGGCCTGATCCTTCCTAGCGTCGGCCGGGCGGTAATCTCATGAGCGCGTCGGCCCAGCACTCCGACCCGCCCACGATAACCGGTTAGACGGGCGAGGCCACCAGTCGCAGCCTCGCCCGATATTTTTTGGCGGATAGCCTCCCTCCTACGTCTGACCGAACACCTGCCCCACAGCCAGTCCTCGCAGTCTGCGCGTCAGGGTGCCGTCCTCACAGCACCCGTGTAGGGACCCGGCGGCGCGTGCGAAGTCGCCATCCCCGGTGCCGTCGGGCGAGCCGTCACCCCGGGGTACCCACACCGAGCCGCCTCGCCCGTTGAGCGCCGATCCCACTCCGTGGCCCCCGTCAGCGCGTCGTGGGGGGTTACAGCACCCCGTTAAGGCTGTAGACTCTCCGCGTCGTTCACGGTGGGGAACTGGAGAACATGGTACTCGACGGCCTCAATCGCCCGGCCCGTAGCCTGCGGCTCTCCGTCACCGACCGCTGCAATCTGCGGTGCCAATACTGTATGCCCGAGGCGCACTACACCTGGCTGCCGCGCCCGGACATCCTGCGGGTCGACGAACTGGACCGGCTCGCGCGCGTCTTCACCCAGGTCGGGGTCGATCGGGTGCGCCTGACGGGGGGCGAGCCGCTGCTGCGCCGGGACCTGCCGGACCTCGTCGAACGGCTCGCGCAGAATCCCCGCATCCGCGACCTCGCGCTGACGACGAACGGCGTGCTCCTGGCCGGACCAGGCCGCCCGGCTGCGCGCGGCCGGGCTCCATCGCATCACCGTGAGCCTCGATACCCTGCGGCCCGCGCGGTTCCAGGCGCTCACGCGCTTCGCCCAGCATGCGGCCGTGCTCCGCGGGATCGACGCCGCCGCCGAGACCCCGTTCGCCAGCCTGAAGCTCGACACCGTGGTGATCCGCGGGATCAATGAGGACGAACTCGTCGAGCTGCTCGAGTTCGCGAAGAGCCGGCGCGCCGAGATTCGCTTCATCGAATACATGGATGTCGGCGGGCGCGACGCGCTGGTCGATGGAGGCGGTCGTCACCGCGGCTGGAGATGCTCCAGCGGCTGCAAGCGCACTACGGGCCGATCGCGCCGGTCGCGGAGGACACCTCCGCCCCGGCCGATCGCTTCCGCCTGGCGGACGGCACGATCTTCGGCATCATCTCATCGACGACGGCGCCGTTCTGCCGCAGCTGCGATCGGAGTCGGCTGACCGCCGACGGCGTCTGGCTGCTCTGTCTCTACGCCACACAGGGCACGGATCTGCGGAGCCCGCTGCGCCGGGGCGCGTCCGACGAGGAGATCGAGGCGTTGATCGAGTCGGTCTGGTCCGCGCGCACCGATCGGGGCGCCGAACTCCGCCTCACCTCGGACCGCCGGACGCCCTTCATTCCGGTCGGCGCCCTGAAGATCGACTCGCATCTCGAGATGCACACCCGGGGCGGTTGAAGGAGGCGTTGGGGCGTGGCGGTGACCGGGAACGCGTGGGACGCCCGGTGTGGGAGTAAAATCGCTCACGGCCGCAGGCGCCCGATTTGAGGAACAACCCGGGGCGCCGGCGGAAGTCGCGTGCGGAGTGTTCGGGGAAAGGACGAGGGCGATCCCTTGCGGCTCGCGTCGGACTGAGGATGGCCCAGGACGATCCTGCCCTCGATGCGGTGCTGGCCTACCACCGCCGCACCAAACACCACCTGCACCGCTACGGGGCGTCGCCGGGATCCTTGGACTGGGCCACCTAGCCGGACCCGTTTCGCACGTTCGGTGGGGCGGACCGGGTCGACCTTCCCTTGATGGCCGACCGGCTCCCCACAGTCTATCCGGCCCTCTATTGCCCGGGCGCCGTCCCGCCCCTGCCGCTGGATCCGGCGAGCGTGGCCATGCTGTTCGAGCTGGCCCTAAAGCTGTCCGCCTGGAAACAGTTCGCCGACCATCGTTGGGCCTTGCGGTGCAACCCGTCCAGGCAGGCGGTCTGGATCGTCACCAGTAACAAAACCGACGCGGTGATCAACTCCAAGACACCTGGGACACATCGATATTGCCGCAACACATCGTTTTGACCGTGGCGATCTCTTCCTTTGGCTTATCGTGAGGATCTCCTCCTTTGGCTTATCGTTCAGCATATCCATAATAACGGACTTCTACTGCTGTCCATACCAGTGGGATGCCCGCCGGAGGATTGTCAACCTCCCTCTCGTGGTATACGATACCGGACAGCGGAAGTGCCCTTTGTCGTCACGGACCGAACCCGCGGTGGACGCGCCGCTTCACCCGGGACCGGTCGACACCGCGGGGAGTAGGGACTCCCGAAGGAGGAGACGATGGCAGAGATCGAACGCATCAGTGTCGCCGAAGCCAGGCCGAGGGTCCAATCCCAGACTGCCCTCCTCGTCTGCGCCTATGCCGATGAGGCCAAGTTCAACAACGCCCGGCTCGACGGGGCGATCCCGCTGGCCAGCTTGGAAGCCCGGGCCGCCACGCTGTCCAAGGGAAAGGAGTTGATCTTCTACTGCGGTTGACCGAACGAAGGTTCGGCTGCCGGGCTGGCAGCCCAGTATCAGGCGCGTGGGTTTACCAACGCGAAGGCGCTCAAGGGAGGGGTGGCGGCTTGGGGGGCCGCAGGGTATCCCATCGGCGCCCCGCGCTAAGGGGCGCCCGCCGCACGTTTCCCACGCTAGCGCGATAGATTCTGCATCAAGCGGAGGTGGTAGCCGCCGCCGCCCCTGGAACGCACCGCCCCACTCGTGTCGCGCTCCGTGTCGGGTGCCGGGCGCGATGTGCAGCCGGAATGGAACGGGTGAAGGCGGATCGTTGACTCCCCGGTTGAACGGACGGTATCTGACGGGCGCGTTTGTGTTGCCATCCGCCGCGCAGTCTCCGGAGCCATATGCCCGACGCAGATTCTCACCCCTCGGTGATCCTCTTCGACGGCGAGTGTCACTTCTGCCGCGCCTGGGTCACCTTCGTCATCCGGCATGACCCCCGTGGAGCCTTTCGGTTCGCGCCCCGCCAATCTGACGCGGCCGGGCGCCTCCTGGCCTCTTTCGGCGTGCGCCCGGACGACCTCGGCAGCATCGCCCTGATCGCCGGTCCTACCCTCGCCACGCGCTCGGATGCCGTGCTGACGATCTGCACCCAGCTCGGGCTCCCCTGGCGTCTGGTGTCCTGGCTGGCCGTCATCCCCCGGCCGCTGCGCGACGGCGTGTATGGCTGGGTCGCCCGAAACCGGCACCGTCTGTCCTGGCGGCGGGACCGGTGCCAGCTGGCCAGGCCCGAGGATGGCGACCGCTTCCTGCGCTGAGGGCAGGTTTTCCGAGAGCGCCCAGCGGCGTCCTGGAATCGCAGGAACCTAATGGGTTCTCAGCGGGAGGAGCCCCTTCAGGCGCTTCTCGCGGAGGTAGAGACCTAGCCAGACGAAGACGCCGAGTATGATTTGAATGACGAACGGATCGCCGACTCGCAAATGCGTGCAGATCGCACCACCCATGTATCCCGTCAGAAGGATCGCACCCAAGACCGACGTCGCCGGAATCAGATAGATCACCACGCACGAGACCTCGAGAATCGCGAGCGGAATGATCAATGACTCGGGCAAACCCAGATGCCCCATCCCCTGCTTCACCTCGGCGCCGCCCATCAGCTTCATCAGTGCGCTGATCGCAAACACGAGTGCCACCAGAGCCGAGACCACCCGACCTACCCACACGATGCTGCTCGTCGTGGCCGTCATTCAATCCCTCCTCAAGAAGTGCCCACACGTTCTCCCAGCCCGTCGCCGCCGGGGTGCCCCATCGCGCGTTGCCGGCGCCGATCGCGGCCTGGAGCGCGTACGGCCGAGCGCACCGACGAGCTCCTCGGGCGTGCGCTCGGGCCGCTTGCAATTCACAGGTGCCACGATTCTCCTTGATAGCGCCACGCGCCGCGACTACGTCTTCGTCCCAACCCCCATCTCGCGAAAGCGCTCGATGGCCTCGCTGGGACCGAAGTCTTCCAGCTCGAACAGCTGGCGCACCTCGATCTCGCCTTCCCTGCCTTCGGCGGCGGGATTCGGAAAGCGCTTGGTCCATTCGAGCGCTTCGTCCTTCGACTTGACCTGGATGAGCGTGTAGCCGGCGATCAATTCCTTCGTCTCGGCGAAGGGTCCGTCGATCACGGCGTGTTTCCCGCCGGAGTACTTGATGCGCCAACCGTTCGAGCTCGGTTGCAGTCCGCTGGCATCGAGCAGCGCGCCGGCTTTCGCCAGGTCCTCGTGGTACGTCGCCATCTCGGCGATGAGCGTCTCCTCCGGCATGGCGCCGAATTCGGAGTCCTTGGTCGCCTTCACAATGATCATGAATCGCATGGTCATCTCTCCGTTTCGGTTCAGGCTTGGCCGCCTACGTCCTTCGTCGATAGTGCGCGGTCATGAACGCGTTCCAGGTCCCGTCATCGCCAAGGACGTGCGATGTCACCACCCGGTGGTCGTCGCCCTTGATCTCGATCACGTCCCGGTACTGCGCCATCTTCCCCTCAGAAGCAAAGCTCGGCCCTTCGGCGTTGAGCGTGAGCACCTTCTCCGTCGCGTCGAGCGACCCGTCGTAGACCCACAGGCGGCTCATCATCGAGCCGATCCATGTCCCCACGAATCGCCCTTTCTGGGGATCATAACCCAACGTCATCACGGTGGTCGCCATGCCTCCGCCGGGCATCTCCCCGCGGCCTTCACACAGCACCCAGAGATCGCCCAGCGAACGGACGCTTTCCGACCCTCCAGTCTTCGCCGGCGGTTTGCCGGGCGTACACGCCGCCTCGGAATCATACGTCCACTCACCAACAAGTGTGCGCAGCCATCGGTGCTCCTTCTGCGGTTCCGTCTTCATCGCTGTCTCCTGGCTGGCTGGATACTTGAGGGACGGTCAAGCCCTCTCCCACTGATGCGGAAAAGGAAACGGCCGTCAACCTGCCACGTTGACCATCCACGCCACGCCGAAGCGGTCGGTGACCATGCCGAAGCGCGGCGACAAGAAGGTCTTGCCAGCGGCATCTGCACCTGCCCGCCGTCGGCCAGCGCAGCGAACAATCGGTCCGCCTCGGCCTCGCTCGGCACCGTGAGCGACAGCGAAAAGCCCTGGAAGCTCGGCTGCCCCGGCAGCCGATCCGTCGGACGCCATCACCGTCGTCTCGCCGATGCGCAGGCTCACGTGCATCACCTTGTTCTCGGAGCCGGGCGGGACCATGCCGGGCGGCGGAGGCTCGGGGCTGTCCTTGAAGCGCATCAGCATCGTCCACTTCGGCGCCGAGCGCCTTGCGGTAGAACTCGATCGCCTCCTCGCAGCGACCGTCGAAGAACAGATAGGGTTGGACTTGCATTTGCCTCTCCTTCTCAGCGCTTGGAGGTGTTAGCGGTAATCAGCCCGGTATCCGAGCCGGTCTCGGCGGGCCGAACCCCGGCTCCGCCTGCACGACGAACGAAGCCTTACGAAATCGACACGCCTGAACGGTCTGTTCGGCAAGAGGAGGGCCGCGCGACTAGCGCTTCTCGGCCACCTGCGCGCGCAGGCGCTCCTCCTGCTCCCTGAGCTCGGGAGTGAACTCGGCGCCGAAGTCCTCCGCCTCGAACACCTGGCGAATCTCGATCTCAGTCTCCTCGTTATGGGGATTGGGGCAGCGCTTGACCCATTCGATCGCCTCTTCCTTCGACTTCACCTGCCACAGCCAGAAGCCGGCGATCAGCTCCTTCGTCTCGGCGAAGGGCCCGTCGATCACGGTCCGCTTCGCTCCAGAGAACCTGACGCGCGCGCCCTTCGAGCTCGGGTGGAGCCCCTCGCCCGCGAGCATCACGCCGGCCTTCACCAGCTCTTCGTTGAACTTGCCCATTTCGGTCAGGAGCTTGCTCGCTCGGCATCACGCCCGCTTCCGAGTCCTTGGTGGCCTTGACGATCACCATGAATCGCATCGTCGTGTCTCCTTCGTGTTAAGCTTCGGAGCCGGCCGCGAAGTGGGCACTACTGATGTCCCACCGCTCCCGGTTGCCGTCCGACGTCAGCATGAACGTGCTCTTGCGTGTCCCCACGTTTTCCCGTACGGTCCTCATCCCTTACTCCTTCCCGACATTCGCGCCGCCCTCGGCACGACGCTCTTTCTCACCCAGCGGTCCGCCCGTCGCGGCCCCTACGCAGTCGGCAGGCCCGCAACCTTCTTCACCGGTCGGACGTCAACGGTGCCGATGCGTGCCCCGGGAACCCGAGTCGCGATGCCGATCGCCTCGTCGAGATCCTTGGCATTGATCAGGAAATAGCCGGCGACCTGTTCGCGCGTCTCCACGAACGGACCGTCAGTCACGAACTGTTTGCCGTCGCGCACCCGAACGATTGTCGCCATGGACGCCGCATGCAGCGGCGAGGCGCTCAGATATTGCCCGTTGGCGTGGAACTGGTGCGTGAGCTGCACGGATTCCTTGAGCATCTGCTGCCGCGTGACCTCGCTGAACCTACCGAGGGCTTCTTCGTCGTGGTGAACCAGTAACAGGTATTTCATGAGGCGCTTCCATTGACACCGGAGCGTCGTTCGACGGACCCCCGCGATCGGCAACGGCCCTGCTGTGCGACAAATTCCTGCGTGTGTCGTCTCATTCCGACAACTCGGCCAGTGCTACTCATTCGGTAGACCTGGAATTTCGACAACCGGCCGGACCTCGACGGTGCCCTTGCGCGCCATTGGAATCCGTGCGGCGATGGCGATCGCCTCGTCCAGGTCCTTGGCGTCGATGAGGAAGTAGCCGCCCAGTTGTTCGCGAGTCTCCGCGAAGGGACCGTCGGTCACGAGTCGCTTGCCGGCGCGCACCCGGATGCTGGTCGCCATTGATGTTGGGTGCAACGGGTTGGCGGCCAGATACTGCCCGTTCGAATGAATTTCCTGTGCGAGCTGCGTGGACTCCACGTAACACTCCGGCCGCTCGGTCTCACTCAACGCTCGTTCGTCACAGTAAATCAGCAGCATGTATTTCATATCGATGCCTCCATCAGTAAGTCATCCGGCGAGCCTCCGAAAGCCGTTTTCATAAGATAGTCGTCGGGGAAGGCCAAAATCGACATCGGGTTTCCCGGGCGTGACGGGCAGGGGAAATCGTGATGTGGTGAGACCCGAGATGGGGGATTGCCCGGGATAGCCCACTATAAGATGTGGTTCAGCAGCGCCCTGTCCGCATTGTGCACCGTGGCGCGATCGAGTCTTAGGACTCAATCACTTACGAGACGGCGCGGACAGTTGGTCAACAGGTCTTGTCAAGCACCTCGCCCAGCCGTCGCTTGAGAAACCGCCGCTCCGGCTCCTGATGGGTGAGGGCGAGGGCTCGTTCGTAGGAGGCTCGGGCTTCTGCCGTCTTCCCCAGTCGCCGACACAGATCCGCCCGCGCCGCGTGCGCCAAGTGATAGCTCCCCAAATCGCCCCGCGCCAGGATGGCGTCGATGAGGGCAAGGCCTGGGCCGGGCTTGCTGACATAGGTCAGCGCGACGTGGGTGCCTTCGCGCGCGACAGGTCGCGGGTGCAGGCCGGATCGCCCGGGTTACCTGCTTACTCCGACCGCGTAGCCGCGCCTATGATGTAGTCACATAGACACCGAACTCGCTCGGATCCGTATGAGCTCCCGCTCGTGGAACCGTAGAACACCCAGGGAAATCAAAGAGGTGACCAAGAGGAGCAAGGCGGCCGGAAGATTATTTGGAGCCCTCATAACACCCCCTGGATCGCAGGATGAAATGGGAGTCGTTTGGTATCATAACCAGGGGACAACTCATCGTCAATCAGAAACACCCCTGTTTCAGTAACACCGGGGGTACCTTAGGTGCAGGGAAACCTCGAAAGCCAGTGTCGTCCCCGTGAAAATCAGCATAACCCCACCCCCAACCCGAGCATGAACGGCCCCAGGCACGCACACGCCACGCTCGTCCGCGTAGGGGAAGAAACGTTCTCTCCTCCTTGCCTGGTTCGCCTGCGATGACGATCGCCTCCAGACACTGACGATACAAACTTGCCTGTCCTCAGCGGGGACGAACGAAGCCGCGCGGAGGGCCGGGCTCTTCGGTGGAAGGAAACGCCAAAGGCGGAGACTCATGGATCTCCTTGGGTACGATTGGATCTCTTTGGAGCCACCGCGGCGCTGCGGCGCTGAGACGTCCTTTGTGGGTCTTAGCCCCAGAGCCGCTCGCCCGCGTCCCGTTCTACTCCACAACCTCAACGAATTCTGGTCAGTTACCGCGCACCGGCAATCTCGTCCCATAGGCCACGAACAGCGTTCCGTTTCGATGAGGGTTTGGCCCGCGGTCTGCACAGCCATACGACCAACAGGAAGGATAGAACCTCACCCAGGATCGAGAGAACCCTTGCGCGTCAGCGGCACCTCACGCGCAAACGTCGAGGATGGAACGGGAGTGATGAAACGAGCACTGCGCATCGTCAAAACGGTCGGTAGTCTGCTGGCCATCGAAATATTCGTGCCGGGGGGAACCCTCATTGTCCTGGCCCTGCTCTTGACCGGCCGTTCCGGCTCGCCGTTCGCCGCGGCCCTCGCCAAGCGCTTTCCAGTGTTTTCACGAGTCTTGCCCCGGCCGACGTAACGCCATTCTTGTCGTACCCGCCTCTTGCTCCGAGATTGAGACGAGTAGGACCATGGGCGCCCTACGCGGCGGAGTGGAGAATCCCTTAACGCGGGGTTCGGTTGCCTTCCGAGTGTGGAGCAGGAGATCGCCCCGCTCGGTTGAATCGCGCGTCCTCGCGAAACACACACGCTGGTATTCAGCCGACATCGAAAGCGGTCCGCTGGCACGAAGGGTCAGACGTCAACCCGCATAGACGAGACAATCCGCGCAGCGCCACCGGCCATAAGGCGGGAGATCTTGCCGTCGGCAAGTTCGAGGAGGACCCGGATGACACTTGGCGACGGAGGCTGCATGAGCCAACCCTGTTCAATGAGTATCTCCCGGTCCTCGACCCCGAGGTGATCGTGGAGAAAGCACGCAAGTGGGCCGGCTGCCATTCCCGTTCCTGGTTCCTCGGGTATTCCGAACCGTGGGGCAAACATGCGTGCTCCAGCATGGCGGCCCGGCACCTTCGTCGTGGTTGAAAATACGTAGTACCCAATCAGATCCAGTTCCTCGCTGAGGGACCGGACTAGGCCAAGGTGTGGGCGCAGTTCGGCCACCGACCGCTCGTCAGGCAAGGGGACGATAAGGAACGCGTTCCCGGTGTTCACCACAAACGGATCGACGCCGCCCAGCAACCGCGTGGGCGTGGGGCCGAGTGAGGCAACAACTTGACCCCCCAGTTCAGACATAGCGGCGACTTGGGTGTAGTGTGGGGCACGTTGCTCCATGAAGGCCATGGCGCCGTCTACCAGTATAGCCCGGATACCATCAGTCGTTTCTTTGGATAGACGGCCTTCCCCGACGACTCCCCGCTGTCGCAAGAGCGAAAAGGTGGCAATGGTGGCGTGCCCGCAGTGGGGAATCTGACGCGTTGGCGTGAAGAACTCGAGTTTGAGGGTTGCGACGTCGGACGCCGACACGAAGGCGGTCTCAGAGAGGCCGACTTGCTGGGCTACCTTCAGCTTCTGTGCGACGGTCAGACCATTGGCATCCACCACGACGCCGGCGGGGTTACCGCCGGTTGTGCCGTCGATGAAGGCGTTGACGATCTGCACCTCGATCTGCATAGGATCTCCGGATGTGGTCGAGCGGCACGCTGAGCGGCCACCGCTGTCGGGCCCCTGCGCCGATCTGTTATGCGCAGTGTTGCACGGTGTTGCCTTCATTAATTTACAATCAGCCCGCGCTGGCCCCGAGCGGCGGCGGCCCTCCGGGGCACCTTCCGTCGTTCACCGGCGAGCCCGGTAGCTACCGAGGAATCTGAAGGCCCACCGCGTCGACCGAAAGGTTTCAGATAGGTTAACGAGGGCAACACCCCCCATTGGTCCCCCATTAAGTTTCCTTCTGCCCTGGTCGTCCCTCATCTGTGGACGAGGAGAAATGGACCGGAGCAGTCGGAGGTGATCACAGTTTGTGATCGCCTCCGCATTCTCCGCTGCCGTGAGGCGGAAGTGGCGTTCAGCGCGCACCCAACGTCTTGGCTCCGTGTTTGGTGAAGACACGCCATGGACCGTTGAATGGCGTCCACCTCGACTGGTCTATGGTGCTGCCCCCTTCCCTGTGAACCTCTCGTCCGCCCCTTCAGATCCCGTGGCAGAGGAAGGCGCCGTCCACCGGGAGCGTGACGCCCGACACGAACCCGGCGCCGGCGCTCGCGAGGAAGACCGCCGCCCCGATGAGTTCGTCCGGCTGCCCGAACCGGCCCAGCGGCGTGTGGGCCAGGACGGCCTGTCCGCGGGCGGTGGGCGTGCCGTCGTCGGCCACCAAGAGCCGGCGGTTCTGCTTACCGAGGAAGAACCCGGGGGCTAGGGCGTTGACCCGGATCCCGTGGGGCGCCAATTCCCGGGCGTGGGCTACGGTTTGGTTCATCACGGCGGCCTTCGCCGCCGAGTACGCCCATCCGCCGGACAGGGGGTGGTAGGAGCCCATGGACGCGATGTTGATGATCGCGCCGCGGACCCCTTGCGCGATCCAGTACTGGGCCACGTGCTTGGTCGGCAGGACGCACCCGGCCAGCAGATTCAGCTCCACGACCGCGGCGAATTCGCGCGCATCCAGTTCGACCAGCGGCCGCCGGATACTGCTGCCGCCCACGCCGTTCAGCAGGATGTCCAGGCCGCCGAACCGCGCCACGGACGTCCGCACCGCTGCCGCGATCTGGGTCTCGTCGGCGAGGTCAACCACGACCGTGGCCACCCGCGCCGGGTCGGCGCCCGCCGCTTCGATCTGGCGGAACGTCTCGTCCAGCGAGGACTGCCCGCGTCCCCAGAGCGCCACGTTCGCGCCGGCCAAGACAAACCCCTTGGCCATGGCACCGCACAGGGTCCCCCCACCCCCGGTCACGACCGCGGTCTTCCCCGCGAGGCCAAAGGCGGTTGCCAGAAACGCGTCCTGCACCGATCCTGAAGACTGGTGGTCCATCATGGGTCTCCTCTTGAAGCCACTGGGTTTCTCGTCGTGACGTTGCGCGTCGCCCCGACGCCGGAGCCTTCCCGACCAACCATCGCCATCCCGAGGACCCGCCGCGGCATCCCCCGCCTGCGTGTTGCGGGTATCGTTTGGGCGCAGCGCCCGGAAAAATGAAGCGCCGATCCTCTCCTGCGGAGAATCGGCGCTGATGGCATGATCGGTCTCTCCAGAGACGGTCAGAACTCAGGGAACGCTCTGTGACCGCGCCGGCGTGAGCTGCGCACCTTATAACAGGAACCCGCGCGCCGCGCAAGGCGCGGCGTTTGGATCCGTTCGTCGTGGCGGCCATCGCCGGTCAGGCGGCATGTTCCGAGCGGGTCTCCGCGGGCGGTTCCGGCGCGGGGAGGCGGCCGTAGCGCTCCGTGAGCGTGGCCAATCCCTCCAGCCGCGCCGCCACCGGCAGGTCCGGTGTGAGGCGCCAGCCCCAGTTGCCGTCCGCGATCCCTGGCCGGTTCATGCGAGCCGACGTGCCGAGCAGCAGCAGGTCCTGCACAGGGACGATGGCGGTGTTGGCGACCGTACCCCAGGCCATCCGGATCAGGTCCCACGCGATGTCGTGCCCGTCGGTGTTGGTGTACACCCGCACCTGGTCCTGCTCTGTCGGCGTCAGGCTGCAATACCAGCCGACGGTGGTATCGTTGTCGTGGGTCCCGGTATAGACCACGCGGTTGCGGCGCTGGTTGTGGGGCAGGAATGGATTCCCCGGATCGCCGTCGAAGGCGAACTGCAGGACGCACATCCCCGGCAGATCGAACCGGTTCCGGAGCGCGTGGACGGCCGGCGTGATCATCCCCAGATCCTCGGCGATCAGGGGCAGCCCGCCCAGGGCTGTTCGCAGCCGCGTCAAGAGATCGGCGCCCGGGCCCGGCTCCCAGCTTCCGTTCTCGGCGGTGGCGGATTCCACCGGGACGTGCCAGGCAGCCTGCAGGCCCCGGAAGTGGTCCAGGCGCGCCAGGTCCACCAGCTCCAGGGTGCGGCGCATTCGCCGGACCCACCAAGCGTACCCGTCCTTTCGCGCCGCCTCCCAGTCGTACAGCGGATTGCCCCAGAGCTGTCCCGTCGGGCTGAAGTAATCGGGCGGGACGCCGGCCACGGCGCGGGGTCGGCGGTCGGTGTCGAGCAGGAACTGGCTGGGGCTCGCCCACACATCGTGGGAATCCCACGCCACGAAGATGGGCAGATCGCCGATGATTCCCACGCCGCGCTCCCGCGCGTGGCGCCGCAGCGCCTGCCACTGCCGGTCCGCGAGGAACTGGCCAAAGACGTGCCGTTCGATCTCCTCGGCGAGGTCGCGTCTGGCGCCGGCCAGCCGCCGCCCGTCCCGCCGGACGAGATCCGCCGACCACTCCGACCATGCCTGTCTCGCGTGCCGGTCGCGGAGCGCTGCGTAGAGGGCGTAGTCCTCGATCCAGTCGGCCTGCGCCCGTCGGAAAGCGTCGAGCGGCTCGCGGAGGTCCGGGGCGGCGCCGGCTTGAAACCGGTCCCAGGCCAGCCGAAGGAGCGCATCCTTGAACGCACCGACCCCCTCGAACTCCACCTGACGAGGGTTGAAGGTCGCCCCGGCCACGTCCGCCGGCCGGAGGAGGTCGTCTTTGATCAGGAGGTCGGGACTCAGCAGCAGGGTGTTGATGGCCAGGGACGACGACGCGGAGTACGGCGAGCCGCCGAAACCCACGGGGCCGAGTGGCAGGATCTGCCACCAGCGCTGACCGGAGCGCGCCAGGAGGTCGATCCAAGCATGCGCGGCGGGCCCCACGTCGCCAATGCCGTAGGCCGAGGGCAGCGAGGTGACGTGAAGCAGGACGCCCGCGCTGCGAACCGTCAGGGGTGACGACTCGGTCATGGTGTGTTCCCCAGGCGTGGGTGAATTCCGTGCCGACGACGGTGCAACCGATGAGAATACCATATCACATCCGCCGCCCGGCGCCACCGGAAGTCGCGCGGATCAGGCAGCGTATGGCGGGGCGACCCGAAGGATGCTAGACTGCCGGCCGGGAGAGGGAAGGAGGCTGTGATGGGCGCACGGGATCTCTTCGATCTGTCTGGAAAGGTGGCACTGGCCGCGGGCGGCTCTCGGGGGATCGGACTTGCCGTCGCGGAGGGCCTGGCGTCGGCCGGGGCGAAGGTCGTGGTCGCAAACAGCACCCCCGACCAGGGGGAGCGAGCGGCCGCCCAGATCCGGGCCCAGGGTTACGACGCGCTTGCCATCCCGCTCGATATCCGACAGCGCGCGTCCATCGACGCGCTGGTGGCCGCGACCCTCAAGGCGTGCGGCCGGATCGACATCCTGGTGAATGCAATCGGGGTCATCCGGCGCGGCCCCATCGAGGCGGTCACCGAGGACGACTGGGACACCATGATGGGGGTAAATCTCCGCGGCGCGTTCCTGCTCTGCCAGGCCGTCGGCCGCGAGATGATCAGGCAACGGCACGGCAAGATCATCAACATCTCGTCCAACGTGTCGCAGGTGCTCCAGCCGCATCGCGGCGCCTACGCGGTCACCAAGGCCGGCATGTCTCACCTGACCCGCGTCCTGGGCCTGGAGTGGGCGCCCCACGGGATCAACGTCAACGCCATCGCGCCGGCGCCCACTATCACCGATCTCAATCGCAAGTTCTTCGAGGACAATCCCAAGGACCTGGAGGCGCGGAAGCGGTCCATCCCGCTGGGCCGTCTCGGCGCGCCCGCCGACTACGTGGGAGCGGCCGTCTTCCTGGCGTCCAAGGCCTCGGACTTCGTCACGGGGCAGACCTATTTCGTGGACGGCGGCTCGAACCTGATCTAAGCCGTTGTCAAAGAATAACTTGACCGGAGAAATTTCGGAAACGGCATAAGGAGCCGTAACGAAATTACAAAAATTGGACAAGTTATTTCGTAACGGCTCCTAACCGGCCGCTGAAAACGGTCCATTTGCAGCGTTGGCCCGCTCAGGTACTCGCTGCGGCGTACTCGGTGTACGCCGCTCGACCCGTCGCGGGCCGTCCCGCGAAGTCGCGGGACATCTGGACCGTTTTGAGCGGCCCGACGCCGTACCGGCGTTTCAGAAGGATGCAACTTCCACGAGCGAGAGGAGGGCCTTTATGGCGGACCTTCAATACCCGATCGGCAAGTTCAGCGAGGATCCCGACGTCACTGCGGAGAAGCGCCAGAAGTGGATCGCCGAGGTCGAGCAGGCCCCGAGCGCGTTCCGGCGCGCCGCGGCCGGTTTGACCCAGGCGCAGCTCGACACCCCCTACCGCGAGGGGGGCTGGACCGTGCGCCAGGTGATCCATCACATGGCCGACAGCCACCTGCAATCCGTGGTTCGTTTCCGTCTCGCGTTGACCGAGGACAACCCCGCGATCAGCGGCTACGACCCCGCCAAGTGGGGCGAGCTCCCCGACGCCAAGATCGGTCCCGTGGAGGTTTCGCTGGCTCTCTTCGAGGCCATTCACGGTCGCTGGCTTTTGTTGCTGCGCGCCATGGATCCGGCGGACTTCCGCAAGACGTTCCGCCGGCCCGACGGACAGGTGATCACCCTCGATCGGCTCCTCCAGACATATGCCTGGCACGGAAAGCACCACGCCGCGCACATCACGGGGCTTCGCGAACGGATGGGGTGGAAGTAGGATACCGACGGAAGGCGTCGGGGGTGAGGGTCAGGCGTGAAAGGTGAGGGGTGCGGGGTTCCTCGTGGAGGAGGGCGTTATGGTCAAACTTTCGCCGGCGGTGCAAGCGGCCACCCAAGACATGGTCGCGCTGCGGCGCGATCTTCACCGGCATCCGGAGCTGGGCTTCCAGGAAACTCGGACGGCCGGCATCGTCGCCGAACGGCTCAGGGCGCTGGGCTACACGGTGCGAACCGGGCTTGGCAAGACAGGCGTAACCGGCTTTCTCGCAGGCGGCAAACCGGGCAAGACCGTGCTGCTCCGCGCGGACATCGACGCCCTGCCCATCCACGAGCAGGCAAACGTGGCCTGGAAATCCGAGAGTCCGGGCGTCATGCACGCCTGTGGGCACGACGCCCACACCGCCATGCTACTGACGACGGCCGGGATCCTGGCCAAGGAGATGCCCGAGCGCGCCGGAAACCTCTTCCTCGTGTTCCAGCCAGCCGAGGAGCTCTTGATTGGCGCCGAAGCCATGCTCAAGGATGGAGCCATGGAGGGGATCAAGCCTGATCTGGGGTTCGCCGTGCACGTCATGAACCGGCTGCCCGCCGGCACCGTGGCCGTTCGGAGCGGGGCCGTCATGACGTCGGCCGACAAGCTTCGGCTCACCGTAACCGGTCGGGGCGGCCACGGGGCCAACCCCCACAACGCCATCGACCCGATCGTGGCGGCCGCCCAGATCATCACGGCGCTGCAGACCTTGGTGAGCCGCGAGACGCCGCCCCTCAAGTCCGCCATCCTGAGCGTGACCACGCTGAAGGCCGGCACCGCCTTCAACATCATCCCCGACACGGTGGAGATGACCGGCACCTTCCGCAGCTTCGACGCCGATCTCCGCACCACGTTGCTGGCCAGCCTGCAGCGGACCGCGCAGGGTGTGGCCTCGGCCTTCCGCTGCACGGCCGAGCTACAGGCTGAATTTCTCACGCCGGCCGTCATCAACGATCCGGCGGTCGCCCGGGTGGCCCGCGAGTCGGCGAGCCGGATCGTCGGGTCCGACCGGGTGGTGGAGTGGGATCCCCTGACCGGCTCCGACGACCTGGCCTACTTCTGGCAGCAGGTGCCGGGCTGTTATGCCTTCGTCGGTTCGGGCAAGACCGACGGCTCCCCCGTCACCGCCAGCCACAACGCGAGGTTTGACATCGACGAGTCGGCCCTGCCCATCGGGGCCGAGTTTCTCGCCCAGGCTGCCCGCCAAGCCTGGCAAACCGCCTGAGCCGACCCGGAGGCGGCGGAACAGATCATGCGACGGCACATCCGCACCATGCGGGGCGCCCTCGCCGGAGTGTTGCGATGACGACTGTCCTCGATCCAACCCTGCGCGATCGCTTGGCGCGGATCCACACCGGCTCGCTTTGCGACGCCCTGGGCTCCATCGGCGCCCTCGCCGCCGTGCGCCCCATCACCCCCGGGGCGCGCCTGGTGGGGCCGGCCTTCACGGTGAAGTGCTACCCGGGGAGCATCATCACCGTTCACAAGGCCCTGATGGAGGCCCCTCCGGGCGTCGTGTTGGTCGCGGACGACGAGGGGGACACGCGGGGCGCCCTGTGGGGCGAGGTGATGACCCACCAGGCGATGCGCCAGGGAATCTTGGGCCTGGTCACCGACGGCCCGGTCCGGGACACGCTGGAGATCGCCGCGCTGGGCTTCCCCGTCTTCGCGGGTTCGGTGACCTCCCGGGTCGGGACCAATCGCCGGGTCGGGTTCACCCAGATTCCCATCGCCTGCGCCGGGGTCCCCGTCCACCCCGACGACGTGGTCGTGGCGGATGCGGACGGGGTCGTCATCATCCCTCGGGGACAGGCGGCGGCGGCGGCAGAGCGCGCCGAAGGGATCGTCCGACGCGACGAGGGCTTCATCCGCCAAATTGGCGAGGGCAAGCTCCTCGTGGATCTACTGCAGTTCCGGGAGCTGATCACCGGCAGCAAGTAGCTCGGCGGGAGCCGCTGCGGCGTTGCCGGTCGCGCTCCTGCGGATTCTATGTGGAGCCGGAGTTCCCGCACGCAGGACTCCCTCCGCCATGAATCCCGAGACGGTTGTCGCCAGCGCGGGAGGGGGTTGGGCGAAGAGGCGAAAGATGTCGTTCGTTGAGGTCGGGAGGCCTGACAGGAGGAGGGGAATCATGTTCAAGCTGAGACTACGTGCCGTCGTCGTCTGTGCCCTGATGCTGTTCGCCCTCTGGATGATGGCCGATGGCAGGGATAGCTCCGCCGGGCAGGCCCAGGCGCCGGTCGTTGACCACCTCAAGCCGGTGTACGGGGGAAAGCTGACCATCGTGACACCCTTTGCGACCCAGGTGGACACCAACGCTGTGCTGCAGGTGAACCTGTACGAGGCCGGCCTCTACTTCCACGACGGCCTCTTCGACTGGGGTCCGGACGGGAAGGTCAAGCCGATGCTCGTCAAACAGAAGGTGATCTCCGCCGACGGGCTCACGGTGACCTGGAAGCTCCAGCCCAACGTCACGTTTCACGACGGCACCCCCTTCAATGCCGCGGCGGTCAAGTGGAACCTGGAGCGGAAGATCCAGAAGCGGCAGTCGCCATACGACCTTTTGCCGTTCAAGACCGTGGAGGTGGTGGACGAGCTCACCGCCCGCGTGAAGCTGGATCGGCCCTATCCGGCCCTGGACGCCATCCTGGCCAATCGGAGCTTCTCCATGTACAGCCCCAGCTTTGCCCAGAAGGTGGGGGATGACGGGCTCAAGACCCAGCAGTCGGGGGTCGGCCCCTTCATCTTGACCTCCTTCGTACCCAACGAGGGGCTCCGGCTGACGAAGAACCCGAATTACTGGCAGAAGGGGCTGCCCTATTTGGACGAGGTTTACATCCGGATCGTCAACGACCCCAATACCCGGGCCACCATGCTGGCGGCGGGGGACGCGGACGTGGCGCTCCACCTCTCCAGTCCGGACATCCAGCGCTTCAAGCGGGGCCAGGGGTTCCGGGTCCTGGAAGGGCCGGGATCCCAGCAGTATTACATCGTCATGAACAGCCGGCGCCCGGGGTTGAGCGACAAGCGGGTGCGCCAGGCCTTCAACTACGCCGTGGATAAGGAGGGCATCGTTCAGAACGTCTACCTGGGCGGTGCCCGGGTGGCACAGGCAATGTACGCCACTCCCTCCCTGGAGGGCTTCACGCCGGCCGGCGCCTACCCGTACGATCCGGATAAGGCCAAGAAGCTCCTCGACGAGGCCGGCTGGAAGATGGGATCCGGCGGGTTCCGGGAGAAGGACGGTAAACGGCTGACCGTGGACATGTGGACCCGTAAGGGCAGCACCCCCGGCGACTACGAGATCTCCGAGCTGGTCCAGGCCATGCTGAAGGCCGTGGGCGTGGACTGTAAGCTCACGCTGCTGGAGCCCGCGACCTTCAACCCCCGGGTCAGCGTTGCCCCCGAAAAGTCGGAATACGACATGGTCTCCATGGGGTTCAACGCCCCCACGGGCAACGTGGACTACGTGCTGAACATGCTGTACAGCAGCAAGGCGTTCCCGCCCCGCTACTACAACCGGGCCTACATGGCGAATCCGGATGTCGACCAGATGATCGAGAAGGCCAACAATGCCACGAAGCGCGACGAGCAGAACAAGCTCTACGCTCAGATCTTGAAGCGGATGCACGAGGAAGCCCCCCTCATCCAGTTGGTGGATCTGATCCAGGCGGTGGCCTTTCGTGACAACGTCCGCGGCATCTATCTGAACGGGCCGGCCAACAACTATCCCGCCCAGTTCGCCTGGAAGGAGAAGAAGTAGCCCTGTGACCGCGGGGTCGTCCCGCGTGTGGGCGGCTGAACCGGCTCCTCCCGCCGGGAAGAGTGCGAAGGCATGGTTCGCTATATCGTCAAACGGTTCCTCATCAGCGTCCCGACCCTGCTCCTGGTCGTCACCCTGGTGTTTCTGGCCTTCCAGCTGATTCCGGGCGATCCGGCGCGGATGTATGTCGGGGTGGATGCCTCGCAGGAAGCGGTGGAACAGGTGCGGCACGACCTGGGGTTGGACCGGCCGGTCCTGACGCAGTACGTCACCTACATGTCGCGGCTAGCCCACGGGGATCTGGGGAAGTCCATCTATACGCGACGACCGGTCGTCTCGGAGTTGGCGCCGCGCTTCTGGAACACGCTGGAGCTTTCGCTGGCCGCCATCGTGTTCGCCACCGTCGTCGGCGTGGTTCTGGGAACCCTTGCCACCGTCAAGCAGGGTACTGGCTGGGATCGACTGCTCACCGTGCTGTCGCTCTTCGGCATCTCCATGCCGGTCTTCTGGCTGGGCCTCCTGCTCACCTACGTCTTCAGCGTGCAGTGGCACCTCTTACCGAGCGCGGGGAACGAGAGTTGGCGGCACTTCCTGATGCCGACCCTGTGCTTGTCCGCCTTCTCCCTGGCCTTCATCACCCGCATGACCCGATCGGCGCTGCTCGAGGTGCTGGCCCAGGACTACGTGCGGACGGCCCTGGCCAAGGGGGTCCGGGAGGCGGTGGTGGTGGGCTGGCACGCCCTGCGGAACGCCATGTTGCCGGTGGTCACGGTGGTGGGGCTGCGCTTCGGGTACATGCTGGGGGGCGCCGTGGTCACCGAGGAGGTGTTCGCCTGGCCCGGCCTGGGACGACTCCTGGTGACTGCCGTGGGCCAGCGGGACATCCCGTTGGTGCAGGGCGCCCTGTTGCTCTTCGGAGCCAGCTTCGTCCTGGTGAACCTGCTGGTGGATCTCGTGTATGGGATCCTGGACCCGCGCATCCGCCACCGTTGAGGAGAGAAGCCCGGATGAAGCTGCTGAGCCGGCTGTCGAACGTCGTATGGGCTTTCGCGCGAGACTACAAGCTGGGAGCCCTGGGCGGGGCCCTGGTGCTGCTCTTTCTGGCGGTCGCCCTGCTGGCACCCCAGCTCGCGCCCTACGATCCGGACACGATCAGCCTGCGCGAGTCGCTGGCGGGTCCGAGCGCTCGGCACTGGCTGGGACAGGACAACCAGGGGCGGGATCTCCTGAGCCGGATCATCTTCGGCGCGCGGATGTCCCTGTACATCTCCCTGTCGGCGATCGGCATCGGGGCCGTGTTCGGCGTGCTGCTGGGGATGCTGGCCGCCTATTATCGGCGGCTGGACATGCCGATCATGCGGCTCATGGACGTGGTGCTGGCCTTCCCCGGCATCATCGTGGCGCTGACCACCATCGCCATCCTGGGGCGAAGCGTAAACAACGTGGTGATCGCCATCGGCATCTATCACATTCCCCAGTTCGCGCGGCTGGTCCACGGCCTCACCCTGTCTATCAAGGAGACCGTCTACGTGGAAGGAGCCGTGGCCTCGGGGGAGTCCGACTTCTCCGTGCTCACCCGCTACATCCTGCCCAACTGCCTCGCCTCCATCGTCGTGCAGACCAGCCTGCTGATCCCCGGCGCCATCATGACGGCCGCAACCCTGAGTTTCCTGGGACTGGGAGTCCCTCCGCCCACGGCCGAGTGGGGCTCCATGCTGCAGAACAGCCTGCAGTGGGCGCAGATGGCCCCCCACGTGATGATCATTCCGGGGCTGGCCCTGATGCTGGCGGTCTTCGGCTTCAACGTCCTGGGGGACGAGCTACGCGACGCCATGGACCCTCGGCTGAAGAAGAGGTAGGGAATGGGGCCGTTGCTGGATGTGCGCAATCTCCGGACCCACTTCTTCAGCCGGGCGGGCACGGTGCGGGCCGTGGACGGCGTGAGCTTCAGCCTGGATCGGGGCGAGATCCTCGGCCTGGTGGGTGAGAGCGGCTGCGGGAAGTCGGTCAGCTCCCTCTCCGTCATGCGGCTGGTGGATCGCCCGGGGCGGATCGTCTCCGGGGAGATCCTGTTCGAGGGGCGGGATCTGCTCGGGCTCTCCAAGGAAGAGATGCGGCGGCTGCGGGGAAGCCGACTGGCGATGATCTTCCAGGAGCCCACCTCCTCCATGAATCCGGTTTTCACCACCGGCAGCCAGATCGCCGAGGCCATCCTGGTCCACGAACGGGTGAGCCGGAAGGCGGCGCGGGAGCGCGTGCTGCGGCTGATGCAGCTGGTGGGCATCCCGGATCCCGAGCGTCGTTTCCGGCAGTTCCCGCACCAGTTCAGCGGGGGCATGCTCCAGCGGATGATGGTGGCCATGGCCCTGGCCTGCAACCCGAGCGTGCTGATCGCCGACGAGCCGGTCACCGCCCTGGACGTGACCATCCAGGCGCAGATCCTGGACCTGATCAAGGAGCTGCGCGACCGGACCGGCGCCTCCGTCCTGCTGATCACCCACGACATGGGGGTGGTGGCGGAGACCTGCGACCGGGTGGCGGTGATGTACCTGGGGAAGATCGTGGAGGCGGCCCCGCTCGCAGCGCTCTTCGAGGCACCCAAGCACCCCTACACCGTGGGGTTGTTCGCCTCCATCCCACGGCTGGAGGAGACCGTCGAGTGGCTCCAGCCGATCCCCGGGACGGTGCCCAGCCCTCTCGACTTGCCGGCCGGCTGCCTCTTCCGCAACCGCTGCCCCCACGCCATGCCGATCTGTGGCGCGGCGGAGCCTCCCGCGTTGGAGATCGCTCCCGGGCATCGGGTGGCCTGCTTCCTCTACGAGGCGGGGGGCCGGGCATGAGCCAGCCGCTCCTGGAGATCCGCGGGCTGGTCAAACACTTCACCGTCGAGGGCACTCGGGAGGTCGTCCACGCGGTGGACGGGGTCGACCTCACGGTGATGCAGGGGGAGACCCTGGGGTTGGTCGGGGAGTCGGGTTGCGGCAAGACCACGGTGGGGCGCCTGGTGCTGCGGCTGCTAGAGCCCACCGCGGGCGAACTGCTGCTGGACGGACGCGACCTGGCGAGGCTTCCCCGGGGGGAGCTGCGGCGCCTGCGCTCCCGCATGCAGATCGTCTTTCAGGATCCCTTCTCCTCCCTGAATCCCCGCATGACGGTGCACACCCTGCTCACGCGACCCATGGAGATCCACCTGGATCTCTCCCCCCTCGCCAGGCAGGCCCGGCTGGAGGAGTTGCTGGAGAAGGTGGGGCTGCGGGGGGAGCATCGAGGCCGATACCCTCACGAGTTCAGCGGGGGGCAGCGGCAGCGCATCGCCATCGCCCGAGCGATCAGCGTGAACCCCGATTTCGTGGTGCTCGACGAGCCCACCTCGGCCCTGGATGTCTCGGTGCAGGCTCAGATCCTCAACCTGCTGAAGCAACTGCAGCGGGACCACGGCCTGACCTACCTCTTCATTTCCCACAACCTCTCCGTGGTCAAACACATGAGCGACCGCATCGCCGTGATGTACCTGGGGCAACTGGTGGAGGTGGCCGCTCGCGAGGCCCTCTTCACCGCCCCCCTGCACCCGTACACCCGGGCGCTCATCTCGGCCATCCCCGCCTTGACTCCCGGCGGCGGGCGGGAGCGGATCCGGCTGGTGGGGGACGTGCCCAGCGCCATCCGGGTGCCCGCGGGCTGCCGCTTCCACACCCGCTGTCCCTTTGCTGTTGATCGGTGCCGCAGCGAGGCGCCGACGCTGCGGCAGGTGGCTGTTACCGGGGAGGCTCCCCATCAGGTCAGCTGTCACCTCGTGCCATAGCGCGGGAGAGGAGACCGACGAAGATGCTTCGCCGAGCCGACGTCGCGCCCCTGGGACAGGGCCGGGTCCTGCATCTCTCGGGCAGCCCCTACGAGCAGGGCAGGCAACTGGGCCAGGGGGCCGCGGATCTGATCCGGGAGAATCTTCAGCACACGCGGATCCAGCGGCAAGAGGTGCTCTCCGGTCTCGACCGGACCGACTACGACGCCGTCACCCGCCGAAACGCGGCCTGGGTCTCCCACGTGTTCCCGGAGCTGCTGGAGGAGATTGCCGGCATCGCCGAGGCGGCCGAGGTGGACCGGCTGGAGCTGCTCAACATGAACCTGAACCCGCAGCTCTCCTACGTCCACTCGACGGTGATGGAGTGTACGCAGGTCCTGGCCATGCGATCGGCGACGATAGACGGGAAAACCTACGTGGGGAAGACCCGGGACCTCCAGCGAGGGCCGACGCGCCAGGTGCTGCTGCACCGCGAGCACGCGGATGGGGGGTTCACCAACGAGCTCACGCCGGCCGGCCGGATGACCGTCCTGGACGGCATCAACCAACACGGTCTCTCCTTGACCTGCAGCGGCCAGTGGTCGCCCCGGGTGCGGGTGGACATGGACCGGGCGGACTCCGCCTGGCTCCTGCTGAATCTGGCGCCGGTCCTCCGGCGGGCCCGCTCGGCCGACGAGGCGGTTCGGATGATCACGGACCAACCGCGCGCCAGCGGGATGATCGTCCTGGCGGCCGACGAGTCCAGGGCGGCGGCACTGGAGGTGACGGATCGCGAGGTGCGGGCCTTCGATCCGGAACAGGATTTCCTGGTGCGCACCAACCACTTCTGCTCGCCGGACTTCCAGCACCTGATGCCCACGTTCGAGGAATACCGCAGCACCTACGACCGCCATGCCCGGGCCAGCCAGATTCTTCGGAAGCGGTGTGGTCGCATTGGCATGCACGACATCCTGCGAATTCTCAGCGATCATGCGGAGCCGCCGGTCGAAAGCATCTGCCGACACGGCGGCGGCGGAAAGTCCCAGACCTATGCCGCGACCATCAACTGCCCCCAGGACCGCACCATGTGGGTGATGATCGGCAACCCCTGCGAGGGGATTCAGGCTGTCGGTTGCCCGGGGGAGTAGGGTGCAAGGAATGGAGTAGCCGCCATGTCTGACGAACTCGTTCAGCGCTTCCGGACTATTCCCCCCGCCACCATTGGCCATCTGCTCGCCGAGGGGTTCATGGACGCGGCCCTGCGGCCCATCTTCGGGCCGATCAGCGTCGCCGGGCGCGCCGTGACTGTGCGGATGCCACGGGGCGACAGCGCCCTGACCCGACCCGCCATCCGAGCTCTCCAGCCCGGGAATGTCCTGGTGATCGCCCAGGGCGGGGACACCCAGGTGGCCAACTGGGGCGAGATGACCTCGCTGGGGGCCAAGATGCGCGGGGCAGCCGGCGTAATCCTCGATGGATCGGTCACCGACGTGGTGGAGATCCGCCAGCAGGGGATGCCCACTTTCGCTCGCGCCATTTCCGCCCGGGTGGGACGGCGGCTGGGGCTGGCGGGGGGCACCATCAACGAGCCGGTGGAGTGCGGGGGTGTTCTGGTTCGCCCGGGGGACCTGGTGCTCGCCGACGATAACGGCATCGTGGTCATGTCGCCCCAGGTGGCGGAGGAGATCTACTCCGCAGCACGCAGGGCCGAGGACCGTTCCCCCCTCGTGCGGCAATGGCTCGAGAACGGCGGGGACCTGGCGGAGGTTTCCGGCAAGGACCCCGCCGAGCTTGAGGCCATGCTGCGTAAGCGGGATTGCGTCAGTTGAGGCCGAGACGGTTCGTTCGCGACACCGCCGTCCGCCGACGCCTCGGCGGCCGACGGGGTAATGCGATGCGCGCCGTCGAATCCAGTTGCCAACGATAGGAGAACTCATGGGGATGAAAGACACGAAATTCGTCGTTCTGATTACAAGCTATCTCGAGCCGGAACACGTCGACCGCATTCGCCAGGTCCATCAGAGTCTGGAAGTGATCTATGAGCCCAGTCTCATGAGGCCACCGAGGTACGCGGCCGACCACAACGGCGACCCCTCATTTCAGCGCACTCCGGAGCAGGAACAGCGCTGGCGCGGACTTCTCGCCCGAGCGGATATCCTCTTTGACTTCGACCCGACTCACCGCCCGGACCTTCCGGACCTTGCTCCCAACGCCCGCTGGATCCAGGCGACCAGCGCCGGGATCGGCCAGCTGGTCAAGGGGAATAACTACGACACGCGGATGCCGAAGACCGTGTTCACTACGGCCAGCGGCGTGCACGGCAGACCATTGGCCGAGTTTGTAGTGATGGCGATGCTGATGCACCATAAGGGCGCGTTGCGGGTGCTCACTGCGCAGCAACGTAAGCACTGGGAGCGGTACGCGGGGACCGACTTGGAAGGGCGCACCCTGGCGATTGTGGGCCTGGGGCGCGTCGGAGCCGAGATCTCTCGCATGTGCCGTGCGTTGGGCATGAGAGTCATCGGCACCGACCTCAGACCCGCACCCGACGTCGTAGATCACTACTACGAGCCTAGCCAACTTCACGCGATGCTGCCGCGGGCGGATGTCCTTGTGTTGATCGTGCCCCACACGCCACAAACGGAGAAAATGATAGGGGCCAGAGAGCTGGCGCTCTTGCCGCGCGGCGCGTATTTCATCAACATCGCACGGGGTGCCGTGGTCGATGAGCCCGCCCTCATCGAGGCGCTGCGCTCCGGTCACCTGGCTGGTGCCGCCCTGGACGTCTTTGCCGAAGAGCCGCTCCCTCCCCACAGCCCGCTGTGGGAGATGCCCACGGTCATGGTCAGCCCGCATTCGGCCAGCACCAGCGACCGGGAGAACCGGCGGATCACGGATCTATTCTGTGACAACCTGCGCCGCTACTTGGCTGGAGAGGAGCTGCGGAATGTCCTGAACCCGCAACGCATGTATTGAGGGCGTCGTGGGTGGTGCGTCCGGTCAAGGGCAACATCACTGAAGGAGGTTCCATGAACAAACATCTGCTGTCCCGGTTGACCTGGGTCGAGGCCCGCGAGGCGGCGGCCCAAAAACGCGTCATTATCCTGCCGGTCGGTACGACCGAGAATCAGAGTCTGCATAATCTGCTCGGCTACGACCACATCGTCGCCGAACGCCTCGGCGAGGCCGTGGCCCGGCGCACCGGCAGTCTGCTGGCCCCGACGATCCCCTATGGCTGCTCCCAGATGTTCCGCGACTACCCCGGCACGGTGGTGTGGGGCTTTGACACCCTCGCGGCCGCCTTGCGTGACACGATCGGAAGCTTTCTGCGCCATGGCTTCACCCACGTTCTGCTTCTCAACAACCACTTCCCCAACGAGCCGGCGGTCGAGGTGGTGGCCCGGGAGTTGCGAGCCACGGACGGGACGCTCATCGCCTCCGTCATCCCGCATAAACTGGCCCGGGACCTGAGCAAGGACCTGTATGTCGGTCACCCGGACGCTGTAGTCCACGGCAGCGATCCGGGCACCTCGCTCATGCTCTACCTGGTCGGCGAGGACATGCGGATGGACGCCGCCCAAAAGGTGAAGACTCTCACCCTGCAGGGACTGACCCCGGAGACGCCGAATAGTGTTAAGTTCCAGGACAGCACGGTGAACATGTACATGGATATGCAGGACATGCACCCGTATGGCGGAACGGGCGATGCCCACTTTGCCTCACCGGACAAAGGGGAGACCATTTTCAATCGGATGGTGGATTTCGTGGCCGCGTTCGTCGAGAAGTTCAAGACCATGGACCCGCAGGCCAGGACGACCGTCACCGATCAGCTTTCCTGATCGAGGAGGATTTCATGCCACCACACACGCTTCCGTCATTCTTGAAGGATGCCTTGGTTATCGACGGCTCGCTCTCCGGTGTCTCCTCTTTGCCGTTTCTCCAGGAATTGATTGACGGTGGATTCCACGCCGCCAACTGGACGGTGGCCGGCGGTTATGGGGACGGCACCCTGTCCACGTTGGCCAAGATTGCCGAGCGCTACTCCATGATGGAGCAGCATCCCGACAAGCTCTTGCTGGTGGAGCGACCGGCGGACATCGAGCGGGCCAAGCGCGAGAGGAAGCTCGGCGTAATCCTGGGCTTCCAGGGGATCGAGACCCTGGAGGGGCGCTTCCACCTTCTCGCCGTATACCACAAGCTCGGCGTCCGGGTCGTGGGCCTCACCTACAACAACCGGAATGTGGTCGGCTCCGGCTGCTTGGAGCCGGACGATGGCCGGATGACCCGTTTCGGCCTGGAGGTCGTCCGCGAGATGAACCGGCTGGGCATCCTGCTCGACCTCACTCACGTCGGCCACCGAACCAGCCTGGACGCCGCCTTGGCCTCCTCCGCGCCCGTTGTCTTCTCCCACTCCAACGCCAAGGCCGTCCGCGACAACCCCCGCAATCTGACCGATGAACAGATCAAGGCCTGCGCGGCCACCGGGGGCGTCGTCGGCATCGCGACCTTCGCCGACTTCGTGGGCGACACCGCGGGCGGCCGACGCCCCACGCTGGACGAGTATTTCCGGCACATCGACTACGTGGCCCAGCTCGTCGGATTGGATCACGTCGGGATCGGGACCGACATCTTCGCCGACCCCACCCACGGAACTTGGTGGAACAGCAACACCCGGATGCGCTACCCTGAGATCTGCGGCGGCATGACCTACCAGACGCACGGCCTCGCCGGCTTCGAGCACCACACCGAGTTTGGCGCCGTGGTGGAGGCCATGATCACGCATGGTTATTCGGAGAGTGACATTCGGAAGATCGCAGGCGAGAATTGGATGCGGGTCTTCCGGAAGGCATGGCGGGAATAGAACGGGCGTAACCCATGGATCGTTAGCCGGAGACAAATGGCGAACGGCGAATACGGGGAGGGTTCACCATGACGAAGCGCGTTGTGCTCATTCTCGTGGCGTTGGCGTTACTCGTTCCCATCCTGACCGAGGCCGGGGCGCCCAAGGCGGGGGGCACGCTGAAGTACGCGATGCTTCGCGACCCGACCGGCTGGGACCCGCACATCAACCAGGGCCAGACCACCTATACCTTCATGGTCAGCATCTACGAGCCCCTGATCCGCTATTCACTCAAGGGCACTCTCGAGCCGGCGCTGGCGGTCAAGTGGGAGAACCCCGATCCCACCACCTACCTCCTGACCCTGCGGCAGAACGTGAAGTTCCACAGCGGGAACCCCTTCACCGCCGAGGACGTGAAGTTCAGCATCGAGCGCATCCTGGATCCGGCCACCACGGCCACCCGCTCCAAGGAGTTCTCGGTGGTGCAGAGCGTCACGATCGTGAACCCGTCCACGGTGAAGATCACCCTGAAGAAGCCGGACGCGCCCTTCCTCGAGTTGCTCGCGGCCGCCGAGGCCATGATGGTCGACAAGAAGTGGGCCCAATCCGGCGGCAATTTCAAGCAGGCCACCAGCGGGACCGGGCCCTTCAAGCAGGGGCCCTTCGAGGCCGGCGCCCGCTATGTGCTGCTGAAGAATCCCGACTACTGGGAGCAGCCCTATCCCTATTTCGACCGGATCGAATACGCCTCCATCCCCAAGGACGAGGTCCGCATGCAGGCCCTGCAGACGGGCAGCGTGGACATGACGGAATACATTCCCTGGCAGTACATCAAGACCCTGGAGAAGGACCCGAACGTCCGGGTGCTCGTGGGCCACGACACCTTCAACGTCATCCGCCTCAATCCCAAGCGCCCCCCCTTCGACAACGTGAAGGTGCGCCAGGCCTTCAACTACCTGATCGACCGCAAGGAGGTCATCGATCTGGCCTGGGGCGGCCTGAGCCGGCCCATGGAGGCGGCCCTGATCCCCGAGGGCCACTGGGCGTATCCGGGCCTGAAGGTCTGGAACTACGACCTCGCCAAGGCCAAGCGGCTCCTCGCCGAGGCGGGCGTGAACCCCGCGACCACCAAGATCGTCTTCGACTCGACCACCCTGTCGGTCCACATGGACGACGCGCAGATCATCGTGGGGCAACTCCAGAAGGCGGGGTTCACGCAGGTCGAGCTGAAGCCCATGGACGTCCCCACGCAGCAGAAGAAGCGGGTCAGCGGCGACTACCAGATGTTCATCGACGGCTTCAGCCTCCCCTGGCCCGATCCGGACTTCTACTCGGTCTGGTTCAGCAGCGGCGGTCCCCTGTATGCCAAGTCCACGGGCTTCGCGGACGACGCGCTGGACAAGCTCCTGGATACGGGGCGGACGACGCTGGATCCGGCCAAGCGCAAGACCATCTACGCCCAGGTCGAGCAGCGCCTGATCGACCTGGCCCCCTGGGTGTTCCTCCACTGGCGGCCGATGGGTGAGGCCACCCGCGCCAACGTCAAGGGGTATACCCGCCTCCCGGGCGCCCTCGGCAGCAAGAGCCTGGGCGGCCTCAAGTACGTCTGGAAGGAGTAGCGCCATGGCCAAGACAGAAGTCGCCCGGCTGACCTGGCGGGAGGCCGAGGAGGCCTTCCGGAAGAATCCCGTCATGCTGCTGCCGATGGGGAGCGTCGAGCAGCACGGGCCCCACGTCCCCGTCGGCGACTACCGGTACGCCACGGAGGTCGCCTTGCGCGTGGCCGAACGGACGGGGGCCCTCGTCGCCCCCACCATCCCGTGGGGCTACTCGGAACACTTCCGGCCGTTTCCCGGAACGTTGTCGGTTCGCCCGGAGACGCTGACCGGGCTCCTCGAGGACCTCTGTGACGGGTTTCTGCGCTTCGGGCTGGACCACCTGCTCTTCATCTGTGGCCACAAGGGCAATATGCCCATCCTAGAACAGGTTGGGCGCCGGATGCGCGAAACGCACCGGCTGCGCGTGGCCACCATCGAGCCCTGGTCGTGGCTGACGCCGGCCTTCCGGCGCGAGGCCTACGGAAACGAGAAGGTCTCCATCGGCCACGGCAGCGATCCCATGGGCTCCCTCGCCATGGCCCTGTACCCGGAGGATGTCCGCCGAGACCTCCTCGAGCTCGGGCAGGCGCCCGCTTTTGCCGGCATCCCGTTCAAATCCTCGTCGCACCTGGAAGTCGACGGGGTGCCGGCCTTTATGTATCTGGACTTCGACGAGGTCACGCCGAATGGCGTGATGGGCGACCCGCGCGTCTCCTCGCCCGAGATCGGAAAGAGGATCCTCGACCATGTCGTGGAGATCGGCGCGCACTTCGTGCGGACGTTCGCCACGCTCCCGACGCGGATTGCGGGAGACGGACCGCGCACGGTATCACGGTAAGCCGTAAGGCGAATCGCCGACAACCGGACGCTGAGCGTTCGGCCGTTTTCGTCTTCCCACTGTCGGCCATCTGACGTTAACTCCCCCGCATATGGTTGGGCCATGTGGAGATACCTACTGCGCCGCGCGAGCTTCTCGATCGGACTGCTCTTCATGGTCGCGACGCTCCTCTTCTTCTCGATCCATCTGCTGCCGGGGGACCCGGTCCTGCTCATCCTGGGCGGGGACAGCGCCCAGCCCAGCCCCGAGCAGATCGCCATGGTCCGGGCCAAGCTCGGCCTGGACCGACCGATCTGGGTCCAGTACGCCCTATGGCTCGGGCGCCTCTGTCGGGGCGACCTGGGCCGATCGCTGGTGGACGACCGGCCGGTCGCGCGCGACCTCGCCAACCGGTTGCCCCGGACCCTCCAGTTAGTGATCCCGGCCACGCTGGTCGCCACCGCCGCAGGGGTCGCCCTCGGCATGTTCGCCGCCAGACGCCGGGGCCGCCTTGCCGACCCGATCGCCTCCTCCACTGCGCTGCTGGGATTCTCCATGCCGACCTTCGTCGTCGGCATGCTCCTGGTGGCGCTGTTCTCGATCACGCTGGGCTGGCTGCCCCCCGCGGGGTACGTGCCCTGGGGGGAGGACCTCTCAGGTTTCCTGCGCCACCTGATTCTCCCTACGCTGGCCCTGGCGGCGGCCCCCATGGCGATCACCATGCGGATGACGCGCAGCAGTTTCCTGGAGCAGTCCTCGCTGGACTACGTCCGGACGGCCCGCGCCAAGGGCCTCACCGAGCCCATGGTGGCCTGGCACCACGTCCTGCGGAACGCCCTCTTGCCCATCGTCACGGTGGTCGGCCTGCAGATCGGCGGGATGTTCGCGGGCGCGGTGCTGGTGGAGTACATCTTCTCCTGGCCCGGTCTGAATACGCTCCTGCTCAATTCGATCAGCACCCGGGATTATCCCATCATTCAGGGGGTCGTCCTCCTGGCGGCCGTGCTCTTTGTCTTCGTGAATCTCGTCACCGATCTCTGCTATGCCGTCATCAACCCCAGGATCCGTTATGAATAGCCCCTCGGGCCTGCCGATTCGCGCCCTGCTGAAGCGCTGGTTCCGTCGCTACGGGCAAATCCTGATCGCACTCCCTTTTCTTCTGGCCCTGGTCGTCTTGGCCTTCGGGGCTCCCCTCTTGCTGGGCCACGATCCGAACCGCGTTAACCCGCGCGTTAAGGTCCAATCGCCGAGCGCCGCGTATCTGCTCGGTACCGACGAATTCGGGCGGGACATCCTGAGCCGACTGGCCTACGGGGCCAGGATCACGTTGCTGGTCGCCGTGGCCAGCGTGATCCTGGCGGCGGCGGGCGGCACGCTCCTCGGCACCGTGGCGGCCTATGCGGGCCGGGGGGCCGAGACGGTCATCATGCGAACGATGGATGGCATGCTCTGCTTCCCACCGATCCTGCTGGCCATCTTCGTGGTGACCTTCCTGGGACCGTCGCTTCTCAACCTCATCCTGATCATCGGCGGCCTGTACATCCCCCGCTTCACCCGGGTCGTGCACAGCAGCGCGCTGGCTATTCGCGACATTGAGTACGTGGAGAGCGCCCGGGCGCTCGGCGCCTCCTCACCGCGAATCATCGCGCGGGCTATTCTGCCAAACATCCTGGCCC
Organism: uncultured Methylomirabilota bacterium; assembly: GCA_963695995.1. GTDB lineage: Bacteria > Methylomirabilota > Methylomirabilia > Methylomirabilales > 2-02-FULL-66-22 > 2-02-FULL-66-22. The sequence goes on from CAVOIV010000027.1 coordinate 91,469, forward strand.
CGATCTTCGTCCAGGCCTCGCTCGCCGCGGGCCACGCCATCCTGATGGAATCCGGCCTCAGCTTCCTGGGCCTGGGCCCGCCGCCGCCTACCCCGTCCTGGGGTCGCATGGTGGAACAGTCCGGCCGGTTCATGCAACTCAGCATCTTGCCCATCATCTGGCCGTCGACCGCCATCTCGGTGACCGTCCTCGCCTTCAACCTGCTGGGCGACGGGTTGCGGGATCTGCTTGATCCGCGCCTGCGGAATTGATAATCAACCCCCTCGTTCCCTTCACCCATGACGAAGATGCAGAGTGGAATAACACGCGGCAGGCATCACAGCGCAGGTCCGCGCGCTCGTCCCCGGCATGGTCGCCCTGCGGCGAAATCCTCACCGGCATCCTGAGTTGGGCTTCGTAGTCGTCAGCCAACGCCGTCCACAACGCCAAGTTCGACAACGACGAATCCGTCATGGGGCTCGGTGCGGAGCTTCTGGTCGGCGTGGCGCGGCGGTTCCTGGCATCGGCGCGGGCGATGTCGTTCGGGCGGCGTGACATGGCGTGCGCATACAGGTAGGTCGAGGATGGGCCGAAGTGGCGTGGGGGCTACACGTCCCGGTTGGGACTACCCTCCCTTGCGCTCTCCCTGACCCTTCTCGGGCCCGCCCTTTTGACGGTCCTGGGCCGGGGGCGATTGGCGCGGCTTTGGCTCGGGGGGCTTCGACGCCGCCCGACCCGGCGAGAGCTGATTGGCGGGCTCGCCGGGCAACGGTCGGGCGGGCTGGCCAGCCGCTTCGCGGCGGCCAACCTGCGGCGGACCCCCTTGGCGCCCCGACGGAGCGGCCGCAACTGGCGGCGCACTCGTGCTTTGCGGCTCGCGTGGCGTGTGCGGGACAGCTTGGCGGGCCGTAGACTGCGGGCGTTCGGCGCCTCGCTCTGGGGCCCGGGGACCTTCCGCCTTCTGAGACGGCTTGGGTGGGAGCGCGCGATCGGCTGGAGACGCGGACCCCTTTGGCGCCGGACCCGTCACCTGGGGCTGCGGCGGCACCTGACGGGTCACGGCCGGGGCACCCTCGGAGGCCTTGTCCGCGCGGCGCGAAACGTCGCGCCTCGGCGGCGCGGGCGGCTGCGCGCGTTCCGCCGTGGGGCGTTCGATCGTCCCCTGTCCAAAGGATGGCCGGGGCATCGCCGATCCAGGCTCGCCTTTCGGGGGCGCCGTCACGACACGAGAGGCCGGCGCCGGGGCCCCGATTGACTCTGCCTTCCGCTCCCCGCCGGAGGCCGACTCCGCCCCGCGATGGGGCGGGCGAGTAGAAACCACCGACCGCTTCAGGTCCTCCTCGGGAGGCCGGATTCCACGGCGCGCCGTAGGCACGAAACTGGCCGGCGCGGCAGCGACCTGGGGCGCGGTGTGGACCGGTTTCAGCGAGCGCACATCCACCTCGGTCACGCGCGCCGGCGTGATGCGGCCGCGGCCGAACCGGTTTTCATTGACCACCACCACGGCGTTCTGCACGCTGGTGTTTCGATAGACGTTGATGTTCTGCACGTTCACGACGGTCGTGCGTTGGACGACCACGTTGTTCACCACCCGCGGCCCGCCCCAGCCGCCCCACCAGGGCCGATGCGCGAAACCGGGCCGCCCCCACCAGGGCACACACGGCTCGCCCCATCCCAACGCCACCCAGCCCACGACAGGACCGCCGATCCCCACGCCGACGCTCACGCTGGGGCCGCCCAGGAACGCCACCAAGGCGGGCGCGTAAATAGGCCGCGCAACTACCGGCCCAGGGGCCCAGGCCCAGAACCCGCGTACGGAGACCCAGCGGCCATAGTGATACGGGGCCCAACCCCAGGGCGCGGTGTCCACCCACGTCCAGCCGTAGTACGGATCAAGTGTCCAGGCGCCCGTCGTGTAGGGCGCCCATCCGCGCGGGACCCCCGTCGGCACCCAGACGGAGCCGTAGTCATCGACGACTCGCCAGGTTCCATGGCGGTCCAGATCGGCCACACCGTACGTGCCAGGAGGTACGTGGCGGGCGCTCACGGCATCGAGGAGCACGTCGGTCCGGGCGTAATTCCACTTATCCCATTCATCGAGCTGGGGCGCCGCGTAAGAACTCACCTGCGGGCTGGCCATGCCCTCGACAACCACCTCTTCGCTCGGGGCGATATTCGTGCTCTCTCCGCCCGCAGGAATGACGATGGCCCGGCCGGCCCGGCGGGTGATGAACGAGGTGCGTTCGCCGATGACGTCCACGCGATAGTATCCCGGATGCTCGATGGTGAAGGCCGCGTTCGGCGTGTCCACCTCCACCGTCCGGCCGGGCTCCAGGGTGCGCAGGTCGAAGGCGGCGCGCCCGGCGGTCACCTTGAATTGCAGGAAGTCCGGCTCGTGATTCTCGAGACCTAGGTTGGTATTGGCCCATCCCCGAATAAACGCGCGGCCGCCGATCTGGAGTTCCAGATTTCCCGGCGAGCCGGTGTAGACCTGGTCCCCGGGGGCGAGCGGCGTGTTGATCTGGGCCTGCGTCCATTCCTGGGCGCCCGGGCGCCAGAATGACACCTGACCGTCCACAAAACTCAGCCGCGGAGGCGTCCGGCCGGCCGCGTCCTCTTGTGGGTCCGGCGCCTCGGTCGCCTGCCCGGCCCATGCGACCCCTGTCAGTGCGGCGAGCACCAGAATGAGGCTGACTATTCCCCTGGCACGCATACCCGGTTCCCTCTAACCTAATGAAACAAATAGGTTGTTGTCACGTTGGAGGCCGAATCGCCTGCGCAGTCCTTTCTCCAAAGAACGCAATCTGCGGGCGGGACACTCCCGCGTCGTCCCGTTATCGCATATTGGACGGCCAGGGCCCCTGTGACATTCGAAGCAACCTCGAATACACTGCCTCAACTGGGTTTTCCGTGCCGGGCCGCACCGCGGGACGGACCGTCCACCGGAAGGACTTCGTCGAATCGGAAGACGCGTGCCTCGGCCATGAGTTTCCTCCCGAATGAACGGTGAACACTGAGAACGCGAGAAACCTGCGGAGACTCGGCGCCCGAATACCCGGAGGGCTTGGCGCGTCCTCGACAGGTTACACGATACCGTGTCGAACACCGTCCGGCAAGGCCATCTCGCACACGGTTCAGGCGCCGTCTGCGAGGGGGGTCGGGGAGAGTTCGGGCAGGGGAACCCCCAGGGATACCGCATCCCCGCGGAGAGACACGAGCACCTCGTCGGTGAGGGGCACTCCGGTCCGACGCCGCTCCGCCTCGCGGCGCGCCTCGGGTTCGCCGGGCATGAGGACCTCGGCGACGCCGTCCCCCGGCTGGGATTCCTTGAAACGCTCGATCATCGTGTCCATCCGCGTCTTGAATTCCAGCGAGCGGCATGAAGAGGTCAGGGCGAATCGCCATGAAGACATGGCCGATCCCCTGTGGGCCCGAGAAGTCCTCGTAGAGGCTCTTCATCTCCCCGGCAAAGGCGGCGCCGGTGAGAACGCCCCCCATGATCTCCATCCAGATGGCCAGGGCAGAGCCCTTTGGTCCGCCAAAAGGGTGGACGGCGCCGCCTCCGAATACGGCCATGCCGTCCGTGGTCGGCCGGCCCTGGGCATCCACGCCGAGGCCGTCTGGAATCGCCTCGCCGTGCGCGGCCGCGAGCCGCATCTTCCCGCGGGCGATGACGCTCATCGCCATGTCGAGGACGTATGCCGGGCGGCGGCCGGCCGGCACTCCCACCGCAAGCGGGTTGACGCCCAGGATCGGTTTGGTGCCGCCGAAGGGCGCCATACCCGGCGAGGAGTTGGTGAAGGCGAAGCCGATGCAGTCGGCCGCGACGGCCTGGAGGACGTAGTACGCGGCCATACCGTAATGGGTGCTCCGCCGGACGCCCACCATCCCGATCCCGGCCTCCCGGGCGAGAGCGACCGCCTCGGTCATCGCCCGGGTCCCGACCACCATCCCCATGCCGTCGTCCCCGTCGAGGTGGACGGCGCTCGGTGCCACTCGGGTGCAGGCGAGGGTCGGCCGCGGATTCACCAGCCCCAGCCGTAGGCGCTTGGCGTAGATGGGAATGCGGGCGACCCCGTGGCTGTCCAGACCGCGCAGGTTGGCCTGGACCAGGCAGTCACTCACGACGGCCGCATGCGCCGGCGAGAGCCCCAACCGTTCGAAGATCGCCCCGGCGAAGGCCTGGAGAGCTGACGGGACCACAAACCACGGACCGGGGGATGTCGGTTTCGTCACGCGTCGCTCCTCCATCAGGACGCGCCGAGCTTCGGCACGCAGTCCACGGCGTAGGGGAGAATCAGCACCGAGGCCCGACCACCCTTCATCGCCAGCGCAGCTTCGACTGCGTCCTGGGGCGTCCGGGCGTATCGGAAGAACATCGCCTCCAGATCGTCTTGGCGGATACCGGTGCAGTGCGCCATGACCGGATACTTGGCCAGGGCCCGCGCGCACATGAAGGCTTTGGAGGAGTGCTCTCGGGTGAATCCTTCGCGCGTGAACCGCTCGATCACGTCCTGCGGGCTCTTTGCACCTTTGAGCCACGCGGCGAATTTCCCGATCCCGTCTGCGCACTCCGCCAGCAGGACGATCACCCCACCCTCCGCGACGACGAGCTCCGCGGTGGACATGGCCTTCTGGGCCTGGTGGAGGTCGATGTCGCGCGGGAAACCGCCGGGCGTGACGATCACCACGTCGTACTTCCGTGGGAAGGTCGTGACCCAGCTCTGCTCGCACACCGCGACTCCGGCCTCGTGTGCGGCTTCGAGGCCACCGGCGACCGCGTGGACCACCTCACCCTTGCAGTTCTTGACCACGTTGACGATGAAGTCGATGCCCACCGTCCGGGCCACCGTGATCGCCACCTCGTGAAAGGGATTCCCCTTCATCCATCCCATGGCGGGATCGTACGGTCGAATGGGGAACGAATGCTGCTTCGCGATCGTCTCCAGAGCCGCCACGCCCGGGGTCAGGCTCTTGCGCCCCCCGCTGAAACCCGCCGCTTGATGGCGGCGCGATGAGACCGGTCAGGATCCGGACCGACGGCCTGGGCGACGTGCGAGTTGACCCGAATGGGGATGTCCACCCCGGGCGCCGAGATCCGGGTCAGCGACGCTGTCGTCCTCACAGGCATGGTTGATCGACGCGGAGTCGTCGTGCGCAAGTTCGTCGCCGATCATCCGGGCGATCTCCTCGGGCGTGTTCGGCCGGTGGTTCCCGGTGGCGATGACCACGGTCACGGCCGCCTCGGGAATCCCGGCGATCCGCAACTCGTCGAGGATGGCGGTGAGCATCTCGCGGCTGGGGGCGGGCCGGGTGATGTCGTTCACGACCACAACCGCATCCGGCCTCCCTGCCGCCACCTCACGCAGGGGACGGCTTCCGATTGGTGCCGCCATGGCCCGCCGGATCTCCGCGCCGACGTCCGGGACCGGAGGGAGCTGGCGGGGATGGGCGACCGTCGCCCCGTGCGGGACGTCGATGTCCACATTTGTCTTCCCATAGGGGAGCGTGACTTTCATGTTGCCTTTCCTTCCCTTGGCATTCCATTCGTTCTTGCGGCGTGTCGCCGGGCTAGTATCCGAGCATCGTCTTGAGCCGCGCCACCGCCGTGGCCGGGCTCGTAAGCACCGGGACCTTCACCTTCGCCTGAACGGCGGCCCGGGCCAGCGCCATGGAGACTTGCGCCAGGCAGAGGACGTCCACCCGACCGGCGATGCGCTCCGCCGCCTCGACGACCATCCGATCATGGGTCGCGGCATCACCGCTATTGCCGATCGCGAACGCGCCTTCGGCCACGGATTGCACGACCTGGATCTCCACCCCTCGCGCCTTGGCGCCGGCCGCGAGCTGCGCCGCGGCGGCCGGCGCCGCCGGCGGGTTGGTCGCAACGATTCCGATCCGCGTCCCGGCATCCAAAGCGGCGGCGATCATGGCCTCGTCCGGCTTGAGGAGGGGGACCCGGACCAGTTGCTTGGCGAGGTCTTCCGCCTGAGGAAAAACGGAGCATGTGAACAGGATGGCGTCGGCTCCGGTCCGGGCCGCATAGAGCGCCAGGGCGCAGATCCGCTCGGTGACGTGGGGCGTGAGGCCCCCCTCCCGGGTGTAGGCCGGCATCAGATCGTCATCGAGCAGATTGCTCAACTGCGCCTCGGGCCAACCCTCCTTGAAGGCGTGTTGGATGGGCGGGATGGCCGTGGCCACGGCATGGATCAGCGCGATGCGTGGGGACATGGCGGGCTCCATTGGGAAGACAGGGACAGCGACAGGGACAGGAAACCTCCCGGCCCTGTCGTTGTCCCGGTCTCGTTTCTATTTCTCCTTGGCGATGCTCATCAAGGGCTTGATCTGCTCTTCCATCTCGGCCCAGTACTTTCCATGCGGGCCGGTTCCAGTAGCGGACCGTCACTGTTCTTGCATCTTCTTCGAGTGCTCCTCATGCGAGTCCCCGCAACTTACGCCGCGCCCGGATCACTTGCCGGTGAGGTGCCGCACGAGGGCGGCGGTGAACTCCTCGGTGGACGCCGTCCCGCCCAGGTCGCGGGTCCTCGGTCCGTGCTCTAGGACCGCCGACACGGCGCGCTCGATGGCCTGGCTCGCCTCTCCGGCGCCGCGTCTTTCCGCTCGCCGCCCAGCCAGGCGAGCAGCATCGCGGCCGAGAGGATCATCCCCACCGGGTTCGCGATCCCCTTCCCGGCGATGTCGGGGGCCGAGCCGTGGCTCGCCTGCGCCATGGCCTGCGTGGCGCTCGCGTTGATGGAGGGGGCCATGCCCAGGCTCCCGCTCAGCTCGCCCGTCAGGTCCGACAGGATGTCGCCGAACATGTTCTCCGTCACGATGACGTCGAAGTCCGCCCCGCGGCGGACGAGGTGGGCCGTCATGGCATCGATGTGGTAGTCCTCGACGGCGACATCCGGGAACTCGGCGCCGACCCCGCGGCAGACGTCCAGGAACAGGCCGAAGGTCTTGCGGAGCACGTTGGCCTTGTGGACGATGGCGACCTTCCGCCGCCGCTGCCGGGCCAGCGCGAAGGCCGTCCGGGCGATCCGCTCCGAGGCCTGCCGGGTGATCTTGCCGACGGCCAGCGCCACGTCCGGGGTCGGCATGAACTCGCCGATCCCCCAGGCCATGTTGCGGTCCGCGTAGAATCCCTCGGTGTTCTCCCGGGCGATCACCAGGTCCATCTTGGGGACAGACGGCGTGCAGGCCGGGATACGCGCGGGCCGGGCGGATGTTCGCGTACAGGTCGAAGCGATGCCGCAGCATCGCCGCTCGGGTTGAGCGTCTCCCGCAGGGCCGGCGGATACGACACGGAGTCGTGCGGGCCCAGGATCCAGGCGTCGCATTTCTCGAGCGCCTCGATGGCGGATTCCGGCAGGGCGCTCCCGGTCGCCCGGATCGCCTCCCACCCCATGGGGAGCGGCACCCACTCGAAGCGGAGACGCGCGTCACGCCGCTGCGCCGCCTCCAGCACCTGCAGCGTGGCCTCGACGATCTCCGGACCGATCCCATCCCCCTTGAGGACGCCCAGCCGGTAATGCATTTCTACACCTCCGAATACGCGTGGTGTCCAAGAAAACTCAATGTCCCATCAGATAGGACATTGTCCCAATATAAGAATCGTACCGGTACGCCGCCGGGCTGTCAAGAGAGATCCCGACGCTGGGCAGACGACCCGATGCGTCGTGCGGTGGCCGGCTCCAGGGTACGGGCGTCCAGGATTCCGATCAGGGCCACCAGGTCCGAAGCGAATCACGAGGGGCGAGGACGGGTCGTCAGGGCCGAACGGCGAAGCGGGAGCGCTACAGGTGCTCGAGTGTCTCCGAGATTTCATTGGCGGCCCGGCATACTTCCAGGGCAAGTTGCTCCAACTTCTCGGCCGGAATGCGACTCGGACGGCCCGGCGATGTTGATGGCGGCGATCACCTCTTTGCCGCCTCGGAGAATCGGTGCCGCCACAGAGCCGATCCCCGCAAATCGCTCGTCGATTCCCACGGCATAGCCTTGCAGCCGGGCCTGCTGGATACGCGTCAAAAGCTCCTTCTTTCCGAGCGGCTTGCCTGAGGCGAGGCGGATCGGACCGAGCCGCCTCCAGGTAGCGATGCAGCAGGTCGTCCGGCATTCCCGCACAGAGGATGTGGCCCGACGCCCCAATGTGGAGCGGCAACCGCTCGCCAATGGGAGTGTGATGCCGCAAGGGATGCGGGCTCTCCACGCGCTGAACCAGGATGCGATCGCCGCCTTGTCGGATATACAGGCCGCAGGTCTCCCCCGACAATGCGGTGAGTTGCTGAAGCACCGGCAGCGTGATGGTCGTGAGGTTGTCGCCGGCCAAAAATCCCCGCGCCAGCCGCACGGTGCCCGACGGCGAGCGCGTACCGGCCCCGCTCCTTCTGCACATACCCACGGTTCTCCAGCACGTCCAGGAGGCGCTGAGCCGTGGCCTTCGGGATGCGCGTGATCTGTTCCAATGCCCGAACGCCGGCCGGAGTGCGAAGCCGCTCGAGCGCCTCCATGAGATCGAGCGCTCGCTCCAACGACCGCACGCCGCCCGCCGGCTTGCCGGCGGCTTCCTCTCGGGTCGCCTTCACGCGGGTCCCGTCACGGGGTTTCCGCATCTGTGGTGCGATTGGCGCGGTCTGGCGTGGCATGAGCACGCTCGCATTGTTGGAGGATACGGGAGAAGCCGTGTGTCGGCGCGCCCGATCTGTCAACGGGACGGCGGGGTGGCTGGCCCGGGCGAGGGCCGGTTGACGATTTCGCTGACCGCCTGAAGGAGTTCCGCGAATCGAACGGAAAGCGCTCCGGTCGAACCCGGCGAATCCTAATCGGCGGCAGCCTGGACCGTCAAGAGAACAATCCAGCCGCCGTCCGACCCGGACACCGGCGCGCGCCATCTCCGGGAACGGTGGGTGCCTCGCCTTGTCGTCCTGTACGCGCCCGGGATACGAGGCCCGGACGCACCACGGCACCTAGGCGCAGCGCGGGTATACCACGTGTCCCGCCACGGCGACGCGGATCGAGAAAAGGCTCTTCCCCGATACGATGTAGAGGGTCTTCAGGTCGGGACCGCCGAACGCCAGGTTCGTGATCGCGTCTTCGGGGACCGGGATGCGCCCGAGCAGCTCCCCCTTGGGGGTAACGACGTAGACGCCCGGGGGAACCGCCGCCGTCTCGTTGGCATGGCGCGCCCGCGTGATCCCCGCCGCGATCCACAGGTTGCCTTCGACATCCGTCCGCATGCCGTCCGCGCCTCGCCCTGGTGCGAAATCGTACACCAGCCGCTGGCCCGATGGCACCCCGTCGGACGAGAGGTCGAAGGCCCAGATCTTCCGGTTGCCGCCGGGGGCTGGGCTGCTGTCCACGAGGTAGAGCGTCCGGTTGTCCGGCGATATCGTGATCCCGTTGGGTTTCTGGACGGCGGGTTGCGAGAGGATGCGCACGACGCGCCCGTCCGGATCCACGCGGTACACGGCCTCGACGCTCAGTCTCCAACTCCTCCCGGCGCTCCGCCTTGTATCGCGGGTCAGTGAAGTAGATCCGGCCCCGGGTGTCGATGACGAGGTCGTTCGGGCTGTTGTAGCGCTTCCCCTCGTAGCGATCCGTCAGAACCTCCACTGCCCCCGTGCGCATGTCCGTCCGGGTGATCCGCCGTCGGCCGCCGTCCCCGAACTCCGCCCCTTCGCAGGTCACCAGCCGCCCCTGGGCGTCGAACATGTTCCCGTTGGCGCGGCCGCTGTCCGCCCGCCATACCGACAGCTCGCCGCCAGCCGACCGCTTCATGATCCGGTTATTCACGATGTCCGAGAAGAAGACGTTCCCTTCCGCGTCGACCGCGGGACCTTCGGTGAAGGCCACGAACGCTGCGGTGGCCACCTGCGTCTCGGCCACCAGTCCGGCGGGCAAGCCAACAGTCGTCAGATCCTCGCGACATAAGCGACCCTCCTTGGTACAATGGAAACGATGGTCGCCATCGTCCGAGACCGCACCATAGACGATATCGGACGGTGCGGCGCACATCCGACCTGTCAACTGTGTGGCTGTTCCGAGACGGACTCGACCTGGTCCAGTCGATGAGGAGTCGGGGGAAGATCACGGGAAGAGGATCGCGACGCTACGAGGTTAGGAGCCGTTACGAAATAAATTGGCCAATGTTTGTAATTCGTTACGGCTCCTGATGCCGTTCCCGAAATTTCTGCGGTCAAGTTATTTTCTTTGACAGCGGCTATCTCGACCAACGGCGGAGAGACGGTGCAGAACAAGGACGCCGCGTCGTTCAGGATTCGACCGGCCTCCGCGGCCGGCACCAGGCGAATGGCGTTCACGGCCAGTTCCTCGCAGACCTTGGCGCACACGAAGCAGCCGATGCACTCGTCCTCGCGGATCGAGATGAGGACTCGCGATCGGGGGTCGGAATTCGGGGGGGCGGGCTCGATGCAGTCCACCAGGCAGTAATCCACGCAAGTGTTACAGCCGGTGCAGTCCTCTTCCACGACGGCCACAAAACGCTGGCGATCCACCAGAGCCTCGGAAGGACACCCTCTCCGCAACACCAGGGCTTGTCATGGCGGTTACAGCATCCCCAGCTGAAGTCGAGCGGCCTCGCTCATCCGGGACGGCTCCCAGGGTGGGTCGAAGACGACCTCGACCCGGGCGTCCATCACGCCCGGTACGGACCGTACCTTGGCCTCGACCTGGCCGGGGAGCTCCACGGCCGACGGGCAGTTCGGGGAGGTGAGCGTCATCGTCACCTCGACACTGCCGGACGGATCCACCTCCACCCCATAGATCAGGCCCAGCTCGTAGATGTCCACCGGAATCTCCGGGTCATAGCAGGTCTTGATGGCCTCCACGACCTTGCCTTCGATCTCCTTCGGATCCACCGCGATCCCGCCCATTCGGTCTCCCTCTCTTGTTGGCAATCCGGCACCTGGGCGCCTTGGCAATTGGGAAAAACCAAATCCCCCGATTGTCAGATCGCCCAGTTGCCAGCGTCGCTACTCCGTCGAAACGGCGTCGTCCTTGCCTTCCAGCGCCGCGCGCATGGTGTGCCAGGGCAGGCTGGCGCACTTGACACGCACCGGGAACTCGCTCACCCCGCAAAACACGGCAAGCTTGCCCAGCTCCATCGGGTCGGCACCGTTCCCCTCCCCGGTCACCATTTCGTGGAACTTCGCGAATAGCACCTGGGCCTCGGCCTTGGTCTTTCCCTTCAGCGCGGTGGTCATCAGCGAGGCGGCGGACTGGGAGATGGCACAGCCGGCACCCTGGAAGCTGATCTCCCTGATCACCTCACCGTCCATATGGAGGTACACGGTGATCTGGTCCCCGCACAGCGGATTGTGGCCTTCCGCATGCCGGTTGGCGCCCTCGAGCTTCTGGAAATTGCGCGGCTTCTTGTAATGGTCCAGGATGACCTGCTGGTACAGGTCGCGAAGATCCGACATCAGGCGAACACCTCGATGGCTTTATGGATCGCCTTGGCCAGCGCATCCAGGTCGGCCCGGGTGTTGTAGAACGCCAGGGACGCCCGGGCGGTCGCCGGCACCCCGAACCGCTTCATCACCGGCATGGCGCAGTGGTGGCCGGCCCGGACCGCCACCCCGTCCAGGTCCAGGATCGTCCCGATGTCGTGGGCGTGGATCCCGTCCAGGACGAAGGACAGCACCCCCGCCTTCTCCTTGGCCGTGCCGATCAGGCGCAACCCGGGGATGGCCGTGAGAAGCTCGGTCCCGTAGGCAAGCAGGTCCGCCTCGTGCGCGGCAATCTGGTGCATTCCAACCTTCTCAACGTACTCGATGGCCGCGGCCAGCCCGATGGTGCCGGCGATATTGGGCGTCCCCGCCTCGAACTTGTGCGGCAGCGTGTTGTAGACCGTCTTCTCGAAGCTCACGGCGCTGATCATGTCTCCCCCGCCCTGGTAGGGCGGCATGGCTTCCAGGAGCTCGGCCTTGCCGTACAGGACCCCGATGCCGGTCGGGCCGAAGAGCTTGTGGCCCGAGAACGCGTAGAAGTCGCAGTCCAGCGCGCGGACGTCCACCGGCATGTGGGGGATGGCCTGCGCCCCGTCCACCAGGACCGGGATCCCCCGGCTGTGCGCCAAGCCGATGATGTCCGAGACCGGATTGACGGTCCCGAGGGCGTTGGAGACCTGCACCACCGACACAAGCCTGGTCCGGTCGGAGAGCAGCCGCTCGTACTCGTCCAGCAAGAGTTCTCCGGCATCGTTGATGGGGATGACCTTCAGGTGCGCCCGCTTTTCCTCGCAGACCATCTGCCACGGGACGATGTTGGAGTGGTGCTCCATGGCCGAGATGATCACCTCGTCGCCGGCCCGGAGGTGCTTCCGACCGTAGCTGTGCGCCACCAGGTTGATCCCCTCGGTGGTCCCGCGGGTGAAGATGATCTCCCGGTCGTGGGCCGCATTGAGGAATTGCCGCACCCGGGTGCGGCCGCTCTCGTACGCCTGGGTCGCGACCTGGCTCAGGAAATGGACGCCCCGATGCACGTTGGAGTTCTCTTCGGTGTAGTAGCGCGTCAGGGCGTCGATGACCACCTGCGGTTTCTGCGTGGTGGCGGCGTTGTCGAGGTACACCAGCGGTTTGCCGTGGACCTTCGTCCACAGAATGGGGAAGTCCTCGCGGATCTTGTCCGCACCGAACCCGACCAGACAGTCCTGGCAGGGCTGCTCCCCACCGCGAGAATGTGCGTGCTTCATCGGATGCTCTCCACCATGGCCCCCTGGGGCACCCACTGCTGCGACCAGCCGCTCCAGGTGACGGCGGATCGGCTCGACCTTCATGCGCTGGAGCATATCTCCTGCGAAGGCATGCAGCAGGAGCGCCCGGGCCGAGGCCTCGGGGATGCCGCGGGAGCGCAGATAGAAGATGGCCTCGTCGTCGATCTGGCCGACGGTCGCGCCGTGGGTGCATTTCACGTCGTCGGCGTAGATCTCGAGTTGCGGCTTGGTGTCGATCTGGGCGTCCTCGGAGAGCAGCAGGTTCATGTTGGTCTGCTTGGCGTCGGTCTTCTGGGCGTCCTTGTGCACGATGATCCGGCCGTGGAACACCCCGTGCGCCTGACCGTCCAGGATGCCCTTGTAGACCTGCCGGCTCGCGCAGTGCGGGCTGGCGTGCTCGACCTTCATGTAGTTGTCCATGTGCTGCCGGCCGTTGGCCATGAACAGGCCGTTGATCAGGCACTCGCCCCCCTCGCCGGCCAGGACCGGGTGAATGTTGCGGCGCGTGAGGGCCGCCCCCAGGAGGAACGTGTGCGACGTGACGCTGCTGCTCCGGCCCTGCCGGCTGCGCAGGGTCGAGATGTGAAACGCCTGTCGGTTCTCCCGCTGGATCAGATGGTGGCGCGACGATGCTTCCGTCGCCCGCCACGACCTCGGTGACCGCGTTGGAGAGATGGACGCCCTCGCCCAGCGAGACGTAGTCCTCCACCACGGACACCTGGCTCTCCTCCCCGGTCACCACCAGGGTCCGCGGGTGCGTGGCCACCGGCGCCGCGCCGGCCACCGTGACGATACAGCAGGTGGATCGGCTTCTCGACCAGCACCCCTCGCGGGACCGAGACAAAGGCCCCATCAGTGAGGAAGGCGGTGTTGAGGGCCGAGAAGGCCTCGTGCTGGAAGTCCTCGTGGCGGGCGAGATGGGGCTCCAGCGTGCCACGATCCCCAGCCAGGATCTGGGCAAGGCTGCCGGCTCGGACGCCGGCCGGCAACGGGGACAACATGGACAAACCCAGCGCGAATCGGCCGTTCACGAAGACCAGCCGCGAACAATCGCAGTCCGCGAACGTGAACGGTTCGAGCGACCGCGCATCCACCCCCGGCGCGACATCCTCGGCCGGTCGGAAGGCGGTCTTCACGAGGGGAGCGAGGTTCGTGAATCGCCAGTCCTCGTCGTGCGTCGTCGGGAACCCGAGCTCCTCGAGCCGTCCGATCGCCGCCCGGCGGACCGGTTGCAGCCACGCCTGGCTGCCTTTGGTCCAGACCGGTTCGAGGGTCTTGAAATTCTGCAGGAAACCGTCCAGAGCCTGCGTGCCGTTCATGGTAGCTGTCCCAGCCATAGTGTATGCCCTTTCCCCGCCTAGGCCCGGGCCAGTTGGGCGGCCTCGGCCTCGATCCCGACGTACCCCTGCGCCTCCAGTTCCAGCGCCAGCTCCTTGCCCCCGGACTTCACGATCCGGCCGTCCACCAAGACGTGCACGAAGTCGGGCACGATGTAGTTCAGGAGGCGCTGGTAGTGGGTCACGACCAGCATGGCGCGCTCCGGGCTGCGTAGCGCGTTGACACCGTTGGCGACGATCTTCAGGGCGTCGATGTCCAGCCCGGAATCGGTCTCGTCCAGGATGGCGAGCTTGGGCTGCAGGACCGCCATGTGGAAGATCTCGTTCCGCTTCTTTTCGCCGCCGGAGAATCCTTCGTTCACCGAGCGATTCAGCAGGCCCTCGTCGATCTCCAGGAGCTTCATCTTGTCCTTGACCAGCGCCAGGAAGTCCATCGCGTCCAGTTCCTCCTGGCCGTGATGCTTCCGGACGGCGTTGACCGCCGCCTTCAGGAAATAGGTGTTGTTGACACCCGGGATCTCCACCGGATACTGGAAGGCCAGGAAGACACCCTCGCAGGCCCGCTCCTCCGGCGACATCTCCAGCAGGTTCTTCCCCTGGTACAGGATCTCCCCCTGCGTGACCTGGTAGGTCTCCCGGCCCGCCAGGACCTGGGCCAGCGTGCTCTTGCCGGAGCCGTTGGGGCCCATGATGGAATGGACCTCGCCGGCACGGACTGTCAGGTTCACACCCTTCAGGATTTCGCGACCGTTGACCGTGGCGTGCAGATTCTTGATCTCAAGCATGACGGCTTGCCCTCTTTTCGGTAGATGGTCTCTGTGTTAACCGACGCTGCCCTCGAGGCTCACGCTCAAGAGCTTCTGCGCCTCGACGGCGAATTCCATCGGCAACTCCTTGAAGACTTGCTTGCAGAACCCGCTCACGATGAGCGAGACCGCGTCCTCTTTGGAGATGCCCCGCTGGTTGCAGTAGAAGATCTGATCGTCCCCGATCTTGGAGGTGGAGGCCTCGTGCTCCATCCGGGCCGTGGCGTTCTTCACCTCGATATACGGGAAGGTGTGCGCGCCGCACTTGTCGCCGATCAGCAGCGAGTCGCACTGGGTGTAGTTCCGCGCCCCCCTGGCCCCCTTCTGGATCTTGACCATGCCGCGGTAGGTGTTCTGGCCGTGGCCCGCCGAGATCCCCTTGGAGACGATGGTGCTCTTGGTGTTCTTGCCGATGTGGATCATCTTGGTTCCGGTGTCTGCCTGCTGGCGATTGTTCGTGAGCGCCACCGAGTAGAACTCGCCCACGGAGTTGTCGCCCTGCAGAATGCAGCTCGGGTACTTCCAGGTGATGGCGGAACCGGTTTCCACCTGCGTCCAGGAGATGTGGGAGTTCCGCCCCTGGCACTTGCCGCGCTTGGTGACGAAGTTGTAGATTCCCCCCTTGCCGTCCTTGTCCCCGGGGTACCAGTTCTGGATCGTGGAGTACTTGATCTGCGCGTCGTCGAGCGCCACCAGCTCCACCACGGCGGCGTGCAGCTGGTTCGTGTCCCGGATGGGCGCCGTGCAGCCCTCCAGGTAGCTCACGTAGGCTCCCTCCTCCGCAACGATCAGGGTGCGCTCGAACTGCCCGGTGTCCGCCGCGTTGATCCGGAAGTAGGTGGACTGAGCTCCATCGGGCAGCGGACGCCCTTGGGAATGTAGCAGAACGATCCGTCGCTGAAGACGGCGGCGTTCAGGGCGGCGAAGAAGTTGTCGGTGTAAGGGACCACCGAGCCCAGGTATTTCTGGATCAGCTCCGGGTGGTTCTGGACTGCCTCGGAGAACGAGCAGAAGATGATCCCCAGTTCGGCCAGCTTCTCCTTGAAGGTGGTGGCCACCGAGACACTGTCGAACACGGCGTCCACCGCCACGCCGGTCAGCCGTTTCTGTTCCTCCAGCGGTATGCCGAGCTTCTCGAAGGTCCGCCGGACTTCCGGATCGACATCGTCCAGGCTCGTCAGCGTCTTCTTCGGCCTGGGCGCCGAATAATAGACGATGTCTTGGTAGTCAATGGGCGGATAGCTGATGTTGGCCCACCTGGGCTCCGCATCCGACTTCTGGAGCGTGACCCAGTGCCGGTAGGCCTTGAGCCGCCACTCCAGCATGAACTCAGGCTCTTTCTTCTTGGCCGAGATCAGACGGACGATGTCCTCGTTCAATCCGCGAGGAGCGGCATCCGCCTCGACATCGGTCACGAACCCGTACTTGTATTCCTGGTTGGCGAGGGCCTCGATCATGCTGGTAGAGGTGCTCATGTTGTCTCCCTATACGTCGATGCTGGAACTCTATGTCGCGCGGCCGGCGACGGCGCCGCGCTCAACGGGAACCGGCGCTGAGGATTGCTCCCCGCCGCCCAGTCAGTTGAACGAGCAGGCCCTGAAGGTCCCCGTCGTGGTCGGAGCCGAGAACGACATGCGGAATCCCTCTCTGGACCAATGGTCTCCCATCCACATCCGGCGTGGCAGAGACTGCGATGATGGGAACACCGGGGGAAAGTTCCTGGATGGCGGAAACCAACAGGAGTCCTCCCAGGCCGTGCGTTCCCAGGTCCAGGATCACGAGATCCGAATCGAGCGCCCTCACCGCACCGAGCAGCTCCATGCCGGACTCGCAGACAGTCAAGCGCGCGGCGTGATCCCCGAGATGACCGGAGACCACATCCCGCACAGCCCGGCTATCCGAACAAATAATGATGTGCATCGCTTGCGATCACTCCTCCAGCGACACCGTACCGTCGAACATTTTGAGGATACGCAAGGTGCATACCATAAACAGGATGGATGATGTAACGTTTCTATATCTTTGGCAACCCATTGGATTTAAGGAGTTTCATGGAGATGATGGCCTTCAGGAAAAAATGAAAGCCATGTGTCCTGGTGGGAGTTTCTCCTGGGTTGTGGGAGTTTCTCCCACTGTTGGACGCCAAACGAGAGGGGAGGATTGGTCAGGATGCGTTGGGCGCGGAACTCAGGGAGTGGAGGTTGGGACGATGTGATAATCTCGAAGTTTCTTGTTCAACGTCTTGATGTCGATCCCCAGGAGGCGGGCCGCTTGCATCTTTTTCCCGCCGGTATCCTGCAGGACCCGCGCGATGTGCGACCGTTCCATCTCCGATAGCGATACCGGGCCCGTCGGGCCGGGAGACGACGACGGGCGGGGGGCCAGAAACGTGGGAGGCAAGGCATCCGGTTCGATGACCTCGCCCGGGGCCAGGATGACCAACCGCTCCATGATGTTCGACAGCTCCCGGACGTTCCCCGGCCACGGGTACTCTCCCAGCAACCGCAGGGCCTCCGGCGAGAGGGTCTTCCGCGGTCGCCCGCTGGCCTGAGATCCGGCCAGGAAATGCGCCGCCAGGATCGGGATGTCCTCCGGCCGCTCCCGTAAGGGAGGCACGAGAATGCCGACAACGTTCAACCGATAAAAGAGGTCCTCGCGAAACCGGCCTGCGGCCACCTCGTGCTGCATGCGCTTGTTGGTGGCCGCCACGATGCGCACGTCGGCGCGGTGCAGCCGCGTGCCGCCCACGCGGCGGAACTCGCGCGAGTCCAGCACCTGGAGGAGCTTGGCCTGCATGGCCGGCGTCATCTCGGCCACCTCGTCCAGGAACAGCGTCCCCCGGTCGGCCACCTCGAAGAGTCCCTGCTTCAGCGCCACGGCGCCCGTGAACGCCCCCTTTTCGTGGCCGAACAGCTCGCTCTCCAGGAGCTGATCCTGGAACCCGCTGCAGTTGATGGCAAGGAACGGCCCCTGGGCCCGCGGGCTCTGCTGATGAATCGTGTGCGCCACGAGCCCCTTGCCGGTCCCGCTCTCCCCTTCGATGAGCACGTTGGCGTCCGACGCGGCGATCCGCTCCACGGTGGTGAGGACGGAGGCCATCGCGGGGCTCTGAGCCAGAATGCGGGGCGACGCGGTGCGCTGCGACACCATCCGGCGTAGCGCCGTGTTCTCTTGCGTGATCCGGCGCCGCTCAGCGGCCCGCCGGATCACCAGCTCCACCTCGGCCAGCTTGAACGGCTTCGTGAGGTAGTCGAAGGCGCCGAGCTTCATAGCCTCGATGGCCGTGGTGACGTCCGGATGGCCGGTCAGGACCACCACCTCGGCCGAGGTCCCCGTTTCGCGAACCCGGCGCAAAGCCTCCATCCCGCCGATCCCGGGCATCTTCAGATCCATCAAGACGACGTCGAATTCCCGCAGTCGCACCTGTTCGAGCGCCTGCTCTCCAGTCTCGACGCAGGTCACCAGACAGCCCGCCCGCGGGAGCTCCTTCTCCATCAGAAAGCGAATAGATCGCTCGTCATCCACGACGAGCACCCGAACCGCACCCGACTCAGCCTGACCTTGCGCCATGGCGTGTGGTCCTCTTCTGCTCGCCCGTGGAGGGTTCGGCTACGAGACCCGCCGGCACCGTGACCGACGGGAGACGCCGCGCTGGAGCCTCACTGCGTGCCGGGTCGCCCAAGGGGCCAAGTGCCGCGCCGGCATCACCGCTGCAGCGGCAACCGCACGACGACCTCGGCCCCACGTCCCACCCCCGCACTTCCAATACGGATGCTCCCGCCGTGCTGCTCCACGATGCTCTGGCAGATGGCGAGACCCAGGCCCGTTCCCTTGCCCACCTCCTTGGTGGTGAAGAAGGGATCGAACATCTTGCCGAGATGCTCCGGGGTGATACCGACCCCCGTATCGGATACGATCACGTCGACCCATTCGGCGGAACCGTCAACCGGTCGATCGGTCGAGGGGTCGACTCGAGCCGAGTCTTTTCCCAGTTGACTGCGCGACAGATCGACAATGCTCCCCGCCGAGGCACGCCGCGCGGTGACCGTGATGTCGCCGCCCCCCTCGACCGCATCCAGGGCGTTGGTCAGGAGATTCAGGAAGACCTGATGGAGCATCTGGGCGTCGCCCTGTACGCGGGCCCCGTCGCCGACGGCCTCCAGATGGATCCGTCGGTTGGCCAGGCGGGCCTGCCGCTCCACGAAGGCCACCGCCTCGCGTAGGACCTGCGCCAGGTCAACGGGGCCGAAGGTTGGCTCCCGCTGGCGGGCGAAATCCAGGAGGCGCCGGACGATCGCCGCCGCACGGGACACCTCGCCCTGGATCATACCGAGATATTCGCGGCAGTCCCCGAACCGCTGATCCCCCACGCACGCCCCCTCGCTGACATGGCGTTGCAGCGCTTCCGCGAAACCCGCCACCGCGGACAGGGGGTTGTTCAGCTCATGGGCCACTCCGGCGGCCAGCCGGCCGAGCGAGGCCAGCTTCTCTTGCCGGACGAGCAGCCCCTGCGACTGTTTCAACTCCTCGAAGGAGCGGGCGAGCTGCTCGTACAGGCTGGCGTTCTCGA
Source organism: uncultured Methylomirabilota bacterium (assembly GCA_963695995.1). Taxonomy (GTDB): domain Bacteria; phylum Methylomirabilota; class Methylomirabilia; order Methylomirabilales; family 2-02-FULL-66-22; genus 2-02-FULL-66-22. The sequence continues at coordinate 110,897 of CAVOIV010000027.1, forward strand.
TGGCCACCGCGGCCTGCCCGGCGAGGGTCACCGCGAGCTGCTCGTCCTCTTTGCTGAACTCCTGCGCCCCCTGCTTCTCGGTCAGGTACAGATGGCCGAATACCTGCCCCCGCGAGATGATGGGAACCCCCAGGAACGATTGCATCGCCGGATGGTGCGGCGGGAAACCGTGGGCCCGCGGATCTTCCGTCAGGTCGCGGAGCCTGAGCGGTCGCCGCTCCCGTACCACCACCCCCAGGATCCCCAGGCCCCGCGGCTGCGACCCGATGGCGGAACGCTCCGCCTCGGAGAGGCCCGTCGTCACGAAGTGTTCCACCGCGCCCGACGCGTCCAGCGTGCCCAGCGCCCCGTACCGCGCCCCGAGGAGCCGGCAGGCGACCTCGACGATCCGCTGCAGGAGGGCCACCAGCGAGCGCTCCGCCGCCAGCACCTTCCCGGCCTCGACGAGCGCCCCGAGCTGCTCGCGCCCCCGACCCACCGCCCGCTCGCGCTCCTGGAGAAACGCCATGGACACGATCGTCAGCATCCGGTTCACGACCGGCTCGTACACGTCCAGGGCGCCGCTCGCCTCGGCGGGATCGCCGCCGCATCGCCCGCACAGGGCGCGCCCGCAGACGTCCCGCAGCACCAGCAGTCGTCCGATGACCTGCTTGGCGCCGATCCCGCGGAACACATCCCGCTCGGCCATGTCCTGGGCATACGCCTGGGCGCTGTGGTAGCGCCCCGTCTCGAGGCACTCGACCAGTGCGTCGTAGATCCTCGCGGACTCGGCCTCGGCCTCGGCCGGCGAAAGGAGCTTCCCCAATCCTCGCCGAGCCATCTCCGACACCCAGGCGCGGCGGATGGTCTCCCGCTCCGCCCGCAGGTAGGTCGCGATCGTCCGGACCGCCTCCTCGCGCGAGGCCGCAGGCAGCCGCGCCGCCTCGCCGGCAGGCATCTTGCTTGTGGGTTTGCGTGATCCCGGCATCGATTCACCAACCGGACGGCGATTGGACACGTTGGCGATTTGGCAACTGGAAACAACCAGGGGGGTGCCCGCTGTCGCCCAATTGCCTCATTGGCGATTTGCCCAGACGTCCAATCGCCTGGCTGCCCGGTCGCCCCCCATCCCGGCGCAACCGGACAGGAGCAGGGCAAGACCGGCAGCGACCGCCGCGAACGGCATCCGGCGCCTGACATCGAATCGGCGCTTCAAGTTCATCGATTGTCGTGGATATCACGACCGACCGCGCCGGACAAGGGGATTCGTCACTCGGCGAGGAAGGGCAGGGCGGCCGTCTCGGCGGGCAGCACATCGGGACCCGCGCCGATGCACAGCGCCGTGCCGGGCTGCCAGCATTCCCGCCGGAGGTGGCTGAGGACGATCGCGCGGCCCAAGGCCGGCGACCGCACAGCGCTGGTCACGCGCCCAACCGTGCGGTCGCCCGAGATGATCGGGGTGCCGGGCGCCGGAACCGTCTCCCCGGTGACAAGCAGGCCACACAGCCGCTTGTTCAAGTGCCCCTGGTGCTCGACGCGGATGACCACCTCTTGGCCGACGTAGCAGCCCTTGGTGAAACTCACGTGATTCGGCGTCAACGATTCCATGAGAAGGCTGTTCTCGTCGTAGTCCACGCCGAACCAGGGCCAGCCCGCCTCCACCCGAAGCCACTCCAGCGCCGTCGTCCCGACGGGCCGGAGCCCGGCGGCCGACCCGGACCGGAGGATATGCCTCCAGGCTGCCCCCGCGGCCTCCATCGGAATCAGTACGTCGAAGCCGGGAAGCTGGAGCCACCGGCTGGCGCCGACCCGGACCGGGACCTCGCCGAGCCGGCCTTCTCGATGGTGCCAGGGTGCAAGGTCGGCCAACTCCTGTCCGAGCGCCGCGGTCAGGGCGCGCGTTGCCGCCGGGCCCGCGACCATGAGATGGGCGAACCGGGCGCTCACGTCCGCCACCTGCACGTCGTCGGCGATGATGTGCCGATCGAAGGAGCTCTGCACCGCCTCGAGGCGATGCCGGTCGAGTTCGATCCAGACCGCGTCCTCGAGCCCGTCCACCGCCAGTTCCGCCAGGAGGTGCCCCTTGGCGGTAAGCGCTGCCGCCAGGAACCCCTCGCCGCGCTTCAACGCCGTGACGTCTTGCGTGATCTGTCCGTTCAGCCAGCGGAGCCGCTCTCCGCCGGTAAGCTGCAGCATCCCGCGAAACGAGAAGTCCACCAGGCCCGCGCCGCTCCGGACCGCCTGGTACTCGAGGACCGGATCGCCGTACCGTTCCGGCAACGAAACGCCGCACCGCTCGGCGAACACCGCCCCCGCCTCTCGCTCCTCCCGCGCAAACGGACTCACCGCCGCCATGTGGTTTCTTCCTCCCTGCTGCCCGGCCGCCTCAACACCCCGGCAGTTCCGTCACAGCGTATAGCGCCTCGACAGAGAGACCCGACAGGGACAGCGAACGGGGCTCCGCTGTCGGCTATCCCTGTCGCTGTCGGGCATCGATCACGACATCACCTGCCCACCGTCCAGGTTGATCGCCTGGCCGATCATGCCGGAGGCGGCATCTGAGGCCAGGTACACCACCAGATCGGCAATCTCCCGAGGGTCGAGGATGCGCTTGATGGGCACGGCGTCCAGTGCCTGCCGGCGAAACTCCTCCTTGGTGACTCCGATGACCGCGGCCGTTTCCCGCATGCCGCGGTCGGCCATGTCGGTCTCGACCCATCCCGGACAGATGGCGTTGACCGTGATGCCGCGGTCGGCGACCTCCAGCGCCAGGGCCCGGGTGAAGCCGATGATCCCGTGCTTGGCGGTGCAGTAGGCCGTGTAGCCTGGCACCCCGAACCGCCCCAGGATCGAGGAGAGATTGATGATCCGTCCGCCGGGGCCCGGAGCGGCCGGGTGCGTGCGCTCCGGCATGTGTCGCAGGACCTCGCGCGTCACGTAGTAGGCCCCGAGCACCGTGGAGTCGAGCACCGCGCGCCAGCCCGCGTCATCGTCCGATGCGATCGGGATCCGCGCGTTGACCCCGGCATTGTTCACCAGGATATGAATCTGCCCCCAGCGCGCCACGACCGCCTGGACCAGGCTGCGGACGTCGCCGGCATTCGTCACGTCCGCCCGGAACCCCAGCGCGCGGCCGTCCCCCGGCGAGATCTCCTCGGCGGCCGTGCGGATCGCGTCCGCGTTCCGGGCGCAGAGGGCCACCCTGGCGCCCTCGTGAGCCAGCGCCCGCGCGATGGCCTTGCCGATCCCACGGCTGGCCCCCGTGACCACCGCCACTCGATCTTGCAGAATGCCCATATCGCCTCCTCATCTGCGCCGCGGGCCAGACCGCCCCGCCGTTCCCAAAGCGTCGCGCACCAGGCGGAGGTGGCCCGCTTCGCGGTCCCGCATGGCCGCCAGGGCGCGGGCCGCAATCCCGTCCTCTGCCGGGAGCAGACTGGTCGCACACGCGTAATCGGCGAGCCGCCGCCCGACGAGCCAAAGGTCGACGCGGAGCGCCGTCCTCACCCCGCCAAGCACCGTTACGCAACCGAGCGACCAGCAGCACCCACGCACCAAGCCCAGGAGCGGCAGCGGACACCCCCCGTGACGGCGGATCAGCCTCGCCAGGTCCTCGGCGTGTTCTTCCGCATCCAGCCCCAGGGCATCCAGCGCCGCCAACGCCTTCGCGTCGGATGCGGCCTGCCGCTGCACCCGGCACACCTCCTCCAGCCCGACCCGTGCCGCCTGGGCCCACTGCAGCGCCCAGACGAGCCGGCGGCGGCGGATGCCGGGCCGACGGTCGATCCACTGGTCCAGCGCCATGGAACCCCCGCCGCTCCACGCCAGCACGAGGGCGCCACCCGCCATGGCCGTCAGCCGCACCAGAAATCCCGGGCCGCCGGCACCGGTGCGAAGCGCGGCCGCGCCCAGAGTCCCGAGCAACGCCACCTGCAGCGCCGCCAGGCCCCGGACCCAGAAACCGGCCCAGAGACAGAGGCCGATCCCGGCCTCCCCCCACGCGATCCACACCAGCGTCCCCGGACCGGCCGGAAAGGCGAACTGCAACCGGAGCGCGGCGCCGGCCTCGGCATGCGGCAGCCAGGCGGTGATAGGGCCGGCGGAGAGCCACAGGATGCCGAGTCCGCCGCGCAACAGGAGCGGAGCGAGAACCCGGAGAAGCGGACCGGCGGTATGCAGTCGGCTGGACGCCATCGGACGCTGGCTACGGTGTACCGCCCCGGTCGCGGGGGCCGGCGGAGGCCGATCCGGACTCGATGGTCACCACGCGACCTCCGGGACGCCCGCGCGGGCATTGGCCGATCGCGCCAGGACGAAGAGGAGGTCGGAAAGGCGGTTGAGATACGCCAGGAAGACCGGCGGCACCTCCTCCTGTGCCGCCAGGGCGACCAGCCGGCGTTCCGCCCGCCGGCACACTGTCCGAGCGAGATGCAGCCGCGCCCCCGCCTCGCTCCCCCCGGGCAGGAGAAACGTCTGCAGGGCCGGGAGAGCCGCTTCAGCCGCATCGATGGCCCGCTCCAGCCCGGTCACGTGCTCCTCCGGAAAAGCGGTCTTGTCGGAGGCGGCCGCCCTCGCCGCCCGGACATCGGCCAGGCGGGCGCTCAGGGCGAACAGCTCCCGCTGAATCCGTCTCACCAGGCCAACGGCCTCCGCATCGCCGAGGCAGACGCCGGCGAGGCCGAGGCACGCGTTCAGCTCGTCGATGTCCCCGTACGCCTCCACCCGTAAGACGCATTTGCGGACCCGCGCTCCGCCGAGAAGGCCCGTCTCGCCTGCATCCCCCGTCCTCGTATAGATCTTCACCCGCGACCTCCCGCCCCGGCGAAATGGATCGACCAGGCACCCGGAATGCGACCCCGTGCGTGCGTGCCCATTGGCCGGGTGTGATGTGTCGGTGGCCGGCGTGTCATGCCGGCTGCCTCGGCGATGAGAACCGTCGGGCCGGAGCTAGTTCAGCGAGACGACCCGTTGCCGCAGGGTGCGTAGGTGCTCCCGGATCACCTCGCTGTCCTCTGCCTCGGGAGCCAGTCGCAAGTACCGCTCCAGATCGGCGCTCGCCTCGGCGTAGCGCTTGACCTGAAACGAGAGCAGGCCGCGGTCCCGGATCTCGCAGGCGGCATGCGGGTGCAGGATCACCAAGCGGTCCGCGATCGACAACGCCTTGGCGTACTCCTGGTTGTTGAAATAGATCGCTTTCAGATTGGTGAGCATGCGCGCCAGGATCTGCCGCGTCCCGACGGCGGTCAGCATCTGCGGCTCGAAGCAGAGCTTGCCGTCGAAGATCCGGTCCAGGATCTGCTGGCAATCGGAAGGCGAAAGGATCCCGCCGCCGCCGAACGGGTCGATGACCAGCTCCTCGTCCGGCCCAACGTACTTGACCAGGAAATGGCCGGGCATCCCCACACCCTGCACGTTCAGTCCGATCCGGCGTCCCACTTCCAGGTAGACGGCGGAGAGGGTGATGGGGATGCCGATGCGCCGGTCCAGCACCTCGTTCAGGAAACTGTTGCGTGGGTCGTAGTAGTGGTCGGCGTTTCCCCGAAAGCCCAGGTGCCCGAACAGGTACTCTCCCAGGGCGGCGATCAGCCGATGCGGATCGTGGCGGCCGCCCGCCGACGTCCGGACGTCGACCCCCATCCGGTCCAGGCGGGTCAGATACTCCGTGACGTCCAGGTCCGGGTATTCTTCCTTGGCGATGAGGAGCGTGGCCTCCGCCAGGTCAATGGCCGCGTCGGGCTGCCTGACCAGCTGGGCGAAGGCGAGCCGACAGGGCGGTGGCGTCTCGTCAGAACGTTTGGCCATAGTCGCTTATCTGCCCCCCGGAAACGATCCGGCGCTTCTTCCTTGCCGTTCGACGCTGCCTCTGGCATGCTCTCGGAACGTATGATGCCACCGATTCGCACGATGCTCTGGCGTGTACCCCTGCTCGTGATCGTTGGCGTAGCAGGGATCCTGGGGACCGTCATGATCCTGGGGTTGGAGAAATACTTGCTCTATTTTCCCGAGCGGCCCCTGGAGGCGACACCACAGGCCGCCGGTCTGGCGTACGAGGACGTCTGGTTTCCGGCCGCCGACGGTGTCAGGCTGCACGGTTGGATGGTCCCCGCGCCCGGGGCCCGCGTGACACTGCTCTGGTTCCACGGCAATGCGGGGAATATCGGCGACCGCGTCCACAACCTCGGCTACCTGCACCGCCTGCTCCGGGTCAACGTCTTCATCTTCGACTATCGCGGGTACGGGAGAAGCGAGGGTGGTCGCTTCGATCTCTCCGAAGAAGCGACCTACCGGGACGGCAAGGGCGCCATCGCCTATCTCCGCGCTCGGGCCGATGTGGTCGGCACCCGCCTAGTCTACTTCGGCCGCTCCCTGGGGGCCGCCGTCGCGGTCGAGCTGGCGCGCACAGATCCCCCCGCTGGCCTGATCCTGGAGACGACCTTCACCACGCTCAAAGATGTCGCCCGCGTGCACTACCCGTATCTGCCCCTGTGCTGCTTGCGCACCAAGTACGAATCGCTGGACAAGATGCCGGAGATCCGCGTTCCGCTCCTCATCTTGCACGGCGACTCCGATGAGGTGGTGCCTCTCGAGCAGGCGCAACGGCTCTACGCCGCAGCCAACGAGCCCAAGAGTTTGTACGTCATCCGCGGCGCCCACCACAACGACACCTTCGTGGTAGGGGGGGGCGCGTATTTCGATGCCTGGGCGCGCTTCCTGGGATCGCTGGAACGATAGCCGGTTGGGTTATACCATGCTAAGACGTTCCTGCAAAGGTGGCCTGTAGCCCCCTGGACGTGCTACACTCCGCCCGTTGCGGGGTATGGTCGCCGCGCGTGGCTGGCGCGCGGCGCGACGCCGTTGTGGGTGTCACATGAAGCTAGAGTTCACGAATAACGCGCTGGCGCGGATGCTGGAGCGGGGGATCGGCGAGGCCGAGGTCCGGGCCGCCCTGGACACGCCGGACCATCTGGGCCCCTGGCTGGAGAAGTGCTGGCACGCGAAGAAGAAGCTCGAGGCACGCACCCTCGAGGTCATCTTCACGCGGGATCTCGTGCAGACGCAGATCCTCACCACCTACTGGCAGGACCTGTCCTCATGAAGATCAGTTATGACCCGAAGGCCGACGCCTTGTACATCAAGTTCCAGGATGGGAGTGTCGCCCGCACCCGGAAAGTGGAAGAAGGAATGCTGGTGGACGTGGACGAGAACGGCCGTCTCTTCGGGATCGAGGTCATCGGGATGAAGGGCCGCATCCCGATCCCGGAGCTCGGCCGCATCATCCTGGACTTGCCCCTCGGCGGCACCGAGCCGGCGCGCGCCTGACGGGCCCGCAACGCGGCGGTCTGGCAACTCGGCAACTTGGCGATTGGGAAGCGGCGGACCGACAACTTGGCAATCTGGCGGGTCGGCAATTTGGGGGAACCAACGCCGCTCCTGTTCCTTGCCTGGTTGCCTGATTGCCTAACTACCTCGTCGCCCAATCACATAATCGCCCAGTTGCCTATTTGCCCAATCGCCTGCTTTTCACAGCCTCCGCAATGGCTTTGATGTGGGCCGGCGTGCTGCCGCAGCAGGCGCCGACGATCCGGGCGCCGGCGTCCAGGATCGCCGGGAAGGCGGCAGCCATGGCCTCGGGAGTCAGATCGTAGATCGTCTTGTCGCCGACGATCTTGGGGATGCCGGCGTTCGGGTAGGCCGCGAGGAAGGCTGGCGTCGCCGACCGCATCTCGGCCAGGATGGCCGGAACCCGGCCCGGCCCGCCATCGCCGCAGTTGCAGGCCACCACGTCGGCGCCGGCCGCCACCAGTGTGGCCGCCGCGTCCGCCGGACTCGTCCCCCACATGGTTCGATCGAGGCCCGTGGCCGGGTGGTACTGGAACGTCATGCTGCACATCACCGGCAAGCCGGTGGCGTCCTTGGCGGCCTTGATGGCGAGCACCGCCTCGTCCGGAATCATCATGGTCTCGACGGCAAAGAGGTCTACCCCGCCGGCGGCGAGCGCCAACGCCTGCTCCCGGAAGCTCTCGTAGAAGACCTCCGCCGGGGTGTCTCCCAGCGGCTCGAAGGTGTCGGGCAGGTGGCCCGTGGGACCGATGGACCCGGCCACGAAGCGACCCGGCGGGCAGACGGACCGCGCCAGCTTGGCCCCCTTCTCGTTCAGCTCCCGGCATCCATCCTCGAGTCCGTACGCTTTCAGCTTGAGGCGGGTCCCGCCGAAGGTGTTGGTCTCCACCAGGTCGCTCCCCGCATCGAAATAGGCCCGGTGTACCCCTTGAAGCACTTCCGGCCGCTCGGCGTTCCAGAGTTCCGGGCAGGCCCCGGGCGTCAGCCCGGCCGCGAAGAGCATCGTCCCCATGGCCCCGTCGAGGACCAACACTTCCGAGCGCAATCGCTCCAGCAGGACTTTCCCTTGAGACCCCATGGCGCCCCCGCTCCTTCCGTTGTGTCGAATGGCCCAATCGTCGAGCAGTCACCCCTTGCCGGGGTTCCGACTTCGAGGTGGCCTCGCGGACCGATTGCCGAACCAACCGATTGCCTTCGCTCCCACCGGTCGGCTCTTTCTATCGCAAGGGCATGGGCCAGACAAGCGGAATCCTTTGCCCGGCCAGCCAATCCCGACTTTTGTCTTGCGCGGCACCGTCGTTGGTCATATTACTCTGCCTCCGAACGTGGACCCGACCATCGCAATCCAACGGAGGTGCCGCATGGGATTCCTCGTTATTCACACAGACCCCCATCACACCGATTTCCGTCACGAGCAAGCCGAACTGGACGCCATCGGGGCCACGCTGCGCCCCCTCAACGTGACGACCGAGGCGGAGGTTGCTGCCGCGTGCCGGGACGCCGACGCGCTCCTCGTGACGTACGCGAAGATCGGCAAGATCGCCCTCGCGGGCATGCCGAAGCTGAAGATCGTCGTCCGGACCGGCGTGGGCTACGACTCGCTGGACGTGTCGGCCGCCACCGAGCGAAAGGTCATGGTGGCCAATGTGCCGGATTACTGCATCAGCGACCTGGCTGAGCATACCATGGCGTTGCTCCTGACCTGGTGGCGGCGAATCGCGGAGCTGGACCAGCAGGTGCGCACAGAGGGTTGGGGGCGTCCTCTCAAGCCGGTCTATCGACTCGAGGGGAAAGACGCTGGGCATCCTGGGGATGGGGCGGATGGGGCAGGCCGTCGCCGCGCGTGCGCGAGGGTTCGGCCTGAAGCTCGTCGGCTACGACCCGTACACTCCCCCGGCTGCGTTCGCGGCCGTCGGCGTGGAATCGGTCGGCCTGGAGAGCCTGCTCCGCGCCTCCGATATCGTGACGATTCACTCCCTGTTGAGCGCGGAGACGCGCGGAATCATCTGCCAAAAGACCCTCCGGCAGATGAAGCCCACCGCGTTGATCGTCAACACGGCGCGGGGCGGATTGATCGTCACCGACGACTTGGTGCGCGCCCTGAAGGAGGGCTGGATCGCCGGCGCGGCGCTGGACGTGACCGATCCGGAGCCGCTGCCGATGGACCACCCGATCCGGAGCCTTCCCCGCGTGCTCGTGACACCGCACGCCGCCTGGTACTCGGAGGAGGCGGAGCCCGAGTTGCGTCGGCGAGCGGCGCGGACCATCGTGGAGGCCCTTCGCGGCGAGCGGCCGGGTACCCTCCTCAACCCGGAGGTGGTCGCCTAGACCGAGGAACGGGCTGCGAAAAACCTGGACAGTCCTATCCCGTTCATGATAAGGGATTTCTGTCTGGTCCTTCGAATTGCAGGGTGGATGATGCAAAGACCACCCTGACCTACCGTTACGGCGACCAGCCGACTTTGCATCCGTTCCTGGACGCGATTGCGGCACGTCCAGGTTGCCTTTTCCCCTGCGTCTACGGCCACCAGAGACCTGCCGACCGTTTGTCGACGTCCGCTGCCCGCCTCGGCTTGAGGGCTGTCGGAGTGGCGAATGTCGCTTCGGCTGAAGATGATCCTGGGAATCGGAGCCATCCTGCTCTCGGTCACTCTGGTCTATACCCTCATTGCGTTGAGGAGCCAAGCGAAGTACCGGCAGGAACTGGCGCTGCACCAAGCTGACCTCATCGCAGCCATGGCGGATCGATTCCTGACCAGTGCCATGGGGTTCGGCGAGACGGAGATCATTCGAGCCATCCTGGCCCGAATCGGCGAGCAGAACGTGTCGGCGGGAATCCGGGTCGTGGCGGCGGACGGGCGAGTCCTCCAGTCGAGCCGCCCGGAGGAAGTCGGCCGGACGCCTGCCCCGGCGCCGCGACTGGACGGCGGGCGGGCGGCGCCGTTTACCCTCGCGTGCGGACGCGCGTCTACACTCTCGGACGCGCGCCTTGCTACGGAAACCTGAACTTTCGAGAACAGGAGGGGGAGCATGTTAACCGTTGAGCAACAAGATGACCGAAAAGTGAGCGTTGAGTTGTTGAAGAAGTTTGGCATGAAGTGGGCGGTGCTGGCGGCATGGGTCATCGACCTCGGGAGGCGAGGAGTCCGCGTCCCGCCTGATACGAATGAGCAGCTCAAGCTGGCCCGGATGAAGATCATGTCCGGGTGCTTCTCGCCGTGCGACGTCGGGTGCGCATTCGGCAAATTGGAGGGGCAACTCATTGCGGTCGGCTCGGCGCTCGGAGAGGACTACCTGCGGCCGTGGTCCGATCTGTTGGGCCAGGCCATGGAGGGGCGGATCGATCCTCGCCGGATTTCGGACATTCCGGCCCTCAAGCCAATCGCCAACGAATGCAATTGGCTGGCGTGTCGCTGCGGTGAGACGGCTACCCTCCCCGAGACCTTCCGCCCCGAGGAGGGCAGTGCGTGTAGCTGAGGGCAGGCCTGGAAGTGCCAGCGCTCCGGGGCGCTACCGTCAAGGGGATAGACGTCGGTGGGAACGGTTTTTGCCGTCTCATTTGGTTTGTGCGGTTGCCGGGCTGGGAGGACTCAGGCCTTGGGCGGAGCCCCAAAGGTTTGCGATACGGCCCCGAAGACTTCCACCTCGGTGGCTTGCAGGCGTCATCGGCTGACCGTCCGGGCGGAGGGGTCCGTGCGGGTTGCGACCCCGGAAAAATAGTCGGCGGGCGCCAGCGTCTGGCAGACCGACGGAAACTCCCGAATGGTCTAGGAGGGGGGCGACGCCTCGAACTCCGCCTGGGTCAGGAACCGGCCGCCCTGGCACTCTTGGCTCTGGATCCGATAGGCGCTGTCGAAGGTGACCTCGGCCGCCATTAGCCGGAAACACTTACTGTCCATGATCTCCTTCCGGACGTAGTAGCCTCCGTCCTCCCGCACGCTGACGTCATGACGCCGATCCAGGCGGACGTGCACCTTGGATTTGCACCGCTCGCACTCCACGTAGATGTGGATAGCGCCGTCACCAGTACCGCCCTGTCCGCCGAACAACGAGGCCAGCTTGCCGAGAAGTCCCATCGCCCGCCCCTCCGAGTGTATCCAGCTATAAACGCTCCGTGCGGCGTACCGGGTAACTCCCAGGCAGAACCATACCTCAGGCTGTTCTTGGGGACAAGTCCGATGTGGACGGTGCACAACCTGTGGATGATGCTCCCATAGACTGTGGATGACCCTCGGTCCGGTTGTGGATAACCCTGGGTATTTCCCGCCCGCCCCTGGGGACGTCCTGTGGACAGACCGGAAGTTGCCCACCAGGGTCGCGACATTAGCCGATCCGCCGGATCTCGGCATCAATGACCTGCCGGCGGCGAACCAGGTCCTCGACCCGCTCCCGGACGCGCCGCGCGATGCCCCTCCGATCTCGCGCCCAGTCGGCCAGGAGGTCTGCCTCCCACGCCTGCCAGTGGGCTTGCACAACCGGCGTGAGGCGCACGGGGTCCGGCATCACGATATCGCCGAGCGCCTTCATGATCCACCACAGCGAATCTTGACCGGCACAACCTTTCCCGTGTGTCAGAAGATCCGGAAGGGGCTCCCCGAACGGCAGCGGAATGAACGCCCCGGTGCAGGGCGTGCCCATGCTGCACCACAGCGTCATGGGGACCGCGGGATCTTTGGGTAGCTCGGCGATCAGACTCGCGGCCGTCGCAGAGATCCCGGGATTCGGATGCATGCAGACCGACCAGCCCAACGGATCCCCATCCCGCCGCCCGGGGACGTGGACCGTCCCTCCCTCGTGATGATCGCGCAGATGGCGCATCAGAGAGGCCACACCGGGCTGCGGGTCCTCGGCGAGGAACCGGCAGCTTGCCGCAAGCCTCGCCTCGGCTCGATACCGCAGATCCGGATTCTCGACGGTGCGGCGAAAATCCAGCCGGACACCGTCGGGCGCCGCCCGCCCGCGGCCTGCCGCCAGCGCCTCGGCGCCCTCGGAGATCGCGTCCCAGTCATCCTCGATCGCGTAGACGTTGGAGATGGCCCCGCGGCCGCGCACGCGTTTGGCGACCCAGTGCCGGCCGCAGGTCTCCAGGATCCAGGCCTCCGCCGGGTCCGCGATGATGAAGCCGTTGTGATACCGCCGGTCGCTATCGGCGCTGGCGCTCCCGCCCTGGCCGTGCCGCGTGAGGAGATCGGTGATCACCTGCAACGCTTCGTGCGCCGTCCGCCCCCGCTCCAGCCCCAGCCGGACCAAGTCCATGCCCAGGAGGCCCTCCGGCCCGGGCGCCTCCCGCGCGTGCAGGGCCTCGTTACCGATGGCCACCCGACACTCGTTGACCCCATGCTCGAAACCCCAGAGCCACCAGGGGCGGCTCCCAACGACGGCGAGCGTCTCGTCTGCCTGCGGGATTTCCAGGTACTGGCAGCGGACCGTGGCCCGCGCCGGATGGCGCCGGCGGGGCGCCTGGAACAGCGGCTGGCATTCGGTTGGCGGCCGATCGCTGTTCTTGGCGAACAGCGTGTGGCCGTCTCGGGTTTCTTTCCCCAGGACGACCAGCGTATCGCAGCTGGTGTCGGCCCTCTCCACCGGAACCACGCGCATCCCGCCACCCCGCCTTTCGCAGCGATCGGGATCCCCTCGGCTTCGTTTTTCCCTTTGGTCCCCGCCTGCCGCTTCTGGCTGCACGACTCCTCTACGGTTTTCCGCGTGCGGCTCGACTATTCCACCACAAACGTCATCGGGGTCAGCCGGTGGATGTTGTCCGACACGGGGCAGCGTCGGTCCACCTCGGCCAGGAACGCCTCCTTCTCCTCCTTCGTCAGGTCCGCGTCCATCTTCACCGTCACGGTGATGCCGTCAAAACCCGAGTGCCCGTCGGGGTTCCGCCCCATCAAGCCCTCGACGTTCAGCTCCCCGGAAACCTTGACGTCCATTGCGCGCAGATTGATCCGCTGCTGCTTGGCCGCGATCCGCGCGATGGTGCCGATGCAACCGGCCAGCGATAAAAAGAAGTACTCCAGCGGGGTCGGACCCGCATCCTCGCCGCCGCCCATCTTCGGCTGGTCCACGAGCAGCGTATGATTCCCGATCCTGCTCTCGATCTTGAATCGATCGCCCAGATGGGCCTCAACTTGAACTTGCTTGATGGTGGCCACTGGAAACCTCCTCCGCCGTCAATAGGTGTATGTTGTTGCGCCTTCCGCACGCTTCGTCATTTCGGTACGAAGGTAGCAGGTCCGCTGGATGTCGTCAAATCACACCGTCCTGGCCAACGCCCGTTCGTCCCGGTTTCGCCGCCGAAAAGGAACCCCCACAGCGTCAGTGCCGGACCGCCGGTGGTAGGTTTCCCGCCGCTCACTGACTCGGCCGTCGAAAAAGCTTACACCTGCGGACACACGGCCAGGTTGCCGCGTGTCCGCCAGGTTTTTCTCCCGCCATGTAACTTCAAGGAATTACAGTGGGTTGCTGAACGGCACCGTCCGGCTCCCGAATTTCCGGCGAGGTAGGCACGGTCTATGCTCTTTGCCTTTCTAGGCTTTCTCCGGAAGGGTGCAGTCTGCTCTGGCTGCGTGTGCGCTCCGCTGCTGGACGGGCGCCACCAACTCGTCCGGGTTATCAGGGGGCGGCTGGACGGCAGTGAGAGGATTCGAGCCCGAGTGTAGAACTACGCCGAGACAGGAGACCGAGCATGCGGAACGATCAATCTGCTGCGTTGTCAGCGTTGAGACCCGATGGGGGCGCCCCCGCGAACACATCTCTCCCGGCGGCGATGCAGGCGGGAGAGGAGCGGAAACTGGTCGTCGTCGCGCGCGAGCAGTTCGACCTGTGGTGGCAATTGTGCCAGGCGCTCACCACGGTGGATGGCGTCGAGGTCGTGCTGGATCGGCGGCAGGGCGGCCGGTGGCAATGGGCCGAGTCCCAGCAACGCCAGGAGCGGGGGCGTGACCGCCGCTACTCGCCCAATGGAGAGAGTGACCTCTCGGGTCGGGCCTTTCGGGTTTTTCCGAGGCCCGCACTGGCCTCGCGAGGTTAGTCCGAATATGCCGAGTCGGGCGCACGAAGCGCTCGTCGCATCACAAGCCCCAGAGGATCAACCCCTGGGGCTTGGCACTTTTCAGGGGTTTCGCGGGGTCGATCTTTAGCGGTCGGGGAGGATCGCCTTCACGCGGCCAACCACGCCGCCGACTAAGCGCACCTTTATGCCGTGAGGGTGGGTCGCGGAATTGGTGAGAATCTCGTGCACGGTACCGTCGGTCAGGGTGCCCGACCGCTGGTCTTGCTTCTGCACAACCTGCACCCGGGTTCCCGGGGTGAGGTCAGCTCGTGTTCTTCCGTCCATCTGCGATCCCTGGCGTCGCTGGTCCGGCGCGCCCTGTGGCCGTGACCACACGGTAGCGGGTGGCCTCGTTCGCCTGGTGGTCGAGTATCAGAGGTCGCACGGCACCCTGAATCGGCGTCGGGTCGCGCGCGCACCTCGCGGCCGGTTACGGGGTGCTCTTCTCTTGCTTGTCCCGCTTCTCTTTCGCTCTTTGGTCCTGTTTTTGTGCCGTCTGCTTCTGGCTCTTTTGCTTGTCTTTCTTGCCGCCCTTGTCTCCCATGGCGTTTCTCCTCTCCTGCTGCCGGTCATCGTTTCGCGGTGGGGCGCTGCCTTGTGGCGCTGGTGGTCGGTATGTCGGGTCGCGCTGGGAGCGGGAACGACCCTCTCAACGGCCCGTGTGGGCATCCCGCCGCGACGGCCGTGTGGTCTCCCCAGGACGAGGCGTCTCCCGAGGGCTGGCACAGCAGGCTGTCCGTCTTCCCGGGCGTGAGCCCTCCTTCTCCCCGCCGGACCCCGACCGATGTCAGTTCACGCGAGGATTGTCCGGTATGCGGTCGACATGCGTCCTCATGAGGGTCAGGAAGGGGACGCGGAGGGTCTGCAGGTATGCCAACGCCTGGGGGTTGTGTTGATATTCAACAAACGGCTGGGGATGGTATTCGATGGTCCCGGGTCCGAGACGGGCGCCGACGATCCCGATGGGATGGCCGCCCGCGCGAACGAGCGCATTGAGCGTTCCGAGAGGGTCGTCGTCGATCGCAAAGACGAACTGCGTGAGGTCGTTGTTGTTGTTCACGACGGCGATGGCGGCCAAGGTGAGGTCAATCGCCCGCACCTGCAACTCGACGATGAGTTCAGGGGTGGACCGCAAGGAATGCTCGGGCCGCCGGGATACCGGCGTGGCCTCCTCGGGGATCTCTCCTGTTGTCATGAGAGAACAGTAGCACGCTAGGGAAAGGAAACAAACGAAAGGTTTCCGCGACCGTTCCGTGGGCCGGCCGATACCGCGCGGACCAGATCGCGGCCGCGGCGTGGCGTGAGTGGCCGCGCGCGCGACAGCGAGCGCTCGATGCGCACGCCGCAACGCACCGCCCCACAGACCGTCCGGTACGCCGACTTCCGGACACGTGGCGGGCGTCTTCTCTCGGCGAGGGGTCAGGACGCACGCCCGGCGAGCCAGATCGTGTGCCGCCGTCCCTTACGGGAATCGCGCGCCGGCGCCCGGACCTCGTCCACCGTGAACCCCGCCCGGCGCAGGCGCTGGACAAACACCGGATGGGGTCCGGAGGACCAGACGGCTAGCACCCCCGCCGGGCGAAGGGCCGCATGGGCCGCCTCCAGCCCAGGCCGAGCGTAGAGCCAGTCGTTCTCCGTTCGGGCCAGCCCCTCGGGACCGTTGTCCACATCCAGCAGAACGGCATCGTAGGTCTGGCGGTCCGCCCGCAAGAGCTGGGCGACGTCCACCGCGCGCACGGTGACCCGAGCGTCCTGCAATGGATGGCCGGCCAGGGGCGCCAAGGGTCCCCGGTTCCACGCCACCACCGCCGGTACCAGCTCGGCCACGACCACGCGTCCGTCGGGCCCGAGTCGGCGCAGCGCCGCGGCCAGGGTGAATCCCATGCCCAACCCCCCGATCAGGATCCGGGGGTGAGGACAGCCGGCAACCCGAGCACACGCCAGCTCGGCCAGCGCCTCCTCCGATGCGTGGGCGCGGCTGTTCATGAGCTCCCGGTTGCCAACACGGATCGAGAACTCCTCGCCCCGCTGGTACAGGCAAAGCTCGCCGCCGTCCCCGGGCACCGGGGCGCTCTCCAGAAATTTCCAGGGAATCATGTCGGCCTCAGGGCGTGGCGGGGGATCGCCGGGTCGGGCGTCGCTTGGACGGCGCCGCATCGGTCCGAGATCCGACGCGGGGGCCGGTGGAATCCACCCGCGGTCCCGCACCCGACCTTGTTCACCGAGGCCCGCCCCAAGCAAAGGGCGGGCAGCCCCTTCACCATATCTCAGGGCGTGGATCGCGGTCAAACCGAAGGCGTGACGCCGCCCGATCTCGCGCCGCTCGATGCTCGACTGGTAGCGGAAACGCAACCCGGCCGCCGGATGCTCGGGATCTTCTTTGCGGGGTAAGGCCGAAGCGGTTAGCGCGGAAAGACAGGGACGGCGTGAGCGGTTACGGGGAGTGCACCGGACAACTCGGTCGCCACCTCCGGGCGCGCGAGAAACGGTCGAATCTGTCCCGCGGGCACCACGAACGTCGCGCCGGGGACGGGGAACTTCAGTGCGTAGGTTTGGGTCTGATCCTTCACGGAAACGGACACCGTATGGTGGCCCTGGACGATGCCGACCAGACGGCCCGTCTCCACCTCGAAGACGCCTCCTCCGCTGACACCCCGAGGTGCGGCGGCATCGATCATGATCCGGTGTTCCGCCCGGTCGGCCGGAATGCCGTTCTCGATCTCCGAGAGCGGGAGTTGACTCACGATCCCCCCGGAGATCCCCAGTCGCTGTCCCTCGGGAAATCCGACGACCAGGATCGGCTGCCCGAGGCGAACCCGATCATCCGTCGGGAACAGGACGGGCGGAGCGGCGAGGCCGGGAACTCGGAGGAGGGCGAGATCCAGCGTGTCGCGTGTTCCCTGACTGATCACCGTTGCCGCAAACTTGCCGCGCGTGGCGTCCGGTCCGCAAAAGCCCACGAAGACCGCGGCCCCACCTCCCCCGGCAAGCGCGTGCGCGGCCGTCAGGACATAGGAGACAGCCTCGGCGTTCTGAGTGGCGGGCCGAGAGGCGATCACGACTCCGGAGGCGAACGCCACAAGGCGAGCATCGCGCTCGACCGCAACCTTGACGCTGCTGGTGACCATCCGTTCGATCAGGTCTTGACGGGCACTCGGGACCGGCTGCAGGTTTGCCGGGCTCGGCGGAAGCTGCGCGCATCCAATGGCGAGCGACAGGATGGCGGTCGCGCTGAAAAACGCCAGACGACCTGCAGCGCGTGGGAGCCAGCGAGAAAACCACAGGGGCGCAAAAGTGTGGGTGGCCTGTGGGAAAGCTCGCAGAACGCTCGATGCGGTTCCTCCGAGATTTGGTCAGCATCGTGGCTCCTGGTCCCTATTATTCCAAACAGTTATACTTCTATCCGGATAAGTTCTGATCTCGCGCAAACTAATACAAGTGCAACCACGATGCCAGAAAATTACGCCCGTCCATCGAGTTCCAACAGAATTCCCAGGATCTTTTGGCTTGACATATCGGAGTAATCTGGTCATCTTTCAACACTCGAAACCGAGTGGACCCGATCCCGCGTTCCCAGTCGCCTTCCGTGTCGCTCTCCGACGAGACAAGGTTACAGAGCACACGGATTCCGGTGGTCAAGGCGAAGAAGGACGACGCAGCGGTCGGTGAACGAACGGAAAAAACGAGAAAAAGGAGGGGAAGATGAAGACGTCGAGAATGGTAGTCGTGGTGGCATTGCTCCTGGCGGGAACTCCCGCGTTCGCCCAGACGGCAGCGGAACCCGCCCAGCCCGGGAATATGCCCGAGGGTGGGTATCACCAAACAGAGATGACGGCCATGGGCAAGATCACGGAACTCGACCTGGCCGCCGGCACCGTGACCCTCGACAACGGGACGCAGTTCACGCTCGCGCCGTCCCTGCAGTTCACGAGCGCCCCCGCTCTTGGGCAAGAGGTCGAAGTGCAGTACGAGGAGCGGGGGGGGCAGCGAGTGGCGACATCGATTGACCAGAGTCTACGCGGCGGCGCCGAATAACCCGGGGCACACCTAGTGAACCCCAGCACGGATCGAGACAGCGAGTGTCGCGCGACGAACCGGACCTACCTGCCATCCGGAGAAGGCGGGGCTGGGGAAGCGGAGATCGGTCCACTCGGGGTCGTGATTTGGCGTGAGGGGGGGCGGCCTCTACTGGAGCAGCCGCCAGAGAAGACAACAAGTCGTGCGCTTAGCTGCTCGGTGGCGGCGCCCCCCGTTGCGCCGGAAGCGTTGGTGTTGAGATAAGGGTTCCTTGCGGACGAATGGGAGACGGCATGCTGGGATGATCGGCTCCATCGCGCGGTGATGAACGACGTTCAGCGCGCGATGCGCGTCCCCCGCCCGCGGGAGAATCCGGGGTTTCGCACTTTCCGCCAGAACGAACTGTTCAGCGTGACGGGCTCGACTGCTCCCCCTTCAAGACGGCCTCAGAATCCATCCCGCGTCGAAGCGACAAACACTCGACATTCGAGGTGACCAGATACCCCGTGAGCCGTCGGCCGGTTCGGAGGGCCGCGTGTGTCGCAGGGCCCGGCGTCGGCAGGACTGGGGTGAAGTCCGCCCTGCCCCTCTCGGCCCCGCAGGCAACGTCCACGGGGCACCTCTGACCATCGCGGATCGGTACACTTTCCAGTCGGCAAAAACCCCAGTGGAGAGCCAGCGCGATTTCCGGTATGTTCGGTGGGGTCGCGGGGATCCTGAAGGCCAACGGCTTCATCCGACACCGTCGCCATCGGAGGCAACCATGCCGAGACTGATGACACCGCTGATCGAGCGAACCGAGGTGGCCGAAGGCACCATGGCATTCGCGCTGGAACGACCGACCGGGTTTGAATTCAAGGCTGGCCAGTTCGTGATCATGGTTTTGCCCAATCCCCCGCATACCGACGCGGAGGGCAACCGCCGGGTATTTTCCATTGCCTCCGCGCCCCAGGACACCAGGCGCCTCGTGATCGCCACCCGCATGACCGGCACGGCATTCAAGCGGAGTCTCGCCGAGGTGCCGCTCGGGACACCGGTGGACCTTTCCGGCCCCGCTGGGACTTTCGGGCTCCATGCGGATGCCTCCCTCCCGGTGGTGTTCATCGCCGGCGGAATCGGGATCACTCCGTTTCGCAGCATCGTGCGCGATGCCGTGAGCCGGCACCTTCCGCATCGGATCACACTCATCTACTCGAATCGCACGCCGGCAGGGACGGCCTTCCACGACGAGCTTGTGCGTCTCGCCCAGACGAATTCGAATCTGACATACGTGCCGACTATGACCCAGGCGGACAAATCCGGGCAGCCGTGGGACGGGGAGCGCCGGCCCGTGAGCTGCGGACTTCCTGCGCAGCCACATCGCGGAGATCCCCACCGCGATGCTCTATCTGGCCGGGCCGCCCGGGTTCGTAGCGGGGGTCGGCAAGACCCTGAGCGAGGCGGGCGCCGATCCGGCCCGGGTCCACTGCGAGGAGTTTGCGGGGTACTAGCGGACATGGCGGCGTGGGAGAGGTGGGCCGGCGCGACACGGATGGGCGGGGCAGACGACGGGGCCTGTTTCTGGTGAAGCCCGGGGTTGAACGCGGGCGTATCGGCAAGACGGCTTCACGGGTGCGGGATCAGTCCGATGCTTTTGCCTTCACCGCCCACCGCAATTTCGCGCTGGAGGACCGCGGATTGGCGCGGCGCTCTTCCGCCGAGGGGCGCATGGGGTCGCGGGCGATGCGCGCATAGACGCCGTCGCGGTACCCGGCCTGGAACGCCTTCTTGACGCGCCGGTCCTCGCCGGAGTGGAAGGTGAGTATGGCCACGCGTCCGCCCGGCTTCAGGCACATGGGCAAGAGCGCCAGGAACTGCTCGAGGACGCGGAACTCGTCATTCACGGCGATGCGCAGCGCCTGGAAGGTGCGCTGCAGGGACTTCCGCGTCTCCTGCTGGCGGGTGGCCTCGGGGACCGTCGTCTTCAGGGCACGGCGGACGAGGTCGGCAAGCTGGGTGGTCGTGGCGATGGGCTGGCCGTGGAGGGCGCGGGCGATGGCGTGCGCATGCGGTTCGTCGGCGTTCTCGACCAGCAGATCCGCCAGGTCCGCTTCGGTGAGGGTGGACAGCAGGGCCGCGGCGGGCCGTCCCCGGTTGGGGTTGAATCGGAGATCCAGTGGGCCGTCGGCCTTGTAGGTGAAGCCCCGGGCCGGATTATCGAGCTGCATCGACGAGACGCCCAGATCCGCCAGCACGAAGTCCAGCGCGCTGCCCGCCTCGGGACAGCACAGCGGGAGACGCCGGCGAAGTTCATGCGCCGGACCACCAGAACGTCCTCGGAGAAGCCAAGCCCGCGCAGTCGCGCCTCGGTCCGGGGCAGCTCCAGGGGGTCCACGTCGATGCCCAAGAGGCGCCCGCCCGGCAGGAGGCGCGGCAGAATCTCTTGAGCGTGCCCCCCGAAGCCCAGGGTCGCATCCAGGCCCACATCTCCGGGCCGGGGATCCAGGACCTCCAGAACCTCCCGAACGCAGATGGGTCGGTGCGTGCTGGCAGGCGTGCCGCCTCGTGCACGAACCTTCTCCAGTTCCCGCGCATGGCGCTCGGGGTCCAGTTCCTTGTATCGCTCCGCGTAATGGCGGGGATGGGTGCCCCTGTAGCGCACCCGGCGCCGCCCGCGTTGGATCTCGTCACCCATGCGCCGATTGTCCTTCCGAGCGAAATGGACCTCGCGCGGCGCGTCCTGCCCCCTACGTTTCCTTCCCGTCCCCATCCACACATCCGAGCCGGCCTGGCGTCACCGCGGGAGCGTCCGCTCGTATGGACCGGAGAGGTCCGGCATCGAGGGCGAGCCTACCGAGGGGCCTACAGCATGTCAACGGCAAACGCCCCGTCCGGATGGGCGCACCGTTGGACAGGAATCTCGGCTGGCGAGAGAACCTGACTCCCAACGGCGCACAGCGGTCCATCCGGGAGAGCGATGCGGGGCGACCGCGCGCTGTACCCGGAAACGTGCTGGGTGCTGGACGATGGAACGCCCGCATCGAATCCCTGCCGCGGCCCCACCACAGCCTCGAATTCGTGCGGTGCGGCGGCGGGCGTCAGCGAGAGGCCCGTTTCTCCTCGTCGTCAGCCAATCGAATGGCGCCTCGGAGCGGGAAGCGTCCCAGAAGCATGAGCAAGGCGAGCGTCGCCGCGCCCGCCGCGCCGAAGGCGAACGAGAAGGAGATGGTATCCGCGAGGAAGCCGATCAGAGGCGGCACCCCGCCGGCGCCAACCAGTGTGGCGAAAATCAGGACCATCGACACGGCCACGTTGCGGACCGGAACAGGAAACACCGAGGACAGGAGGGAGAATCCCGCGGGGTAGAACGAGGCGGCGAACGCCGACTGGAGGAAGATCAGGGCCGGCGTAATCCAGGACCCCTGCAGAAGCCCGAGCAACATGGCGCAGGTCCCCGCGGCCGCCAGAGACAACATGACCGTCGGCAGCCGGCCGATCCGGTCAGCCAGGGCACCTGCGAGAAACACGCTGAAGAGCCCGGAGATGCGCGAGAGCCCGGTGATCAGGTTGGCGGGCAAACGATCCATGCCCACGTCGTTCACCAGGAAGAGTGGCATCATGGTGTAGAGGCCGAGCCCCAACCCGATCGAGACGGCGAAGAGGCACGCCACGCCCCAGAAGGCGCGATGCCGGACGAGTTGCGCGATGGTGGCCCCACGCGGCCGGTGGGCACGGGAGCTTCCTCCCATTCCGGACAGCAGAAACGCCCCGCTGAGGAGAATGGCCGGCACGCCGATTGCGCCCAGCACCCCCTGCCATGCGAAGAAGCCCAGCAGGAGCTCGGCGAGGAGCGGCGCGCAGATGTAGCCAAGGTTGGGACCCAGCTCGTGGATCGCCAGCGCGGTTCCCCAGGAGCTTTCCCGGGTGTTCTCCGTCAACACGGCGACGCCCGAGGGAAGGTACAGGCCGGCACCCATGCCGACCACCAACAGCTCGGCGCGGATCCAGAAGAGGGTCGGGGTGCCGGCGATGGCAAGCAGAGCCGCGCCGAGCGTGATGCCCGACACGGCGATCGTGGCGCGGTGGCTGAGCCGCCAGGCCACATGGGCCGAGAGATACAGGCCCAGACAGGACCCGACGGTCAGGAAGAAGTACAGCGACCCCGCCTCGCCATGCCCCAACCCGAATTCGCGCTCGATGACGGGAAGGAGCGGCCCCACGGACAACCGGGAGACAATGTTCAGGAAGAACAGTGCGACGAGGAACACGAGCAGGGCGACCGGAAACGGTCGGCGGGGACTGGGTGGCCCGTCTTCGGGGTGCGCGAATTGGCTGTCCGACTGCGGTGGGGTAGTCGCGCGGGCCATGCCTGGCTGACGACCTCGCGAGCGATTACCGCTCGCGGATGTGTGGTAGCGACGCGGAGTCTCCGGCGCGAAGAATGTCATAGAGCGCGCCATACTTCCACGGAAAATCACCTCATCGCCCGGCGTGCGCGGGAGAGCGGCCCTCCTCGGAAGCCGGCCGCCGCGCGCACTCTCGACACGCACGAACCCGTAACAAGGGAATGGCTTGCGGTTCTCGCCCTACCGTCTCAGAATTGGCCCATTGCTGGTTTCGTTCCCGAACTGAAAGGAGAGAGACCGTGAACCCCTACGCGAAATTCTTGGCGCATCGGGATCCACTCGCCGTCACGACAGCCACGCCGGCCAAGATCGTCTCGCTGATTCGCGGCCTCACCCCGCGACAGTTGGCCAAGCGGCCGGCGCCGGGCAAGTGGTCAATCCAAGAGATCATCGGTCACCTGGCGGACACCGAAATGGTGATGGCCTGCCGGGCGCGCTGGATCGCGTTCGAGAATCATCCCACCCTGGTTCCCTTCGATCAGGAGAAGTGGGCTGCGGGTCGGGTGCCCGAGAAGGAACCGGTGGCTGAGACCTTCGAGCGATTTCGCCTCCTGCGACGTTCACACGTCCGGCTGTTTCGGCGGGCCTCCCGGCGAAGCTTCCGGCGGACCGGGTTTCATCCCGAGCGGGGGGTCGTCACGCTGCGCGTGCAATTGGAGACGCTCGCCGGCCACGACCTGAACCACCTGGCGCAGATTCAGCGACTGGCCGCACAGCACACAGCGAAACCGTAACGGCGCCCGACGCTGACGTTCCCCGCTTGACCATAGAGGACGATGGTTCCGATGGTCGACTGATCCCGCCGCCGCTCCGCTTCATACCGCAAGACGGGCTCCGGCAGCTTGGCAAAGCGACTCGGCCGGCAGGCCAGGTCGGACGTCGGTGGCACAAATGTCCGCGCTCCGACCAGCGGTTACGTGGCCGCGCCTCTCGCCCTCGAATGTGGGAGGTGTGACCGATTACAGTTCTTGACCCGTTGGGGGTTGGTCGAATTGAGGCGGCAGGGGTTGCGGTCCTGGGATGATCCCTGCAATATCCGGGTCTTCGCCAGTAGTTGGCCCGGCAGTCGCCCGCCGTTCCTTGGTTTCGAGTCGGCGAGCGTCCTTTTCCTTCCGGCGCTCCTGTCGGGCCTTTTCCTTCGCCCGCTTCTGAAAACTCGGCCTGGAATTCTTCGCCATTAGGTCACTCCTAACGCTGCCATGTCGCGTCCGTCATGCGACAACCTGATGTCCGAGGGCCCCAGATCCCAGGCGTGGGCGTCACTCCTCGTCTTGATTCTCCGACGCCGCGCGTGCCCAGAAGGCAGTATCATCCACCCCCTGATCGCCCTGCGAATCGTCCACGGCTCCAGCGAAGAACTGGCCCCCCACGCGCTCACGCAAGCGGCCGCTTGGGCGCTCGCTCTCCTTTCGCGCCGTACCCCTTGGACTTGCGCGTGCCGCGGCGCGGCGCGTCCGGCCCAAACGTCCGGGTCGCCTGTTCTGGCCGCCCCGCCCTGTCCGGCGCACCAGGCGCACGCCAGACCGACCGAACTGGCCAGGCGCACTCGACCGGGGGCCGGACCCCTCTTCCCGAGGACGCGCTTCGTTGACGACAAGCGGCCTGCCCTTGAACACCTGCTGGTGAAAGCGACGGACGGCGTCGTCAGCCTGGGCGGCTTCGCTGAACTCGACAAACGCAAACCCTCTGGGCTTGCCCGTCTCCCGGTCGGTGGGCATCCGCACTGACAGCGGCGTTCCGGCGGGCGCAAAGAACTCTTTCAACTCGGCTTCCGTCACATCATATGCCAGGTTACCCACGAAGACCCGAACCGACATTGCTCCCCCTAGGGTTGCCCCTTGTGCGCGCACGAACTCCCCAGATTTGTCTCATCCCGGTGTGCGCGTGGTAGGGCCGGAATGAATTAAGAGACACCCGGCGTCCGGGCCGGGTGTCTCCCGTGCGATCTTCGTCCCTACCGAGCGATTTTCTTGACGTTCTCCGCCGCCGGGCCCTTCTGCCCCTGCACGATGTCGAACTCCACGCGGTCCCCCTCGGTCAGCGACTTGAACCCCTCGGCCTGAATCGCGGAGTGATGAACAAAACAGTCCTTCTGGTCGCCGTCCGGCGTGATGAAACCGAAACCCTTGCTGTCGTTAAACCACTTCACGGTCCCTACGGTGCGCACTGTGACACTCCCTTCGTTCGGATGTTTCCGGAAATAAAAAAGGACCCTTCTCTTATCGGGTCCCTCTCGGCCCCTGCCGCAACCACGGGTCGACGTCACGGCGAGAGATGGCAAACTATCCCAGACCCCGCCGGCCCTGTCAATCGAATTCCCACATCCCGCCGCCGAGGGGCCAAAGAGGCATCCCCGCGGGCGGATCGCCGAACCTCAGAAGAAAGAGGTCGAGACCGACTCGCCAACGCGGCACGCCCAGTGAAGGCGGCGCCCGGACCAATCGAATGATCCCGGGAGATGACAACGAAGCCTCTTGAGCCGACGCCCGCTGTCACGTAGTGCGTGCCACCCTTGCTCGCGAGCTTCACCGTGGCCGCAGGCTCGCTCCTGGGGCCGTGCCCGGGTGAGGAATCGTGCTTGCGTCCTAGCTATGACGACGCACGTGCGCGGAGGGAGATCCCGACGCGCCAGCACATCGGTGTGCCCTCGCCGGCGCCGGGGAAAGTATCGTCCGCCCTCACGCACCCTCACAGTCAGCCACTTGGCGTTCGGGAGTTTGACACCTACCCTCCGAAACACCCTCGTCCTGTCGTCCACAGATGTCCTTGTAGCCGTCACAGGCCTCATGCGGACCGGGGAACCACGGCAGTGCGTGGAATGCGGGGATCAGGCGGCAATGTGTTTCACCAGGCGTGAAGGGCAGTTGGCGCTGTCCAGAGTACCACACGGGCACTGCACAGATCGACACGTTGGCCGTCTGGGTGGCATAGTTTGGTTTTTCCTGAATCCGGTATGGTCAAAATGCTTCAGGGCAGCGCCCGCCAGCGTGGCTACGCGCGCGACAGGCTCAACCCACCAGCGGCTCGCGAGCGTCTGTCCCGACCGGCTGTGCCGCACTTATCGCGCGACGAGCACCTTTTTGACCCAGCCGCCACCCTTGGCCGTTTCGACGTGGATGAAGCCGTCCTGTTCCTTGCCCAGGAAGATCAGTTCCTCCCCCCGGGCGAGCGTGGCCACCGCATCGCTCTGGTCCGAAGGCTGTGCCAGGAGCTTCACGCTCGCCAGTTTTGGCCGGAGCACGTCGCCCTCGTTGAACACGGCGCCGGCCTTGGTCCGCTTGCCGGCTTCCTCGGCCAGCGACGCGACGTCCCGCTGGAGGCTCGGGTTGCCGCGGACGGAGCGGACGATCCCGTTGTAGTTGTCGGCGAAACTTGCCGCCACCACCTTGCCCTCGTTCGTGTTGGCGTAGCCACCCAGGGCGCCCGCCGTCCCGGCGCCTGCCAAGAGCCCGCCGAGGCGGAAGTCGGCTTTCTTGGCGCTACCCTCGGCTGCGGCCACCTGCAGGCTGGAACGGGCGTCGGCAAGCAGCATGCTGGTCTGGGCTTCCTTGAACTGCAGCCCGCCCGCGAGGGCCCCGATGACCCGCCCCCCGGTGCCGAACAGGCTGCCCACCGCCCCGCCGACGCCACCGGCGTTATTCTCCGAGAAGACCACCGCGGGGGTCAGAACGTAATCGGCGGTCACCATCTGCCCGCCGCCCATGTTAGAACCTTGCCGTAGTTCCCCGGACGCCGCGAGCGAGCGCTCCTGCATCAGGTTCTGCATGCCCACGCCTCGCTCGACCACGAGGAAGCAATTGGACTGTTGGAGCATCAAGCGAATGAGGCCGGTCGGGGATCCCAGCTTGTACCGGGCCAGCCCCGCCAAGACGTGCGCCTGCGGCTCCACCACGGCCACCGTCCCCATGGGTTTGTCGCAGCGCTCGAGATCCGACGCCGCATCCGCCGATCCACCCGGTCCCGCCGACCCCTGGACCGCACTGCCGCCTTCGCCCTTCTTCATGTCTGTGATGCCCTGCGCGTATGCAGTCATTGCCACAAAGACGGTGCTGACCAGCACCCCCGTGTGGAACAGGCTCCGCGAGCGTCTCATAGCCCTGGTCCTCCTGCGTGCGGCTTGGCGCGCGCTCTGGCCTCCCACATCCCCCGGTTTCCGGCCGTCGGGGCTGGTCGGCGATTGGACGTCACTACACGGGCGCGACACGGCTCTCGTCATTGCATCCGAATCTCCCCCGTTCCATCACTGGACCGAACCGGGTTCCGAGACCAGTGTGCCCCAGCGGGTGTTGCCCGCCCGATCAGCTTCGGCGGACACCAAACCGCCGGGTGTTTGATCGATTATGGACACCTCCCGGAGGACCCGCGTCGTGGTTGACTGGCGATGCAGCGGCACCAAGACAGGAACGGCGAACTTCGGAGGTGTCCGGCGCGCCGTTTACACAGCCACCGGTATTGCGGTGGCGCGGTGCCGTCCTCCACGGGCGCGCGGTCAGTTGCGTCCTGATCGTTACTGACCGTGCACCCGTGATCGAATTCGGGGTGTGCCACCAACACCGAGTCAGAGATGCGCGACGAGCGAAAAATGGGACGGGCCAAAGGCCCAAACTGGGCGGAAGGGAGGGGGTCGCTGTACGTCTCACGCCCAGGGGGTTTGTGGTGACTACGTGACTAGAGGACGTATATCCAATCAGTTACCAGCTGTCAACAGAAAACCGAGCGTTTCACTCTTATTTATGCAGACTGTCACGAGGGGGCAAAGGGGCTGTGGCGATTCCACGGTCCGCCCACCCCGCCGCTACGGTGGTTCAAGGCCGGGAACTCAGTCTGTGTGTCCGCCGCAGGTTTCCGTGAACGAAATTTGGGAGGTAATAGTAGGGGACGCGGTTCGGCCTCCCCTCCCACTAGTTACTGCCGGTTCGGCACCATGGGGTAATCCGCCCACGCCAGGGACTGCGACCCCGACGCGCCGATGGGGTGGCAAGACCGGGCCGGGGTCGGGGCAAGCCGTGGCCAACCGCCGATACGGGCGCCATCGGGGGTGAGCGGGGTCCGAGGGGACCCGGCTGACCGCGAATGCGAACACCCCCGAACGCGGGTCGTGCTGAGGTGACATTCTTTGGCGAATGAGGGGTTTGTCGGAGGCGGGCCGTTGGCTGTATATCGGCGAACCCATCAACGGGATCGCTGACGGCGAGTTCTCGGGAACTGCAGGATGGCCGGACGGCGAGATCGCCGTGGCGCCTGCGGCGTTGGTGTTCAGGGCATGACGATGCTTTCGAATTGCTTCAGATAGGCAGACCGGAGGCCAGGGTCCGTGACCTTCAGCGTTCCCCAGATGTACTTCCCCTTCCAGAGGAGCGCCATCTCTCCGTGATAGGGGTCCTTGATCTGGTACGCGCCTTCCGCCAGGTCCGCCTCCTGCTTGACCTGCTTCAAGTACTGCCCGAGCATGGCGCGGGTGTCCCCCGGGCTGCCGCCCGCGATCACGAAGAGCTGGTACTTCTGCCCTGCCCTCTCGTAGTCGGCGATGAAGCCGGCGTGGAGGAAGGCGTAGCCGAGGAAATCCTTGGCGATGAACTTCTCCGAGCTCGGTTTCTTCCCCTCCGCCGGAAACACGGACAGGACTGGCGGCAGGGCGGTCTGCGTCGGCAGCTCCTGCGACATCCGTCGGGCGAACGCCAATAGGATCTCCCGATCCTCTGGTCCGGTGCCGTCGCTGCTCAGTTTCACGTAATAGCCGCCCTGGATGAAGGTACAAACCGCGGTCTCGTAGTAGCCCTCGGCCCCCAGCGCCAGGAATGCGGCACTGGGCGCGCGCTCCTGGCTGTAGATGCCGAAGGCATGGTCCGCATCCCGGTGACGGTAGACCTCCGCGAGCACCGACATCTTGCCCTTCCGGTACTCGAGGACCTGCAGCTCTTCAAAATCGTACTTCAGGTAGAGGTCCGACGCGCCGTTGATGTAGTCGTAGAGCGTGTCGGGCGAGAAAACCTGAGGCGCCCCCGCCGGCGTCCACCCATCCAGCGTGGGGAACGCGAACAGCATCGCTTCGGCGACCACCGCCGACCCTCCCCAGAGGACGACCCCGATCAGGACAGCCGCCAACATGTTCCTCGTCTTCATGTGCCACTCTCCCCCAACCGCTCGCAGGATACTGAAAAACCCGATTTCGCCCAGGCTGCTCAAAAAGGTCCGGATGTCAGGCGGCGCGCGATGCGCGGGGTGCCCGCCACCGGTAGGTCGGAGGCGCACGTCACTCGTACGTCGCAGCACCGCACCCACCCTCACGGATGGGTGCACTGCTCGGCGCGCCAACGCCGCAGATGGGCCTTTTGAGCGGCCTGCTAGGCCACGAAGCCGGGCGGCACGTCCCGCAGGTGGACGATATCGCGCACCCGCACGGAGACGTCCCAGCGGTTCGCGCAAGCCACGGGACAGGCGCTGCACTCGCCGCATACGTCGCCCGGAAGCGCCAGCGACAGGACGAGGTCCTGCGCCGCCACGAGGTTCCGGTACCCGTACACGTACATGTGGGCCCGCATCAGATCGGGGATCGGGAGCGCCTGCCTGCACTGCCCCACGCAGACACCGCAGCCCTGGCAATACAGGCCGGCCGTCGATGCCGCCTGCCGGAGCTGCTCCCGCTCGGAGGCGGTCAGCGTGAGGTCCTGCAGGATGCTCATATCCAGCGTCATCTGATCAAAGGTGGTGAAGCCGCAGATGACGGTCGCGACGTTCGGATCCTGGAGCACCCACTTGATGCAGGCGCGGGCGTCGATCTGGGCGGAGGCGTACGCCCCCCCGCGGTTCCCGCCCATGGACTTCATCCCCACGATCCCGAGACCCGCGGCCGCCGCCCGGGCGATGGCCTTCTGCACCTCGGCCCCGTGCTGCTGGCGGAAGTTGTAGGCCGCCAGGACGACGTCGTAGATCTTGGCCTCGATGGCGGCGTCGAACACCTCCGGCTCGTTCCGGTGCGTGCTGACGCCGATCCAGCGGATCTTGCCCGCCTGCTTCGCCTTCTGGAGGGCCGAGAGGATCGGTTCGTAGAGCGTGGCGCCCCGCGTCCAGGTCCCGTGGTGGTGGTAGATGTCGATGTAATCCAGCCCAAGGCTCTTGAGGCTGGTGTCGATCTTCTTGGTGTACGCCTCTTCGGTGGCGTCCGGCCCGTAGCCGCCAGAGGCCTGGTCCTTGGGGAGGCTGGCCTTTGTGGCGAGGAAGAAGGAGGTCCGCGGCCGACCCTTCAGGATCTCCCCGATCATGGCCTCATTCGTTCCACGCTGATAGCCCTGGGCGGTGTCCAGGAAGACGTAGCCGGCGTCGAGGGCGGCGCGCACCAACTGCGGGTTGTCGGTGTTCATCACTCCCATCGAGACGATCGGAACCCGCATGCCCGTCCGGCCAAGGACGCGGGTGCCCGCGAACCTCTCCGGCGCGTCCGGCGGACGGGTCAGGCTGGCGCTCAGGTAGGCGAATCCACCGAATCCCGCCGTCGTCGTCTTCAGGAACTCCCTTCGCCCCATCCCCGCCTTCTGGTCCATGTCTCGCGTCCTCCTGTTGCCTTCCACACAGGACACACTTGGTTCGGGTACGTTCGCTCGGGCCAGGAACCCTTTGGGCGGATTCGCCGCGAAGGGGTGGCATCTGGCATACCCACCGGATTCCCCTCCTGCAGACCCTTTTTTCCCGGAAGTCTTCCCCCGTGTCAAGTCCGGAGTGCAGAGGCAGCGGTCTGCGGTTCCCGATACGTGGTTATCTTGGGGTCCAGGGCGGATTTCGGCAGTCCGGCGGGAGGTCCCCGGGTCCGAGACGATGGTCGGGGATCGGGCGCTCTTGATCGCATTGCACGCGATCTGGTATAACTCACCCTGCAATGGTGCGGGAGGACGGCAGACCGGTCCGGCCGCGTCGAACCGCCGCGGTGAGTCCGCGGCTCGTGGGAGGTCAGTATGCGACGATGGTTCTCGGCATTCGTGCTCCTGGCGCTGATCGTGGGTGGCGCATTCACTGTCGCCCAGCCTCAGAGCTACCCCATGAAGCCGCTCCGGTTCGTGGTGCCCTTCCCGCCGGGAGGACCCCTCGACATCATGGCCCGGGGCATCGGGGTGAAGCTGCAGGAGGCATGGGGACAGCCGGTGGTAGTCGAGAACAAGCCCGGAGCAGGGGGAGGAATCGGGGCGGACCTGGTGGCCAAATCCCCGGGTGACGGTTATACACTCTTGATGGGGGCGGTCAGCACACACGCCATCAATCCGTGGCTGTATGCCAGCATCCCCTACGACCCGGTGAAGGATTTCATTCCGGTGACGCTGGTCGCACAGGTCCCCAACATCCTCGTGGTGAATCCGTCGTTGCCGGTGAAGTCCGTCAAAGAACTGATCGCATACGCCAAGGCCAAGCCGGGCGCCCTCTCCTTCGCCTCGGGCTCGACCGGCAGCACCGGGCATCTCGCCGGCGAACTGTTCAAGACCATGGCGGGCGTCGACATGGTGCACGTTCCATACAAAGGGGCCGCCCCAGCCATGTTCGATCTCCTGGCGGGCCAGACCCAGTTGATGTTCGACAACATCGCCAACGCGCTGCCGCAGGTCAAGGCCGGAAAGCTGCGCGCGCTGGCGGTGACCACCGCGAAACGCTCCCCCGCCGTGCCCGACCTGCCGACCATCGACGAGGCGGGCCTCACCGGCTTCGACCTCACCACCTGGTTCGGGGTGTTCGTCCCCGCCAAGACGCCGAAGGAGGTGGTGGACAAGTTGAACGGCGAGATCGTCAAGGCGCTGTCCGGCAAGGAACTGCGCGACCGCTTGACCGCCATGGGGACCGAGCCGCCATCGATCACCAAGCCTTCGGATTTTGCCGCGTTCGTCCAGCGCGAATCGGCGAAGTATGCGCAGGTCGTGAAGACCTCGGGCGCGCGCGTCGAGTAGCCTTTCACCCGAGGGAGCCCGCGGACATCCTCCGGCGATCGGCTCTTCTACGCCGGCCGCCCCAGGCCGTCCCGGCGGAGGGGAAATCATGCGGGTGCGGATCCGTAGTCCCAGGGACTTCTGGTCCGGAGCCATCTTCATCGCGGCCGGGGCGGCGGCGGCCCTCCTGGCGCGCGCCTATCCGATGGGCACCGCGATGCGGATGGGTCCCGGCTACTTCCCCACCGTACTCGGCATCCTCTTGGCCCTCCTCGGGACCTTCGTGCTGCTCCGCTCGCTCGTCCGGCCCGGCGCGCCCGTGGGACGCCCGGCCTTCGGCCCGATCGGGCTGGTCGTGGGACCCATCGTGCTCTTCGGCCTGCTGCTGCGGCCCCTGGGCCTGGTCGGTGCTACTGTCCTGCTGGTGATCTCAAGCGCTTGGGCCAGTCGCCACTTCCGCTGGCCGGCGGCGGCGGCCCTCGCGGTGGGGCTCGCCGTCGGCTGCTCGATCGTCTTCGTGCGGCTTCTCGGGCTGCCGATACCGCTCCGCGGCAGCTGGCTCGGAGGCTGAGACGTGGAACTCTTTGCCGGCCTTGCGGTCGGTTTTCAGGCCGCGCTCACCCCTCTCAACCTCCTCTACTGCCTGGTGGGGGTCTTCGTTGGCACGCTGGTCGGCGTCCTCCCCGGCCTCGGCCCCGCCGCCACGGTCGCCATGCTGATGCCCGCCTCCTTCGTCTTGCCGCCCTTGTCCGCCCTGATTCTTCTGGCCGGGATCTACTACGGGGCGCAGTACGGCGGCTCGACCACCTCGATCCTGGTGAATCTGCCCGGAGAAGCCTCCTCCATCGTCACCACGCTCGACGGCTACCAGATGGCCCTCCAGGGGCGGGCGGGCGCGGCTCTGGCCACCGCCGCCATCGGATCGTTCTTCGCGGGCACGGTTGCCACCCTGGTGATCGCCCTGTTCGCGCCCCCGCTAGCCGCTGTGGCCCTCAGCTTTGGCCCGGCGGAGTATTTCGCCCTGATGGTGCTAGGACTGGTCGCGTCCGTGGTTCTGGCCCGCGGCTCGTTGGTCAAGGCCATCGGCATGATCCTCTTCGGACTGCTCCTCGGTCTCGTCGGCACCGACGTGAATTCCGGCACGCAGCGCTT
Source organism: uncultured Methylomirabilota bacterium (assembly GCA_963695995.1). Taxonomy (GTDB): domain Bacteria; phylum Methylomirabilota; class Methylomirabilia; order Methylomirabilales; family 2-02-FULL-66-22; genus 2-02-FULL-66-22. Next base: position 143,728 of record CAVOIV010000027.1, read on the forward strand.
CACCTTCGGTATAGGGGAATTGACGGACGGTATCGGATTCGTCACGGTGGCCATGGGCATGTTCGGCGTGGGGGAGATTATTTTGAATATCGAGCGGGAGGGCGTCGGGACCCGGATCGTGACCCGGATCACCAGCCTGATGCCCACGCGGGAGGAGTTCCGCCGCATGGTCGCCCCCATCTTGCGGGGGACGGCCCTCGGCTCGTTCCTCGGTATCCTGCCGGGCGGCGGAGCCCTGCTCGCCTCCTTCGCCGCCTACGCGGTTGAGAAGAAGCTTTCCGCCTATTCCGCAGAGTTCGGGAAGGGGGCCATCGAGGGGGTCGCCGCCCCAGAATCGGCCAACAACGCCGGCGCACAGACCTCCTTTATCCCGATGCTGACCCTTGGGATCCCGACCAGCCCGGTCATGGCCCTGATGATCGGGGCGATGATCATCCAGGGGATCCAGCCCGGACCGGCGGTGATGACCGAGCAGCCCGCCCTCTTCTGGGGGGTGATCGTCTCGATGTGGATCGGCAACCTCTTCCTGTTGGTCCTGAATCTGCCCCTGATCGGGATCTGGGTGCGCCTCTGCATGGTCCCCTACCACCTGCTCTACCCGGCGATCCTGGTCTTCTGCGCCATCGGGGTCTACAGCCTGGGCAACAGCGAGTTCGATCTCTCCCTGATGGCCCTCTTCGGCCTCTGCGGCTACGTCTTCGCCCGGCTCGAGTGCGAGCCGGCCCCGATGCTTCTCGGCCTGATCCTGGGCCCGATGATGGAGGAGTATCTGCGCCGCGCCATGCTCCTCTCCCGCGGCGACCCGACCATCTTTCTCCGCCGCCCCATCAGCGTCGGTATCCTTCTTTTCGCCGGATTCGCCCTGGTGGCCGCGGTGATTCCCGCCATCCGGACCAAGCGCGAGGAGGCATTCCAGGAGTAGCAGGAAGCCGAACCACCCGCCGTCACCCAGGCAACTCAAAAAGGCGAATGTCAGTTTCGGGCACCTGTGGAGCGCCCCGGAAAACTAGGCCAAGGGAAAGTTGAGAATGTCGCCGGGCCGGTGCCGCGCCGCCCACGTTCGACTTTCCTGACGTCCTCCACACCGGCGCTTGTGGTCCGCGCGGGAAGCTGGTATACGAAGCAGGCCGTGCAGGCGACCCGTGGCGACCACGACGTTGCTTGCCACGGAATGGTGGATAAGGTGACACCCCACGAGGAGCATATCGCGACGATGGAACAGCCGAGGGACGTGCAGCCGAATGCGTTACTCCGACGCTTGGAGGAAGAGGGGGCGGTCGCGTACGCGAATCGCATTCCCGTCGGATTCAACCTGACGCCGGTGGCCGTGCAACCGGACTGGCGGTTCGACCTGGCCCACGCGGAGGCCATCGAAGAGCACTGCGAGGGGCACTTCCTGCTGCCCTCCGGCAAACACACCAACGTCTATATCCAGGTGTCGCTGGGGCTGCGGTATGTCGGGACGAGCAAGGCCGTCGGCTTCCAGCTGTACAAGGCGCCTGCGGGAGGCGGGGCTCCTCGAGCAGATCGACGTGCTCGTCGGGCCGCCGGTCGGGGCGCTCGCCGTCGTGACGGCGCTTCAGTACGCCATCGACTCCGCGAAGATCGAGGCCATGTACCTGGATCGGGATCCCGGGGGGACCTTCCGGCTCGGGCGCGGTTTCCAGTTGCAGGGCGGCAAGCGCATCCTGCTGGTGGATGATGTCTACACGACGGGCGGGTCGCTCCGCAAGGCCATTGCCGCCTGCAATGCCGCCGTCCGGACCGCCGGCGAGCAGTGCAACTTCGTCGGTGCCGCCGTCGTGCTGAACCGCGTGAGCGATCCCGAAGCGTTCCGGCTCGCCACGGTCACCATGCCCATCGTCGCCGCCGTCCACTATCCCCTGCGGGATTGGGACGCCGCGGCTTGTCCTTACTGTGCCCGCCAGATTCCCCTGTTTGCGGCCCACTAGCGCGCATTATTCGCGAACACGACTCGCGCATCCTGCGGCAGGCGAGGATGTGGGTGCGCCCCTCCACACCGCTGTGGACCGGGTGGGCCCTGCGGTTCATCTGGGAGAAAAGGACCAGCGGCTGAGCCGGCTCGCAGCAAATGCGGCGGTGAGACCACACCGGTCGGCGCGACGCGCGATTCGACACGCGCCGCCTGTCAGCGCGCTGCCGCGGCGATCAGGAAGTCCTGTGACTGGCGGTCGAGGCTGACAAAATATGCACTGTACCCGGTGACTCTGACGACGAGTCCCCGATGCTGCTCGGGGTCCTGCTGCGCTGCGCGGAGCGTCTCTGCGCTGACGAGATTGATCTGCAGATGCTGGCCGCCCAGGCCGAAGTAGGTCTCGATCAGGTCGCTGAGGTGTTTAGTCCCGTCCGGTCCGGAACACAGCGTCGGATGCAACGTCAAGGTCTGGCCACCGCTCGGTGTCAGATGCAGCGGCAACTTCGCCAGGGAGCGGAGCATCGCCGTCGGCCCCAGGCGATCTCGCCCCGGCGCCGGGCCCTGGTTCTCGCTCGTCGGCGCGCCGGCTAACCGCCCGTCGGGCGTCGCCCCGGACAGCAACCCGATCCGCTTGAAGCGGTGGTACGTGTAGATGCCGGGCCAGCACGCGCCGACCACCGGGTCGCGGTACTTCAGGACTTCCCGACAGAAGCACTCTGCGATCTCCGCGGCGATGGCATCCACCTCATCGTCGTCATTGCCGAACTTTGGATACCGGTTCAGCAGTCGCTGCCGGAGGATCTCGCGGCCCGCGAAATTGTTGGCCAGCGCCTCACGGAGCTCCCGCAGCGTCAGCCGACCCTCCTCGAAGACGGCCTTCTTGATCGCCGCTAGCGCATCCGCGACCGTGGCCAAGCCTCCGGCGTACTGATTGTGGTGGACGGACCGTGCGCCCCCGTGGTTCGCGTCCCGACCGCGCGCGAGGCAGTCGTACACCAGGGCCGACTCGAAGCAGAACGGCCGGTGGGCGAGGTAGTCCCCGGCATAGAAACTCCGTTTCAGCGCGACCGCGCGCGCCACGTCGTGGGCGATCTGCGTCTTCACCGCCCGCAGGAGTTCCGCGAACGTCCGCAGGTCTTCGAGGTCGCCGGTGGGCGGCCCGGCGTACGTCTCTTCCACTGCGAAACCTGGGCTGTGATACCGGAGCTCGTTGTCACGCCCAGGCGGCGTGACTGGATAGGGGTCACGGCCGTTGTGGAGGGCAAGCTCGAGGCACTTGACCAGACTGTGCTGGTACTCCCGCAGTTGGGGCTCCCACCCGGGCAGGTGCGGGTTGCAGCAGCCGTAGTGCACGTACCCGCGCGCCTCCGTCAGGGAAAATCCCAGGTTCTGCAGGGATGCGATCACCACCGGGTCGTTGTAGATCCCGATGCTGGCCCCCCGGCGCACCGCGTCGCAGATCCCCCGCCAGAATGCGCGGTCGATCCCGGGATGGTAGCGCACGGTGAGGGTAGGCTCCTTGAGCCGGAGCGCGTCCACCGCCTCCAGGCAGAGGGACGACAGCGCATTGGTGGCGTCTTGCCCGTCGGCGAGTTGGCCGCCGATCACCAGGTACTGCACACTGTCCACGCACAGTGATCGTTTCACGGGCGTGGTGTAATGGTCGTGCAAGCCAATGAACGCGTTCATCTTGACGAACATACATTGCAGGAGTTCCAAGGCGTCCGCGCGGGTGAGGGCGCCCTCGGCGATGTCCCGGGAGTAGAACGGCAGCAGGTGCTGATCGAGACGCCCGACCGAGTAGTCGCGGGCCCCGCACACGGCGTGCAGCACGAAATCCAGGAACCAGATCGCCTGCACGGCTTCGTGGAAGGAGCGCGCGGGCAGGCCCGGAACCCGACCGCACACCGCAGCTACCCGCTCCAGCTCCGCCCGGCGCGCGGAATCGGCCGTCGCCGCGGCCATCGCCGCGGCTCGCTCGGCGTAACGCGCCGCGAGGTCAACCACCGCCTGGCAGCAGATGCTGACGGCCTCCCAGAACTCACGGCGCTGGGCCGCGTCCCGGTCGGCGGGAGACAGCGCGGCGGAGCGCGCCTCCGCCTCGCGCCGAAGGTCCAGCAGGCCACGCTCCAGGACCACATCCCACGCCGGTGTGAGGTGGCCCCGGGTATCGAACCAGCACGGCCGGAAGTAGTCGCCGGAGTATTCGGCGAAGCGGGTCTCCTCCTCCGGCGAGAGGAGGATCTCCCGAGGCTCGCCGACCACGAGATCGTCCTCGCCGATCACCACGGACATCGTCTCGGTGATCTCGCGCATGGCCAGGGCATAGAGCCGCGTCGGACGCTCGTGGCCGTGTTTCTGATGGGCCTGGCGCAGGGCGAGGACGCGCTCCCAGAACACGGTGCGATCGTCGACGAGGAACAGTCGGTCCCTCAGCCGGGCCACTCGCTCTCGCATGGTGCTCCCCCGCTCCCGAAGCCAACGCTCACCGCCTCCGGCGCTCAGGAGGCCAATCCGCTGCTCAGTCTACCGGTCCCGTATCGCCGCTGCAACTGTAGTTCGAAAAACGTGTCACCCGCGAGTGTTGCGGGACGGAGGGTTACGGTGTTGCCTTCGTGAACTTACCATCAGTCCACACCGGCCCCGGACTGCGCCGCTCTCCGTCTCCGGGGCACCGTCCGCCGTTCACCAGGGAGCCCAGCAGTTGCCGGCAAATCTGGAGGCCCACCGCGTCGACCGAAAGGTATCAGATAGGTTCCTGCGCTTCCCCCTCATCGCCGTCTCCCGCGCCCCCCTCCGCTGTCGCTTGCATTCCAGTCCGGTTTTCGCTTGACGGGGCTCCGGGCAGTGCGCCATCCTCCGCTTGTCCTGAAGACATCCTTGGGCGTGCGACGCCCCTTCGATCCGCGAGGGCAAGCGCTCCGCCCTCGACGATCACTCTCACCGCATCATCGGAGGAGCACAATGCGCATCGTCTTTCCGGAGGGGACGGGATGTGTTCAAGGACCCGAGGATTTGCTCCCGCTCAAGGACATCGGGACCGTCGATTTCCATGAGAAGCCGCCGCAGAACAAGGAAGACCTGATCCGACGACTTCGCGGCGCGGACGTGGTCTTCCTCGATTATTCGGTGATGGATGCGGAAGTCATCCAGGCATGCCCCAAGCTCAAGTTTGTCTGTTTTCTCGGGGTCGGATATGCCAATTGTATCGACGTTGCGGCGGCCACCAAACAGGGCGTGACGGTGGCGTACACGCCGGGATATGGCGCGACGTCGGTGGCCGAGTACACCCTTGGACTCATCCTCGCCCTCACCAGACACATCGCCGCCTCCTTTTACAGCCTCAAGCACGGCGAATGGCTATCCGCGCAATTCCAAGGGGTGGATCTCAAAAGCAAGACTCTCGGCATCGTCGGTCTCGGACCCATCGGCGCGGACATGGCGCGCCTGGGCGCCGGCATCGGAATGAACCTGGTCGGTTGGACGCGAAGCGCCCGTCCGGAGCGGGCGCAACATGGATTGAGATTCGCGAGTTTGGACGAACTCTTTTCCATTTCGGATGTCGTGACCGTCCACCTGTCCTATACCGGTCAGACGGAGCGTCTCATCTCTCGCACGCTCCTGAGCAGGATGCGTTCGAGCGCCTATTTCATCAACACTTCCCGCGCCAAGATCGTCGACAACCAGGCGCTCGCGGAGCTGCTCCAGCAACGGCGGATCGCGGGAGCCGCCCTGGACGTTCACGAGGACGAACCCGCCCCCATGAACTACCTCTTCGCCTCGCTCCCCAACGTGCTCGTCACGCCGCATATCGCCTACAATTCCAAAGAGGCGGGGCACAACATGCTGAGAATCGCCTACGCCACCCTCCTGTCGTTCCTCAGGGGAGAGAAGCTCCACGTCGTAAACCCGGCGTGAGGTGCGATGTTGGACAAGAGGTACCGTGCGACCCGCCGGACTAGGGGACGGACGGACCACGGGACATAAAAGGACTACGTAGGTTCTAAAACGCTTTAGGGTATTTCCGAGTCTATGGCAGGTCGTCAGACGCGGCCAACCGGTTGACTGCCGACGTTGTGACCCCCAGGAACCGCGCCACCGCCGCCCCCGAATACCCCATTTCCCGCACCGCGACTTGGCAGAACAGCCGCCGGGCCTGGACCACCCTCCGGGTGCGCTGCCCGGAGTGGAGGTCGGCCGCCGCAATGCGTTCGAGCGTCCGGGTTGGTGCGAGCGCCCCACCGCGGATCATCCAACCCTTGCTGTACGTCGATGAGCAGCAGGGCGACGGGAGGACTTGGGGTCATTGGTCCTCGCATGGTTACCACCAGTGTCGCGGCCGCCTTACGTTCGAGGTAACTCGATCTTGGCTCCGTTCTCGACGAGGAGCTGCCGCAACACCGAGCGGTGGCAATGACGCTCGTCTTCACAGTAGCAGCCCACGGAGAAGCTTGTTGTGTGCGACAGCACAGCGAGGAGTTCCAGGGCGTGCTTGGCGTCGGGCTTCGCCATCTCGGCCTTGTACTTCCTTGTGAACGCAGCCCATTGTGCTGGTGAGGTTGCTTCTTGCCCAAGCTTCATTGTCTCCACGGTCGGAGCAAGGCTGGGGAACCAGACGTCGTACCAGTTCTGAGCGGAGAACTTGGCCTTCGGAACACCTCGGGGAGGGCGACGGACGGTCCCAATTCTTGTCCCCTCTCCAGGGAGGCGGGCCGTTCCAAGGCGGACAACTCGGACAGGCATGAGAGGCTCCTGTTGGTCGCGTCGAGAAGCGCCGACGCTCAGAGCGCGGTGGAAATCATGACGTCGAGCACCCCCTTGACGCGCAGGAGGCTGGGGGAGACGTTCGTTGCGGAGAGGGTATCGAACGGGTCGGGAGGTGTCAACGCCGAATCCCTGGTCTCGGTAACACAGGGTTTGCGAGCGCATGGCTGGTGCGTGCGTTCGAGTCCTCGGTGCTTCCCCGATCAGACCAAATGTGGGCACTGGCGGGAGAGGGGGTACTGGGGTGAAGGCCGATGCCCGTGTTCGGCCGCGCGCTGGGCGCGCGGCCGAACACGGGGGGAAGGCGTCGCAGCCCGTGAGGGGTAACGTTTCGTCTCAGGCCGGCTTGATATTCTGGTTCATGCGAAACAGGTTGTCCGGGTCGTACGTACGCTTCACCTGGGCGAGGCGATCGTAGTTCGGGCCATAGGCGGCGCGCACGCGATCGCCCTCGTCGGCAGTCAGGAAATTGACGTAGACGCCGCCGCTGGCGAACGGCGCCGAGGCATTGAAGTAGTCGCGCGCCCAGCCGATGCAGCGCTGGTCGTCGGCCGGGTCCAGCCAGCGGCCGTGGACGTTCATGACGAACTGGGCGTCGCGGTGCGCGTACGCGGCGGCGTCCGGGGCCGGCCGCGTGGTGGCGCCGCCGATGGCGCCGAAGAAGATCTCGCACTGCGGGGACGGCAACTTCTCGATGTACGCGATGACGACGTCGAAGAGTCCGTCCTTGAGCGTCGAGAAATTGTGGGACTTCCAGTAGTTGCGGGCGCCGGCCGTGAGCAGCGGGTCGAACGCCTGCTGCCAGGCGGTGTAGGGCTGGACGCCGACGTGTTCGCCCAGAGGGGTGCCGAACTTGCGCAACGGCGCGATGAGCGGCTCGCCCTGTTTCGGGTGACCGGCGTAGAGCAACGCGAGGGCCACGATCCCCTGCCCGTGGACCTCTTTGGGAAGGAACGGCAGTGGTGGCGCTTGGCGCAGGACGGGCCACACGGCGAGCTCCTCCGGCGCCTTCGCGACGAAGTCGCGGTACTGCTGCAGTACCGACTTCGCCTCGGAAAGCGGATACACGATGAGTCCGCTCAGCACGTCAGGGCCGACCGGGTGGAGGCGGAACTCGAAGCGGGTGACGACGCCGAAGTTGCCCCCGCCGCCTCGGAGCGCCCAGAAGAGGTCGGGGTGCTCCGTGGCACTGGCACGCACCACCTCCCCGGCCGCCGTCACGACCTCGGCGGACTCGAGATTGTCCACCGTCATGCCGTACTTGCGGCTGAGCCAGCCGAAACCCCCGCCGAGCGTCAGTCCGCCGATGCCGGTGGTGGAGTTGATGCCGACCGGCGTGGCGAGGCCGTGGGCCTGGGTGGCGGCGTCGAGGTCCGCGAGCGTGGCGCCGCCCTCGATGGAGACGCGGCGCCGGGCGGGGTCCACGCGTGCGGCCTTCATCTTCGACAGGTCGATCACGAGTCCGTCGTCGCACAAGGCGTTGCCGGCGATGTGGTGCCCGCCGCCGCGGACGGCGAGCACGACCCCGTGGTCCCTCGCGAAGTTCACCGCGTGGACGACGTCCGACGTGGTAACGCAGCGCACGATGACCGCAGGGCGCTTGTCGATCATCGCGTTCCAGATCTTCCGTGCGTTTTCGTAGGCACCGTCGCTCGGACGAAGAATCTCTCCCTTCACGGTCCCTTTCAACTCCTCGAACTGCGTGACTTGTAGTTTCGTCATGATTTCCTCCTTGGCTGTAGCCGTGCGCCTAATAGCAAAAGGGTTGTTTCAGCCCAGCGCCTCAAATGTCACCGTCGGTCAACCGAACCCCCCGACGCATACGCGGGGGCGTCTTGTTTCCGACAGAGCCGTGAACCTCTCGAGACAGGAGCTCATCCCTCTCCTCTTCTCGCGGCGCCGGCGCAATGCGCCAACTGATCGCGGGCGCGTCCGCTGTCGGCACTACTCGCTTCGCAAGTCAAATGCCAGGCCTGGCAGCGAGCGGCCTCAAAGGAGGCATGCCACCGATCGGCGCGCCAACTCCTTGCAAAGGGCGGCCGTGTGCGGTCTGGGTCGTGTCGCAGGGCGGCGTGGGCTCCAATTCCCCGCTGGGGCGCGGGATAGATTCGGATTCACCGGATGGCGCGAGACAGATTCACCCTCGCGACCGCGGGAAATAGGCCGCCGCGGTTCGAAGGTCGACCACCCCGGAACAGGGGTGCAGCGCCTCCCGCCGCCGGGATCCTTCCAGGCCGAGACGCATTTTCCGGCGGGGGAGGGGGTCCTCCGATAGCCGGATGGGGGAACGCGTGAGGTGTGGCACTGACAGAAGCGCAGGAGATGGGTTGCAGCCGTACCCCAGGTGAAAGAGCGCGATCCCCCCTGTGGTGCACTCTGTTGACGGGGTGCCCGGCGCGCCGCGGCTATTCGGCGCGGGCCCACTTGATCGTCGAACAGATGTGGTGCCGGGGTCGCTGCCGCCGTGCGCACGATCCGATCACGGCCGTGGAAGCTTTCGGCCAGACTGGGCGTCGAGCAGGGTGCCAGGCGCGGCAGCCTCACCACACGGCTCCATCCAACGCGCTCCCGCCGCGGCTCCTCGATCTCGCCCAGCTCGCACCGCTCGCCCGTTGGACCCGGCCGAGATGATTCCCCCTTGCGCCCGGACGCGCCTCGGACGCCGCGTCGGTGGCAACGCGAAGAGGTCCTTTCGCTTCCCCGGTTCGATGATGACCTCGACATTTCCAGCGTGTTCGAGTCCCAACCGCTTCAGGACAACCACCGATGATTATAAAGGCGACATTCTGGGGGCGGAAGGGCAAGAAGAATCCCGAGTAAACAACGACACGGCTGAGGTTCAGCGAGCCCGCCTCGGGCCAGTTGTAACCTCAAGCCACTTGTTCGGCTCTTATTTCCGGTCCACATCAGTCCGTTCCCCAAGGGTTGTCGATCACGAAGCGCCAGGAGCCGTCTGCCTGACGACGCAGAACATCCGCTGATTTTGCCGCCAGCTTCACCGGTTTGCCGTCTGGCCCGGTTCCAGTGAATGACCAAGCCGTAGTTACGAGGGCCAGATCGCTTGCCTTAAGGACCCTCATCACTTTGAGATCGAGTGTGCCCTTCATCGCGATGAAACCGGCCAGCGCTTCACGGACACCTGGTAAGCCGTGATTGAGTCTCCCAGGCTGAGTCGCAAAAGCGGCCTGTGACTCATAGAGAGGCATGAGAGAGTCGAGATTGCACAGTGTTAATTCCGTCCACTATTGATGCAAGGATTTGCTCAGGCGTTCCATTGGACATGGGATGCTCCCTCTTTCTATATTGTTTGCGCATGGTATAGAGACCGTCCCCGACCGACAACGCTATTGTCTTTCCGATTTCCTTATGGCCGAACGTTTTGACGCATGAGCGGCGCTCAAGCGCTTCTTTGGGGGTCTAGCGCGCGGCGTCCGCTGCAGTGCGTGTTAGGCGAAACCTTTGAATAGAATTCTGAAAAACTTCCCCTCATCCTGCTCCACGCTAATCTGGAATCTCGGCCTCGACAAGTTTCGCCAGAAGAGTGAGCGATTCCTGCCAGCCGAGATAGCAAGCCTCGGGAGGAATGACATCGGGCACCCCTTCTTGCACGATGTTCAACTCAGTCCCGACGGATACCTTCTTCAAGGTTACCGTCACCTGAAGTTCCCCTGGCAGGTTCGGGTCGTCGAATTTGTCCGTGTAGCGAATGCGTTCGTGCGGCACCAGTTCGAGATACTTTCCGCCGAAGGAGTGGCTATGTCCTGTGGTGAAATTCGTGAACGACATCTTGTGGGTGCCGCCGACCTTGGCATCCAAGTGGTGAACCTTGCCGGTGAATCCGTTTGGCGGAAGCCATTTGGCCATTGCGTCGGCATCCAGGAACGCCCGATAGATTCTCTCAGGCGTCGCACGGAGCACGCGGTGAAGCCGGATGGTGTTTGTTGACATGATTTCGTTTCCTTTCGATGGGTGGTGTTGTGATGCAATGATAAATGCTCTGCAATGTCCGATCGCCGCCTACCTTGGCTTACCTGGTTTCCTGATACCAGCCTATATCTGGCATCGAGTCCGCATAACACGCTCAATGCGGCGCGGGAGAACGCATTAGCACATCAGGGGGGTAGAGAAACGCACGGAAACACTCGGGAGGTTAAATGGTTTTCGCATCACACCGACTGAAACCGGACGCTCGATAGAGGAGATTGTTAGTCTTGTAAATCTGTAGTCACGCGGTGTCAACCGCAAAGGGGATGGAGTCCGCGGCGGCGCAGCCGGCTAAACTGGCTGACGTATGCATAGCATCGGGCATTCCCAGTCGCCATTAAGGACTCGAACTGGTCTCCATGGTAGGGGTCATTGGGACGACGGGAAACAGGAAGCGGGCGCGAGGTGTTCCGGCTCGCGCGTGCCGAGTGTCCCAGCGACTCGATTACGCGGGCGTATTCAGCCACGCGATGGCGTCGCGGCATGCCTGGGCGAGATCGTCGAGCGCGCCCGTGAAGAAGTGATCGGTCTCTAGCACGCGGACCCACGGCGTGGCGGGCAGGGAGAGATACAGGGCTTTGAATTGAGTGGCTTCACAGAACTCGTCGTGCTTTCCGCCGATCAGCGCGACGCGGCAGATCGCTTGCCGAAGGAATCCAAAGTCGTAGCGGTTCAGCGGCGGGGCGATTCCCAGGTAGAACCCGACGCGTTGGTCCGCTGCCGCTGCCGTCGCCCCCACGTAGCTGCCAAACGAGTACCCTGCAACGGCCATGCGCTTCGGTCGAGATCCAAGCGCCTCTTCGAGATGGCCGAGCGCGCCGATCACGTCCGCGACCTCGGCACGTCCTTCCCCGTAAGTCCCCTCGCTCCCCCCGACACCGCGGAAGTTGAAGGCCAGCGTGGTGTAGCCCGCCTCCTGGAACGCCTGCTCCGCCGTCATGATGACGGGCGTGAGCATGGAGCCGCCATAAAGCGGGTGCGGATGACACAACACCGCCGCACGGTCGGCTGACACCTTGGTCAGTCGCCCTTCGATCCTGAGGCCGTCCGACGACGGGAAATGGACCAGGCTAGCGCTAGAGGAGAGGCGAATGGCCATCTTCTGTCCTCCGTTGGGCGAGGCATATCGGTCTGCCTCATCCTACGTGAAATACGTCGCTTGCGGAAGGCGCATCTCCAGGGGGCGGATCTTATGCGATGTACCCGTGCGGCACGAACGGAGCCTAACTCTTGTGCGTCGCAGGGGCGAGGTGTCAGTGTCCGTGAATCGGCTTGACACGTTCTTGGGTTCTTGATATTCAGTACAATCAGACAGTAAGACTGTATACAGCACTAAAGGTAGCCACAATGGCGCAGACCAATCTCGCCCACCGCATCGACGCCATCCAGAACACCGCCGAGGTGATCGCCCAATCCCTCAAGGAGATGATCTACGAGGCGGAGCTGAAACCGGGCCAGCCCCTCATCCAGGAGCGGATCGCGGAGATGTTCCAGGTCTCCCGCGTGCCGGTGCGCGACGCCCTGCAGATGCTCATCCGGATGGGCATCGCGGTGAATGTGCCGCGCCGGGGCGTGATCGTCCGGCCGCTGTCGCGCACGCTCCTCTCGGAGTCTGTTTGAGGTACGGAAGATTCTCGAGGCGGCCGCCGTCCGCATGGCGATCCACAACGCGACCCCGGAGTACCTCCAACGGCTGGAGCGGCTGGTTGGACAGCAGGCCGAGTGCCTGAAGGCCGGAGACGTCAAGCGGTATGCCAGGCTGGACGACGATTTCCACCGGGCGCTGTACGACGCGGTCGGAAACGAGCGGCTGGTGGAGCTCATCTTCGCGAACTGGGAGCTGATCAAGCAGGCCCGCTCCGCCTCCACGGTGGTGCCGGAGCACGGCAAGGCCTGGATCGCCAACTCGATCAAGCGGCACAAGCGCATCCTGGCAGCCCTGAAGAAAGGAGGCGCGGAGGCGGCCTGCGCGGCGATCTTCGCGAACATCGACAGCTCCGAGCGGGAGATCGTCTCGCGTCTCCGGGAAGTGGGGTGGATCGAGGCCTCAGGTGCCCAAAAGGCGTGAGGCCAGACCAATTCCGGACCCTCTGTGCCGGGGGGCGCCGGCCCTTCCGGGAACGCCTTCGAGATTACGTGTGGCGTGGACACGATGATCAACGGCAGAACGCTTGGCAGGAGGTGTGCGATGAAGACGGCTGGCGACATGGGTGGGAGTGTTGGTGGCTCTGATCGTCATGGGGACGGCTACGGTCGAGGCGGGGACGACGCTCCGGCTCGGTCACACGGATCCCGCCGACGGCCTGCGCCACAAGGCGGCGACGTTTTTCGCCGACAAGGTGAAGGAGTACACGCAGGGGCGGTACACCGTGGACGTCCACCACAGCGGCACGCTGGGAGACGACCCGAAGCTCCTGGAGCAGGTGAAGCTGGGGGCCATCGATTTGGCGATCAGCGGGATCGCCATCTACGGAAACCAGGTCCCGGAGCTGGGCCTGCTTGCGCTCCCCTATCTGGTGGAGAGCTATGAGCAGGGCTGGGCGCTCTACGACACTTCGCCCTGGGTCAAGGAGTGGCTGGGCAAGCTCCAGAGCAAGAACATGCGGGCACCTGTCCATCTTGGAGGCCGGCTTCCGGCAGCTCACGGCCACCAAGCCGGTGCCGGAGCCCGGCCGACGTGAAGGGGATGAAGATCCGGATCGCCAAGAACCAGGTGTACGTCTGGCTCTGGCAGACCCTGGGGGCGAATCCCACCGTGATGGCCTTGGGCGAGACCTACATCTCGCTTCAGCAGGGTGTGGTGGACGCCCAGGAGAATCCGATCCCGACCATCCACGTCCAGAAGTTCTACGAGGTGGCCAAGAACATCTCGCTGACCAACCACATCTACGCCCCGATCCCGCTGAGCCTGAACGAGAAGCGCTGGCAGGCCATGTCCGCCGCCGACCAGTCGGCCGTCATGAAGGCGGCGCAGGAGGCCTCGGTCTGGCATCGGAAGGCGGTGGTGGACGAGGACGACAAGATGCTGGCGGAGATGAAGGCCAAGGGGGCCACGGTCATCAAGCCGGACGTGCCCGCCTTCGGCAAGGCCAGCCAGCCGGTGTACGACAAGGCAGGCGAGCCAAGTATCCCGAAGGCCGTCCTCCAGGCGCTCCTGAAGGACGCCGAGGCGGTGAAGGCGAAGTATCCCGGTGAAGTAGGGGCAAGGCGAGTCGCGAGCCAGAGCCGCGAGCCTACGGCGGAGGATAGCCCAAGATGCACAAGAAGCACAGGGAGCGGGGAAGACGGAATGCCGAGCGGCGTGCGGAGACGGCACGCCGCGCGATGTCATGGGGTGATGAGATGCGCGACCCTTCGGATGCGCGCGAGAGCGTGGTGGATGTGCTCCTGGACCGCGTGATCGGTCCGCTCGTGGACTGGACGTCGGCGGGCTAGTCGCGGCACTCGTGATCCTGGTGGGTTCCGGCGTCCTGGCCCGCTACGTCTTCAACTACTCGCTGGCGTGGTCGGACGAGCTGGCCGGGCTCGGGCTTTGTCTGGCTCACGCTGCTCGGCTCGGTCGCCGCCAGCCGGCGCCGTTCCCACATGGTGATCGGATTTTTGCCCAAGCGCTTCGGCCCCGGCGGGCAGCGCGCCATCGGGTTCTACGTCGACGGCCGCGATCCTCGTCTTTCTCGGATTCATGATCGGGGAGGGCATCGTGCTCACCGCTGCGACCATGGACGACAAGTCGGCGGTCCTCCGGATGCCGGTCGGGATCTCCTACCTCTCACTTCCCGTGGCGGGCCTGCTCATGCTGACGTACACGCTTCGGGAGGGCTGGGCGCTGTGGCGGAGGCGGGCGGCTGGACGGCCAGCGGGACCTCGGACGAGGAGGACTAGCCCATGAACTTCGTCGTCATCTGGGGGCTCTTCCTCGGGCTCTCCGTGACGGCCATCCCGCTCGCCTTCAGCATCGGGCTCACGCCGCTGCTCTTCGGCCTGATGAGCGGGAAGTTCACGCTCACGGTCATCTTCCAGTCCATCGTCTCCATCAACGAGTCCTTCACGCTCCTCGCCCTGCCCTTCTTCGTCCTGGCGGGGGAGATCATGAGCGCAGGAGGGATCGGCAAGCGGATCACCCAGTTTGCCTTCGCCCTGGTGGGCTGGGTTCCCGGTGGCCTCGCCCTGATCAGCGTCGTCGCCTCCATGATCTTCGGCGGCGTGTCCGGCTCTGCCGCCGCGGATGCCGCCGGCGGTGGGCGGGGTCATGATCCCTGCGATGATCAAGAAGGGCTACGACAAGAGCTATGCCGCGGCCGTCATCGCCTCGGCCGGAACCATCGGAGTCATCATCCCGCCCTCCATTCCCATGGTGCTCTACGCCTTCGTGTCGGGCGTTTCGCTCGGCGACCTGTTCATGGCCGGGATCGTCCCGGGTATCCTGGTCGGCATCTCCCTGATGATCTGCTGCCTTCGTCATCGCCCTCGCGGCGCGGGTATCCGACCGAGTCGCGCCTGAGCTTCGGCGAGGTGGTGCGGAGCTTCCTGGTGTGCCTGCCGGCGCTCTTCGCGCCGGTCATCATCCTCGGGTCCATCTTCACCGGGATCGTGACGCCGACCGAGGCCGCCGTCATCGCCGTGGTGTACGCCATCGTGGTGGGGCGCTGGGTCTACGGGGACCTCGAGTGGCGGATGATCCCAGGCATGCTCGGAAGACGGGGGAGATGACGGCAGTCATGATGCTCATCATCGGGGCCGGCGACGCCCTGGCCTGGGTGCTCACCGTGGAGAACTTCTCCACAGATCTTCTCCCAGTGGATCGTCTCGCTCGCCGGGGGCAAGTTCTGCCATCCTGGTGCTGATCAACATCTTCCTGCTGATCCTGGGCGGGCCGATGCCCCTGGCGCCGGCGCTGCTCCTCACCACGCCGATCCTGCTGCCCGTGGTCAAGGCGGTGGGGGTGGATCCGCTCCACTTCGGGATGATCGTGGTCTGCAACCTGGCCATCAGCATCTGCAGTCCGCCGGTGGGCAACACGCTGTTCATCGCCGCCAAATTGGCCCGAGGTCTCGGTGGAACGCACCTCGCTGGCGCTGGTCCCGTTCATCGCTGATCAACATCGTGACGCTTCTGCTCATCACCTATTACCCACCCTTCAGCCTGTGGCTGCCGAGCGTGCTGAAGCAGTGAGGGCGAGGGGGCAGCTCGCAGCTGGCAGCAGGCAGGTGGCAGCGAAAAGGCAAAGCGCATAGCGCAAAGGGCAAAGGGTCGGACGCCATGCGCTATGCGCTATGCGCCGAGGGTAGGAAATGACGGGTAGGAGGTGCAACGCGAGGGCTCAAGCCCACAGGCGAAACAACCAGCCGAAGGAGAGTCGATGAACAAGCTTGCGATCATCACCGGCTTCCTGGGGGAGACCCGGAACCGGTACATGGTCTATCAGGGAAACCGGGGGTTGGCCGAGAAGTTCGACATGCTCGCCAGGATCCCCGGGGCGGACGGGGTGGAGCTGTGCTATCCGGCGGACTTCGAGAACGCGGCGGAGCTCAAGGAGGTACTGAAGCGATCCGGCGCGGGCATCGCCGGCGTCAACTTCCGCTCCCGTCGGACAGGGAAGTGGTGGCGGGGAGCCTATATGGCGGAGAGCGCCGTCGAGCGGCAGGAGGTGGTGGAGGACCTCAAGCGCTGTATGGATGCCGCCGCCGAGCTGGGCTGCACCCGGATTACCACCTGCCCCCTCAACGACGGGGCGGACACCCTGTTCGAGGTGGATTACCTCAAGGCGTACGACTATGCCGCTGAGACGTTCGGAGCCGCCTGTGCCCACAATCGCCAGATCCGGATCTGCATCGAGTACAAGAAGAACGACCCGATCGCCCGCTGCCTCCTCGGGACTGCGGGGGAGACGGCGGCCTTCTGTCTCCTGACCGGGGCGCCGAACCTGGGCGCCACGCTGGACATCGGTCACGCGCTCTATGCCGAGGAGCGCCCTGCGCAGTCTGCCGCCCTCCTCGCCAAGGCCAATCGGCTCTTCTACGTCCATCTGAACGACAACGACGGCCGCTGGGACTGGGACATGCTCCCCGGGGCGTTCCACCTCTGGGAGTTCGTCGAGTTGTTCTACACCCTCCGGAAGCTCGGGTACGACAACGACTGGTACGCGTTCGACGTGTACCCGAAAGAGATCGACACGGTTCAGAACTTCACGGCGGCGATGCAACTCACCCGGAAGCTGGAAGCGATCACCGACCGGATCGACGTCCCCACCATGGAACAGCTCCTCCGGGAGCGCAACTCGGCGAAGACGTTGCCCTACCTGTACTCGTTGTTGTAGAGTGCAGCAGCGGCCTTCCCAGCGGGCTGCTGAAAAAGGCCCATCTGCGGCGTTGGCCCGCCTCGCCACTCGCTGCGACGTACTTCCAGTACGCCTCGCTTGGGCTGCGGCGTGCCGCCTTGCAGCTGGACCTTTTTGAGCAGCCTGGGGGGGAATGGCTTTCTCAGTATTCTGCTGATATGGGAAGAACTGGCGACGTCAACCGAGCAGCCGAGGAAAGGTGGAACGCATGGGAGCCAAGGACCTGCGGGTGAAGGCGGAGGACCTGAAGACGTTCATGAAGGCGGTATTCGAGAAGGCCGGGTTCACGTCCGAGGGGGCCGAGAACCAGGCGGACGTGCTGGTGTGGGCGAACCTACGCGGGGTGGATTCCCACGGGGTGCAGCGCATCTCCTGGTACCTGGAGCTGGTGGACAAGGGCCACATGAAGCCCCGGCCCAACATCCAGATCCAGAAGGAGACGCCGGCCGTCCTGCTGATCGACGCGGACTACGCGCCGGGACCGGTGGTGACCGTCTTGGCGATGCGGAAGGTGATCGAGAAGGCGCGGAAGGTCGGCATCGGCTGGGCCGTGATCCGGAACACGCTGCACCAGGGGGCCATGGGATACTACTCGCTGATGGCCGCGAACGAGGGCATGGCGGGCATCGCCATCGTGTGCAATCCACCCAACACGGCCCCGCACGGCGCCCGGGCGGCGGGCGTCCACAATAGCCCCATCGCCATTTGCGTTCCCGGCAAGCGCCACAAACCCCTGATGCTGGACATGGCGACCAGCGTGGCGGCGCGCGGCAAGCTGGACGTGGCCGAAGACAAGGGGATCGCGATCCCGCTGGGCTGGGCGCTGGACAAGGACGGAAAGCCCACCACCGATCCGAAAGCGAGCACGGTCCTGCTGCCGGCCGGCGGGGGCAAGGGGTCCGGCCTCGCCATGCTCTTCGAATGTCTGACCAGCCTCTTCGTGGCCAATCCGCTACTCACCCCCGTCTTCCAGGGAAAACCGGGCGCCCAGGTGCACCGGCAGAACAGCGTGGTCGCGGCGGTGGATATCGCCACCTTCACGGACCTCGCGCAGTACAAGGCGAACGCCGACGCGATCGTGGACGGCATCAAGGCCCTGCCGACGGCCGAGGGGTTCTCGGAGGTCCTGGTGCCCGGAGAGCCCGAGGACCGCGTGCAAGCCGAGCGGGCCAAGAACGGCATCCCGCTTCCAGAGGGCACCTTCCTCAAAATGAAGAACGCCTCCGAACGGTTCGGCATCCCGCTTCCGGCCGGACTGTAACGACCGACAGAGACAGGGACAGCGACAGCGGAGAGCTCCCCCGTCGGATGCTCTCCGCTGTCGCTGTCGGAGATCGCTGTCGAGTGAGTATCTTTCCCGCGAGGATGCGAATGATCAAACTCAGCTATGCCGTTGCGCTGCCTGACTGCAAGGCCAAGAAGATGCAGTGCTTCCGCGGCGACCTGGATGCAATCTGCGGGCAGCTCGAGACGTTGGGATATGATGGCGTCGAGCTGTTTACGCGTAATCCGCGGGACCTGGACGCGCAGGCCATCGCCGGCCACGATCCAGCGGCACGGGCTCGTCGTCCCCGAGATCAGCACGGGACCGGCAAGCGAGGATGGGCTATCGCTCACGGACCCGGACCCGGCGGTGCGGCAGCGGGCGCGGGAGCGGCTGCGCGACTATGTGGACATGGCTTCCCGCTGGGGCGCCCAGATGCACCTGGGGCGCATCCGGGGGAGCGTCCCTGACGGACCTGCGGCGACCGAACCCTGGAAGCAGATGAAGGAGGGGTTCCTCCAGGCCGCCGAGTACGGCCAGAGCCGGGGTGTGCGGGTGCTCTTGGAGCCCCAGTGCCGCTTCCAGGGCAACACGCTGCTTTCCGTGGTCGACGGCATCGCCTTCATGCGTGAGCTCGGCCACCCGAACCTCGGGATCGTGGCCGACACCTTCCATATGAACATCGAGGACGTGTCACTGCCCGCCAGCCTGGTGGCGGCAAAGCCCTACCTGACGCACATGCATTTTGCCGACAGCAACCGGTGGTATCCCGGCGCGGGCCACATCAACTTCCGTGAGATCCTGGAGGCGCTCAAGCTGATCGAGTACGACCGCTTCATCACGATGGAGATGGAGCAACAGCCCGACTCCGCGACCGCCGCGCGGCGAGCCATACAGACGGTGCGGGCACTTCTGGACGGAATGCAATGCCCAATGACCAAATCCCAATGACCGATTGGGGCCCGTATTCGATGATTTGATCGTGGGCGTTGGTCCTGCAACCCGATCGCTCTGATCCTGTCCGGGGCCGATGCTCTGGTCGCACATCGGGGAGACGGTGGCATCTCAACGCGTGTGGGGCGCCGTCACCGATGTGCTCCGCGAAAGCCGCTGACTCCCATCCGATCTCGGGGGGCACGCCCGGACCGACGATCCGACCCACGCCATCATAGGCTCCCTCCGGTAGCCGCACGCTCCGGCCAACCAACCCCTCGGGTCGAAATCGCGGCGTGCGAGCGGATGTCCAGCCCGGCCGGTTCACACGACCATCTCGACACACGATGTCTGACATTGACAGCCATATGAATTTACCGATAAGATATGTCACATATGTGATGAACTGTACGGTACGGTCAACGAGTGGTGGATATCATGAAAACGACGATTGAGATTGACGAGAAGGCGTTGAAAGAAGCGCAGCGGGCGCTTGGGACGACGACAATCAAGGGGACGGTAAACGCCAGTCTGAAAGAGGTGGTCCGACAAAAACAACTGCAGGCGCTGGCAGATGCTCTAGGCACCATCGAGCTCGACCTGACGCCCGACCAGCTCCGCCGGCAGCGCGCAAAGCGAACTACCCATGCATCTCGTTGACACATCGGTCTGGGTGCACGCCTTGCGGCCGTCCGGCCACGCCGCGATCCGTGCCCTCCTGCGCCCCTTGATCCTGAATGGGGAAGCCGCGGTCACGGAGTGGATCCTCCTTGAGCTCATCACTGGCTTGCGCACGTCCGAACGGAAGGATTCCCTGCTGCAATGGTTCGCCCCGATTTCCCGTCTCCCGTTTGAGACCTCGTGGTGGGAACACGCATGGGAACTCGCTGCTCGACTGCGGCGAGAGGGCGTCACGCCGACGGCGGCGGACTGCCTGATCGCTACGGTGGCCATCAAACACCAGGCCGTCCTGATCCATTGTGACAAGGACTTTGAGTCGATGAAGCCACTCTTCCCATTGGTGACCCTCGACTGGACGCCTTACTTTTCACGGCGGTGAGTGTCGGGAGACGCCGTGGGTTCACATGACCACGCTTTCATTCGCCAAGGCATCGCGGAGAAGTACCGCGAGGTCGCGGTCTCAGCTCGTGGGCTCTTCCGGTATCCGACCGGAGAAGCCAGCGCCCTCGCGCTGGGGTACCCACCGGCGCTCGTTGCCCGGGTGCCTGATATGGTCCGGTCGCGGTTCGTCGGGGTGGGGAACCCCCTTGCCCTCGGTGGGATCGCGCCGGGCGATGCGGTCCTCGATCTCGGGTGCGGCGCCGGATTCGACGCCTTCATGGCCGCGTTCGCCGTAGGGCCACAAGGGCGTGTCGCCGGAATTGACCTCTCGCCCGAGATGCTGGCGATCGCCGAACTGGGCCGCGCCGATGTACGGTTGACCAACGTGGAGTTTCGCGAGGCCCTAGTCGAGGCCCTTCCGTTTCCGGACGCGTCGTTCGATATCGCCCTGAGCAATGGGGTCCTGAACCTGATTCCGGACAAGTTCGCTGCCCTGCGAGAGGTCTTCCGCGTCCTCAAGCCCGGTGGCCGGCTGCAGGCGTGCGACATGGGCCTCGTCGGCGAGGCGCCTCCGCCCGACAAGGCTCCGTGGTCGGACTGAATCGCCGGCGCCGTGACGAGGAAGGTCTTCCTCGCGATGCTCGAAGAGGCCGGATTCCTGGAGGCGCGCTGCGCGGGGACCGGCGCATATCGCACCTCGGCGTTTACCCAGGCGACGTTCTACACGGCGCGGAAGCCGGATGGTGGGTCCCCGACGCCGGCGTGAACAAGAGGACACCTCCGCCGCCCGGACCATGTCGCTTCTGCATCCCTGCCAGCGGCGCTCCACACTTTTCCTTGCTCCGTCCGGGTGTTTGCAATACAAATGACGGAGCGCCGTGACGAATCCGTCGGACCGCGGTTGTCCGCCGGGTGGATTCCGACTTGCCGTGGGGCGAACCGGTTCGCCCACAACAAGGAGTGTACTATGCCGGCACTCATTCGGAGCTATGCCAACCAGAACCAGCCGATCATCACCCAGACGAACGGAACGCTCTCCCGGACGTATTTCAATCTGGTCCGGCTCGGCCGGGGCGAGGAGTACCGGGCGAAGGTCGAGGGTGTCGAGACGGTCTATGTGGTCATGACGGGCAACGTGGACCTCCAGGTGGACGGGACCGCCTTCCGGGACGTGGGGCGCCGCAAGGATATCTGGTCGGGGAATGCGGATTCCGTATATGCCGGTGCCGGCTCTGCCGTCCAGGTGCGCGCCGACGCAGGACGGCACGGAAATCGCCGTGGCGGGCGGAGTCTGCGACAAGGCCTATCCACCCTTCCGAGTTCTGCCCGCGGAGGTGGACATGGTGGATGTCGGCTCCATCGAGACGCGGTCCCATCGGCGCATCTTCCACATCCTGGGCAAGAATGCGGCCGGGCGGGCGGGCAATCTCCTGGTCAGCGAGCTGTACTGCGATCACGGCTGCTGGTCGGGGTACCCGCCGCACAAGCACGACGCGGACCAGGGGGACGCGGAAACGAACCACGAGGAGACGTATCACTACCGCTTCCGACCCGAGAGCGGCTTCGGCGCGCAGCTCTGCTTCCAGCCGGACGGCTCCTCGCAGTGCTTCATGACGCGGCACGGGGACACCTTCCTGCTGGACCGCGGGTATCATCCGACGGTCACCTCGCCCGGCCACGAGGAGTACATCTTCACGATCCTGGTGGGAAAGAGCCAGCGCGGCCTGGTCCAGAACTTCAAGGAGGACTACCACTACCTGATGGCGCGGGATCCCGGGCATCCAGGACATGGTCAACAAGTTCAAGTGAGGGTCGAAAAGAGAACGTTCGGCGGTTCGGGGGTTCGACGGTTCGGCAGTACGGGAGGACGGGGATACGAGCGGGTCCGAAGAAACCGCGGTGCAAGAGGAGCGGCGACATGGGAAGCGAACTCTTCGATCTGACGGGCAGGGTGGCACTGATCACCGGCGCAACGCAGGGGATCGGGTTTGCCATCGCGCGCGGCCTGGCGCACGCCGGGGCCCGGGTCGTCATCAATGCGCGCAACCCGGAGAAGCTGGACCGGGCCGTGGCGAAGCTCTCCTCGGAGGGGCTGCCGGTTTCCGGAAGCTGTTTCGACGTGATGAAGTCGGATCAGATCCAGGAACGGGTCCAGGCCCTGGAGCGGGAATTCGGGCGGATTGACATCCTGGTGAACAACGCGGGCATTCAGCGACGGATGCCGCTGGAGAACTTCGACGAGGCGGTCTGGCGCGAGGTGCTGGAGACGAATCTCACGGCCGTCTTCCTGGTCACCAAGCAGGTGGTGCAAGGGATGATCGCGCGAAAGTCGGGCAAGATCATCAACATCTGTTCGCTCATGTGCGAGGCGGCCCGGCCCACGGTGGCCGCCTACACGGCAGCCAAGGGCGGGGTGAAGCAGCTCACCAAGGCCATGGCGGTGGAATGGGCGAAGCACAACATCCAGGCCAACGGCCTCGGCCCGGGTTACATCCTGACCGAGATGAACCGGCCGCTCATCGAGGATGCCAAGTTCAACGCCTGGGTGTGCGGACGCACCCCGGCCGGCCGCTGGGCGGATCCCACCGAGCTGGTCGGGACGGCGGTCTTCCTGGCATCGAAGGCGTCGGACTTCGTGAACGGGCAGATCATCAACGTGGACGGCGGGATTCTCGCCGCGCTGTAAGGAAGCGATCAGCGATCAGCGGTCAGCGGTCAGCGATCAGCCAAGGACAGGGACGGACATGAAAGACTTTCGGAGACTGAAGGTCTGGCAGAAGGCCCATCGTTTGACGCTGAAGGTGTACGAGATCACCCGGAAATTTCCAACGGACGAGTTGTACGGCGTGACGAGCCAGATGCGGAAGAGTTCCAGTTCGATTCCTATGAACATCGCCGAGGGCTGTGGTCGAGGCAGTGATTTGGACTTCAGCCGTTTCCTGCAAATCGCCATGGGATCTGCCAGCGAGCTGGAGTATCAACTGATCCTCGCTCGCGATCTTGCCTACCTCGATCTGGATGAGTACGAGGATCTGAATCGGGACACTGCAGAAGTCAAACGCATGCTTGCGCCGTTCATTGGTAAGCTGAAAGCTGACCGCTGAATGCTGACCGCTAAGGAAACCGCCATGGAAAATCTTAAAGTCCTCGTACTCGGAGGCGGATTCTTCGGCAAGAACTGGTTGCGGGAGCTGTCCGCGTGTCGGGAGTGCGAGGTGGCGGGGCTCGTCGCCAAGCACCCGGACATCCTCGCCGCGGCTGGAGAAGAGTTCAGCATTCCGGCCGCGCGGCGATTCGCGACCGTCGCGGAGGGGCTGGACCGCGCCGGCGCCCAGGCCGTGGTGGTGGCGCTTCCCGAGATGGTACACAAGGACGCGATCCTGGCCGCGCTCGGCCGCGGACTTCACGTCCTGACGGAGAAACCGCTGGCCATGACCATGGCCGAGGCCAGGGAGATCGTGCGCGCCGCCCGCAGCGTCCCGGCGTCGGTCGTGATGGTGGACCAGAACTATCGCTGGCGGCCGCAGACCGAGGACGCTGCGGGAGGCGGTCCGCGACGGACGGATCGGGAGGATCGGCTCGATCGCTTACGAATACCGCCAGCCGATCACCCGCACCACCACCGATGCCTGGCGCGAGCAGATGCCGCACCCGTTCCTGCACGACATGGCCCCCCACCACTTCGACCTACTGCGCGCCTGTACCGGGCTGGAGTGCGAGCAGGTCATGGCCAGGGGCGTGCGCCCCGCGTGGAACTGGTATCAAGGGCGTGCCCGCCGTGGACGCGATCCTCGTCCTTCGAGGGGGGTGTGAGCGCGAGCTACACCGGCACCATGGTCGCCCGCGGGCTTGGCCACGCCCCAGGATGGGATCATCACGGTGGTGGGAGAGGGCGGCACGCTGCGCCTGGAGGCCGACTCGCAGGTCCGCTGGTACGGCGAGAAAGGCGGATCGGAGGTGATTCCCCAGGTGGCGATGCCGTTCACCGATCTGGCCGGCACGCTGCAGGAGTTCCTGGCCGCCATCCGGGAGGGGCGGAAGCCCGGAGACGCACCTGGAGGACAACGTCCGGACGCTGGCCATGGTGGAGGCGGCGATCCGATCGGTAGAGACCGGCCAGCCGGTCACGGTCGGCCCGCTGGTGGCGGAAGCCCTGCGGGAGCTGAGACACAATAGTAATCACCGACAACCGACAATAGCAAGATCTCGGGCACTGGCATTGACCCTGTTGTCGGTTGTCAGTTCTCTAATCTTTCATTGAAGGGAGGAGTCTCATGGATCTGGGCTTGAGGGATCGCGTGGCCATCGTGACAGGCGGAAGCAAGGGGCTGGGTCGGGCAGAGGCCGAGGCCTTGGCGGCCGAAGGGGCGGCGGTCGTCGTGGCCACCGCCAAGAGCGTGACGGAGGGCGAGCAGGTCGGCACGTGGGCTGCTCGCCAAGGGCGGTCGCGCCGTCTCGGTCCAGGCCGACGTCAGCCAGGCGGCGGACGTGCAGCGGCTGGTGGATACCACGCTGAAGACCTTCGGTCGGCTGGACATCCTGGTGAACAACGCGGGGACGACCGGGCCCCACCTCAACAAGCCGCTGGTGGACATGCCGGAAGAGCTGTGGGATTTCATGATCGGGAATCATCTCAAGAGCGCCTTCCTCTGCATCAAGTACGCGGCGCCGCACATGATCGCGCAGGGCTGGGGCCGGATCATCAACACCTCCTCGGTCCACGGGCGGGTCGGCGGACGGCCCAGCCTGGGCCATTACGGCGCCGCGAAGGCCGGGGTGGTCGCCCTCACCATGACCGCGGCGCGCGAGCTCGGCCCCAAGGGCATCACCGCCAACGTGATCGCGCCGGGGTTCATCGGGACGGAGACGCTGCGCGGCATCTTGCCGGCGCCGACGCTGGAGAAGCTCAAGCAGCAAATCCCGCTGGGCCGGATCGGCGAGCCGGCGGAGGTCGGCCGGGTGGTCGCGTTCCTGGCCTCGGACGCCGCCTCGTACCTGAACGGGGCGGTGCTGGATATCAGCGGCGGCCGGCTGGAGTATTTCCTCTAGCAGGCCGCTGAAAACGGCCCAGCTGCGCGTTGGCTTACTCGGGCGCTCGGTGCGGCGTACCTGGAGTACGCCTCACTCGGCCCTTCGCAGCGCCGCCTGGCACCTGGACCATTTTGAGCAGCCTACCGAGAAGGGATTCTTCGGCTGCCTGTGCACGTTTGGCGGTGGGAATCGGGGAGCAGGGTACGTGGCGTATCGGCAACGGTGCCCTCTTTGGAGATAGGAGCGGACGAGTGAGCGAAAAAGTCATCAGTGCGCGTGCGGCGATCGATCTCATCAAGTCCGGCGATACCCTGGCGATCCACGGGGCCGGCGGCGGCAACGTGGAGCCGGACCTTCTCATCAAGACACTGGCGGAGAAGTTCGCCGAGACGGGCCAGCCGCGAGACCTGACCGTCGTGCACGTCTCGGGCATCGGGGACTGGAAGGAGAGCGGCCTCAACCAGCTCACGGGCGACGGGATGATCCGGCGCGACATCGGCGGCCATTACGGGATGTCCCCGAAGTTCGCTCAGCTCATCCTCGACAACAAGATGGAGGCCTACTGCTGGCCGCAAGGTGTCATGTCGCAGTGGCTGCGCGAGGTGGCGGCCGGCCGGCCCGGCTTGGTCACCCACATCGGCCTCAAGACGTTCATCGATCCCCGGGTGGAGGGCGGGAAGCTGAACGCCCGGACGACCGAAGAGCTGATCGAGGTCGTGAGACTCGCCGGGCGCGAGTGGCTCTTCTACAAGGCGTTTCCGCTCAACGTCTGCTTCGTGCGCGGCACGACCGCCGACGAGAAGGGCAACATCACGCTGGAGCAGGAGCCGGCATTTCTGGAGGTCCTGCCCATGGCGATGGCCACCCGGAACTCAGGTGGGATCGTCATCTGCCAGGTGAAGCGGCTGGCGCAAGGCCGGGACGCTGCACCCGAAGAGGTCAAGATCCCCCATACCATGGTGGACTACGTCGTGGTGCATCCGGAGCAATGGCAAAGCGTGGTGAGCGAGTACAACCCAGCCTTCAGCGGCGAGGTAAAGATCCCGGTGTCTTCCTTGACACCCATGCCGCTCGACGAGCGGAAGGTGATCGCGCGCCGCGCCGCGCTGGAACTGCCTGGGTTGCCGCGCGCCGTCCTGAACATGGGGGTCGGCATGCCCGACGGCGTGGCGTTGGTGGCCGCCGAAGAGGGGATCGCGGATCGCATCACCCCGACGATCGAGCAAGGGATCACGGGCGGGATTCCGGCCCCCGGCGTCATCTTCGGGATGTCCTCGAATCCCGAGGCCATCCTGGATCAAGGGTATCAGTTCGACTTCTACGACGGAGGCGGCCTCGACCTGACCTTCCTGGGCATGGCGGAGGCCGACCAGCACGGCAACGTCAACGTGAGCAAGTTCCAGGGCCGGATGCCGGGCGTCGGCGGCTTCGTGAACATCTCCCAGGGTGCCAAGGCGGTCGCCTTCTGCGGGACATTCACGGCCGGCGGATTGGAAGTCCGGGTGGGGGATGGACGGCTCCAGATCGTGAAAGAGGGCCGCTTCAAGAAGTTCGTCCCCCAGGTGGCACAGATCACGTTCAGCGGCGAGCTGGCGGCCGAGTCCGGGCAGCGGGTCCAGTTCATCACGGAGCGGGCGGTTCTCGTCATCACGAAGGATGGGCTGCTTCTCACCGAGATCGCGCCCGGGCGTGGACCTGGAGAAGGATGTCCTCGGGCAGATGGCGTTCCGGCCGAAGGTGGCGCCCGACCTGAAGCTCATGGATGCGCGGATCTTCCGAGGCGAGTTGATGGGGTTGGCGGGGCGGTAGATCCCGGCCGATGCGCCACGAGGACGTGGGTCGGGAGTGGGACCCGGGAGACGGGCCGTGTCGGAAGCGGGCCAGGTCGCGGAACGGATCAGGACCGGAGGAATCCTGGCGGTGATCCGCCTGAGATCGCCAGAGGATTTTCTTCCTGCCGTCGAGGCCGTTCAGGAGGGTGGGGTGCGCGCCGTGGAATGGGCGCTCGGCGAACCATCGCGGCTGCACGCCCTGGAGGTGGGCCGGGCGCGGTTGGGTCGCAACCTCCTGATCGGGGCTGGGACGATTCGTACCGCCGACGAGGCGAGGGAAGCGATCCGGGCGGGGGCGCAGTTTCTGGCGGCGTCCATGCTCAATCCCGAGGTGGTGCGGGTCGGGCTGGAGCGGGATGTGGCGGTGATCCCGGGCGCCTTCACGTCCACCGAGGTCACCAGGGCGTGGGAGATGGGGGCAAGCCTCGTCAAGCTGTTCCCGGCTGGGTCGGTCGGACCGGCCTATGTCCGCGACCTGCGAGGACCACTGCCCTATATCCCGCTGATCCCGAGCGGCGGGATCACGCTGGAGACCGCCCCGGCCTTCATCAGGGCCGGCGCGGCGGCCATCGCCGTGGGGAGCGATCTGATACCGCAGGATCTTGTGGCGCAGCGGGCTTTTGGAGAGATCATGACTCGCGCGCGCGCCTTCGTGGAGGTGGTCCGGCGTGCCCGCGAGCGCGCCGAGCAGCCGGTCCCGCCGGTGAAACCGATCGAGGGACCCGATACCCGGTAACCTCGCGGTCGAGAGCCGAGAATCGCGCAGGATTCCATCCGCGAACCATTACGAGTGCCGGAGATCCGACACGATGCGCGCTGGAGTTCCGCGGCCGGCGTGCGGTCCGGGACCTGCCTGAGGATGCATGAACTACCAGATCGTCGCAACGCTCGGCCCCGCGAGTGACGGCGCAGCGACGTGGCAAGCGATGCTCGCTGCCGGGGCGACCGGCTTTCGGCTCAATACCTCCCACCTGTCTCTCCCGCAATTGGAGGCCTGGGTCGAGCGACTCGGCGCCTTTCTGGCCACACAAGATCCGCCGCCGCCCCTGGTCCTTGACCTGCAGGGCAGCAAGTGGCGTCTCGGCCACTTCTCGGCCTGCGACCTCTCCCCTGGCCAGTCGGTGACGCTGATCCATGCGGCCTCGACCGACCAACCTCACCGACTGCCGGTTCCACACCCGGATTTTTTCCGCGCGGCGCCGCTTTCGAGCGGCGAGATCGTGCTCAACGACGCCAAGCTGCGGCTCCGGATCGAATCGCATGCCGCGGAGACAATTCACGCCCGCGTCATCCAGGGCGGCGCCGATCGTGTCTGCGCAAGGGGATTACTTACACGGCCTCGACGTATCGTCAGGAATCGCTGGGCGAAACTGATCGGGCGGTGCTGGCGTGTACGCAGCACCTCCCCGACATCCAATACGCCCTGTCGTACGTGAAGGATGCGCAGGAGATGGCCGGCTATCGGGCCCAGATCGGTCGCCCCGTCCGCGTGATTGCCAAGCTGGAGCGTCCGTCGGCGATGGACGATGCTGAGCGGATCGCAGGCGTGGCCGACGCGCTGTGGCTGTGCCGCGGCGATCTCGGCGCGGAGCTGGGCGCGAAGGCCATGGCCGAGGCGGTCTATCGTCTGTCCGCCGGTGTCCAGGCGATGCCGGTGCCGGTGCTCCTGGCAGGGCAGGTCTTCGAGCACATGACCGAGCACCCGACCCCAACCCGCTCGGAGGTGTGCGCCGTGTACGACGCCCTCATGAAGGGTTACCAGGGCGTGGTGCTGTCGGACGAGACGGCGATCGGCCGCGACCCGGTCGAGAGCTGCCGGGCGGCCGCGCTGTTCCGGAGGTAGGCGGTCCGCGCGAAACCCGACGGAAAGCTCGGCGAATCGGTTCGAATCGCCGGTGCCGCGGCGGCCGGATGATTGCTGGGGGAAGGATGCAGATCTGGGTCGATGATGATGGATGCCCGCGAGCCACGGTGGATCTCCTAGTGCGGGTGGCCGAACGGCGAGGCATCCCGGTGGTGCGGATCGCGAACCGTGCCATCGCGCCGTACGGGTCCCCGCTCGTCAGCGCCGTCCGCGTCGGCTCGGACTTCGACGCGGCGGACCGCTACATCGCAGAGCACGTCACCGCGGGCGATCTGGTGATCACGGCAGACGTGCCGCTGGCGGCCGAAGTCGTGGCGCGCGGCGCGCTCGGACTCAGCCCGCGAGGCGAGGAATACAACTCGGAAAACGCGGGGGCGAAGCTCGCCATGCGCGACCTGATGCGCGACCTGCGCGCGGCCGGTACGGTGCAGGGCGGGCCACCCTCGCCCGGCCCCGCCGACCGGCGACGGTTCACCGACGCGCTCGACCGGCTTCTCACGCGCCTGGCCGCTCGGACCTGACTCCGAGTCGGCGGATGAGTGATATGGGGGTTCCCGCGAGGATTAACGCGATCGCGTCGCGATCCACAGGAGGTTTTGCCATGATATCCCTGCGCACGTTCTCGATGGCCACACTCATGTTCGCGCTGCTGCTGGCGTGGCCGCTCGGGGTTCCCGCAGCGGACGCGCCGGATGCGGCTCGTCGCCAGGAGATCGAGACCGTCGTCCGCGAATATCTCCGGGCGCACCCCGAGATCGTGATGGAAGCGCTGCAAGAGATGGAACGACGGGATCAGGAGGCACAGCAGAAGCAGCGGATCGAGACGATCCGCGCGCGCCTGGCGGATCTGACGCAGGACCCCGCGAGCCCCGTGGCCGGGAACCCGAAGGGGTCGGTCACGATCGTGGAGTTCTTCGATTACCAGTGCGGTTACTGCAAGCGCGAGGCGGCCGAGATGAAGAAGCTTCTCCAGGCGGATCCCGACGTCCGGGTGGTGTACAAGGACCTGCCGATCCTCGGGCCCGCGTCGGTCTTCGCCGCGCGCGCGGCGCTGGCCGCCCAGAAGCAGGGGAAACACGAGGCGCTGCACACGGCTCTTCTGGAGACGAGCGATCGCTTGACCGACCAGGAAGTCCTTCGGCTGGCCGCGCAGGCCGGGCTGAACATTGCGCAACTGGAGAAGGACATGGCGGATCCGTCCGTGACGGCGGCCCTGGATCGGAACTTCCAGCTCCAGCGGGCGCTCAACATCCAGGGCACGCCGGCCTTGATCGTCGGTACGGAGTTCGTCCCGGGTGCGGCCAACCTCGACACGCTGAAGGAGCTGGTGGCGCGAGCGCGCAAGCGGTGAAGCGGGTGTCCACGGGGCGGCAGCCGCCCGGGCTGCCCGTCCTCGGCGCGCGAGACTACTTGGCGAGGTGGTCCCCCAAGAGGAGCACGATCTTCGACCAGTCTTCCTGACCCATGCCCGCATCCACGGCGTGCTTCCAGTACTGGTACGTGCAGGCGTTGATGGGCAGGCGAAACTTGG
Source organism: uncultured Methylomirabilota bacterium (assembly GCA_963695995.1). Lineage (GTDB taxonomy): Bacteria > Methylomirabilota > Methylomirabilia > Methylomirabilales > 2-02-FULL-66-22 > 2-02-FULL-66-22. The sequence continues at coordinate 174,266 of CAVOIV010000027.1, forward strand.
CGCGCTGGCCGAGCTTCCGGACGAGGGACATGTCCTTGCGGACGATATTGAAGCTCGCGCCGCTGTCGTAGGTTTCGGGGAGGATGAATTTGGGGAACCGGACCTCCGTGGTGTAGCTGCGCGCGTTCCCCTCGTTGAAGACTTCCAGCATGTCCCGTTTCGTCAGCCCCAACCTCTCCCCCAGGGCGACCCCCTCGCAGGTCGCCGCGAAGACCGCGTGGGACACGTGGTTGTGGACCAGCTTCATCACATGACCGCTGCCCACCGGCCCGACGTGCAGGGCCCGCTTGCTGATGGCCTGAAACACCGGCAGACAGCGCAGGTACACGTCCCGATCGCCTCCGACCATGAGCAAGAGCTGTCCGGCTTTCGCTCCGGTCGCCCCCCCGGTCATGGGGGCGTCGAGATAGGCGACGCCGTTCTTGGCCAGCCGATCCGCCATGGGCTTGGTATACTTCGGATCGCCCGTGGTCATGTCCACGACCACGCTTCCCCTCGTCGCCCCCCGGGCAACTCCGCGCTTTCCGGAGAGCACCTGCCGCACCGCGGTGGAATCGGGCACGACGATGAGGATCATCTCCGCCTGTCCGGCGAGCGCGGCGGGGGATGGCGCCGCCTGCGCTCCGGCGGCGCAGACGGCTTCGACGGCCGCAGATCGAAGGTCGAAGACCGTCGTCGAAAACCCGGCGCGAATCAGATTCTCGGCGATGGGTCGCCCCATATTTCCGAGGCCGATGACACCCAGCCGGATTGGCATCGTCGCTCTCCGCAAGCCGGTCACTCCGCCAGGTACTTCCGATCCGACGCGACGCCGGGGCGCTGGTTGAGGACCTTCGCGCCGCGGCTCATGAAGACGGCGCCGGTGCGGGCTTGCTCCTTGACGCCGAAGGGGCGGAGCACCTCGAGAAACTTGTCCAGCTTGTCCGGCTCGCCCGTCGCCTCCAGCATCAGGGTGGTCGTGGAGACGTCCACGATCCTGGCCTTGAACAGGTCGGCCAGGCTGACCACCTCCTGCCGCGTCTTGGCGGTCACCCCCACCTTGACCAGCAGCATCTCGTGGGCGAGCTGCTCCTTGTCGGCGGTCACGTCCGCCACCTTGACGGCGCCGACGAGCTTGCGGAACTGCTTGGCGATCTGATCCAGCGCCGTGCTCGGACCCCTCCACGACGATGGTGATCCGGGTGACCCCCGGCAGCTCGGAGGCGCCGGCGGTGAAGCTCTCCACGTTGTAGCCGCGCCGGGCGAAGAGGTTCCCCATCCGGGCCAGCATGCCGGGCTCGTCCTGCACCAGCGCCACCAGGACGTGCCTCATTGGTCCTTCGCCCTCCCCCGCGGATCCTCCACGAAGTCGGTGTTGCTGGTGCCCGGCTGGACCATGGGGTAGACGTTTTCGTCCTGCTCCACCTTGCAGTCCAGGAGGTACGGACCGTCCGAGTCCCGCGCGGCGGCAAAGGCCGCCTCCAGGTCGGCCGTGGCGGTGACGCGCCGCGCCGGGATGCCGTAGCTGGCGGCCAGCTGGACGAAATCCGGGCCGCTGATCGGCGTGCCGATGTAGCGGGCGCCGTGGAAGAGCTCCTGCCACTGCCGGACCATGCCCAGATAGCCGTTGTCCATGATCACGATCTTGATGGGGAGCCGCTCCTGGGCGACGGTCGCCAGCTCCTGCAGGTTCATCTGGAAGCTGCCGTCGCCGACGACGACCCAGACGGGCTCGCGTGGGGTGGCCGGCCTGAACGCCCAGGGCAGCCGGCAGCGAGTACCCCATGGTGCCCGAGGCCGCCGGAGGTGAAGAAGCTGTTGAGGCGGCGGAAGCGGTAGTGCTGGGCCACCCACATCTGGTGCTGGCCGACGTCGCTCACCACGAAGCCCTCGCCTCCCGTGGCCTGGTGGAGGGCGCGGATGACCTCCTGGGGCGGCAGGGGGCCCGGGGCGTGGACCTCCAGGGGATGGCGCTCGCGCCAGGCATCGATCTGGGCCAGCCATTCCCGATGGTCGAGCTCCGGCACGACTGCCGTCAGGGCCTCCAGCACGAACCGGACGTCGCCCACCATGGGGACGGCGGCGGGGACGCGCTTGCCGATCTCGGCGGGGTCGATGTCCACGTGGAGCAGCTTCGCCTGGGGTGCGAAGTGCCGCAGGCTTCCGGTGAACCGGTCGTCCATGCGCATGCCCAGGGCGATGAGCAGGTCGGCGTTCTGGATGGCCAGGTTGGCCCAGGCCACGCCGTGCATCCCCGCCATGCCGAGGCAGAGCGGATGGTCCGCCGAGAGGGCGCTCAGTCCGAGGAGGGTGCTCACCACCGGGGCGTTGATCCGCTCGGCGAAGCGCTGCAGCTCCTCCCAGGCCGTGGCGACGTGCACGCCGTGGCCGGCGAGCACCACGGGACGCTTGGCGTCCGCGATCACCTGCGCGGCGCGCTGGATCTGGTATGGCGCCGAGCGCACGACCGGACGGTAGCCCGGGCGCGAGACCCGCTCCGGGTAATGGAACTCGCAGGGGGCGGTCAGGATGTCCTTCGGGATGTCCACCAGGACCGGGCCCGGCCGGCCGGTCCGGGCCAGGAAGAAGGCCTCGCGCAGGGTCCGCGCCAGGTCCTCGCTCTGCCGCACCAGGTAGTTGTGCTTGGTGATGGGCAGGGTGATGCCGGTGATGTTGATCTCCTGGAAGGCGTCGGTGCCGATCACCGAGTCGGCGACCTGCGCCGTGATGGCGACCATCGGGACGGAATCCAGCATCGCCGTGGCGATCCCGGTGACCAGGTTCGTGGCCCCCGGCCCCGAGGTCGCCACGCAGACCCCCACCTTGCCGGTGGCGCGGGCATAGCCGTCCGCCGCGTGGGCGGCGGCCTGCTCGTGCCGCACGAGGACGTGGTGGATCTGCGGGTACTTGGCGAGCGCGTCAAAGAGCGGCAGGGCGGCGCCGCCCGGATACGCCCAGACGACGTCGACGCCCTCGCGGATCAGGCATTCCCAGACGACTTCAGCACCGGTATGCCGCATGGCCGGAGACTCCCCTCCCTGTGCGGTGTAACGTCCGAGACGGTGAGGGCAGGATGGTCGCGCCAGCGGGACCCCCTCCCGACTGGAGTGAGGGGGACCATAACAGCCGCCCCCAAACGGGTCAAGGAATTTTGGCGCACTGCTGGAAATAGGCGTCCACCACCCGTCGCGTCTGCTCCAGCTTCTCGAGGGAGTGCAGCTCCAGGACCCAAAAGTCGCAGTGCTTCTCGCGCAGAACGTCGAGGGCAGGCGATAGGTCGCCGACCGCCTGCGGGGCGAAATGAACGTCGTCGCGCTCGATCAGGTACACGTGGCTAGCCAGGATAGGGGTCGGGATGGCGCGAATGAACTCCACGACCGTCCCCTGCCCTTCCAGAACCCACGGGCATCCGGCGGCGTGTCCGAGATCCAGCGTCACCGGGGCGCCGGTCTCGCGGAGGAGGGCCGCAAAGGTCTCGGGATGGCTGGTGGGGCCGCCCCGCAGATTCTCGACGGTCAGGGGCACGGTGCGGCGCTGGGCGTGCTCCAGCACGGCGACCAGGTTCCGCAGCAAGGTGTCGCGGGACAACTCGTCGGGATCGGGTCCGAAAGTCCCCACGTGGATGTTGACGTGGTGGGCGCCGAGGTCTGCCGCGGCGTCCACGTAGTCCAGCAGGATTCGGACCGCCGCCGCCGCATGCTCCGCGTCGCGGTGGCCGATCTCCAGATCGGTGTACGGGGCGTGCACGGAGCAGAGCGGCGTCGCGGCACGGAGCCGATCCAGCAACTGCCGGCGCCGCGTCCGGGCCGTCATGAGGCGCCAGCCATCCAGTCCCCATTCGACGCCGTCGTACCCGCGTGTTTGCCGGTAGGCTTGGATCTCCGCCAGCTCCTTGCGGAAGGGGCTGTGACAGAAGACCAGTGTCGGGGGCATTCGCACTCCTCTCGAGTTGCTCGTGGCGGGTGATTGCTCGTGTAGATTCGAGATGCGTCTCCCCGCCACGCGAACCATGGTGCGCATCACGTGCGCGCAGCATCCCTGAAGCCGAGACCGGATCAATGGCGCGGTATTCTCCTCGGCGAACGGCGCGGCGTCAACTGCGGCAGACGCGGTGCGGGTTATCCGGCGGCGGGTGCGGGATCGGATAGGGGGATACCGGCTCGGATGCCTCCGCTTCGGGGACCTCAGGAGGCGCCGTCTCGAGCGGAGACGGGTCGACGACGACGGGAGGTAGCGTGGCGGGCGAGTCCGAGAACGCGGCCGTTGGCGGCACGGGGTTGGTGGCCGCGGCAGCGATCTCCTCGGCGATGACCGGTTGATCGGCAGCCGGCTGATCCGCGGGCGGTCCAGACGTCTCGATCGGGCGCTCCTGTTCCACGGGCGCCATGGACGGCTCGATCGGGATCTCGGCCTCTATGGGCGCGGGAGCGGCCGGAGGCGCCAGGGGAACGAGCACGGGAGCCGGCGGCCGCTGGGCGGGGAGCGCGGCCTGTTGAACGCTTCGCTGGCGGTCCTTCGCCCCGAGCCGGCGTCCCGTGACCCGCGAGGAGCGGATGGAATACGTCCAGGGCGGCCAGGAATTCGGCGTAGAAGTTCTTCGAGGCGAATCCGAAACGGGGGCCGTTGTACCGGGCGACGATGTCCTCGATGGCCGTGCTGCCCACCAGCGTGCTGGCCGCCCGGATTCCGGCGTGCCCGTGGTTGTAAGCGACGATGGCCAGCGGCCAGGAGCCGAGCGCCTGGTAGTTGTCCCGGAGGAGCCGGGCGGCGGCCTCGGTGGCCCGCACCGGGTCGCGACGGTCGTCTCGCTTGCGCGAGATCAGGGAATACTGCTTGCCGGTGGAACGGATGAACTGCCAAAGACCCGCCGCTCCCGCCTTGGAGTAGGCCGCGGGATTGAAGGTGGATTCGACCAAGGGGAGGGCGGCCAGTTCAGCGGGAACCTGATGCTGTCGCAGGATGGCAAGCATGCGGGGGAGTAACTTGCTGGCGCGGTGCAGTCCCTCGTCCACCTTCTCCCGGAGGCCCTGCTGGACCCGGATATTCTCGGCGGCGCGCCGCAGAGTCTCCGGCGCGCAGGGGCACCCCCACTCCTCCGCCGCCCCCACGCCCTCGGGTCCCAGCGTGTCAGGGGTGGCACCGTCGGCCAGCCGCGTCAGGATGTCTTTGTAGATCGTGCGCATGCGCTGGATTTCGGGCTTGGCCAGCTCGGCGGCCCGGGCCTGGCTTGTCCCGTCCTTTATGCGCACGACGCCGTAGGTTACGTCGAGGCGGTCACGGTCATGCAGGACAAAATCCCCGACGCCGTATTCGGTGTACACCTGTTTCCAGAACGCGACGTTTGGCGCCAGAAGCGTCGGTTTGGGGAAATGGGGATGTTGGGGAGGGCCGACATCGGTTGCGGCCGGTCGCGGCAGGACCAGAAGCGAGATGCTGACGAGAATCGCCGTCAACAAGCACCACCGATGGGATCTACGCATTCCACCCCCAGGCGTTGACGCCTTCTTCCCTCTGCCGACGACCAAACAATGGGTGTTAACTAACAGACCGTTCTCGCGACGGCAAGCAATTTTCGGCCACATGACACAGAATGTCAGTATGTCCGACGAAGGGCGCTCCCAGGAATAGCGGAGTTAGGAGACGCTCGTGGTCGCAGCCGCCTCGGGTGCGACCAGAAGATGCAATTCTCTCGCCAATCTCGCCATGGGCGGAGCAAGACCGTGAGGGCCGGCTGGAACTGCCGTACGGAAGGCGGGAAACCTAGCGGGAACGTCTTGGCCCTCGCTCGCCACGCACCGAACCGATTCCGGGCTCTCCGTGCGTCCTCGGCGTAAACCTGTGCTCGCCAGAGTACCCGGTCTGCGGCGGCTTTCACCTTGACTCCGTGTTTCGCAGTGGTAGTCTCTGTTGTCGCAGAGCATCGTTACCTTTCGGGTCGGGCATCCAGGTCTTGGCTGTGAGGCGGTATTGCGGCGCGGCCGCCGCGTCAAACGCTCGGGCTGTGACCGCGGTATGGCCGCCCTGCGCCGGGCCATGCAGGACTGCCGAATGAATATCCGCACCAAACTCTTCGTAGGATATTTGGTGTTCACGGCCACCCTGGTCGTCCTGGGAGGGTGGAGTGCGTGGCACCTCCGGGAAATGGGGGGCGTGTCGCGGAACATCATCGCGAACAACTACGACTCGACCGTCGCTGCGCACGATATGCGCGACAGCCTGGAGCGGCAAAACTCGGCTGCACTCTTTGCGCTGCTCGGGCGCCGGGACGAGGCGCTCAAGAAGCTCATCGAATACCGAAATCGGTTTGACGCCAGCTTTCAGAGCGCGGCCAACAACATCACCGAGCCGGGTGAAGGCGAGATCATCGAGTCACTCCGCCGCGACCGCGAGGCCTACTATACGGCAGGTGGATGCCTTTCTGGCCGAGGTCCGAACGTTGCGCGGGCCCGCCTCGACAGTGCCTGACGAACTGCGGGACGGGGCGTCAAGCGCAAGCGAGCGTTTTCTCCGGCTCGAACCCCTTATCAACCGGCTGCGGGAGGACTGCGATAATCTCCTGCAAGTCAACCAGCGGGCGATGGTGGCAAAGTCGGAGGCCGCCGTCGGGGTGGCCCAGCACTGGTTTCTCACGACGCTGGCTATCGCCGCTTCGCTCGTGGCGGTCGGCCTCGGGTTTGCCGTATTCCTGGCGAACCGGATCGTCGGACCCCTGCGCGAGTTGACGACGACGGCCGCCCGTATTGCCGCCGGCGACCTGGACGCCAAAGCGACGGTGGATTCTCGCGACGAGGTGGGGATCCTGGCCGCCGGTTTCAACACGATGGCGGAACGCATCCGGCAGTCTGCGTCGCTCGGATCTCGGGAAGTTGGTGATCGCGCAGCAGACGACGGAGGCGGCCATCGACTCACTCTACGACCCGGTGATCATCACGGACGCGCAAGGCGGGGTGACGAAACTCAACCCCGCCGCCGAGGAGGTCTTCGGAGCGGAGGCGGAGAACCTAGGGAAACACATCGAAGAGATCGCGCGCGACGGCCGGATTGCCGTGGCGGTGTCGGAGGCGTTGCGTTCACAGCGGCCGGTGGC